>JANMLZ010000065.1:0-6283 GCA_031372825.1 Cyanobacteria bacterium OTE_58_metabat_593 | reverse complement strand
AAAATCCCCTTATTGTCATTGGTGCAAGATATGAGTTATATCCAATATCGAAGAGCGACGCACCCTACGGATCAACTAAAGTTGCTAAAGTAGTGGTTCGATTAGGCGAATAATGGCTTCATCATCAAACTGTTGACTTAGTTCTAAAACTCGGTTCGCAAAGACTATATATTCGGGTGCTAATTGCTTTAGGCGCTCGGCTTCTTGGTGAATATCACTCATAAAACCACCCTGGGCTGCGACATAGAGGGCTCCGAGTTCTTCGGCTGGCGGCATCACCATAATAACATCATGGGCTTTTTTCTCAGTAATTTGAATCACATCTAGTTCCATTTCTTCATAAATCCACTGCAATTCCAGGTGTTGCTGTAATTGGTTCAGCAATCCACTAAACTCGATCGGCTTAGGGAAAAAACTATTGCAGCCAGCATCCAGACTTGCCTGTATATCCACCTGAGACAAAGTGCCTGGAGAAGCAATAATCGGCGTAGTCGCAAAGTCTGGTAGTTGTCGGAGACGATGAGTCATTTCTAAGCCATCCATTATTGGCATATGGATATCGGTAACTATTAAGTTTGGTAGCATTTTAATAGCGATGTCTAAGCCCGTTTCTCCGTTGTCAGCTTCTGCTACTTGGAAGCCTAGGGGTTCCAGCATATTGACGATGACGAGACGATTTTCAGGGCGATCGTCAATCACCATAATTTTGCGTCTTTCGCCCTGATAGCCAATGATTTTGCGATCGGCAATCCTATCTTCTCTCGTCCAATCCGATGCTGGCAAGAAGTCTACCTCAAACCAGAAGCTGCTACCCTCACCAAGTACACTCTCGACATGAATTTCACTGCCCATTTTCAGGATAATTTGTTGGCCGATGGCAAGCCCCAAGCCAGTTCCTTCGCTGTTGCGATCGCCTTTTCCGGCTTGCTCAAAGGGTAAAAAAATCTTCGATAATTTCTCCACAGCAATGCCAATACCACTATCTTTAATCTTAAATCGAATCCTTTGGACTTCACCAAATTCCGTTGATTTTCCGATAGGTTCAACTCGGAAACTGACAGTACCCATATCAGTAAACTTGATAGCATTGCTGAGCAAATTTAACAACACTTGCCGCAGTCGTTTCTCATCAGCATGGACTGCAATAGGCAGGTTACTAGCTGGCTGATAGTGGAAATCCACGCCTTTTTGTTCTGCCTTGATTCGGCACATATCGACAGTGGAGGATAGGAAGTTTTCTAGATGGAAATCTTTGGGATAGAGCTCCATCTTTTGCACTTCCAACTTTGACAAATCCAAAATATCGTTAATGAGAGTGAGTAAATGGGAACCACATTGGTGAATCACTCCTAATCCTTTCATATGTTTGGGAGTAGTTGTCGCATCATGTTGGAGGATTTGGGTATAACCCAAAATGCCATTGAGTGGCGTTCGGAGTTCGTGGTTCATATTAGCCAGAAATTCACTTTTGGTGCGGTTGGCAATTTCTGCGATTTCTTTAGCCTGTTGCAATTCCCCGATCGCTTTTTCTAAATCTTGGGCTTGCAGTAGCAGTTCTTCTTGATATGCTTCTACTCGTATAGCTGCGGATTGAATTGTCTGGGCTAGAAATTGGATTTCATTATTTGGTAATCCACTGGGTATCACAAAATTGTCAATCCCATTCCTATCGGTGACAGCTTTGTTCAAACGTTCGAGTGGCTGTAAGACAATTCGCTGAATTAATATCGTCATCAGCCCCAAAATTGCGGTCATCCCAATCAGGAGGGTGACAGTAGAAGTATAGAAGGTTTGCCATGCTTGTTGTTGTAGTTCTTCGGCATCGAGAATCGCGATCGCCAAGCCCCTCCGATTTCCTTGCCGAAACATGGTACTACTAAAGGGCAAAATTGTGACTAAGGCCAACTCACCCTCTATATTGGCTCTAAAACTTGTTTCAGAACCTGTTTGAGCCGATCGCTCTAATATTTGAGTTAATTCTGGATAAATTGCAGCATAGGGAGGATTTTGGAGTGCCGATCCACTCCGGGCTAGGGTTTTGCCATCGGGGCTCACGATCGCCACTTCCACCACAGTCGGCAAGGTAGCATAGTTTTGCACCACTCGTTTGATAATGCTTGTATTCCCCAATTCGATTAATCCTTCTGTGGAAAATCCAACTCCCTGAGTAATCGATCGTGCTCGTTGTTCTAATTCTTTCTCTAATTTTGATTGAATCAAAAAGTAGTTAAATCCCAAGGTGACTAAGCCAACAGTTGCCAGAGAAATACTAAAACCCAATAATAATTGGCGGGATAAGTTCTTTCTAGGTTGCTGATTCATGGTTTCCACTCTGCCATGACTTCATTGAGGAGAGTGGGATCGGTTTCAACATCTTGCTGAATTACTCGATTATGACGCGGATCGGCTTTGAGTAATTGAACAATTTCTGCCTTGGCAGATTCGAGCCGACTTTCTGGGCCAAACATCCGGCGATTTAAGTTCATATCACCTTTTTTTAACCCAGCATAATCACTGGCAAAAGAGTCCCCACTTTGTCCCAGTTTCTTTCCAACTGCCTCAAACACTTTTTTGGGCTGAATTTCAACTGCGTGCATGACATCAAACCATGCCAGCATAAATTGCTTTATTTCGGCTTTTTTCGCTTTCACTATCTTGTCACTGGACATCAAGGTATCAATTACCAGACTGTCTACTTGCTTTGTGGTGTAAATTATATTGCCTTTAATGCTCTTGACCGTTTCGCCCAGCATTGGTTCCCATAATACCGCTGCATCGATTTCACCTTCCTTGATTTTATCCGCTGCTACTTCATTAGAGTAATCCAAAATCTGCACATCAGAGGGCTTGATTTGATTTGCTTTCAATGCCTCTAGTAAAATTAAATGGTTGACGGTTGCCAGCTTTGCGCTTACTTTTTTGCCCCGCAAATTTGCTAGAGATTTAATTTCTGGTTTGGCAATAATTCCGTCCGCCCCCGCAGAAATATTGGTGGTCATTAATACCAGAGGTTTGCCATCGCCCGGATCGACTTGCATCACATCCCACAAAGACACAAATGCCACATCTAATGCACCACGCATCACTGCCCGACTGGAATCTTGTTGGTTTTCAAACCGCACAAATTCAACCTCTAACCCTCGCTGCTTGAAGATCCCCGATGGGTAGGCATAGAGCACAATGTCGAATCCAGCCCAGCTTGTAATTCCGACTCGGAGCGGTTTGAGAGCTTGATTTGGCGCGAGGTTGCAGGCATTAGTTAAAAAGGTGAGGGAAAGGGCGATCGCAAATAAACAGAAATAAGCTCGTTTAATAGTTAACTTCGATTTTTGGTTCCAGGAAATACTCAATATATTGATAATCGAGATAATTTTCATGACTAGGAACTGTAATTTGATTTAAATTAATTATTTTAATAAGGCCGATCGCACTTAGGACATCAATCTACAGATCAGACTAGAGATTTTTGGCTAAAATGCGATCGGCCCGATCGGTAATTTTACCAGAGATAAAATTCTCTGGTTCCGACATCTAAATTAACAAACTAGATGAGTTTGACAGCGCGCAAACCAAACATTAACACTGTGGCTACGCCCAGCATTCCACCGAAAAGCCCGAAATAAGTTATTGCTCCGGTAAGACTCATGGCAACTTCTCCAAAATAATCGATAAAAAGACCTATTAAGAACTATAATCTAAAATCTAATATCTAAAGTAGATAAATATGCAATCGGTAATTAAAGTGGATTTGGGATCGCAGTCTTACGATGTTTGCGTGCGATCCCCTACGGGGGCTACGCCAACAGGCGGTTTAGACCAACTTGGTACACTGATGAGTGGGCTTAATTTGGGCAAAAAAGTGCTACTGGTATCGAATCAGTCGATTTTTCGGCACTACGGCGAAAAGGCGACTGCTGCCTTAGAATCAGCGGGTTTTCAGGTCGGTAACTGCATTTTGCCACCAGGGGAACAGTACAAAACTTTAAATTCGGTGCAGAAGATTTATGGTGCGGCTTTAGAAAACCGCTTAGAACGTTCCTCAACAATGGTAGCTTTGGGCGGCGGTGTGGTTGGAGATATGACGGGTTTTGCCGCGGCGACTTGGCTGCGGGGAATTAATGTCGTCCAAGTCCCGACTTCCCTGCTGGCGATGGTTGATGCTGCTATCGGTGGCAAAACGGGAGTAAACCATCCTTTGGGGAAGAATTTAATCGGGGCTTTTCACCAGCCGCGCTTGGTGTTGATTGACCCGGATGTCCTGAAAACTCTGCCTGCAAGGGAGTTTCGCTCAGCGATGGCGGAAGTAATTAAGTACGGCGTGATTTGGGATGTGGAATTGTTCTCTAAGTTGGAAAAGTCGAAGCGTTTGGATCAGATGCGCTACGTGAAAGCGGATTTGTTGGCAGAAATTTTGAGCAGGTCTTGCCAAGCTAAGGCTGAAGTGGTAAGCAAAGATGAGAAGGAATCCGGTTTGCGGGCGATTTTGAATTACGGACATACGATCGGTCATGCTGTGGAAAGTTTGACCGGTTACAAGACGATCAATCACGGGGAAGGAGTGGCGATCGGCATGGCTGCGTCTAGCCGGTTGGCTGTGGAGTTGGGAATGTGGGACGCTGAGTGCGATCGGCGCCAGTTAGCTTTGCTCGAAAAGGCTGGTTTGCCCACGAAGTTGCCCGCAGGTATGGATGTTGAGGAGATTTTGAAGAGTTTACAATTGGACAAAAAGGTGCAAGATGGTAAGGTGCGGTTTGTGCTACCGGTGCGCCTGGGTGAGGCTGCGGTGAGCGATCGGGTGGATGGGGATGTGATTATACAAGTTTTGAAGGAAATGCTTTAGGAAGTCTATTAGTCATTGGTCATTGGTCATTGGTCATTGGTCATTGGTCATTGGTCATTGGTCATTGGTCATTGGTCATTAGTCATTGGTCATTGGTCATTAGCTACTTGTTGGTTGTTAGTTATTTGTTCTAATAACCAATAACTCATAACCCATAACGAATGCAGCCTAGGAACCGCTAGATTGCGAATTGATTTCTTGCAAAATTTGCTCGACTCTCTTGGCTTGTGAAACTCTACCTTGTTTGACGAATAACTCCTGAGCTTTTTTGAGGCTGGCTATTGCCTCTGCTTGGTCTTCCTTGCCCCCTTGTTGGTATAAGGCGACTCCTAGATTGTTTAAAGCATCGGGATATTGGCTGTTAATTTTAATGGCTTGTCTCCATTGCACAATTGCGTCTGGCAATTTTCCTAGACTTGCCATCGCTACGCCCAAATCGTTGTGAGCTTTGGCGTGCTGCGGGTTTACTTCAATTGCTTTTTGGAATTGGGCGATCGCATCGCTCATTTTACCCTGGGATGACAGCAAAGTTCCCAACTTGTAGTAAGCATCTCCCTGTTTCGGAAAGCGAGCAATTAGTTGTCGGTACAAAACTTCAGCATTAGCAACGTTTCCTTGACTGTAAAGGTCATTGGCGGTTCTCAATGCTACCGTATATCCTTTGGCTACAACTTCGCACTTTTTCTCGGAGTTTCCTTGCTGCTTGCAAATCTTGAGTTCGTCTCCCTTCATCTCGTAGGATATAACTTCTCGAACAGGGCTGCGAGGGCTGGGTTGCTGTCGGTTTTGCGCTTGCAAGTTTTGAAAAGTTGACAGGGTGCTGGGTTCAGCTTGTGCCACTGGTGCAACTATCGCAGCCGCAATTCCTCCCATCGCCACAATGCTTGGGATAATCCAGGTCAAAAATTTCAAAAGGCCAAACTCTCGATCATTTTTCATATGTTTGCAAACGTGTTATTGATATCCTGGGTTTCACAAGCCCTCTGAGAGTCTGCTTTTTGATGACTCTGGGGAAATGGGGGCGAACTATTAAGAAGTTATTGACAGTCGAGATATTTTAGCACTGTGTGGCATATTTTGCGTTAAATTAGAGTAGAATTCCGATCAATTATTTCAGTCAACCTTAGCAGGAAAGTAGAAATGGGGCAGTCTATTCTCGCCATGCTCGTTGCGCTCATCCTCGGCTACGCTGTTAACTCAAGTGTGAAAATAGTCAGCGGTGGCGACGAAGCTTTAGTCGAACGTTTGGGTCAGTACAAGCGCACTCTCAAGCCCGGATTTCACTTTATCAGTCCCGTGGTAGAGAAAGTCGTATGTGTGGACACAACTCGTGAAAGAGTTTTAGATATTAAACCTCAGTCAGCGATTACGGTAGATAATGTGGTTCTCGACGTCGATGCTGTGGTATATTGGCGGGTTGTCAATTTGCAGAAAGCTTATTAT
>JANMLZ010000062.1:0-17321 GCA_031372825.1 Cyanobacteria bacterium OTE_58_metabat_593 | reverse complement strand
TTTGTCCAGATCTGTTCATTGTCAATAAGGGACGAAAAGTCACACTTTCACCCAATTTATTGACAATATACATTAATTTAGCATCAATCTACAGATCTAAAGTCTTTACCCAGCAAGGAGTTCAGTGACCTGAATCCTTACCTTTGCATTATAATTGTATCAATGTGCGTACAAGAAAGCGGGAGAGAAAAAACGTCGGGCGGCTAAGCGATTGGGGCGACTCAAAGGAAATGCTTTGGTTTTAGCGAGACAAAAAATTTATGCAACTCTCAAAGCGAATAATTACGATCCGAAAAGTTTATCTCAGCAGCGACAAACTCCTTATATTTTATCAGAAGAATCCGGCGTGAGTTTGGCGATTTTATTTCAATCGCTGCAACCGCTATCGAAAACCGAACGAATTGCTAATATTGCAGAAGGAATTATGGGGATGAGTAATGAAGAGGCACATTATTGGTTTGGTAAAATTGCCAATGGGAATCGTTCAAATGCTTTGAAAGCCTTGCGAATTTTATTGGGAGATTAGCGCGGGGGATCAGAAACTCTCGGATTGTCGCGGGTGCTCAGAAACCGGGTTTTTTCGACAATAATTCGTGATTAGCGAGAAAACCCGCAAAAACCCGGTTTCTTAGATGCTGACAAATAACTCATAACTAATCACAATTATGCCGGATGTTTATGTAATCGGAGGTTGTAATGGTTCGGGAAAGACAACGACGGCGATGCAGTTGTTGCCGCATTTTCTGAATGTGTTTGAGTATGTGAATGCTGATGAAATAGCTGTTGGGCTTTCGCCTTTCAATCCCGAATCTGTGGCGATTCAAGCGGGGCGATTGATGTTGCAACGCTTAGACTCGCTATCAAATGCTGGTGCTAATTTTGCTTTTGAGACAACTCTCGCTTCTCGCAATTATGTCCGTTTTTTACGAAAGTGTAAACTAAAAGGTTATACTGTTAATCTGATTTATTTTTGGTTGCAAAGCCCGGAATTAGCGGTTTATCGGGTGCGGCGGCGGGTAGAAAGTGGGGGACACAATATTCCTGAAGATGTGATTCGCCGCCGCTATGAAAGAGGACGCAAAAATTTATTAGAATTGTATTTACCTTTAACTGATATGTGGGTTAGTTACGATAATTCTAATCCGATTCCTGAATTGATTGCGGAATGCCCTTTTGATTCTAATCCGATAATTTATCAGCCCCAGATTTGGAATACAATTACTCAGGAGGATTAATCTGATGACTCAACAAAATCAAAAATTGTCCGATCGCATCGATGCTGGTGTTAAAATGGCGATCGCAAGTGCGATCGAGAAACACCGCAAACTGGGACAATCGATTAGTATTTGGCAAGATGGGAAAGTCGTGACACTTTCTGCCGATCAGATTCCACCACAACAAATACCAGAATAAGTTTTGAGGAAGAGATCCCCCCTAACCCCCCTTAAGAAGGGGGGGACAAGAGTTTAATTCCATTCAAAGTCCCCCTTCTTAAGGGGGATTTAGGGGGATCGGAATTGTTCAAAGTCCCCCTTCTTAAGGGGGATTTAGGGGGATCGAAGATTGTGGCACATCATCAATAATTAATAAATGAATTTACCAGATTATCCCTGGCGGATTAGCTATTCTAGCAATGAAAATAACCCGATCGCCGATTTCTACATTCCGGCGCTAGAATGTGCTGTTAAGTACGATCGCAAATCCGGCTTTTTCAACAGCGCTATCCTCAGCAAAGTGGCGCAGGGATTGGGCGCGATGCTGCACAATCAAGGACAAATGCGCTTAATTATGGGCTGTCAATTCAGCCCGCAAGATTTGCAAGCTATCGAAGAAGGTTACGCCCTGCGAGATGCTGTTACCATCCGCCTCGATGCCGATTTGCAGCCGCCCAAAACTTTCGCCCAACTCAAGCATTTTGAAGTCCTCAGTTGGCTGATTCAAAACAGTTATCTCGATATTAAAATCGCGATTCCCCTCAAGTCTAATGGTTTCCCGGTAGATAGTGACAGTTTACTCGATCGCCAGCATATGTTTCACGAAAAAGTTGGCATTTTTACCGACAGCAAGGGCGCGCAATTAGCTTTTAGTGGTTCCAATAATGAATCTCTCAGCGGTTGGGAAAGTAATGTTGAATCTTTCCATGTTTATTGTGCTTGGGAAGGCGGGCGAGATGCGGAACGAGTTGGCGAAGAGATTTTTCGGTTTGAACAGTTGTGGAACAATTTATCGCCGAATGTGCGGGTTTTTGAAGTGCCGGAAGCGGTGAAGAATAAGTTGCTTAGCTACGCGCCCAGCAGCAAGCCCGTGTGGAATCGGGAGGAAAGTTCGGCAGCGGATTTTGTAGCGGATGTAACGGATGTGGAAAGTTCGGCAGCGGATTTTGTAGCGGATTTAGCGGATGTGGCAGCGGATTTTGTAGCGGATTTAGCGGATGTAACGGATGTTGGGAGTCGGGATTTGGGAGGTGTTGTTGGGGATTCTGAATTGTTGCTGGATCGTGCTAAGTTTGAACCGCTTTTCAATTTGTATGCTTCACCGAGTTGTCTCGATTATTGTTTGAAATCGATTCCGATCGCACCTTGGCCGCATCAAGTTAAAATACTGCGTAGAGTTGCGGCAAGTTTCCCGAAAAGTTTCTTGATTGCGGATGAAGTTGGATTGGGGAAAACTATCGAAACAGGTTTGATTTTGCGTTACTTGCTTGTCAGTCAAAAAGTCAAGCGCGTGTTAATTTTAGCACCGGCTAGCATTCAGCCGCAGTGGCATGAAGAGTTGCGCGAAAAATTCAATCTACATTTTTGGAGTTACAACAAAGGTGAGTTAAAGAATCCGTATGGGGAGAAAAGTGTGTCTGGGGAAGAGAATATTTGGAATTCCCAGAATCTGATTTTAGCATCATCTCATTTAGTCCGTCGGAGCGATCGCACCCAACAACTCCTAGAAGCGCAACCGTGGGATTTAATCGTACTCGACGAAGCGCATCACGCCCGCCGCCAAAGCCCGCAAAACCGCAAGGAAACGCCTAACCGGTTGCTACAGTTAATGCAGCAGTTGAAGGAAAAAAGCCGATCGCTCTTGTTATTATCCGCCACGCCGATGCAGATTGATGCGATCGAGGTTTTCGATTTATTACATCTTCTGGGGCTGCGCGGACATTGGTCTTATGGTGAGAATTTCTGTAATTATTTTAGCACATTGTCCGCAAAGGGCGATGGCGTCCCGCCCCGCAAGCTACGGCAAAACGTGAATTTTTGGCAGCAGATGTCTGTGGATTACTTCCAGCAAGGCGGCGCGCCCTGTGCTCGGTTGCAGCAATTTTTACAAAAGGGCGATAAATTACTATATTATAAGTTGCAAGATATCTGGGGAAAAAATCAGCGAGTCAACCCGAAGCAAGTTATTGAAGACAAGGATTTCATCGCCGCTTCCCGTCACTATTTGACAGTGAATACTCCCCTCAAAGATTTGATGTTTCGCCACACCCGCGATACTTTGCGCCAATATTATCAGCGGGGATTATTGGATCGGGATATTCCCCGCCGCGTCGTCAGAGATAATGCGATTACTTTAGAAAATAAGCGCGAAGTGCCGCTTTATATCGCTGTCAGCAATTACGTGCGCCACTTTTACAATCTCGCGCAAAAAGACAACCGCAAAGCGTTAGGTTTTTTGATGACTCTTTACCGCAAACGCCTGACAAGTTCGTTTTATGCGATTCGCGAATCTTTGCAGCGCCGCCTAGAAGGGATTAGCATTACTGAGGATGACTTCAGCGATTTGGATGATGCGGATGATACGATTTTAGAAGGGATGGAATCTTACTTTGCACCAGCCGATCCTGAAGAAATCAGATATTTAGAAGATTTGCTCTATCAGTTCGAGAATACTGGCGAAGATAGCAAGCTTTCACATTTTATCACAATCTTGCGTCAAGAATTGACTGAGCGCGAAAGTGCGATCGTCTTTACGCAATACACTGACACGATGGATTATCTCCGTAGCGCTTTGCAACAATTATATGGTTCCCAAATTGCTTGCTATTCCGGGCGGGGCGGAGAGTTGTATCAAAATGGGGAATGGCGAACTTTTCCCAAGGAAAAAATTAAAACCCAATTCCGACAAGGAATTATCAAAATTTTACTTTGTACCGAGTCGGCTTCCGAAGGGCTAAACTTGCAAACTTGCGGCGTTTTAATCAATTATGATATGCCTTGGAATCCCATGCGCGTCGAACAGCGGATCGGCAGGCTCGATCGCATCGGACAGATTTATGATACAGTCAGAATACACAATTTTTACTATGACGGCACAGTAGAAGCAAAGGTTTACAAGAGATTGCGCGATCGCATTGATGCTTTTCAAACCGTTGTCGGCAATTTGCAGCCGATTTTGGCAACAGTACCCACTTTTATCGAACGGGCTGTGATGAGTGCAGATCCCGAAGAAGAGGGCGTTTTGTTGGGAGAGTTCGATCGCATTTTAGACGCGCCGCCTCCGGGCCCAGCCCTGGATGAAATGGTAGCGATGGATGTAGAATCAGACTTGCAAGAAATTCGTCAACCTTTGCCGCCAACTTCTTTGTTTCCTGAAACAATCGAAGATTTGTTTGTCAATTCTCTGATTGTAAAGCAGATTGGCGCGACTTTCAAGAAATCCGAAAATCGCACTTGGCAGCTTGATTATAAAAGTTGCAATTATGATGTAACATTTTACCCGGAGATTTTTGAAGAAAATCCTTCTTTGCAGTTGATGAGTTTTGGAAATCCGCTGTTTGAAGATGTGCTAAGTGCGATCGACCTGATCTCAAACTGTGCTTAAATGACGATCGTCCTTTTTATGTAATTTGCACAATGTCTTCAGAAACAAACTCAGCGACTCAAGCTACAACTGGTGCAGATGCGATCGATGTGGCGATCGCCTCTGGAAACGATTTTGACGGCACTCCGATTCCGAAGGCAAAATTAGACCTGTACGAGCAAGTGATGGGCTTAGAAGCCGGGAGACAGCGCAGTGGCGTGTCAAACACCATGCGATCGCGCATCGTCCGCATCGGTGTCAAACACATCGGCCAAGAGGAACTCGATAAAATGCTGGTGGCGGCAGACTTTGCACCGCTGAAAGAGAAAGAAATCGCCTTTTACTACGGCGGTAAATAGAGGGTAAAAATCAATTATTTGTGGAACAGGCATCTTGCCTGTTGCTGCTAATTTTGGCTAAAATAGACACAACCCACGCTCATAACATCTGTCATGCAAAGTTACACCCTCGCAGAAGTATGTAATCCACAGGGGACAGTCTTTAACCGAGCTGCTGTGGAGCCAGTTTTACTCACAGATAAATCGCAGCCCAGCCACGTAATCATGTCCGCTGATGCGTATCAGCGCTTGATTGAGCGACTGATGGAATTAGAAGATATGCTTCTAGGAAAAGCCGCGAAATCAGCCCTGAGTCAGTCTCAAATGGTTGGTACTAAAACCTTTGTAGAAACACTAAAACAACTGGCAAATGGCGAAACTTGATGGTTTACAAACAGTTCTCGACTTTCTCAAGGGTTTGCAACCTAAAATAGCGGCTCAAATTGCTAAAAAAGTGTTAGCGCTGAATGTCGATCCTTTACCTAATGATAGCAAGCAATTAATCGGATATTCTGGTTATTATCGGGTAGATAGTGGCGAGTATCGGATTATTTACAACTTTAATCCCGAAGAAGATTTGGTGGAAATTATTCTAGTTGGTAAGCGTAACGATGATGAAGTGTACAAAAAATTAGAGCGCCTTTTTTAAGAAAACTGCTCTAAATATTTGGTAATTATTTTGATATTATATCAATTCTGGCTGCGCCGGAATGATAAGCGAGGACACGGCACTGCCGTGTCCCTACCCCATTAATTGTAGGGAAACGGCACTGCCGTGTCCTGATTTCGGGTGATATTAATTTCGATGCTACCCGACACGATATCACTCGGGTTTCAAAGCACGTTCCATCAGTCCCAAGACTGCTTGTTCGGGAGTAATTTCACCATTTAATAAGCGATAAACTTGACGGGAAACGGGAACTTCAATCTCGCGCCGATTAGCTAAATCAATCAACACATTGGTAGTATTGACTCCTTCAGCAGTGCTCTGCAATTCGTGCAAAATTTCCTCTAAAGATTTGCCTTGTGCTAATCCGAAACCAACTCGATAATTGCGCGACAAAGGACTGTTGCAAGTAGCGAGTAAATCTCCCAAACCAGACAAACCATAAAAAGTTTCCGCCTTAGCTTCCAGACGTACACCGACTCGAATCATCTCCGGTAAAGCACGAGTTAGCAAAGCAGATTTAGCATTCGTTCCTAATTGTAAACCATCGCAAACACCAGCGGCGATCGCAAATACATTTTTGAGAGTTCCACCTAACTCAGTCCCCAGCGGATCTTCGTTTACATAAACCCGAAAAATATCGGAACTGTAAATGTTTTGGACTTGCTTCGCCGCCGCCAAATCAAAACTCGCAGCTACTGTTGCGGCCGGCAATCCCTGCTGAATTTCTTCGGAAAGATTGGGGCCCGAAAGTACGACAATTGAATTGTGAGGAAAGGCGTTTTGCCAGATTTGAGATGGAGTACGCGTAGTCGCGGGGTCTAAACCTTTGGTAACGGTAACTATAATTGTATTAGGACTTAATTGTAAAGCTAAAAGCCGATCGACTGTTTCTCCAACTCCTGTCATCGAAACTGCGGAAACCACAACATCCGCGCCCGTTATAACTGATTCTAGACTAACAGAACTGCGGCGCGACCACAAATTAACGCGATCGGCTTTTTTGCTTCCCAGATTTGCCAAGGCTGAACCCCACGCACCTCCGCCTAATATTGTCAAGATTCTCATTGGGTAATGGGTAATTGCTAATTGGGAATGGGGAATTGGGAATCGGGAATGGGGAATTGGTAATTAATGGGGAATTGTGCACCCTACAATTGCGGCCGCAATCCATAATGACGGTAACGCCAATAATCTTGCAAAATGCGATCGTGATCGAAACAAAGTTCAGTAGGAATCTGCCATGATTCAAAAATCTGTAAGTTTTTAGCATCGTCGGCGGCTTGAGGTTCGCCCGTTGCAGCAGCCAAGAATACAATACTGATAGTGTGTTTGCGCGCGTCACGATTTGGATCGGAATAAACGTAAAATTGCTCGATTAATTCTACATTCAAGCTCGTTTCTTCTAGAGCTTCCCGTTTGGCCGCCGTTTCTACCGATTCCCCATAATCGACAAAGCCGCCGGGAATCGCCCAGCCGTAGGGAATATGGAGACGTTCTATAAGTACGATCGGGCGATGCGGGCGATCGACTAATTCGATGATAATATCAACTGTAGGAGCAGGATTTTTGTAAGTCATTTACGAAGAAAAAAACTGTTAACTGTTAACTGTTAACTGTTAACTGTTAACTGTTAACTGTTAACTGTTAACTGTTAACTGTTATCTGTTAACTGCAAGAAAATCTGTTATGCTAAGCCGCGAACTGGTACGCGCTGATTTTGCAAGACTGCTACATACAGCTTTTCCAACTCAGTAATATTTTGACTGAGAGTGTACCGCTCGATCGCCCTTTGTCGAGCTTTTTGGCCCAGCAGCGTTCCCAATTCAGGATGATCGCAAAATAGCGGCAGCAATGTTTGCAACTGACTCCGCACCCGCTGAGTGTTCAAAACTACCCCCGCGCCTTCCTCCAAAGCCTCGCCGTCAGCACCGGCATCCGTGGCCAAACAAGCTAAACCGCAGGCCATCGCTTCCAGCAGCGACAGCGACAATCCTTCCACCAAAGAAGGCAAAATAAATACATCTGCACCGCGCAGAATTTCGATTCGGCGTTCTTCCTCCGCGACAAATCCGAGCCACACAATGCCCTCATCTTCACCGTAGGACAGTTGCAGCGATGCGGCCAGGGGCCCGTCGCCCACGATCGCCAACACGTTGCCAGGGCCAAAATTGCACAGTTTCCACGCTTTCAGCAAAGCCTCGACATTTTTTTCCGGGGCGATGCGGCCTTGGTACACAAAAATTCGATCGGCTTTTAATTGGGACTTCAACCCCGAAGGCCCGGGCGAATACTTCACCGCGTCTACGCCGTTGGGAATCACAGCCACCCGTTCTTCCGGCACTCCCAACTTCACCAAAATATCCCGCTGAATCTGAGAAAACACGATTGTCGAGTCGTAGTGAGCCAAAAATGGGGCGTAGAGTTGATACATCAGGTGTTGGGTTCCCGATGTTAAATTGCGCAATTTGCGATCGAACGGTGGATGAAAAGTCGCTACCAGAGGCAAATTCAATTCTTGACAAATTTCCGGCAGCAGAAAGTCTAGAGGCGAAAGCGTTAGCGAAGCGTGAACAACATCAGGCTTCAGTCGCCGCAGCGATTTCATCAGCACTGTGCGGGATTTGAGAGTCGGAATCGTATAAATTTGCGATTTGTAGTGACAGGGTAAAGAGACTTCGTTGCAACTTGCGGGCGAGAGCGAATTAGTAAATGAAGTTGGAGCCATAGATGCTCCCCATTTCCCATTTACCACGCTCCACGCCGTAGTATTCCTGTCCAGTGGGCCCGCTTCTTGGGCAAAATGCAGGAAACTAACCTGGTATCCCCGGTCTAATAGTGCGTTGGTGACTTCCCTGGAGTAAGTGACATTACCGCAAAAAGGTGATTTTTTTCCTAGCCAAGCGATGTGCATTCAAGTAAATCAGAGTTTGTTATTTTTTAGATTCGATCGACTTTGTGATTAGTGCTACGCGAAATATACCAGGTTAAGACACCGCCTGCGATCGCTAATCCTGCTAAAGCCAAAAATACTGTCGGCAAACCCAGAAAGGTTTCGGCTACCCCGGCCAAAGCCAATGGTAAACTCAAAGCAATGTTAGTGGCATTGTTTTGCAGCCCGAAGACTTTTCCCCGCATTTCTTCTGGGGTTTCTGCTTGAATTGTCGTCTGCATCGGCACTCCCACCAATGATGCAAATAAGCCCAACATGGTAATGAACAGCACCGAGATCCACAAATGGTGTGTAAACGCAGAAATACCGAGCAGAGCAACTGCCATGCCAACAGATCCGATTAAACTGAGTTGAGAGTGAGAAAATTTGTGTCCGAGATAGCCAACCGTTGTCGCTCCAACAGCCATCCCAACGCCTACCGCCGCCAGCAAAAACCCAAATTGCGACGCTCTCATACCTGGTAAGATTTCTGCCAGCCGCACCGCTAAAACGGCCAAAGCTGCAAAAATCGAAAATAGAATAATTAGTTGAATTAAAGCATTGCGGACTTTCGGTTGATCGTTGATGTAACGCAGCCCATCTTTCAAATCTGCTAGCGGATGTGGCGGTTCGTGTTCGACTTCGTTTTTTTCGCCTGTTTTCATCGACAGTAGCAGCACTCCGGCTAAGGCGTAACTTCCGCCTACTACCAATTCTTTGCCGATGCCGAGTCCGCCGCCGATGTTGCTAAATAAGGTGTCGGCTAAAGCCAGCAAGGGTTCTCCGACTGCAAAGCCAATAATCACCGAACCCATCATGGTTGTGGTGTAGAGGGAGTTTGCCGAAAGCAGGTGGCGACGTTCCACAATTAGCGGAATCACTGACTGTTCTGCTGGGGCGAAAAATTGAGTTAGGGTCGAAACTAGGAATGTCACTAGCAGCAGCAAGCAGAATCCGAGCGGTAGTTGACCGAGTTCAAATCCGTCTGAGAGGGACAGCAGCAGGGGTAATGTTAAAACTAAGCCTCCGCGCAGCAAGTTTGTGGATACGAGGACTGCTTTTTTTGACCAGCGATCGACATACACGCCGGCTGCGGCCCCGAACAGCACTGCGGGTATGGTAAAGGCGATCATGATTGCTGATACCCAGCGGCTGATGGTTTGATCTGGTGCTTGAAAGCGGCTGGCCACGAGGGCGATCGTCAGTACGAGATAAACTTTATCTGCTAGTTGGGAGAAAACTTGCCCGCTCCACAGTGCGAGAAAATTTCGATTTTTCAGAACTGGCAGAAATCCTCTTTCTGGCTCTGGAGTTTCGGCTACTGCTTCGGCGAGTTCTGCTGTTTGCAGCGGGGGGATGGCTTCTGGTTGTTGGCTTTTACCGTTGCTTGACTCTGTTTCTGGATTTGTAGGATATTTATCCATTGCTGGGTTTTGGGCGTTGCTCCATTGTCGATCGGAAACGGGATGAGAGCCAAAGTCGGGCAAATTTTCTCTTTCTTCCATCTTGTGGTGAGTCACGGCTAAAACAGATATTGTCAAATCAGCATCGGAAAGTCTGATCATAGGATTAGGGCAAAATTGCTGGGGACGATCGAGATTCGGCGGAACGTGAAATTTCAATTAAGGCCCTCAGAGCCAAATTTAATAATTCGTAACTTTTTTATTATCCAACGTTATAAGAATCTTGTGACTTTAGGTGAAATTACTTGCTAGTTCGGCTGAGGTTCGGTTTGGGCGTGAAAACCCGATGGTTCTTTTTCCTCTACTCAAAACTCAAAACTCTCTAAGTAGGTGTCGATCGAGCTTCCCGATCGAATGGTGCAACCTAAATGATACTGGGCATACTGCCGCAAAATATTTTCGACTGATACCCACGCCGTCCGATCGGTAATCCCTTCTCCTAGTTCCGCACTACCCAACTGTTGCAACGCGGCTAATTCTTTAGCATTAATCTGGAAATTCGTCAAGTGTTTGCTATCACTTGTTTGCGGAGAACGGGAAGCGGATCTGTAGAAACTGCCGGTTTGCGAGGAGAGTTCTGCCTCTAAGTTAGCTAGCTCAGGCAAGCTAAAGGTTCCCCCAGAAGGTATACTAAAGCCGGTTTTCCAGTTCGGATCTGTGAAATTTGGGATCAGGGGTTGTCTGGTGGCGCAGCAGACTTGGACTTGGGGCGCGAGGCCTGCTAAGGCTAGCAGGTGAAAAATACCCTGGTCGAGATGAGCCATTAGCACGGCGGCGGATTGGATTTCAGTGCGATCGGACAAACCCTCCAAACGACTCAAATGTTCGCCCAGCAGCAAAAATAATTCTTCTTGGGGCTCGTCGGAAAGGGCGCTGGCGATCGCCAATTCTGCCAGATATTGGGCGGCTGAGAGTTTCCCGAGGTTGCGGCTCAAACCCGGATAGGATTCGACGGTGCTAGCTTGGGTAATCTTGTCGAGCGATCGACCTTTGGCAATTAGCAATTCATTGACGACAAATAACTCGCTTCTACCGCCGATGCTCGATCGTTGTTTGCGAACACCCGGTGCTACGGCTTTAATTAAGCCGAATTCCCGTGTCAAAACTGTCAGCAGGCGATCGGATTCGCCGATCGGTGCACTCTTAAGATTAATTCCAGTTGCTTTGTAAGTTCGAGTCATTAGTTAGTTGACGGTTGACTGTTGACTGTTGACGGTTGACTGTTGACTGTTGACGGTTGACTGTTGACTGTTGACTGTTGACTGTTGACGGTTGACGGTTGACTGTTGACTGTTGACTGTTGACTGTTAACTGTTGACTGTTGGCTGTCAACCTTTAGTTTTTTGTTTTAGTGAGTTAAGATAGGCATTAAGTTTTGGTGAAAGTTCATTCAATAACGGATGCAATCGATCGCTCTCTTCTTGAGTTAAAAGATTACGAGCATAGGCAAGTCTTAACCAGTGCCTTGTTTCGTTTAATGAACCTCTGGCAATCTTTACGAAACGTTGATTATCTTGATAACTATGGCGTCCATGTCCTTCTGCAATATTAGCACCAACACTATCAGCCGCTCTCACGATTTGTTTGCCCATCGTATCCTTCGTAAAATAGTCCCATTTTTTAACAATAAACCATATTTCGTTTGATATTTTTCGGCTAATTGATAAACTCGTAGCTGTTGGAAGTTCTCCATACTAACTCCTTTCAACAATTGATTAATCACCAATAAATGCAAGTCAGCAGTCAACAGTTAACAGTTAACAGTCAACAGTTAACAGTCAACAATCAACAATCAACGATTGTCTAAATTATCCCGCTGGCGGAGTAATTCCGGGCCGCGAGAAGTCCCCAAACGAGTAGCACCAGCCACTACCAAATCTAAAGCTTGTTCGTGAGTCCGAATTCCCCCGGCCGCTTTAATCCCAATCCGTCCCTTCGTAACTTCCTTCAGCAGTCGCACATCGTCAAGTGTCGCCGCGCCAAAAAAGCCAGTGTTGGTTTTGATATAAGCAACACCAGCTTCCATACAAATCTCAGCAGCTAATTGTTTTTCGGGATCGGAAAGCAACGAACTTTCGATAATTGCTTTGATGGTGAGATTGGTTTCTTCGCAAATTTGGGCTAATTCCCGGTGGAATTCCTCGATTCTTCCAGCTTTCAATAATCCTAAGTTAACGGAGACATCTAACTCTACGGCTCCATTATCTGCGGCTTCTAGAGCTTCGTAAAGTTTCACGGTTGAAGTCGAAGCACCCGTGGGAAAACCGATAACTGTACAGACTTTGGGCTTTTTGCCATGTAGTAGCTCAACAGCTTGTCGGACGTAGGCGGGATACACGCACACTGTGACAAAGCCAAATCTCTCTGCTTGTTGGCAACAGTTTTCTACTTGCTCAGGCGTAGCGGTGGGGTCGATCAGGCCGTAGTCGATCAAAGGGGCAATATCGATGTCTGCCTGGTTTAAACGCATTGTGGGTTTTTATCCGAAGTAACTACTTCATTATTATGCAGCGAATTTACCGCTCCTTGACCTTCCTCAGCCAAGGTACGAGCCACCGGATTCATCCGTGAGGTCGGTTTCTTCAATTCTTCAATCGATCGACTTGACTCCAGACCCGATCGAGCATAAATACTCAATTTACTGCTCATAAAAACTCTTGCGGGAATTTGTTCACTTATATATTAAAGGATAAATTTTAGTATCTGCCTTTAGATACATTTTTAATCTTTCTTTAGGTATACTTTGTTAAAAGAACTTGCGGTAGAGGCTGCGTCAGCTACGCTAGGGCAGAGCCTGGTAGCAGCTACTGTTTTTACTTTTAGCAGTGCTTTAAAAACCTAAAAGCCAATGCCAAGCATGAATCATTTAGAACTCGAACAAGAAATTGGGAAGATGGCTAGGGCGATGATGACTCGCAATAGCTTAATTGGTAAAGATTTGATTGCCGATCTCAGAGGGCGGCTGCCTGTTGACAGTGTAGCTGCTTTGATGATTGTGAGTATTGAGCGTTTGATTTGGTCTGACAGCGAGTCGGTAATCTGGAGTTTGAGTTATTTGATTCCGGCTGATGTGATGGAAGAAATTCGCCGGATTACAGCGCTGGTTGTTTGCAAACGGTTGATGGGCAAGGGTTTTGTGCTGGGGAAGGATTTTAGTATTGATGCCGATGGCAAGTTGCTGTTGAGCAAAAATGCTCAGAAGGCGGTTGTGGTTGCTTGAAGAAAGCAAGCAGAAGTTGGAGCCCGGATCGCTGTGGGATTTGCACTCTTTGCGTAACTGCAAACCTGATTCCGAAGGCGGTAATAGTTGCGTGACTCACCCTGATTTGAGATTCGCAGCAGATCAAATCAGCGATGAGTGCGGTTAGCTGAAAGAGCATTTCATGAGAGGAAAATAGTTAGTTTCGCTCGCAAATTATTCAGGTTGTGACTGGCAATTTGTACGGGCGATCGCCTTGTATCAAAATTTTTCAATTTTTAGTGAGATTACAGTTTAACTCCGGGGCTTGTTAGTGTAGAATCATACTTAAGATAGATGCGAAGTATTATGAATTTAATTCAAAACATGGAAGCGGCTTGGTATTATCATCTGGGTTCTCGCCACCTCGAAGCAAACGAACATGATTCTGCTCTGGAGAACTTTAACAAAGCTCTGAAGTTGCAATCGGATCATTATAAGGCTTGGTTCGGACGAGGTATGGCTTTGGGGAATTTAGAACGGCACTTAGAGGCGCTTTTAAGTTTTGATGAGGCCTTGGCGGTAGAGTCGAATGCGAGCTTTGGCTGGCACAACCGGGCTATTGCTTTAGGAAAGTTAGGCCGCTGGTTGGAGGCTCTCAACAGTTTTGACAGGGCTCTGGAGTTCAACCCCTGCGCGCCAAGTATTTGGCACAATCGGGGACTTTTGCTAATCGATATGGGGCTTTATGATAAGGCGGTTCTGAGTTTCGATCGCTCTTTACATTTGCAGCCGGAGGCTGCTTGGGCTTGGTACAACCGAGGTAATGCTCTGTTGGAACTCAAACTTTACTATCAGGCGCTGAATAGTTTCGATCGGGCGATCGAGTTTAATCCAGACGATGCGAAGGCTTGGTACAATCGCGGTATAGCTGCGAACTCAATGGGGCTTTACAAACAAGCAGTAGCAAGTTTTAGTCGATCGATCGCTCTGAAACCGGACAGAGCCGAAGCTGTGGAAGAGCGCAGGGTGGCTTTGGGGAAATTAGTAGGTTTAAATCAGAGAAATGCCAAGTTCACTCCTACATCTGAGAGTCTCTTTGAGGATTATTTGATTTGGTACAACCGGGGTGTAGAATTGGCGCGAACAGGTTGCTATTCGGAGGCGATCGCTTGCTACGAAACAGCCTTAGAAATAAGTCCTAATTTTGCTAACGCTTATTACAATCAAGCTTGTTGTTATGCGCTGCTGGGCTTTGCAGATTTGGCCCTTGACAATTTGCAGCGGGCTGTGGAGTTTATGCCTGTTTTATACCGAGAACTCGCTGTAGCTGACTCGGATTTAAGCGGAATTTGGAAACAAGAACGTTTTGAAGCGCTGATCCAAGGTTGAGTTTAGATCGATTCCGGTTGCACTCTTCGACATGATAAGCGAGGACACGGCAGTGCCGTGTCCCTACAATTAATCAGGGTAGGGACACGGCACTGCCGTGTCCTGATTGTGGGTAATACTAATTCCGATGCTACCGGATTTGATTTTATGCAAAAAAAAGCTCGCGTTTGGGGCGAGCTTTGGTGCTTGGGCGATCGAACTTCGATCGCCCTCAAGAATGTTTTTGCGATCTTGGCTATCGCACAGAAACTCTGATCGAGGGCTTGACTGGCCTGTTAGCAACTATCAGCACCCGGTAGGTTCCAGACTCGGGGAGTTGAGCAAAAGTTTGACCTTCGCCTTGATCCAGGAGTTGTCCCGACGGAGATTCTATAGCCACATCTAGATTTTTGTTGCTAGCAGTCACCCTGATTGTCTGTCCCTGTTTTCCCTGAACTGTGAGGGGCTGGATTTGGTAGCCGGACATTTTGAGTTTGACTGTGGCTTCTTTTTCGCCAAATGCGATCGGAACTGCGCGATCGGGTCGATAATTCCACTTAGCGTTAAAGTCGCGTCCGAGTACGAAGCTGCTTGTCTCACCTTTCGGGGTGACACGCACACGGTAGATGCCGGATTCTGGCAACTGGCCGATCCACTGATTGTCGCTTTTTTCAATAACTCCCATATTCTCACCCTTGGGACTGTACAGTTCGGCTGTCAGTTGTCCCGCCCACAGCGAGAGAGTCAGTTCTCGCCCTTTGACGCCTTCAAAAATATAGGTGGTGGGTTGGTTGATAGTTTCTCGAATTTCCGAGGTGGACATTCGTTCGATGGGTTCGAGCTTTGGAACTGGCGCAGAGGTAGCGGGTTTGTTAAAGGTTTCTGTAATTTCCGAGGCGGCCATCCGATCGCCCGGTTCTATTTTGGGAGCTATGGGGCTTGCAAATACTGATTTTGCCATCATCATCAGTAGCATTCCAGTCAGTAAAATTAGTTTTTTCATGTCGCACTGGGGAGGGTAAGGAGTTGTATATGGTTACTTGTGTTTGCCTGTTTCTACCGGATTAAATCTGGCGTAGGGCGATCGGCTGCGGCAGTATAGAGGATACGTGAATTTCCCGTACTTGCACAAGACCTACTGGTAGCAGATTTGCAATGCGGGAGCTAAGTGGTAGCCTCAGTTTGCCGTGACATTTCAATCATACTCCCTACGCATAATATGATTGAGTAAATTACTAATATGCTCAAGAAAAATTAAATCTTTTGTCGGGGAGTTGGGCAAAAAAAATGCCAACGCCCAAAAAACCCGGTATCTTGACTCCGGGATTTAGCTTGCTACTAGAAAACTGCTATCACCCGCAGGGGGTGACGGTCTCTACTGTTAGCTGTTGCGGGCGATCGCACAAACTCGCTTCTGTAGAGAGTGCTTAAAGGCTAGTAGCGTTTCTCAAGGCGGGTTTAGTTGCGATTGCTGTGCAAAAGCCACCTTCCCCCGCGAGGTTTATTTCTACTAGGAACCTGAGAGAATCTTCAGGTAAGCTTCTACTGTGTTGGACAAGCCCATTTCTAGCGCTTCCGCAATTAAAGCATGACCGATCGATACTTCTAGGATATCAGGAATCGAGCAAAATTGGGCTAAGTTTTGCAAATTTAAATCGTGTCCAGCATTCACTCCCAAACCGAAATTTTGAGCCGAAGAAGCTGCTAAAACATATTGTTGAAAAATAGATTCAACTCTACCTTCACGAAAAGCAGTTGCATAGGGTTCCGTGTACAGCTCTACTCTGTCTGCTCCCACTTCTTTTGCTAGTGGCATCAGAGCCGGATCTGCGTCCATAAACAGGCTGACTCTGATGCCGTTGTCTTTTAATTTTTCAATAATTGGTAAAAGCCGATCGCGATTTTCGGGAATATCCCAGCCGCTATCGGATGTGAGTACGTCGGGAGCGTCCGGGACTAAGGTACACTGAGCCGGTTTGACATCGCAAACTATATCCATAAATGGGGGTTGAAACGGATTTCCTTCGATGTTGAACTCGACGGTTAGCATTTTGGCTAATTCGTAAACATCCGCAGCTTTGATGTGTCTTTCGTCGGGGCGGGGATGGACTGTAATGCCGTGAGCTCCGGCAGCAATTGCTATTTTTGCGGCTTCGGTAACGCTGGGAATACCGATGTTTCGAGAGTTTCTGAGGAGGGCGATTCTGTTGATGTTGACGCTGAGTTTAGTCACGGGATGTTAATTTTTAAGGTTGATATAGCGATCCTAAATCATTTGCATAATTCTTGTAGGGGCAAGCGAGCCCCGTGGTTGCCCGATAGATATGGGGTAGGCACTCTTGGCACTACCCCTACAAATTTATCTGAATCATTTAGGATTGCTACTATATTAATCGCTTTCACGAAACCTGGAGCGTCTGACGTTAGTCTTAGGGTATCCGCTCAATAAGTAGGGGTAGCAGTTATTCTAGTTGCCAAGACAAGCCCAAGGGATGAAGAGAAGACTTTTCATGAATAATAGTGGACAGAGAGGGAATAACTCCAAGTTGAGAAATTCGATCACGCACATAATCAA
>JANMLZ010000023.1:0-22160 GCA_031372825.1 Cyanobacteria bacterium OTE_58_metabat_593 | reverse complement strand
CTGCGCGTTCTCCCATTTTTCATGATGTCGTCAGAACCACACGTTGGGCAACTTAAATCCAATTTCATTCCATCATTCCTCTTTCACGATCGTCGCTCTATTTTACTATTTTTCTCCTTCCTTTACAAAAAAGCACTACCATTTTGATAAATGGGTAAACTGTGACTGAAGTGCGATCGGGAGTGGGGATTGACAAACAAACACCGTATGCGGTAATATCTCGATCTTAAGATATGAGAGTTATGCTAGTATAAAAAGTGCCGTAGGATGAGAGGTAAGAAGATATATGCGAACATTTCTATCAGCTTACACAATTAGAGTTGATAAAAAGAGAGATAGGAACGATCAGAGTAAAAATCAGCCTGATTATTGCAAGTTAAGTTGCTTCAATGGACAGGATGATTTATATCATGTAATGCTCAATTTTGTCCATACTCTCACAGAAAACTTTACCAACAACACCTATAAGACATATATGAAGGCTACAAAAGTAGAGCCTAACGGTAGAAGCATTAGTGGAGTTGTTGAAAGCGGTAGTTATGGGATTAATAGCAAGGTAAGAAATGTAGAGACAGATGACATAACCTATCAAAAGACAAAGAACGATGCTGAGGTTCTACCTTTTTATTTTTTGTTTTATATACCCCAAGACAAAAATGAAGGAATCTTACTTTTACAACGCACAGGAAAGCATGGTATAGTTTCTAATTTAAGACCTTCTCTAGAGAAGTATTTTTCTGATAAGTATAGAAGTTATAAGCTGGAAATAAATACTTTAGTACAAGAAGAAATTATTAAAAAAATACTATGCAATGGCACTATTAAAAAACTGCGTTGCGTAAAATACCAAGCTCCCGTGGATATATTTGATTGTCTTGATGAAGGACATGAAGAGAATTCTTATAATATGGAACTTGTATTATCCGCCCATAAAATTCCCATTAAAGAAAAACTAAGAAATTTGCTTGATTCCTGGAGTATGAGTGGGGAAAAATTTAGCGTAAAAAGCCTTGTTGAACTTCGCGATTTTAACTTCGATTATGACACTGTTAAAGTTGATGTGGAAATTGGAGATAGCATTAAAACCTTCGATTTAGGGCGCTTATTCACAACGAGGGCTGACTATGATATCTCGGATCAAGTGATTTTAGAAACTGATGAGCATCCCACTTTCGCAAGTATGCAGAATATCAGCAAGACTTATCTAAATGACCTTATTAAAAGAATGTATTTTCTGTGAGAAGTTGTAATGTTTACTAAAATTTCTATTTTCAGCATCATTAAAGACCATATTTCCACACTAACAAATAATAAGAACAATCGGATATACTTTCCAGACATTGTTCTATTTTTCGTGCTGCCTGCAATTATCGCTGCACTGATGTTTTATTCAGGAGTTGCCCTGAATGATAGTTTAGTAAATGCTCTGATCACATCTTTTTCAATCTTCTCAGCTTTACTATTTAATCTATTACTACTCGTCTACGATATAGCCGGAAAAATTGCTGAACCGAGGCCAACAGACGACGACGAGCTTCAAATTAAACAGAGAATCCAACGACGAGAACTACTTCGTGAAATCTACGTTAATGTATCCTTCGAGATATTAATATCAACCTTTATTGTTGTCATATTATTAACTTATTTTCTCAAACCAAGTAACTGCAACCTGATAGGAGTAAATGTCTGTAACTTTCAGTGGTTACTTGCATCAACAACTTACTACCTTTCAATTCTGTTTTTGCTAACTCTATTCATGATTCTGAAACGAATATATATACTTTTAGCAAAAGCTTTTCAAACTCAGAGCTAAATCTCAATAAGCTTCTATTGTCATATAGCTGCTTATCAAGAAACGTGAATAGGCAGCTTGAGTTATTGTTTGTAGTATTCTTGATGATGCTACCATAACTGAGGTAGAATAGACTTAATCAGACTGGCGGTTTGTAACGTGGATATTCTAATTGAGTCAACAAAGGGATTTGAAAACGATCTTGCTAAATTGAGTGAAGATGAAAAAACAGCAGCAATTCAAAAAATCAACGATTGCGCTAGCCTCTTCCCAACTCAAAAAGCTGATTTATATCGTAAGCTGCGCCACCTTCCCCTACCGACAAATCTTAATGGTTACGAATCTTCACTTTACACACTAACGGTTTCTCCAACATTAAGAGTAATTTGGGCAGTTGACGAAGATCCAATTTTTGGGCAAGTTATTTTTACTCTTTTTCGAGTAGTCAAACACGATGACCTAGATCGCGCATATCAGAGTGTAGCAGAGTCTTTATATCAAGATATGCTTCACCATAATCTAGCAACTGCCCAAATTTCGTAAGCTTATTTATGGCACAGACTATTACGCTCTGCGATGAATATGGCATTATTCACGAAGCGATGAAGATTTTGCCAGATAACGAGCTAAAGATTTGTTTTCTGGAAGCTTTGGCAGAACTTGAAGACAACGAATGTCACAGAACCAGAAATTTTCCAAAAACGAGACTGCACAAAGTAAAGGGTGTGAAGCAGGCAATTTATCGTGCTGATATCGATAAAGTTTCAGGTTGGCGCATACACGTTCAATACATTAATGGGCAAATTCATCTCAAGGATATTATTGAGGGGCAAAAGCACGATGATGTAAGTAAGGTGATTAAATCTAAGAAGGTACGCTACGAGTAGTTGTCAGTAAAACGACATCATTGATGAGTAAACATTGGCTAAATCGCGATCGCAACTGGAGATTGACAAACAAAAAACCTATGCAGTAAAATAAGGAAAAAAGCACGGATAATTCCCAAATGAACGATCGCTCCTCAGCAGATTTGATATCTGTGACAGAGTTACACCGCCAGCTTAACGACTTACTCCAGCAACTATCACCAGAACGATTACAGGTGCTTGCTGATTTTGCGGCTTACTTAGCAAATGCTGAAAGCGAAGCTGCGACTCAAGAACTTGTGGCAATTTCTGGATTATTAGAGCGGGTTAAGCAAAATCAAGCAACTCCTAAAACCGATTACACAAACTGGAGAACTCTTCGCAATGTACTATAATACAGATACCAACCAAGGTTGAAGTATCTTTGTATGTCCTTGTTATTATAAACGCAGGTTCGTTCTTATGTCTCAAGCAATTAGGCAAGACATCATCAATATCGCCGAAGAGCAGATTGACGAAATAAAGCAAAAGATTGACTACTATACCACAGAATACACCATCGAATTCATAGTCGATAAATACCTGGAACAAGATGATGGAGGACTCAGTGAGATTTATATCCCTGAATTTCACAGAAACTTGAGATGGGATATTAATCATCAATCTTTATTCATTGAATCCATTATTCTTGGTGTGCCTATTGCTGCCATGATTGTCGTAGAAATCTATGAAACTGGAAGACTAGAAATTGTGGATGGCTCTCGGAGGGTGAGGACTCTTGCAGCTTTCATCACAAATCAGTTGCAATTGAGTAATCTCCAAACATTAGATTCTCTAAATGGTTCCTATTTTAATGATCTCGCACCCTCACGCCAAAGAAAGTTTAAATATACTACGCTTAGAATGATAATTATGTCAGACAAGGCTGATGAGAAAGTAAGGAATGAAATTTTCTATCGCATCAACACCAGTAATCTCGATCTAACTCCTGATTCTAATAGTCTGCTACCAAACTCATAAGCCTGAGAATATGAAACCAAGAATTGACTATGCTAAGGATAAGCTTTTAAGTCAAAGCCTATGAAAGAGTTCATTAAAGACTTTAACAGGCGAGTGACAGAAATCCAGAAATATTTTGAATTAGTAGATAAAATCGAACAACTTGGTGCATTGTCTGCTAAATCAATCATCTTCCCATCAGGTGAATATATTGTTGATAGCGACATCAAAAAAATCTTGCAGTCTCATTGTTATCTGCTATTATACAATCTTGTCGAATCTTCTATTAGAAATGGTATAACTGCCATTCATGATGTTATTTTAGTCGAGCAATTAACTTATAAAGATTTAAGTCCCAAAATCAAGAGATTGTGGTTGCTGAACGATAAAAGTAAAAGTTTCAGAGATTCATATATCAAAAAGGATAGTGTAGCTGACAATCTTCAGGAATTAATTAAATCGGTTTTGGATAATGAGATGGTTTCGTTAGATCCATCTAATATTCCCATATCGGGAAATTTGGATGCTAAAACTATCAAAGAACTCATAGATATGTATGGCTTCTTTGGAAATTTAGGAGTTGCGAGTAGAGAAATCGATGATATTCTAAATTTTGTAGTTAAGATACGATGCGATTTGGCACATGGAAATGTTTCATTTAGTGATGCTTCGAGTCAAATACTTTGGAGCAAGTTAGTTGATGACAAAGATAAATTGGTTAAATATCTGACTCATCTGCTGAATAATATTGATGATTATATTGAGAAGAAGAAATACAGAATCTAGCTGTCGGTAGCGAGTAGGGTAAAAAATTGTAAGCCTCGCTGGATTTCGCCTATAACAATCCTAAATGAGTCGTAATTTTTTACCCCACCCCAACCCTCCCCTTGCTAAGGGAGGGAGCAATAAATTCACAAATGATTTAGGATTGCTATAGATAGCGATCGCACCTAAAATACCGATATACTTATAAATTGTAAAATCTGAGTCGATCGAACTTACACACTTGGTGTTCAATAATAAATAACTAAATCAACCATAAATTGGTAAATAAACGTGAATCTCCCATTGATACATCGTGTTCTAGAACACAAAGATCGAATTGCGATCGCCACCAACGAACAAACATATACCTATGGGGATTTACTGCACACATCCAGCCAAATAGCCACAAATCTGCTTCAGGATGCCACGGATTTACACCAACAGCGAGTCGCTTTTCTGATTCCGTCTGGGTTTGAGTATGTGGCTACTTTGTGGGGAATTTGGCGCGCAGGTGCGATCGCCGTACCTCTATGTGTGTCCCACCCGCGACCAGAATTAGAGTATGTTATCACCAATTCTGGAGCATCAATTATTGTTGCCCATCCCAATTTTGAAGCTTTATTGCGCCCGATCGCCCGATCGCACAATTTACGATTTATCCTCACCTCAGAAACCCTTCCAACTCAGATTAGTCCTCTCCCAGCAGTAGATATCACCAGACGCGCCTTAATTCTCTACACCAGCGGTACAACCGGCAAACCCAAGGGTGTAGTTACCACTCATCAAAATATTCAAGCTCAAGTAACTAGCTTAATCGACGCTTGGGAATGGAAATCGAGCGATCGCATTCTGCACGTACTCCCATTACATCATATACACGGAATTGTCAATGTATTAACCTGTGCTTTATGGGCCGGCGCAGAGTGCCAAATGTTGAACAAATTTGATGCCGAAACTGTTTGGAATCGCATTTGTGAGGGCAATTTAACCTTATTTATGGCAGTACCGACGATTTATGTAAAATTGATTGCTGCTTGGGAAACTGCTACCGAAGAACGCCAAAAAAGCCGATCGCAAAGTTGTGCAAAAATGCGCTTAATGGTCTCAGGTTCCGCTGCGTTACCAGTTCAAGTATTAGAAAAGTGGCAAAACATCAGCCATCATTTTCTGCTAGAACGCTATGGGATGACAGAAATTGGTATGGCGCTATCCAACCCTTTACACACTCAACGAGAGTCTGGATATGTAGGAAAACCTCTACCTGGCGTGGAAGTGCGATTAGTCGATGAAAACGGAGAATTAGTCGAAGCAGGAACACCAGGAGAAATTCAAGTCAAAAGTCCCGGAGTATTTCTGGAATATTGGCAAAACCCCGAAGCAACGGCGAAAACTTTCCGAGATGGTTGGTTTTGTACAGGAGATTTCGCCGTAGTCGAGAATGACAACTATCGCATTCTAGGACGGATCAGCGTGGATATTATCAAAACCGGAGGGTATAAAGTTTCAGCTTTAGAAATTGAGGAAGTATTGCGATCGCATCCAGAGATTCACGAATGTGCAGTGGTTGGGGTTGAGGATGTAGAATGGGGTGAGCGAGTTTGTGCTGCGTTAGTTTTGCGATCGGAATCCAGTTTAACCTTAACATCTTTCAGGAGTTGGGCAAAAGAGCAATTGGCTGTGTATAAAGTCCCCACCCGAATTTTAACAGTTGAAGAATTACCTCGCAATGCAATGGGAAAAGTGACCAAGCCGACCATAATTAAATTATTTTGTTGACAGAAATTGGTAGTTGGTAGTTGGTAGTTGGCAGTACCGGAATGATATAGAGGAGACGGCAGTGCCGTGTCCCTACCGAAAATAATCTTGTAGGGAAACGGCACTGCCGTGTCCTAATTTCGGCTAATCATATAGAGGAAACGGCACTGCCGTGTCCCTACCCAAAATAATATTGTAGGGACACGGCACTGCCGTGTCCTGGCTGTGAGTAATATTGATAATTTCGATGCTACCGGAATTGATATCACAACGGTCAACAGTCAACAGTCAACAGTCAACTATCAACTATTTTGCGGTATTCTAGGTGGACACCAAAACAGGTTTTTGCTGGAAACCCCGATCGACTCCAAAATCCCTCGCATCACGTCTGTACAGTACATCCAGTGTCCCAAATCGTCATACATTCGATCGGGATTAAACTCCACATTGTAATGCAGCACATTATCAAGACCTGCAAACTCATCGGAAGATTGAGGAGAAAGCAGCATCAATTGAAAAGGTTTCCCCTGACATTTGTACTCTAGTTTATGGATTAGATCGATCGCACCATTGCGATCGGCAATACCAGTGCGGACAAACAACACCTTATCACAATGTTTAAGTGCATACCAAAACCGCCCAGAACGTGCCGTATATCGATCGCGCATCCGTTCAAATACCGGAGACATATCGTTAACAGGATCGTCTGTCTCCTCAACTTCATGGGCAAAAGAAAGACCAGACCACTTACTGTGATAGATTCTGCCCGCTTCAGGACTGTAGTGCAGCAAAGCCGGATTCCACATATCATCAAAACCGTTTTCGATCGCATCAGCAACATCTCCAATATTGGTAGTGCGCGTCAAATCGAAGGGAAAAGCTGGGCCATCGTACTCCATTTTATACAGCATCATCCGCACCGCACACCGATCGCCCAGCGGCAAAATCGCCACGCGACTGATATCCGATAATTGACATTTATATTGAAACAACACAGCGGACTTAGGCGGTGCTTTCACCCGGCTTTCGAGTCCGTTGTTGCCAATCATCATGGTGCGAAAAGGTGCGTCGGGATGCTGGGGATCGTCATAGACACCCGATGGCATGGCTTTCAGTACATGACGAACTTCCTTCCACATCGGTTGGATGTTGTATTCTTTGTCTGATTCGTTGATAATCCAAAGGTGACGATCGTCTACTTTCAAAATTCCCAAATGCCCGTCATAGAACAACAGTTGTGAGTTGTTCGGCGCAAACAGATTAAAAGCAGAAGTGTATTCCAAATCAGCGCCAGGGGGAATTTCTACTGTAGTTTCGATCACCCCATTCTCCTGCACTGCAAAGAAAGGAAGCGTCCCTGACTTGACATTATTGGCAATGTATATCCCCGGTATCAATCCTGCTTTACGTTGCAATGCAGTTTGGATTGCTTGCCAATAGGGAGCAATTGTGTAATTGTTTGGTGATGAGTTGACGATCCGCAAACGCTGTTCTTCCAGACAAGCAGAGACTTGAAAACCCGCATTATCAAGGAAAACAGCAACTTCTTTCGGTTGGGCAAAGTATTGTTTTTCTATTGCCAATTCGTCTTTGTCGATCGCAAACAAGTTAAGATCGATCGTCTCATACATCAGGTTGTGACCGATCATATTTGGGTGAGACTGATCGAAAGATATCCCCTGTTTCCAGCGTCCCTCTCCATCATCCAACACTCCCAACCAATCCAGCACCGGAACCCCCCAATTCAGCATCCGCTGCTGGGTATCTCGCAACAGCCAGTAATGTTCAGAGTTATATTCTCCATGGGGATATACCCCGCCCAAAATCGGACGCGATCCCAGCGCCCGCGTCATTTTCACTAACTGCTGCAAGCCGCTTTCAAACCTGCGTTGTGCGGCCCGTCGTTCGTGAGGGCGACAGTTTGCCAACCCTTCATTACCCAGAGACAGGGCAATTATTACCACATCCGGTTGTTCTGGGGTGACGACTGACGGAAAACGGGCGATCGTTCTGCCGACATTCGCCCCCGCTTCTGACAAATTTAGGAGTTGATGTCCGTATTTTTGGTGCAAAGACTTTTCCAACTGGGAAGCCCAACCTTTCAACATCCAGGCTTTATGACCCTTGGCGACGGAACTACCAATCACTGCAATTTTTAAGCCTTCAGACTTTTTTTCGGAGGGTATCTTGACAACGGGTTCCTCATAGTATCCGAATGGATAAGGCTGCAAATAACCAAAGGCGCCATCATCTACTACTATTTTTTTACTGGATTTGTGGTCGGGGTCGATCGGTATCCAGCGGTCACAACCTAATCCTTCCCATTCTGCGATACCGTTGGCATCAATATACACGTACTTATATTCAACATACTGGCGATCGCCAGTATGTTGTCCAAAAGCCAGAGAGGACTTAATGTCTATATCTGTGTGCCATAAAGGATAGTGATCGGGACTTGTGTTAAGGTGTACACATTTCGTGATATCCCACAGTCCTAATTCGGGAGTAGAACCGACGATACCAATGGATTCGCCCGTCTGCGTGTGTCCAATAATCTGGAATCGATACATAGGTTTTTTCTCTATCTCAAAGATACAATGCCGGACAGGAAGGCTGAATCCTTAAAGTTTGTTTGAGAGTAACACATAGAGTTTTTAAAGTATGTCTTGGAAATAACATTGAATAGTATTAATTTTGTGTTCCCTGATTCATTCCTTTGCAGGCTGACCGATCCATTCCGGTTAAGTAGTTGTCATTTCGAGTTCACTGTTCACTGTTCACTGTCAACCGTCAACAGTCAACCGTCAACCGTCAACATCACCTGACGGTGCAACCGGAATTGATATGATTTACCGGACATGATATGACGCAATACGGTTCAATTAACACTGTTAATTCCCCGGAGATCCCCCTCGCATCCCCCTGGTTGTAGGGGGACTTCGCAGCACCTTCTTGTCCCCCCCTTTTCTAAGGGGGGCTAGGGGGGATCGGTCTTATCTGAACCGTATTGTGATATGACGGGAGTAATTCTCAAATCTCAAATGTCAAAATATAAAAAATCGATCGACTTTCCTTAAAAGCTCGATCGACTTTTGATCAAAACACACAGTATGTTAAATTTCGGACTTCTGTACTTCCGACTCTTGGGTTACAGGTTCTGCATCTGCCTGATTGAGAGCAACTTCCGATGATTTTGAATCGTCTATAAATTCAGGATTGCGTTTAGAAAATCCCCAGACAAATATCACGGCGATACTGGAAACTACCAGCCACTGTGGCGGCACTAAATTATCGTTAATTACTTTCACCAGCAGCCGCAAACCCACTAAGCCGACTGTGACATAGCCAGCATCTTCAAGGTGAATGAACTCGTCCAGCCAGCGGATGAACAAGCCGGCCATAAACCGCAGGGTAATAATTCCGATTGTCGCGCCGGTAAGCACGAGCCAAGTTTCATCAGAAATGGCGATCGCCGTAGTCACGCTATCCAAAGAAAAGGCTAAATCTGTCAGAGCAATCACTGGAATTGCTTGCCACAGAGACGCAAATCTGGGCCCGTGATGTTCTCCTTCCGAGTCTGTAGCTGAGGAAAAATGCTGGAAAACTAGCCACAGCAGGTAGAGTGATCCTGCCAGTTCAAACTGCCAGTATTGGATTACCCAAGTAGCCGTTAAAATCAGTGTGATCCGCAGTACAAAAGCAATTATTAAACCGAAGTTGAGCGCCTGTCGCTGTAGCTTGGCATCTTCCAAACCTTTAGAAATAGATGCCAGGGCGATCGCGTTGTCAGCCGAAAGTACAGCCTCCAAAGCCACCAAAACCAACAATAATAAAAAGGTGTCAACTCCCAAATTGGGTGAACCGTCAAGAAATTGATCTAGCATTAACTATTTTGTGCACCTAAGATTTGCAAGGGTCGAGCGCAGCGCAAATCACCGGCTCTGTCGAAAATTAGTGTCACCTTCATTTATCTTAACCTAACCTGGTTATTCTGTCCGAAGCAAGAGGGCAGAAGTCATTAGTCATTAGGCAGATTAATGCCATGCCCCATGCCCCATGCCCCATACTTCGACTTCGCTCAGCACAAGTGCCCGATGCCCGATGCCCCATGCCTCATGCCCCATGCCCTATGCCCTATGCCCTATGCCCAATTCCCCATCCTGAAGTGTTGCAAGTTGTAACAAATGATTCCCAAAAGCGCCAATTTGTCTCAAATTAGTGAAAGCTCGTGCCCGCGAAAAGGAGTTTTCCGAATATGTCTTTAACAGATACCCAAGTTTATGTAGCGCTCGTAATTGCTTTGATTCCCGGAATCTTGGCTTTCCGGCTGTCAACTGAACTGTACAAATAGTTTCCAGACACCAGTTGCGAACCGCAAAACGCCTGCCCGACCAGTTAAATATCTCGAAATTACAGACAATTGCTGCGGCAGTGGAGTAGATTGTTTGTGGTCAACAAGATGAGACTGGAAGGGCAGGCATTTTTATGGAAAAATTCCGTCTTCAGGCGTCACCTTTGTTTCAACAATTTTGGCTGTCAGCACCCTGACGAACAGGGGCGAGTGTACGTTCAGCTCAGAATTTTCACGTCGTTCAGCTCTAAAACGTCAGTCTCAGGTATTACAAAAAAATTATGCAAGCGATTCAACCTACCGTTAGCCCACTGCGTCCTGTAAAAAACTCCCCTCGGGTTGCTCCTCGCAGCAGCAACCGCCAGCGTTCCTACCCTCATCAGATGCTCGCTGCTGAAACAGGAGTCAAGCTAGCCGTCAACGTGGTACTTTCTGTCTGTGCAACTTCTGCTTTGATTCAGCTTTGGCCTCACTACCGGGCGGTGCAAGAAAAATTGCAGGAAATCCAAGCTGAAGTCAATCTTACTCAAGGGCGAGTCGATAAGTCGCGATCGGACTTTAACCGCTACTTTGACCCCAGCCTTGCTAAAACTGTGATGCAAGAACAAAGCAATCGAGTTAACCCCCAACAGCGTCCCGTGATTTTGCAGGAACCGGAATCACCCGAAGCTGAGGAATTCACCCCGCAACCTTAACCTTAAGGGAGTTAACAGTTAACTGTTAACTGTTAACTGTTAACAGTTAACTGTTAACTGTTAACTGTTAACTGTTGACTGTTGACTGCTGACTACTGACTGCTGACTAATGACTTTGCCATCACGGTTTTTTCTTTCAGCAATTGGAGTGCAGCTTGATATTGCAAGTCTGCTTCGGTGCCGATTTGATCCCGCGCAATCGGCTCTAGTGGTACTACGCGATCGGGCGCAATCCCCAGTTTGTTAATATCTGTGTGATTCGGCGTTTCGTACTTAGCAACAGTCACAGCCAACCCAGAACCGTCAGACAAATCAAACAGCGACTGAATCAACCCTTTGCCGAAAGTCTTTTCGCCCACCAGTTGAGCTCTGCCGTTATCTTGCAGGGCACCAGCCAAAATTTCGCTAGCGCTGGCCGTTCCCTTGTTAACCAAAACGATCAGCGGATCGTCAGTCAGTGCTCCTCCAGAGGCTTCAAAACTGCCGGTTATGCCTTGTCGGTTTACGGTGTATACTATCGTCCCAGAATCGATCCACAAGCGGGCAATTTCAATCCCGGCTTGCAAAAGTCCGCCCGGGTTGTTCCGCAAATCGAGAATGTAGGCGGCGGCTCCTTGTTTTTCCAAGCGGTCGATCGCGCGAGCGACTTCCTCAGTAGCGTTAGCGCTGAATTGACTCAAGCGAATGTAGCCCAGCGGTAAATTTTGGGGGCCCGACTGCAATTCGGCATAGACCGGATTCAGAGCAATGCGATCGCGCACAAGCTCAATTTCCTCAGCAGCGTCCCTTCCCTCGCGCCCCAAGGTCAAGGTAACAGGAGTGCCGATGCGGCCGCGCATTCGAGTTGCAGCTTCGTCTAAACTCAATTCTGAGGTGAGAATGCCGTCAATTTTCAAGATGCGATCGAGCGGTTGGATGCCAGCTTTATCTGCGGGTGAGTCGGCCAAAGGAGCCACCACTGTCAGCGTGTTGGTTTCAGGGTCGATCGCAATTTGTAGCCCCACACCAGTCAATTCCCCCGAAGTATTGACCTGCAAACTGCGGTACTGTTCAGGTTTCAGCAGTCGAGTGAAGGGGTCGTCGAGATTCGCCAGCATCCCCTGAATCGCCGTGTAGGTTTGCTGTCTGTCCTTGAGCGGTTGCTTGACGGCTTTTTCGCGAATCGACCACCAGTTTTTTGAGTTGAATTTGTCGTCCACGTAAGACCGATTGACAATTCGCCAAGCTTCGCTCAACAACTGCTGTTCTGGAGTTAGGGCTGCCGCAGGCTGCGCCCACACGCCCAGAACTAGGGCGACTTGGAGCCACAGTACAATTGCAGTCTGGAAAACTCGTCTGTGCATGATTTTTCTGTAAAAGTTAGGCAAGTATGGCATTTCCCGTATTTTCAGTTTGTAAGCTTTTAAGCTTTTACGCAGTTAACCCTCAAAGGAGGCATTCGTCTAACGTCCGCCTCGAACAAAAAATTATTTAAATTTAACATTTAATCCGAGAATCAGTGAAGTTTTATCATCAATATTAAAATTTACGCTCCAGCGACCTGCGGGTCGAGTCGGACTTTGCTTTGTAGCTCGGTTCTTGGCTGTATGCCAGCTTGGGGCGAATGTTGAGCTTGCAGAAAATGGTATTTAAGACTCGGCAAAAGCATCGCTCCGTGAAATCTGCACAGCAATTATGTTACATTTTTTATCATAGTCTGGAATTCGATCGAGCAACGCCAGCCAGCGAGGATCAGCTCACTTCTGAGTTTCCCAACGCTTTCGGGCGATCGCCTGCATAGAATTCCTTTCGTCAGCTCCAAATTTAAAAATAGCCTCAGGCATTTGCTAGTAAAAGCAAGCTGCGAGGCGCGGGGCGAGAAAAAACCTTGTGGCTGCTGCCCTGAACCTCAACCACAGCAATATTCTTTTAGGAATTCTGGCTCCATGTTTTCTAAACAAATCACCGAATCAAAAACCTACCAGTGGTTTGATGAACGCCTAGAAATTCAGGCGCTCGCAGACGACATCACTACTAAGTATGTACCTCCCCACGTCAACATCTTCTACTGCTTGGGCGGGATTACTCTAGTTTGTTTTCTGATCCAGTTTGCCACCGGCTTCGCCATGACTTTCTATTACCGTCCCACGGTAGCAGAAGCATTTTCTTCAGTGCAATACCTGATGAATGAAGTCAATTTCGGTTGGCTGATTCGCTCCATACACCGCTGGTCTGCCAGCATGATGGTACTGATGATGATTCTGCACACCTTCCGGGTTTACCTGACCGGCGGCTTCAAAAAGCCCCGCGAATTAACCTGGGTGACAGGAGTCATCTTGGCAGTTATCACTGTTTCTTTCGGCGTGACCGGCTACTCGCTGCCTTGGGACCAAATCGGTTACTGGGCTGTTAAAATCGTTTCCGGCGTACCCGAAGCCATCCCGTTTGTCGGTTCTACACTTGTTGAATTGCTGCGCGGTGGTGTCAGCGTTGGTCAAGGCACTTTGACTCGCTACTACAGCTTGCACACTTTTGTGCTGCCTTGGCTGATTGTAGTCTTCATGCTGGCTCACTTCTTGATGATTCGCAAGCAAGGCATTTCTGGCCCGTTATAAGTTTTGAGTTGTGGGGGCGGTATTTTTTTGCCCCCCGCTGAATTTTGAGTTGAAAATTCAGAATCGATCGCTCATCATACTGATCAGGCCTAATAATACTTGCTGCGATCGCCCTGCTGATTCGGACTAACGAATACAGCGGGATACCAAAGTAAAACTAAAAGGAGAGCACTGTTACTATGTCTATTCTCAAAAAACCAGATTTGAGCGATCCAGTGTTACGCGCTAAGCTCGCTCAGGGCATGGGTCACAACTATTATGGTGAACCCGCTTGGCCCAATGACTTGCTCTACGTTTTCCCTATAGTCATCATGGGAACGATTTCTCTGTGCGTGGGTTTGGCTGTACTAGACCCAGCTTTGATTGGAGAACCTGCCAATCCTTTTGCTACTCCGCTAGAAATTCTGCCGGAATGGTATTTGTGGCCTGTATTCCAACTCCTGCGCGTTTTGCCTAACAAATTGTTGGGTATTGCTTGCATGGCTGGTGTTCCAATTGGCTTGATTTTGATTCCGTTCATCGAGAACGTTAACAAGTTTCAAAATCCGTTCCGCCGCCCTGTCGCTACCACTGTTTTCCTGTTGGGAACTGCGATCACTCTGTGGTTGGGTATTGGTGCTATTTTCCCGATCGACAAATCTTTCACGCTGGGTCTTTTCTAAGAAGATTTAAGCTTGCTTGATTTTGACGCCCGCGAGTTTCCTATAAAGTGCTTTTGTACTGGGAGGAAACTCGCAGGCGTCTTTTTATTTGGGATGATCTGATATCATTTCCGGTTACACCGTCAGTTGATGTTGACGGTTGACTGTTGACTGTTAACTGTTGACGGTTGACTGTTGACTGTTAACTGTGAACTCGAATTTACTATTTTGATGAAGAGAGGATTTGCTCTGATATCGTTACCATTTGATCGAGCGTCAAATTTCGGTCTAAATCACGCACCACTTGATGAACAGCAACCATCATTCGTCGGCTCTCATCAAGTTCAAATCCCTTCGGTTCGACATCAGGATCGATTAATTTCCACTGCCGCGTCCAATAGTCGCGCACCGCTTCATGCCCGCGAACCAGCCCGCCTTCGATGCCGGGTGCATCACCGCAAGAACGGCATCGATATCGCGGGCGTTAAAAGCAGGATGCGCTTTTGGCAGTAGATCAGTACGGGCAATTCATGAATTGCCCCTACTAAATTTCGGAGGCCAATCATACTCCAAATCAGCAACGCCTAAATTCCTAGGCTATTGTAGCGATCGGCATCAGCACCCTACATAAATGTTTAGATAAATCTTCCGGTTTTAGCGAAGGCTAAACGGCAGAAATATTAAGTTAACGATCGATCGATGTCGATCGCACCAACCAATCCAAGACAATTAATTTTAACTTGTTAGTAAATTTTAGCAAAAAAAGTATCCGAATTATGAACAACCTCAATTTAGAAAGTGTCTTCTCATCATTTATGAACCCCGCCCTGCATGAATTTCAGGCTTGGGCTTTGCAAAACCCGGCAGAAAGTCTCAGCAAAACGATGCTACCGCCGATCGCCCTGATTGAGGGTTTAGTTGCCAACGAACCCACATATTTGCAAGTAAAACGGCTAGCTTTCGGAGCCAATTTTTGCTGCGCGGGACAAGTCGTGATGGGAGAATTTGACACACTGGAAACAGCGCTGACATCGCCCCAGGCGCGGGGCTGGCGACTGGGTACTTCTGTACTTGATGGCGATCGCGCACCCAACCAAGATGTCGGCGGTAGGAACCTTTTCCTGCTGTCTTTGTCCGATCGCGAACCTGATGGTAGCAGCAATCATGCGGCATTCCGAAGCTGTATGCAGAAGTACCTCTTCAACAGTGCGACAACGGATCGCCAAGGAGACGAAATTGCCAGACGGTTGCTCGATCGACTAGCAGCAGATTATACCGAAATGTCGCACGGTGCGGGGGGAACGTTTTTTACCGATGTCAAGCGCGGTTGGATGGGATTTTTAGTCCGATACCTGCATTACGTCATCTTTGGGCTTAATCCAGACGACTCCGAGTCGATCGAACTCCTCACCGAATTGCATTACACCCGCCAAAGCCCGCTGCACTACTTCGCCGTCATCGGTAGCCTGTTGCAAAGCCTGAACCTGTTTGGACACGGGGATTTGTCGGCTTTAATCGAGCGCGCAGCGACTATTTATGAAAATTCTCCCGCTTTAGCCGACTTCCAAGAGGAGAGTTCGGAAAATAACGGCATGACTAAGCGGGAATTGGCGAAGCTGATGACATCGATTATGGGCATAGCGGGACTGCAAGGCCCGCTGCACCTGGGCTACACGGCAATGGGATACGGCCCTCTCCCCGCCTATAAAGGACAGAAAACAGCCGAAATTAATCCGACTGATTTTTGGGACGAGCTCGATTTGGACGATCGAGAATCCATAAAACTCTTCCTCCTAGAATGCGCGCGCCTCTGGGCCCCTGTCAGTGCCACGCACCGAGTCGCGACAGAGCCTTTCACCGCAACGGTAGGGGGCAAACAGCGCACCTTCCCCGCCGGAACCAAGGTACTGATACCGCTCAGTTTGGGGCTGCTAGACGGGAGTTTCTGGGGCTCTACGGTATACGAATTCAATGCTAAGCGGGAGAATTTGTGCCCTTATCATATGGGTTTTCATTCGGTGGGCGATCGCAGCGCGGGACGGATTTGCCCCGCTAAAGACATCGCACTCAAGATGCTGGTGGATGTCATGAGTACCGTTGGCAAAGTGCGCCGCTCGTCGGAACCTAATTTGCAGGGGTAATTAATCGAAAAACCAGGTTCGATCGTTCGGACTTCAGTCCTCTATCCTTGTCTGAAGAAGGACTAAAGTCCGAACGAGCGAACCTAAGTTTGGTTATCTAACAGGGCAGGAAATCACAAGTATTGTCGAGGTTAAATAATACCATGCTAATCGAAACAAAGAAACTCAAAGACATCGCAACTTGGATGAAAACAGAACATCCACCCGAATTTCCCGAAGCCCTGCAAGGTATCTTCTTTATGGACGGGAATATTTTGCCAGACTATTGTCTGACGATGTACAATTCAGAATGGAATGCTGACCAACGGACGTTATTGCTGCGGATTTATGAACCAGGTGTCTGGACATTTCATTCATCAATGGCGGGACGGATGTTACTTTATGCCGTCAAATTTGCTCGTTTCACCTACTTGTTCCGTTTCTCGGATGCAACTTTGCAGCACGGGCACATTACGCCGATCGTCTTTGGATGGTATGTGCCGCAGTGGATTATGGATTTTTTGATCGATCGAGATCCTAACACTCCGAATGGGGATATTTGGGATCGCAGAAACTCGTTTTTTGGCAGACCTCCTGAAAAAGGCTATACACTCCGCAGAGTTGTCAACAAAGATGGGAACCCCACAGCAGCATTTCCTGATTTTCTGTCTAAAGTTGACACTGATTGTTTAATCATTGCCAAAGAGTGAAAATATTTACAAAAACTACAAAACCCGCTTCGTTAGGCGGGTTTTGTCGATCGAAGCGACGGGATTTTAACCCACGACCCCCACTATGCCAAGTTTGATATGATAACCTATATAGGCTATGCACTAAGCTCTGGCAGACTAAGCTGTTACGCATTTAAAATAGTATTATAGGGTGCGTCAGCCTCCAGCGTTTCCCTTGCCTCATAAGCGATCAAGCTGACGCACCCTACAGACCTCGTTAGTGGTTTAAATGCGTAACAGCTTATTATCAATTATTGATATCAATACTTCGGATAGTAGGGACACGGCACTGCCGTCTCGAAATCGGAGAGTAATATTAATAATTCCGATGCTAACGGATTTGATATAACTTGAAAATTCAATCATATTGACTGACTCGCTTGTTTCATTTTTGGCAGATTGAGTCGTTCATACCGTAAATCAGCAACGCCAAAGCTGAAATTGCTAAATATCCAGTCTGTTACATTTTTATAAATTAAAAAAAATTAGTCATTATATGCAACCCTTAAAACAACTTGCCCGCCAACTAAAAAAAGAGACTTATGCTGTTTATTTCGCCAGTATAGATCGCAGAGTACCTTGGTACGCCAGAATTTTAGCAGGTGTTACAGTTGCGTATGCTTTTAGCCCGATCGACTTAATTCCTGATTTCATACCGATTCTCGGCTACTTAGACGATTTGATAATTGTACCTTTAGGAATTTGGCTGGTACTCAAGATGATTCCGCCACAGGTTTTAGCTGAGTGTCGGGAAAAAGCAGCCGCAGAAATAGAGCGAGGAAAACCGATAAATCGGGCTGCGGCTGCTATAATTGTTGCCATCTGGATTAGCTTCGGAATATTAGCTGCAATTTGGCTGAAACAAATATTTAAAAGTTGAAAAAATAAAATTGCTAGTTATACTGTAAAGTTAGAACTTCCCACCTTACTACCATTGAAAAACTCACGGTTTCTTTCTCCATTAAAAAAAATAAACTTGATTTTATACCCACAGCCAAAACGGTTAAGACATTTTCAATCACTTAAACTATTACTGTAGCTGCATTTTCCTTCTTCCTTCTTCCTTCTTCCTTCTTCCTTCTTCCTTCTATAAGCTATGACTCAAACCACTGATTTTCTGGGCCACCTCAACCCATCTCAACGCCAAGCAGTCGCACACTATAACGGGCCGATGTTAGTAGTAGCGGGGGCTGGTTCCGGCAAAACCCGAGCTCTAACTTACCGGGTGGCTAATTTAGTTCGCACCAATCGAGTCGATCCAGACAATATTCTGGCGGTGACATTTACCAATAAAGCCGCTAGGGAGATGAAAGAAAGAATTGAGAAATTGCTGGCAACTCAGCAAGCTGAAGCGGAATATGGCAAGCCTTTGGCAGATTTAGCGCCGGAGATACAGACGAAATTGCGATCGCACATTTATCGCACCATTACCAAACACATTTGGATGGGGACTTTTCACTCTCTGTGCGGCCGCATTCTCCGGTACGACATTGAAAAATATCAAGACGAAAAAGGTCGCCAATGGAAGAAAAACTTCTCGATTTTTGATGAGTCCGATGCTCAAACTCTCGTCAAACAAATCGTTACCAAAACTCTCAACCTCGATGACAAGAAATTCGACCCGCGCAAAGTCCGCTACGCCATCAGTAACGCGAAAAACAAAGGTTGGTCGCCTCAAGAATACTTAGCAGCAGAACCGGATTACAGAGGCCGCGTGATTGCCGATGTTTACAGTCGCTACCAAGATGCTTTGGCCGCCAATAATGGCTTGGACTTTGATGATTTAATCCTAGTTCCTGTTAAACTTTTGGGTCAAAACGAGCAAGTATTAAATTACTGGCATAGAAAATTTTGTCATGTTTTAGTTGACGAATACCAAGATACTAACCGCACTCAATACGATTTGATTCGGATGTTGGTCACAAATAATACTAATCCGAAAGAATTTGATAAATGGCAAAATCGCTCGATTTTTGTGGTGGGCGATGTCGATCAATCAATCTATAGTTTTCGGATGGCAGATTATACTATCTTGCTGGAATTTCAAGAGGATTTTGGAGACGGGTTGTCCGACGAGAAAACTCAGACGATGGTCAAATTAGAGGAGAATTATCGATCGCGCGAAAACATCCTGGAACTCGCCAACCACTTGATCGAACACAATACCGAACGGATCGAGAAAGTTCTGCGCCCGACTCGGGAACCGGGTGCTCCGATTGTGGTGTGGCGCGCTGACAATGAATTAGATGAAGGGGAATTTGTCGCAGGCCAAATTCATTCGCTGAAGCGCCAAAATTCGGAATACGAACACGGCAGTAACTTTGCGATTTTGTACCGCACCAACGCTCAATCTCGCGCCTTTGAAGAAGCATTAATGCGTTTAGATATTGCCTACAATATTGTCGGCGGGCTGAAGTTTTACGATCGCAAAGAAATCAAAGATATCCTCGCATACCTGCGGATGCTTGCCAATCCCGACGATAGTGTCAGCCTGAAACGGATCATCAATACTCCCCGCCGTGGCATTGGCGATACCACTTTTTCCAAAATCGAAGACGCTGCAACTCAGTTGGGCATTCCGCTGTGGGAAATTCTCAGTGATGATTCTTCTGTCAATACTCTAGCAGGGCGATCGGCAAAAGCGATTATTAAGTTTGCCCAAATGATTCAACATTGGCAAAAACAACTTGAAACGATGCCGGCTTCGCAAATTGTCCAAGGAATTATCGAAGATTCTGGTTACATTGACGATTTGAAAAACCAAGGAACCGAAGAAGCCGAAAACCGGATCGAAAACGTTCGAGAATTGTACAACGCGGTGCTACAATTTGAAGAACAAAACGAAGAACCGACGCTGACATCGTTCTTAGCAAAAGCATCTTTAGCATCCGATTTAGACGACTTGAAAGAAGACGATTCGCGCGTGTCGCTGATGACGCTGCACTCGGCCAAAGGGTTAGAATTTCCCGTCGTGTTTTTAGTCGGAATGGAACAGGGTTTATTTCCCAATTTCCGCAGTTTAGATGACCCGAAAGCTATTGAAGAAGAACGCCGTTTGTGCTACGTCGGCATCACTCGCGCCCAGGAATTGCTATTTTTGACTCACACTCGCGAACGGCGCCTCTGGGGAGGATACCGCGAACACTGCACTCCTTCGCTATTTTTGGGAGAATTGCCAACACATTTGCTGGCTGGAAGTACGAAAAAAACTAAGACAGCTAAAACGGCTGCATCTCAGGGAAAAACTAATAATTCAGCAGCTAATTCTGGGAGTTCTCCATCAGAGTGGAAAGCTGGGGAACGAGTTTTTCATCATGCTTTTGGAGTCGGAGAAATTACCCACGTTTTGGGAGTAGGCGATAAAACTAATCTGGCAATTAAGTTTTCGGGTTTGGGGCGGAAAATTATCGATCCGAGGACGGCGAAGTTGCAGCGAGTGTAAGAGAAAAGCAGAAATAAAAACAAGATCAGATTTTATGCCTTACAGTCAATTTACAACGCTTAGTAAAGTTAAAGAAGCCTTCAATCTTACAGTAATCGAAGGAATCAGATTTGTGCCGGAAATCGAGCCGATCGCACCCACGACAGCCTTGCAAACTCTCCTCGAGACAAATTTGCCTTGGGCGATCGCCACCAGCACCGAAAAAGCCCGTTCTGAAGCTATTATCAACCCTGTATTACTGGAAGTTCGCAACATTCTGAACCAACAAATCAGCGTGTTTTCGGGTGAGGAATTCAATGTCGATGCTGCTGTTGGACTTACAGGAGTCTGCGATTTTCTGATCAGTCGTTCCCCCGAACAATTAGACATTGAAGCCCCAGCCATTGTGATGGTAGAAGCTAAAAAAGGAGATTTGAAAGTAGGTTTGGGCCAATGTATTGCTGAAATGGTGGCGGCCCAGAAGTTTTATGAAGCGAAAGGTCGATCGATATCAGCCATCTACGGTAGCGTTTCCAGCGGCACAGCTTGGCGGTTTCTCAAGCTGGAAGGGCAAATAGTGACGATCGATCTTACCGACTATCCGCTACCTACCGTCGATAAAATATTGGGATTTCTAGTCTGGATGGTGCGCCAAAATTAGGATATATCAAACCTGCTTTTCTCTCAACAGGCTCTCCGGCCTGTTCCACAAAAAAAGTTCACTCTTTGTGGAACAGGCCGGAGAGCCTGTTGCTAAAAGACTTATTAAGAATGATACAACATCTTATATCTTATTCGATTACTTGAGATTCCACACGCCTGTATTTACCCGCCAAACGTTCTCGACGCTGGCGGCGGTTATCAGCTTCAAATATAGCGATTAATTCATCCAGGTTTAGAGTCAAAGCGTCCAACTGTTGGCAGACTTCACGCATCTTTTCAACGTGTCGCTTTCTGGTTTCAGCGTCGGGGATTCTAGGTTGTTGATTCATCGTAGGTTCCGGTTGTATCGGAATTAATTTTACCGGAAATCAGGAAACGGCAGTGCCGTTTCCCTACCCCGATCAATTGTAGGGAAACGGCACTGCCGTGTCCTCGCTTATCATTCCGGCGCAGCCGGAATTGATATCATAGCAAATTCCAATCCATTTTGATTCTTCGGATAGTTGCTTCTGAGGTATCGACAATCGCCATGCGTAAGTCCTGATAGAAAAAGTTTAACCTATCCATGAAATCGATTTCTTCAATCCTCCAATCCTCCAATCTCAAATCAATTGATATCAAATCCGTTTGCATCGGAATGGTATAAACGGAGGAGACGGCAGTGGCGGGTTCCAAACCCCCAAAAATTTTTGGTGACCGCCCAGCACGCGACACAAAAAAAATTCAGCGCCGCCCGCAATTGTAATAAATACCAGCATAGACCCAAA
>JANMLZ010000021.1:0-8732 GCA_031372825.1 Cyanobacteria bacterium OTE_58_metabat_593 | reverse complement strand
AACCTAATGTTTGATTCGATCGCCTATTTAAGCTAGGATCAATTTCTTTGGCTGTTTGGAAATAAGCGCGAGATTGAGAGTTTTTGCCTAATTTGAGCGCGATCGCACTAGCCCGATCGAACATAGCCGCATCTCGAATGCCCGATCGCACTATTTCGGCCATCACATCATCAGCTTTTTGCCACTCCCCAGCGCTGGAAAGCGCCCAGGCTAAGGTATCCAGCGTCACAGCATCCCTGCGAATTTTCACTTCCTGTTTCATTAATGCCAATGCTTCGGCGATATCCTGCGATCGCCCTTTTTCTAGCAGCAAACTCGCTAAATCCCTACGGTGCCCGAACCCAGCAGTTCCAGAAACCTGTTCCTGTCGTAGCCCAGCCTCCGCTTTGTCGAGGAGTTTTCTGGATGCGATCGCATCTCCTTGTAACTGTTTAACTTTCGCCATACCGCGATCGACAATGCGATCGTACACCGTCGCCGCCCCTCCAGAATAGGCAGAAACCTTACTATAATAACTTTCCGCCTCTCGGTAATTGCCAGATCGCACTTCCAAATCCGCCAGATAAATCAACGCTAGCGGGTATCGAGGTAATAACCGCAAAGTTTCCAGAAATAGCGCTTTCGCCTGCACCAACTGCCCACGACGGGCGTAAAATCGACCCAAGAGCGATCGAGTCCGCGCCGAACCTGCCACCTCTCCCGGTTCCTCCAGCGCCAAAGCTTGTTGATAATCCTGCAAAACCTCAGCATCTCGGCCCTGAGACTCCCTCGCCAAAGCCCTTAAAGTGAGGGAACCTAAGCTGGGAAGTCGATTAACTAAGGCTTCTGCTGCTGCGTTCGCCTCAGTGACTTTTCCCATTGCTAAGTGAGATGTGACCGAAAGTGCGATCGCATCTTCATTGTCAAAACCCACTTGTTTCGCCAAGCGTAAAGCAGTCACAAAGTCGTGTCTAGCCTCAGCAATTCGCGCTAAAACTAAGAGCGCACCATTGTTGTTAAAAGGCAAATCTGCGATCGATCTTTGAGCCGCTTGTTCAGCCAACAAAAACCAACCACCCTCCCCAGTTGCGCGACCCATTTTCAAATAAACTCCAGCCAATGCAGCCCGGTTCAAACCGCTTCTTGAATCAATAGCCAGCCGCTGCTGATAAAAAGTAATTTCTTGCTGAAGTGATTCCTTTTGACTGGGATTATTTCTCAAAACATCCGAAAAATGATAGCGGTACTTAGCATCTAGATCCGCCGGACTTTTGGCGGCAAAAAGATCCGAAACAAAACGCAAATTAGGCGGCAAATTAACTACTACAATCCCAACTACAGGAACTACGATCGGCAGCCACCACCAAAAAACATCCGATTTAATTCCTTGTCCTGTTTTTGTTTTCATACATCCGCGTTAATCTGCGTTCATCTGCGGTCAAAAAAACATCTTCCATCTGCCAATAACCAATAACCACTGACTACTGACTACTGATTACCGTCCACTGTCCACTGTCAACTGTCAACTGTCAACTGTCAACTGTCAACTAACCAATAACTAATTCGGCAAAGCCAAATAAGGAAAATTCGGTTCTAAAGGTTTGTGTCCCTGAGCCGGATTTCCGGGAGTTCCGTTATAAGAAACGTTATCGCCAACCGGAGAACCAACCAAAGCTCCCAGAGTGATATCAATAACGTCGTCCATAAGCATCCGCCCTCCAATCAAACTTCCTTGGGAATTTGTAGCACTAGCATAGCCACTTGCTTTCGTAGTATCAATCCGCATGACATCCGGAAAAAACGCTCCGGCGATCGCATTGGGATCGACATTATCCCGACCGTCCAAAAGATCGACAGCATTCAGAGTAGCAACAGCTTCCTGCCGCACCGGAGCCGCAGCAGCGCTCAAATCCAATCTCGGAGAAATATTATTAAATGCCTCCATAAACGCGGGAGTAACTACCAAACCCTCATTAATTGCAGGTCTCGCCAAACGCTCGAATTGTTTGAAACCGCCAACTCCATCCCTGATAGAAACAGTTGACCAAACATCAAAAGTATTCGCCCCAGTTCCTGCTTGCAAAAACGCTTTGGGAACGCGGACAGCAATTGTATTGACGTTGTAACCTTTCGCAAAATCGATCGCTTGATTGGGTTGCTTGAAACCTACTTTTTCCCCCGTTCCCAAAGCTCCAGCGCGGACTCGGAAAAATTGTTCCACATCGAAGAAAAACGGGTCTTCCCGCAAACCAGCAAATACAGTTAAGTTAGAACCGCCCACAGGTACTGTATTCAAAACAGCATTAGAATTCAGCGGAGTGCTGGCAATAAGCCCGCCGTTAACTGTAGTCTTAGCAACAGTCTCCGAGCCGCCGCGAACCACAGTTACAGCTACCGCTTGCATACCTCTACTGTTAGGCGGACTGAAGGCAAACCGCAAGATAATATCGGCGCGTCCAGTCGGGGTAGAATTCACGTCACCTACCTGCGTGATGTGAAATTGGTAGAGGGCTGTAGTGCTGAAATAATATTGATAGCGGGCTACAGACCTGGGATTTGAATTCATGGTAAATACTAAATCCCCGTCCGCAGCACCGGAGTTTTGGTCTTTTTCGCGATATACGTACAGGTCAGTTAAATTGACAGCGCGACCTTTGATATCCACTTCGCCATCATCGTGGTCAGATGCTGCAATTATCCCTGGAGTTAGTACGGCAATTAGAGCTACTTCAATAGCTAGTATGGTTCGGCGAATTTTTTTTGTAAGCTTCACGGTTAGCACCTCTATTTTTACGAAATTTTTTGCTGTCACTGAACCTTCTCTGAATTGGTATACGAAGGTTTTACAATTTTGGATCTCTGCAAAACTATTAAGTTGTGTAAAATCGCTCGACTTAGGTGGTACACTTCAAGATAATCTGAAATCTTTATAATTCAAATCACACCAAAATTAGCCCAAAAAGGCAGACTCCAGCTTGTATCTCCAACTTCAAACTTACAATTATGTTCGGGTTCTGTAGTTGTATACGCTGAATCTTTAATTTTGGATCTGTGCAGTCAAAACAAAATTTTTTCGGTACACTGAGATGACAGGCCAGAAGTTAGGCGATGAATCGCTGCTATTAGTGCAGATTGCTCAGAAAGACGAAACAGCATTAGCTAAACTGTACGATCGCTATGGTCGTGCAAGTTATGCTCTAGCTTACAAAATTCTGGGTTCGGTAGAGGAATCTGAAGAAGTGGTACTCGATGTTTTTTCCCAAATTTGGCAAAAAGCAGCAACTTACGATCCTTCTCGCAGTCGAGCAGATACCTGGTTGTTCATGCTTACCCGCAGTCGGGCGATCGATCGACTCCGAGTTTTGCAGCGAACATTCCGGGCCGCTCAAGCTTGTATGGAAGATGCTAAAATATCGACTTCGGATATTGCAGAACCGATGGAAGATGCTATGTTCAAAGAACGTAGTGAACAAGTCAAAACAGCCCTCGAAAAACTGCCAGCAGAACAGCGACAGGCGATCGAATTAGCCTACTATCAAGGCTTAACTTGCGTTGCAATTTCAACCAAAATTGGCATTCCGACAGGCACGATAAAAACCCGAATTAGGTTGGGGATTTCTAAATTGCGCCAAGCTTTGAGTGAAATACTTTAGATTGCAGAAAAAGAAGCTTTAAGTTTTTTGTGATTTTCATCTTCTATCTTTAGTCTGATGACATTAGACCAATCTAAAATCTCAATTCTAAAATCGATCTACGTGGATTAAAATTAATCCCAAAAAACTGATGGAAATGACACCAGATGAAGAATTCAATATCCTTGCAGCCCTTCAGGCTCTCGATACCATCGATGAGTCAGAAAGTCGCGCACTAGAAAAGAAATTGAAAGAATCTCCAGAACTTCAAAGTGAATTAGCTGCTTTTGAATCTGCAATTGCTGCGATCGCCTACACAATTCCTCCCGTTCCAGTCGCGCCCGATCTCAAAAACCGCCTCTTCCAGCGGATCGCCGAACTTTCCCAAATTCCCGCCAATGAAGTTGGTTCAGAACCAGTTTCTGAGCTATCTCCCAATCCTAAGTTGCCGCATTTTATCCGCCGATCGCACGATGTCAAATGGAAACCTTTCGGAGTTGCTGGCATCTCGATCGGCAGGTTATTTATCGACAAAGCCAAGCGCGAAATTACCTGTTTGCTTCGCCTAGAACCTGGAATTGAATTTCCTTTACATCGACACGGCGGAGTAGAAGAAATATTCATGTTAGAAGGAGATTTAATTGTCGAAGGAGAAGTTTGTTATCAAGGGGATTATATTCGATCGCTTCCTGGTTCGACTCATTCGTCCATCACCGAAGGCGGATGCCTACTGTTAATGAAATCATCCCTTGACAACGAAATATTAGTGAACAGTTGACTGTTCACTGTTGACTGTTCACTGTTAACAACTGCAAACTGCAAACTGCAAACTGCAAACTACAAACTAACAAAGGAGTTCAGTATGACGCTAAATCGCTTTCATTTAACTGCTATCATAGCTGCTATGCTTATTCAACTCATAGCTACTAAGACTAAAAGCGCGATCGCCCAAGAACGCGAAGGATGTTTTTTGGTCAATTCGGCAGGAGAAGTAATTAATCTAAACCAGTTGTGTTTGCCTCAAGAACCAGCAGTTAACATTACTGGAAACGATGGCAAATTTATAGAAGACTATAGGCGCTTAGCAAAAAGCTACTCCCCAGAAGCAACAAACAATTTATTGCAAGCAATTCAAAGAACTCCGGGTCAAAAAATTGCGGCAGCTAAAAGAATGTGTGCGGAAGCAAAATCGGGAGTTTCTCTGCCGGAAGTTAAATTAAGGGCGATCGGGCAAGCAGCCAGTATCGACAATCCAAGTGTCAAAGAAAGTTTTCTCGCCGATGCCGATATTATCACCACCCTTGCAGGAAACCATTATTGCCCAGAATTGGCGAATAAATAAATGAATAAATACTAATGTAGGGGCAATTAAGGAATTGCCCCTAGATGAAGTTAACAGCATTTTACGATCGTTACCGTGGTTCGACTAGCAGAGTAATATTGTCGATACCAACCACATAAACGATTTGACCGCGAACCAGAGTTACTGCTCGATCGCACCGTGCGGGCCACCAACTGGCCTGAAAACGAACGCGACCAACGCCATAGGGTGGGATTTCTTCATCGACGATCGCTTGTTTCTCAAAATTCTGAGTTCCATCAACCTCTGAAACGGGCTGTGGCCCAGAAATGGTTTGCCCAAAAGCAATCCTGTTCAGCATTTGTGCAAGAAGAGCGAGAGCTCTTGCAGCTAAATTTGGCGACTTCAGTTGTATCATGGCAGTAAGTTAATTTAACTTTTGCCACCTCTGTTTTGGTATGCACCAGACCGAGGTGGTTTTTTATATTGTCCTATTTTTGGATAGTGACTGTCAAGTCCTATTGTCTGATTTATTTGCACTGTCTATAAAATAGACAATTTAGCGAGTTATTTAAAGCCGGGAAAATACCAGGGCGATCGCCCTCAGTGTCGATATTTAGCTTAAAAGCTGGTTTTAGTCTCATTTTTGAACATCTTTGCCGTGCCGGGAAGCTGGCAAAGCAGGAAATTTAGCAAGGGCGATCGCTACTAATAGCGTATAAATATTAGACAAACACCATTAGTGGCTCGGGGAACAGTCCAGCGATCCCAGCGTCAAAATCTTCAAGAGGGCAACAAATAGCCTGAAACTCCTACCCAGTTATGTATAAATGCGGTACAATCGATTCCCAGGGCAGGATCGAGTCCAAGTCAGAAACCTGAAATCAGGGTAGGACAGATTGCCACCGCCCTTACAAAAGGAGAAGTGCTAAGCTGTTCTGCATTTAAACTGCACAGTCAAAACTTGATAAAGTTCTTGTGGGGTGGGCGTCTCGCCCGCACAAAAAATGTAATTTAGATGTCGAACAGCTTATAAATTTCCCAGCAACATAGAGTATAGATAGATAACTATGACCGATCGACAAAATGACAGCTTAGAAAAATATGAAGAGGAAGAAAACCGCTATTGGCAGCAATTGCGTCAAGAGTTCGATCGGTATAAAAGCGATTTAGACGTTACAAACGTAGAACTAGCAGAAGGTCTCGGCATCAGCCGTCAGCCGCTAGTATCATTTATGAATCACTCCAGCCATAAATTGCCAATTCGCAGGTCTCACCTGATGCGTCTGTGGGATTTTATGACTGCGCCAGAACAAATTGAGCGTAAAAATATTTCAGATGAAGCCAAGTCCAACCGCGAACAGTTGCGGGAAGCAGGCTCAAATAGCTTGCTAAAAGCTGCTGGATTCTTACCAAGTTCAACAAATATGATTCTGGAAGTAGAACCCAGCAGACACCAACAATTACAGCGAATTGCTTCTCGGCTTTGTAATTTGCCCTTCACAGAATTTACCGACTTTATTAAAATCACAGAAGCTATTGAAAATGAAATCGCAGCCAGATATTATCATGTTTCAATTCCTGACGAAAAACCAATAATTGATGGTTACGCATCTTTAGAAAATATAGACATTATTGTGCAGCAGTGGTGGAACGATCGCGTTCACTATGAAAAACCTAGTCTAAAAATGCTACAGGCTCTTAAAGAGGCCATCACTAAACTCATAGCATTAGGCAAATCGAAATTTAATAAAGCTGAACTTTTTGAGCTATTTTTGTGCATCTTAGAACACGAGCAGACTACTGCTAACATGAATAAATTTCTTAAAAAAATCAGAGTCACAGAGTGCCAATTTAAAACATTGACATTTTCTTTGGATGAAGATTCTGATGATTTAGGTACAAAGCAATTGTTAAAAAATGCAGGAATCAAAGCAGAAAGGTATTTGAGAGGTGACTTATATCCTGAAATTTCTGACACAGCGATTGAAGTATCTGTTACCTGTAATTTTGGCAAAACAAATCAAAATATACGCTGGCAATATTGCTCATCTGGGACTTACTATGACAATATGCTAACTGCTGTTGCCAGGGGCATGGGATACCGCTCGAATCTTAAACTTGTAGATATCGCATCGCAGCCATTAGGTAGAAAAGAAGTTACAGCTAGATTAGTTAAAGCCTCGGCTACATTAAAGGATGAAGGTAAAAATAATCAAGCCGACAAATTTTATCAAGGAGTATGGATCGATTTAGATACGATTACAAGCGTTCTACAATCAGTTGTCTCAGCAGCCAGGAGTTGGCTGTGTGAAAATCTGATTGAAGATGAACTTTGTAAAAGTTATTATGAAGTTTGCCAAGCAGTAGCAGAAATAGAAAATAGTTTAACTTATTGTCAAAAGTTAACCAGTGGCTATGTTTTTCAGATCGATCGCCGTTTGCAGGATCGGTCTGTTAAAAGTTACTTAAAAAAAGCGATCGAGCAAATTCAAGAAATTCAAAAAACGCATTTAAAAGATCATCCAATTTTTAGAGATTTTTATGCAAGCGATTTAGAGCGCCAATTGTGTATGGCTAACTTAATTTTAGCGCGTTCAGCTCACATTCAAATCAACATGACAGAAGCAGCAGAATTTTTGTCGGAAGTTGGGACTGCATTGAATGGGGACAGTAAAATATCCGAATATAAACCTGTTGTTATTATGTACAGGCTCGAAGAAATGCTGCACAGATTTTTGTCGGGCGATCGCTCTTTTATAGAACAGAAGCAATGGCAGTCTCCCTCGTCCAGCTATAATATCAATAATTGTTTGGATGAACTGAAAATATATATCAAAGAAGGAAATTTAAAGTACGGCAGTTATCCAGGACGTTTTGATTTTGATGTATATTTATGTGCATCAGAAATTTTTGCTCGATCGGCTAGATTGGATTTTTGCTCGGAATTAGAAAGTGTCCAAAAGCTAGACACTGCTGCTGAAAATTTCTTGATGGCGGCATACTGTTCCTCAAAAATTGGTTTGAGACTGAAAGCTGCTCACTTGCTCGCTAATGCCAGTCGCGTTTACTGTAGGTTAGGAGATGGCGATCGAGCTGAAAAATTAGCCAATCTTACAGAAAATATCATTAAAGCAGAAATGAAGCCAACAGATGTGTTTAGTTATCAGGAAGCAATTCTAGCAGAAGTGAACATCGCCCGAGGTGAAAGACTTTTGCTAATTGATGGCTCTTTTACAGAATCCTTAAAGATGTTTTTCCTGTCGCTAAAAGGTTCAATTTATTTGGGATTTACCAGACTAATTGCTCAAAATTTATACAATATTGCGAGAGTCTGTGAGAAACTCAAAACCTCTAAGCTAAAATTTGCAATGCTGTTGGCAAAATACTTTGACAGACAATACTTAGAATTGTTTGACGAAAAAAAAGGATGGGAAAAAACTCAGGTTGCTAACGAAGCGATGAACTTTTTAAGTAATCTCGATTCGGGTGCTGATTGGGAAACAATTGCTAAGCTGTTCAAAGAGGAGGCTAAAAGTATATGGCATCAATGGTTTGAAGAAGCTAATCCTGGAAAAGAGGGAAATCATCCGGTTGAGGATGCGATCGACAATTATCAGTTTTTGTGCAGGTTGAAATAAAAAAATCGCCTTAATCTATGGATGATTTGCAAAAAGTATGGGTAGTGCTTTTTTGTAAAGGAAGGAGAAAAATAGTAAAATAGAGCGACGATCGTGAAAGAGGAATGATGGAATGAAATTGGATTTAAGTTGCCCAACGTGTGGTTCTGACGACATCATGAAAAATGGGAGAACGCGCAG
>JANMLZ010000020.1:0-66110 GCA_031372825.1 Cyanobacteria bacterium OTE_58_metabat_593 | reverse complement strand
CTGCGCGTTCTCCCATTTTTCATGATGTCGTCAGAACCACACGTTGGGCAACTTAAATCCAATTTCATTCCATCATTCCTCTTTCACGATCGTCGCTCTATTTTACTATTTTTCTCCTTCCTTTACAAAAAAGCACTACCTATTTTTGTTGTGGTGAAAGAGGATTCCATGCAATGCTTAATTATTAAATATGCCTATGAATCCTAATTCACAGCGAAAGTCAATTTGGAAGCTCTTATTAATCACCATTAAGTATATGTTGGTCATCCTTACATCTGCTTGTGTTGTTGCTCTATCTGGGCGATTAGCTTTCTACATGGCTATTCCGATGCTAGGAAATTCTTCGGCAGATGTGGGTGTTGCTGTGTACGAGCATCCCGATCTGGCAGTAATGTTGTGGCTGGTTGTGTTTCCTATATTGTCTTATTTTTTTCTATTCCTCATCAAGCGGACGCTTTGTAAAAATAACAATTTGACTTATTGGATAGGAGGTATTGTGAGTATTCCATGTTCAGTTTTTTATCTTTGCTTATTAAATTGGTAAGTAGCTTCAACCCAATCCTATGAAACGCCTGATGATTTTAAAACCTTTCTATCCTTTGTATTCAATGCAGATAAATCGTCATCCACTTAAACGGCTTCGTCACAAACGAAAACAATCAAGTAAAATGGAAACCAAAATCGCAATTGATGAATGAATGGGTTCCACGTATCGACAACTTTTGCAATCTCTATGCAGGAGGTCCAAAGGAAGCACAAAAAACAATCTATACCTTGGGTATATCGCGTTATAGACACAAATGGGCTCATACACCGTATATGCTTAACAAGTTCCTCGATTACGTGATAACCAATTTGAGCGCTGAGCTTAGAAGTTGAGTTTAAGCATACCTATGAATTATAATCGACAGCGAAATAGGGTTAGGCAGATAGCCCTAGCAGTCATTAAAAATCTCTGTCTCACTGTTATAACTATATTCGCTGTAACTGCTGCGGGGGAATTAGCTTTTCAGATAGATTGCATTACCGTTTCGAGGGACAGGCAATGCTGATGCGGGGGTCCCCATTTACTCACATATCGAACGGGCGCTAGCATTGTGGCTACTTACCTTCCCTGTATTCAGTTTTTTGTTCGTATTCATCATCCAGCGGACACTTTGCAAGAATAATTACTTGCCCTATTGGGTTGGAACTTTGGTGAGTATTCACTGTTCGTATGCTTATCTTTTCGCCTTGTCGTGGTAACTGGGTGCGAGCGAGTTTCATGCAACACCGGATGAGTTTAGAACCTCCCTATCCTATGAATCATCATCATCCACAGCGAAATTCGGTTTGGAGGCTGCTGCTATTTGCGATTAGATCTGCATTGGTCATTGTTACTTCTGTCAGTTCTGTCGTTGCCTCTGGGACACTAGCTTGCTACTTGGGTATGCAGGTGCGAGGAAATCCTTCCGCAGATGTAGGGGTTGTTATGTACGAGCATCCTGAGCGCGGACCATTGTTGTGGGTGGTTGCCTTTCCTGTATTATCTTTTTTATGTCTATTCATCATAAAAAAAACACTTTGCAAGCATAGTAACTGGCCCTATTGGATTGGGATTTTGGTTGGTATTCCCTGCTCGTTTATTTGCTTTCTAATCTTGTGGTGGTAACTAGATGCCAGTGAGTTCCATGCAACGCCGGATGAGGTGAGAATCTCCCTATCCTTTAAATTCGATCTAATTAATCTCAACCAGCACATCGCAACCCTGCGCCAAATCTTAAAGTACCACCTAACATCAGGAGAAAGCCAAATCGCACCAAAAAAAATTACAGATACAGCAAGTCCCGCTTTAAGCAATTGAAAATAACGTTTCATTAGAGATAAACTTCCTGAATATCATGATAACTAATCCCCAAACAAACAACAATCTCACCAACCTAAATCAGCACGTATTAGCTATCTGCCAAAACTTAGAACAATACTTAGCATCTGTTAAAAATCAAACCCCACTAGAAAGTTTGACTTCACTTCCTCAGTTAGAAGAACATCCAGCTTTAGCCACGATTTGCACCGTCTTCAATCTATCGCCATTCGATCGCTATATCCTGCTACTATGCGTCGCAACGGAGCTAGAGCCTTACACGAGGGTACTCTGTGCCGAAATTAATAGAAGCGATGGCTTAGCTTACCCAACCCCCTATCTAGCCTGTAAGACATTCCCCGATGCAACTTGGTCAGCCTTTAACCCCGATTCACCCCTAATTAAATGGCAATTAATCGAACTAAAAACCGAGCAAGTCTTTACCCAAAGTCCTATTAGTCTCGATCGCGGGATTCTTTTTTATCTCCTGTGTTTATCATACACAGATCCGCAACTACAAGACATTATCAAACCAGTTAACCTCGACAATCGCCAACTTTTACTCCCCCTCTCCCATCAACGAATTGTTTCGCAAATAGTTGAAATTCAAGATCGATGGACTGAATTTTTAACAGAAAACTTGCTAGTTCAATTATGCGGAGAAGATCGCAGGGCAAAAACAAATATCGCTGTTAGTGCTGCCACCTGCGAAGGCAGGGATATCAAACAAATTTCTCTGTATTGGCTTGTGACTATCCTCAACTCACCTGCTAGTTTCTTGAGCCAGGAAAATTTTATAAAATTATATTCTCGTTTTGCCCGATTGACAGATAATATTCTCATCATTAACTGCGAAGACATCAATTTAACGGAACCAACAGAAATTAAACTATTAAATCTCATCTTAGAACAGAGCCTTCAACCGATAATAATTCTCTCTCTCACGCCCCTAAATATTGCCGATCGCAGCATTGTCACCCTCGATGTCCCCAAACTAACAGCAAAGGAACAAGCCACTGTCTGGCAGGTTAATTTAGGAGAAGCAGCCTCGGAATTGGGCGAATATATCGATACCCTTACCAATCAATTTAACCTACCTGCAACCGCCATTGAAGCCGCTTGCCTTCATAGCCTTTCCTCAATAAACTCTAGCATTGACAGCAATACTGAGTTTGACCTTAAAATCAAATTATGGGATAATTGTCGCACTTATGCCCGCCCTCGCCTGGATTCCCTGGCAACTAGAATCGAAACATCACTGACTTGGGATGACTTAGTATTACCACCCGACAAAAAACAAGCACTGGAAGAAGTTATTTGGCACGTCAAGCAACAATACACGGTTTATGGAGATTGGGGTTTTGGTGGCGAGAAAAGAGGATTGGGAATTAATTCTTTATTTTACGGCGATAGCGGCACGGGTAAAACTACAGCCGCCGAAATTATTGCCAGAGAATTGCGACTCGATTTATATCGGATCGATTTAAGTGCAGTGGTGAGTAAATACATTGGGGAAACTGAAAAGAATTTAGCCCAAATATTTGCCGCTGCCGAATTGTCTTCGGTGGTATTGTTATTTGACGAAGCCGATTCATTGTTTGGTAAGCGATCGGCAGTAAAAGACAGTCGAGATCGATACGCAAATTTAGAAGTTAGCTATTTGCTGCAACGGATGGAAGCGTATCAAGGACTATCGATTTTAACGACGAATTTTAAAGAGGCAATAGACAGTGCATTTGAAAGAAGGTTGCGTTTTGTCATCGAGTTTCCTTTCCCGGATACCGCAGAAAGATTGTCCATGTGGCAGAAAGTTTTCCCCAAAAAAGCGCCCACAGAAGGACTCGATTTCAAGAGGTTGGCACAATTAGCAGTGACGGGGGCAAATATTCGCAATATTGCCTTGAATGGGGCATTTTTGGCAGCACAAGCGGGGGAAGCGATACAGATGAAACATCTGTTGCAAGCTGCATTTAGGGAGTGTAAAAAAGAAGGTAGGGCGACGCTCGGCACTCGCAATTGGGTTAAGGAAGACAAAGTGCGCGATCGAGAGCTGTAACCAGAACTTCCACCCAACTAAAAATTATATCTGCTTCGCGATCGGAACTTTCATATTTATTATGGGTGCATCTCACATTTGTAAATGTATGGGAGATAATAACGGTTTCAGCCACTGATGTTGGTATTTCTGCAAAACTGAGATGCACCCATTAAGTACGATCGCCCCACAGTCTTAGTAGAAGCCAATCGCTGTTACAGAAACTAGGCCCTAGCCAATCAAAAACACGGTGAAGTCCGGCAAAAAACATGATTCAGTCGATCGCAACACTTTCACTACAAGACTTCCTCACTCAACCCAATATTGAGTCCTCGCCTGCATGGGAATTGATGCTTGGGGGAGCCGTTCAAAAAACCATGCCAACCCTGTTTCACTCGCGACTGCAACGCAACTTGGTTAACTATATCAACGATCGCACCGATCGATTTGAAGCGGTGCAAGAGCTACGTTGCTTAGTGCCTCCCTACTCACCAGTACCAGATATCTCGATCGTAGCGTGCGATCGGCTTCCCGAAGAAGACGGGCCATTTGATGGAGCACCAGATTGGTTGATTGAAATTCGATCGCCGGATCAAAGCACTCTAGACTTACAGCAGAAGATTCTTCACTGCCTCAGCAACGGAACACAATTAGCGTGGTTAATCGATCTATCTCTTCAACAAATTTGGGTCTGGGAGGGCGATAATCTACCTCTAATCTGTTCAGGTGTAGATATTTTGCCAACTTTAGGCGTTCTACCGGAACTTTCTGTTAATGCTGTGATGGCAATGACGCGGCGACAATAGGGTTTTTTAACACTGAAACTCGGGATAATTGTCGCAGAATTTCGTCTGACGCTCGCTTTCCCCTAAAATAACTTTTACTCGCCTCCCTAATCTAAAATCTAAAATCCCAAATCCCAAATCGAAATGACTCATTCCACTGATATCCTCACCCTCGCCCGCTGGATGGCTTCCGACTTCAGCAACCAAGCCCAAGCCTTTGAAAATCCGCCCTTCTTCGCCCACATCCGCGTCTGCATGAGACCCCTACCCGTGGAACTTCTGGGCGGCGTAAGTCTTTATCTAGAACAAGCCTACGACATCGAACTCAACTCCCCATACCGAGTTCGAGTGTTAAAATTAGTCCCGATCGCCGATCGCATCGATATCGAAAATTATGCGATCGCCAACGAAGAGCAATTCTACGGCGCATCCCGCGATCTCCAAAAGCTCCAAGAACTCAAAAAAGCCGAATTTAAACTAATGCCAGGGTGCACCTTTATTACGCACTGGACGGGCAGCAGCTTCAAAGGGTCTGTTGAACCCGGAAAAGGCTGCATGGTGGTCAGAAAGGGCAAAAATACCTATCTAGATAGCGAATTCGAGATTGATGGAGACAAATTTATCAGTCACGATCGCGGACGCGACCCAGAAACCGACGCCCACGTCTGGGGAGCCCTCGCCGGCCCCTTTGAATTTACCCGCCGGGCTAGCTTTGCGGACGAAATTCAGATTTGAGAGAAAAATCTAGTCGGGATTTGGCAAACAACCCGGTTGATTAAAGGTTCACAATGCACCAATACCTGGTACATTAACCCAGTATTAGCAAGCAAGATTCACCGTTGTTTTATGAAAGTCCTGGTTATTGGTGGCGATGGCTATTGCGGTTGGGCAACCGCACTCTACCTTTCAAACAAAGGTCACGAAGTTGGCATCCTCGACAGTTTCGTCCGGCGGCACTGGGATCTGGAACTGTGCAGCGACACCCTCACTCCCATTGCACCGATTCAGCAACGACTCCAGCGGTGGCAAGATTTAACGGGAAAGTCGATCGACTTGTTCGTCGGTGACATCACCAACTACGATTTTCTCAGCAAAAGCATGAGAAAATTTGCACCAGAGGCTGTGGTGCATTTCGGCGAACAGCGATCGGCACCTTTCTCGATGATCGATCGCGAACACGCAGTCCTCACCCAAGTCAATAATGTAGTTGGGACACTGAATCTGCTGTACGCGATTCGCGAAGATTTCCCCGACTGTCACTTAGTGAAATTGGGGACGATGGGCGAATACGGCACGCCGAATATTGACATCGAAGAAGGTTATATCACGATCGAACACAACGGCCGCAAGGATACACTACCCTATCCCAAACAGCCTGGAAGTTTTTATCACTTAAGTAAAGTCCACGATTCCCACAATATCCATTTTGCCTGCAAAATCTGGGGTTTAAGAGCCACCGACTTGAATCAGGGTGTCGTCTACGGCGTACTCACCGAAGAAACTGGCATGGACGAACTGTTAATCAACCGTTTGGACTACGACGGAGTTTTTGGTACAGCGTTGAACAGATTTTGTATTCAAGCTGCGATCGGTCATCCTTTGACAGTTTACGGAACTGGCGGACAAACCCGCACCTTCTTGGACATTCGGGATACTGTGCGATGCGTCGAATTGGCGATCGCAAACCCCGCCGAACCTGGACAATTCCGAGTCTTCAACCAATTCACTGAACAATTCAGCGTCGGTGACTTGGCGGGATTGGTACAAAAAGCAGGCACGGCAATGGGATTAAAGGTGGAAATTAATCACCTAGAAAATCCGAGAGTTGAGAAAGAAGAACATTATTTCAATGCTAAAAATACCAGTTTGCTAGACCTCGGTTTGCAACCGCATTTACTATCAGATTCGCTGCTCGATTCTCTGCTGAATTTTGCGACAAAATATCAGCATCGTGTCGATAAAAATCAGATTCTGCCGAAGGTTTCTTGGCGGTAAGTAAACAGTTGACAGTTGACCCTTCGACTCCGCTCAGGGCGACGCAGTTGACAGTTGACAGTTGACGATTGTCCGATGTCTGTCTGCGTGCTGTTAAAGCCTGTAAAACCGGGCAGAATCTTTTTGATAAACCGCGAAGGGCGTGAAGGAAAAGCAGAGAAGAGAAAGGTTAGCAAGTTTTGAAGTGAGTTCGGATTCCATGCCGGAAATTATATATTTTTCTCTCTCTTGTTTTCCTCTCTCTGCGTCCTCTGCGTCCTCTGCGGTTAAAATAAAAAAATAAATGCCGTGAAAACTAGAATTATCATTCTGTTGCTTTTGGTTGTTCTGCCGGGATTTTTGGCTAGTGCAGTTTGTGCTTATTATTTAATGCCTGAATGGGCTGCACTTACAGCTAGTTATCAAAACTACCGTAGAGTTAGCGAATCGCCTTATTCGACTGAAATACAAATCTCAATTGCCAAAACAGCACAGGAAATTCACAGAATTAATTGCTTTGCAGAAGGCGTGGGATTGCTTTTAAGTGGGATAATTGTCTCGATCGGAATTCATGGAATTTGTATGTTGCCCCAAAAAACTCTTGATGGGAATTAGTTGTGGTAAAACTGCTAACAGAACCTTACTTAAATCAGGTAAGTAATTGGCCGAAAACTGGTCGTCATATTCTGGCACAATTTGACGAAAATACTGTTGTAGTTTACCAAGCTTACCGTCCGGCGATCGGTCTTTTTGCAGCGGAACACGGTTATTTCGGCGGCGAATTTAGCCTGAATCGCATGAGTTGGATTAAGCCGAACTTTTTATGGATGATGTATCGATCGCAATGGGGAACAAATCCCGGACAAGAAGTAACTCTGGCTGTTTGGTTGAGACGATCGGCTTTTGACCAAATTTTAGCATCCGCTGTCCATTCCAATTTTGTTCCAGCAGTGTACGGAAGTGAAACAGCATGGGAACAAGCTGTTAAAAATTCGGCTGTACGGCTGCAATGGGACCCGGATCGTCACCCAAGTGGGGCAAAGCTGGAACGACGGGCTATTCAATTGGGTTTGCGCGGCAGTGTTTTGGCTAGTTACGCGCGAGATTGGATTGTTGATATCGAGGATATTTCCGAATTTGTACAGCAACAACGACAATATCTAGGAGGCGATCGCCCGGAATTACTCACTCCCTCCGAGACAGTCTATCCTGTCATCGACCCCGACGTTTGCCAAAGGCTGGGATTATCAACTTCCTAACAATATTAAGAATAACTAAATCCTTCTTCCAGACATCGGTTACATCCCGTACATTGCTCGTTGCCAATCTTGCATCCATCCGTTAAATCCGTTAAATCCGTTACAAAATCCGTTGCCAATCTTCCTTCTTTTTATGAAAATTGCTCTGTTCACTGAAACATTTTGGCCGAAAATTGATGGCATTGTGACGCGCCTAATTCACACTGTAGATCACTTGCAGCGATCGGGCGAACAAGTTCTAATCTTTTCCCCGGATTACGGAATTACAGAATACAAAGGTGCCCGAGTTTATGGTGTAGAGGGTTTGCCTTTCCCGATGTACCCGGAATTGAAAATGGCACTTCCTTCTCCGGCGGTTGGTCGAGAATTAGAGCAGTTTAAACCGGATATTATTCACGTTGTCAATCCCGCTATTTTGGGGTTGGGTGGCATATATTATGGCAAAAAATTCAATATTCCGATTTTGGCTTCCTACCACACCCATTTGCCGAAATACTTGCACCATTACGGTTTTGGAATGCTGGAACCTTTGTTGTGGGAATTGCTCAAAGGCGCTCACAATCAAGCAGAACTGAATCTCTGTACTTCCACAGCGATGGTGGAGGAATTGAGAACTCACGGCATTGAGCGAGTAGACTTGTGGCAGCGGGGCGTAGATACGGAAATGTTTGTCCCCGAATTGGCAAGTCGAGAAATGCGATCGCGCCTTTCTGAAAATAACCCAGACAGTCCCTTACTTCTCTACGTCGGTCGCCTCGGTGCCGAAAAAGAAATCGAACGCATCAAACCAGTCCTCGCAGCCATTCCCGACGCCCGCCTCGCCTTAGTGGGAGACGGCCCGCATCGCCAAACCCTCGAACAACATTTTGCCGACACTCCCACCAATTTTGTTGGCTACCTCAAGGGGCAAGAATTGGCTGCTGCTTACGCATCTGCTGATGCCTTCATTTTTCCGTCGAGCACCGAAACCCTGGGCTTGGTGCTCCTAGAAGCAATGGCTGCGGGGACGCCCGTAGTGGCGGCGCGCAGTGGCGGAATTCCCGATATTGTCACCGACGGTGTTAACGGATATTTATTTGACCCCACGGACGAAGCAGGGGCTCTGGATGCCACAAAGCGTCTGTTTGCGAATCCCCAAGAACGGGAAACTCTGCGCCAAAATGCTCGCCGAGAAGCTGAACGCTGGGGTTGGGCCGCCGCGGCCACACAACTGCGGCGCTACTATCAATCGGTGGTATTTGCCCAGTCTATGCCTTCTGCTGCCTAAATCTCGGCCCTCTGCTGAGTGCCGAAAGCTCGCGAACGATCGCCCGATCGTCGTTTGGTAGCCCGGAGGGATGCCCTCAAAGACCGATCGAAATTTTTTTGCGGGTTTAAACCGTAGCTATCCTGCTATTGCGTTTACCATTAGACTATGAGTAGCTCTGTCTTGCCGACCGCGCGCGACAAATTCATAGCGCCATTCACCGACCGGATACGGTCGCCTCGCGGGCTAAAACAGTCACAGCGCGCAGCAGCCGATGATCGCCAAGCCTCAAATCCACATTGCACTCTCGATCGAACCACAGGCTGCGAGCTAATTTTCAGGCTGGCAGTGTTCCGAACTCAAGTTAAGGTTTAATTGACGAACCCTCATCAGTATCGAGGTTGTAAACAAACACGATCGATCGAGCATACATAACAAGCAAACTCAAGTTGCGTCCGCCAGTTTTGAACTTACCAGAAAGAATTGGTTGAAAGCCTCTCACGAGTGAGGGAGAAATTAAAATCAGACTATTCATTACTCCAATCCTCTTCCTTATAGGTAGAGGTCGCTCTCAAACTGTCAACTGTCAACTGTCAACTGTCAACTGTTGAAGATTCATCAAAGCGACTTTTCGAGTACCGACGCGCGGGCCAAACAACTTAAATAGTTTGCACCGCCGCCGAATCTCTTCCCCGACGATCGACCTGCGGGTCAGCCTACCCCTCTGAGCAAGCAGTTAATCATGACATTCTCCAATGCTGGTAGCGTTCTGGCTACACTGACTCAAGTCAATTTTATGGGGGCATTGACCTCCCGTGTTAAGAACCTGCCAGTTCCTGAATTAGTGTGCCTGTTAGACTTTATCACGGCTGAATTTCAGCAATTTATCCGGGCGATGGACCTGATTAACAATGAAGCACTCGAAACTCTCTTAGAGCAACTGTTAGATGCCTTCACTGTCAAAATTGGTCAAATTCTACAAGCAGACCGGACAACAATATTTTTGGTTGACTCCAGCAAAAATCAAATTTGGCACAAAGCAGTCGATGCCGTCACGGGCGAAGATGTAGAATTTCGCTTGCCTATGGATGCAGGCATTTTAGGCTACGTAGCGACTACCGGAAAATCGATAAATGTGGTGGAAGGTCGATCGCACGAGCATTTTAATCCCGAAGTAGACGAACCACCGGGCTACCAGATCGAGACTATCCTCTGTATGCCGATTTTTAGCAGCAAGAGCCAACACGAACCCGTAGCTGTGGTTAGACTCTTAAATAAAGCTGGCAATGTCCCCTTTAGCGAGGAAGATGAACAGCAGTTTCAGGCTTTTGCTGATTCGATCGGGATTATTCTCGAAAGCTGTCAGTCTTTCTACGTCGTGGCCCGCAACCAGCGAGGGGTAGCCGCGCTTCTGAGAGCCACCACAACTTTAGGTCAAAGTCTTGACTTGGAAACAACTTTGCGATCGGTCATGGATCAAGCTCGGGACTTGATGCAGGCCGATCGCAGTACGCTATTTTTGTTAAATCGGGAAACCAACGAACTCTGGACAAAAGTCGCCAAAGCTGACGGCAAAACGATGGTAGAAATCCGCATTCCTGCGAATAAGGGAATTGCTGGCTACGTCGCTTCTACAGGTCAACCCCTAAATATTACAGATGCTTACGACGATCCCCGCTTTGACCCCTCTACAGACAGGCAGACTGGGTATCGCACTCGGACGGTCTTGTGTATGCCGGTGCATAACGCTAAAGGTGAGCTGATCGGAGTGACTCAGCTCATTAATAAGAATCAAGGCACTTTCACTACTTCCGATGAAGAGTTTTTGCGAGCATTTAATTCCCAAGCGGGAATGGCGCTGCAAAATTCTCAACTGTTTCAGAACGTGATGGTGGAAAAGCAGTATCAGAAAGATATGCTGCAAAGTCTTTCTGATGCAGTAATTTCTACGGATTTGAAGGGGCGAGTTGTGACGATCAACGAAGCGGCGCTAGAATTGTTGGGCTGTCCGGTAAATCAAGATAAAAGCAAACACAATCCCCAGTTTTGGGAAGATAAACTTGTGAATCGCTATGTTTGGGAAATAGTGCCGATCGACAATTTGCAATTTCGACTCGAAGACAGTCTCAGGACTGCGGCCCGACATTACGTTCCCGAACAAACTTTAACTTTGGGAGTGTTGGTAGAAAAAACGCAAAATTCCCAACAAGCAGAAGCAGAAGCAGAATCAGAATCAGAAACTTATATTTTGGCAGTGCCCGATCGGCAAAACCCGGATTTATATTACGCTTGGGGCGAAAACAGTGCGTGGACTGAAGAAGTCGCACAAGCAGAATTAGCTAATTCCCAATCTCTATTTTCGCTTCCCAATTCTGCGCTATATCACCCTTATTGTCCGCTCCCCATCTCCGCCTCAAAAATTAAAATAATTGAACGCAGTTTGAATTTGACTGTCAACCCGCTGATCAATCCAGAGGGCGGCGTGCGCGGCGGTTTAGTGGTACTCGAAGACATCAGTCACGAAAAGCGGATGAAAAATACCATGTATCGCTACATGACTCCCGGAGTTGTAGATAAAGTGATGGCCTTGGGCGAAGGCTCCCTGATGGTGGGCGAACGCAAAGAAGTTACTATTTTATTTTCCGACATTCGCGGCTACACCACGCTGACCGAAAATCTGGGAGCGTCGGAGGTAGTATCCCTGCTGAACGAGTATTTTGAGACGATGGTGGAGGCCGTTTTTCACTACGAAGGTACTTTAGACAAGTTTATTGGCGATGCTTTAATGGCGGTGTTCGGCGCGCCCCTGCCGCTGAATCCTCCCGAAAGTCACGGTTGGATGGCGGTTCAGTCGGCTTTAGATATGCGCCGGCGTTTGAAAGAGTTTAATGATTCTCGCCCCGGCTGCGATCCGTTTTGCTTCGGAATAGGAATTAGTTCGGGAGAGGTGGTTTCGGGAAATATTGGTTCCCAAAAGCGGATGGATTACACGGTGATTGGGGATGCTGTGAATGTGAGTGCGCGCTTGGAACAGCTTACAAAGGAGTACGGTTGCGATATCATTTTGAGCGAATTTACTTACAGTTTGTGCAGCGATCGCATTTGGGTGCGAGAGTTGGATAAGGTGCGGGTTAAAGGCAAAAATCAGCCGATCGGCATTTACGAGTTAGTGCAAAATATTGCTGAGCCTCTGGATGGGGAAACCGAAAAGTTTTTGGAACTTTACAGCAACGGTCGGGATGCTTATATTTCTAGAAATTTTCAGAAAGCTATTAGTCTGTTTGAGGCGGCTTTAGTGATGCGACCGAGCGATCGACCTGTGGAAGTTCACATCCAGCGATCCCTCAGCTATTTGGAAATGTCCCCGCCCGACGATTGGGACGGCGTACATACTATGACAACAAAGTAGTAGACTGTATTACATTCCTGTGCCAAAATATAAAAAGATTGGATAAAGTTTTGATATCTTCCTTATGACAGAGTTCACAAGTGGAAAAATGTGAAAACATAAATCGAATGCCAGATTAAAGTTAGTATTTATTTCCAGAGCCACAATAGAATGAATTATTTATCTGTTCCAAATGCCACAAAAGCCGATCGCATTCTGGTGGTAGATGACGCACCAGATAATGTTTTGTTAGTGCAGACAATTCTGGAAGAAGAAGGTTACGAAATTAGCACCGCCGATAATGGCTTTTCGGCCTTGAGCCAAATTGACAAGTCACCCCCGGATTTGCTACTGCTAGACGTAATGATGCCGGGAATGGACGGTTACGAAGTCACCCAGCGAATGCGACAAAATAAGGAATTGCCCTTTATCCCGATTCTGCTGATCACAGCTCACGACAGTGCGAGCGTAGTCCAGGGACTGGACATGGGAGCAGACGATTTCATCCGCAAACCGGTGGAAATGGACGAACTGCTGGCGAGGGTGCGATCGCTCCTGCGGCTAAAACACAGCGTAGACGAGCGCAATTCGATCGCCCTCCAGCGCGAAGATTTTGTCTCCCGACTCGCTCACGACTTGCGGACGCCCCTGGTAGCAGCCGATCGAATGCTCACTTTAATGCAGCAGGGAGCTTTGGGAGAAATTTCGCCTCAGATGGGCGACGCTTTCGGGACAATGGTTCGCAGCAACAAAAACCTGATCGCGATGGTAAATATGCTCCTGGAAGTCTACCGCTACGAAGCAGGCCGCAAATCCCTAAGTTTCGCGGCCGTTGACTTGCGACAGTTGATTACCGAAGTAGCTCAAGAACTCGCTCCCCTAGCTGATGCTAAAAGTTTGTCGCTAAATTTAGACTTGACAGAAAGTGCAGAAAGTGCACCGATTGCCAAGTATCCGGGCGATCGTCTGGAACTGCACCGCTTGCTGACAAATTTAATCGGAAATGCGATTAAATTCACCGACAGCGGCTCAATAGATGTCAGCTTAAAAGCGGCAAATTCACCTGCTTATACCAGCTTCAAAAACCAACCGCTGGCATGGGTAATAATTGAAGTTCAAGACACCGGCGCGGGCATTTCTGCCACAGAACAAGCCAAGTTATTTGAAAGGTTTGGCCCGGGAACTCACAAGAAATCCGGCACAGGTTTGGGACTGCACCTCTGCCGCCAAATAGTCGAAGCTCACCGTGGTACGATCGAGGTCAAATCAGACTTGGGCAAAGGCAGTTTATTTACAATTCGCTTGCCTTGTTAGAGTTGTGTTATCGTGCCGGAAAACTCACCGCCACCGAAAACTTGGCTCGCATCCCTGCCCCACTTGCTGCTTCCGCTCCGTAATCATCCAAAATAAAAAAATAAAAATCGACAGTTGGCTGCTATAATCGAAACGGTTCAGCAACTGGGGCTGTGGCTCAGATGGATAGAGCAAGCGCCTCCTAAGCGCTAGGTCGCCGGTTCGACTCCGGCCAGTCCCATTAAAAAATCGAAAATAGTTAAAAACAGAATGGTAAACGCTTTCGTGTTGCCTTTCTGTTTTACATTGGGGAGAACTAGGGAAATAAATTTTTAATTCCGGTTAGTGGGATATACGTGCGGTATTTTTTGTTATGGTTCCTGTGTCAGCTATTCAAAATTTTTATAGGTTTAGATGTGGTTAAAAATCAGTTCAAACACGCGACGTTACAAGCGTTTGAGGGCTTCACGCAGTTTTTGGTTCCTAGTCGGACTTTTGATGGCGTGTTGGTTTGGCTATCACCAGCTTAAGAGCGAATTTCAGAGACCCCAAGCTTTGTTAGTTCTAGGTGGGGATAAGCAGCGAGAGCTGTTTGCAGCCAAATTTGCTCAAAACTATCCTAGTTTGCCGATTTGGGTGTCTTCTGGGACTAATCCAGAGTTCGCCCAATGGGTATTTTCAGAAGCGGGAATTAAGTCCGATCGCCTGCACTTAGACTACAGAGCGGTAGATACGGTGACGAACTTTACCACGCTGGTAGATGAATTACAAGCTAAAGGCATTGAAAGCGTGTATCTGATCACTTCTGACGATCATATGCGCCGAGCTCAGATTATCGGCGAAATCGTGCTCGGCAGTCGAGGCATTAGTTTTAAGCCTGTGGCAGTTCCGTCTGGTAGAACCCCCGAACCGATCGAAAAAGCTGTTCGCGATGGCGCAAGAGCGATCGTGTGGTTGACAACCGGTTATACGGGTGCTGACTTCAGTCAAGTTAGAATTAAATAAGCTAAGCTGTTTCGCATTTAAACCACTAACAAGGCCTGTAGGGTGCGTCAGCTTGATCGCTTACTAGGCAAGGGAAACGAGAAAGGGCTGACGCACCCTACAATACTATTTTAAATGCGAAACAGCTTATCGTGCATTAAGTTAGTAGTTAAACTGCGAAACCAAAAGTGAATGACAGACCCAATTTTCCCAGAAATTCAGGATGAAATATCTAGCCACGATCAGACGCCCGAGGCGATTTTTCCGCTATTGGTACGAGCTGTAGGCGAAAATTTAAATTGCGATCGGGTATTTCTCTACCTGCGCCACCCTGAAACCCAAACAGGCAAAACACCGTACTGCTGGCGCAGCAATTCCAAATATCCCGACGTGACGACTGTCGAGTGGAAAAAAGAACCGGCATCTCTAGCACAAGAAGATCCTTTATTTGCAGCAGCACTGCGAACTGAACCCTCGATTTTTGTTGAGGATGTGGAAACAGCAAATCCTGAAATTGTCAACAAAGATTTCGAGGCCAAAGAATTCGGACATCGAGCCTTGATTCACGCTCACTTGTGTTCTGATGGCTTATTGTGGGGAGTTTTGCAACCTTGTGTTTTCGATCGCCCCAGAGTTTGGACTTACGTCGATCGCGAACTGATCGCAGCAGTTACCAAAAAAATTACGCCTTTAGCTGTTGCTTATGTAACCGCAGCCAAATTATAAATCTGAGCGTCTGAGTACCGCTATTTAACGCCCCAAATCGTGCATCGCATTAATCTCCGTTGCACATCTTTGAGTCAGCGCTTCCAACTCCTCCCGATCCGAGGAAGCCGGCGCTTCAATTAGCTTGCCAATTCGTATAGTTAGCGGCACCGGTTGCGGCACTAGCAAACCTTTGATCGAAATCGCATGAGTTCCCCACAAACTAACAGGTAACAGCGGTGCTTTCGCCTTAGCAGCAATCAGTGCCGCACCTAATTTCGGTTCGGTAATTCTGCCGTCGGGCGTGCGAGTTCCCTGCAAAAATACACCAGTCGCCCAACCATTTTGTAAAGAGTTGATGGCAGATCGAATTGCACTGCGATCGGCACTTTCCCGCTTCACAGGATAAGCACCATACAGCGTAATTGCCTGCTTCAAAACAGGCACTTTAAATAACTCTTCCTTCGCCATAAATGCGACAGGCCGCCTCATGCAATTAGACAAAATCGGCGGGTCAAAATCGCTGGCGTGATTGCTGACTACCACCAGCGGGCCTTCGTTTGGCACATTTTCAGCACCGTAGATCCGCCCGCGAAAGTAGAGGTGCAGCATCGGGCTGACAATTGACCATTTGAATAAATAGTAGAGAAGTAAACTTTCGATTGGTTCGCGACTTTTGCTCACAAAAAACCTGAGATTTTAAATTACATCGAATATTAGCGTATCTAGATGATATCAATTCCGGTTGCATCGGAATTAATATCACCCGAAATCAGGACACGGCAGTGCCGTGTCCCTACAATTGATCGTGGTAGGGACACGGCAGTGCCGTGTCCCTACAATTGATCGTGGTAGGGACACGGCATTGCCGTGTCCCTACAATTGATCGTGGTAGGGACACGGCATTGCCGTGTCCTCTATATCATTCCGGCGCAGCCGGAATTGATAGGATTCGGCGGTTGAAACCGCTTCTACAAAAACAAAGTCCGCCTACGCGGACTACATTCTTCAGTCCGCGAAGGCGGACTTTGTTTTTGTAGCGCCAGACTTCAGTCTGGCGAATTCTTTTGCAAAGCCTCAATTTTCGGCAAGCATCGCTTTTTGTCCATCAGGAGAAGTCGCGTAGCCCAAGAAATCCTTAACTGGTTGGCTAGGAGGATTTTTGTAGGCGTAGTACAACTGCCGCTGGTAAGGATAGTTACCAGCATCCGGCGTCGCACCGTTGACTGGTACAACCCGCACTGTTTTCTGATTGACTACTTGAGCAAAAGTCGCATAACCGATGCCGTTATTGCCTAAAGCTTGCAGTAGGGGAGTTGTCGCATCTCGATCGAGCGTAGTAACATTTGACCCAGTGCCAAAATTAGCACCAGACAGAACTTGTTCCTTAAACGTCTGGTGAGTACCGCTAATTTCGGGTCGATTTATGACTTTAATCGGGCTCGCCGGGCCGCCTACTTTCGACCAATCTTGAGCAGTTCCCTTGAAAATATCTTGAACTTGAGCCGAAGTTAAACCTTTTGTGAAGGGGTTGTTCGCGCCGACTACCAGGGCGATCGTATCTAGGGCGACTGGCACTGCTGCCAAACCCTGACCTTGTTCTTGAGCAGTCAAAGGTCGCGATATCGCTGCAATATCGGCTGTTCCTGCCACCAAATCCTTAATTCCGTTTGCAGAACCATTTGCTTTGGCCTCGACTGTAGTGCCCGGAAACTTGGCTTGAAATCCATTCTTAAGGTTGAGATTGATTGTCACCATGCTGGTAGAACCGTCAACTCTCACCGCAGTACCGGCAGCCACAGAAGCGGGAAGCGAAAAAGAACTAGCGGCCACAGGGGGAGCACCGCCGGCTACTGGCGCGACGGGAGTGGGAACGCCACCACCTGCGGGTGCAGGTGCGGGGCTATTGCTAGCGTCCGGTGCCGCTGGTTTGTTCAGAAAAAAGAACGCGCCGCCGCCGGCGAGAAACAAGAACAACAGAATAAAAACTATGGGGGGAGGCCCGCTACTCTTAGCCATAAATGCTCCTTAGTTGGGAAGTTGTTTGTTGTCAGAATCGTCTAACATTCGCAGTCTACGATTAACTTCATCATCTATGGTCATGTTTTCTAATTCTGCCTGAAGTCTTTCTTGGGGGTTCTCAGATATCTCGGCTAAAGCTTGCTGTTGAAGGTTGCGGCCTTGGACGGCATTTTTGGCTTGCTCAAACTGCGATCGAGCTGAATCAATACTCAAGTCGTTGTTGACTTTGGATATGGCTCCGAGAGCTTCGTTAATCTCTGCCATATCTTTCATATTTTGCATATCGGTTTTGTAGGCTTCCAGCTTTGTCCGCTCTCGATTTAGCTTGTCTTTGGAAGCGTTCACAAACTGTTCGGCTTGTTTTACTTGGGCTTCTAGCTGGGGCAGGATTTGTTCTGTCTGAATTACCTTAGACATTGCCAAGCGGGCTGCTTCTTCGTTGCCGTTGCGCTGGGCTGTGATGGCTTGGCGCTCTACGGTTTGCATTTCCCTAACTTTTTCTTCATATTTAGTTTTGGCGCGCTGGTAGGCTGCAACTTGGGTGGAAACGGCTGCTGCTAGTTTTTGGACGGACTCTTGCATCGATCGCAGCGACTCTTCCGCTACCGCCACCGACACCTGGCCGCCCGACTCTACAGGGAGTCCCCACATCCAGTTCCACGTGCCGACGATCGTTCTACCTGCCTTTTCGCCCATCAGCCAGTAAAGGACTTTTTTCATAGGAATATCTAGATAAGCTTGGTTTTTACGCCTAGTGTACATCAAAAGTTTCGCGATCGACTCTTCGGGCGATCGATAATTTAGATTTTTGATTAATATTTTCTAACTATCTGGATTGTCTATCCCGAACTGGCACAACAGCCAGCATTCGGAGTTGCCTGTTGTGCGATTCATTTTTGAACAATTTTTTGAGCCTCTTAACTCTCAATTTTACCAGAAAGAATTGGTTGAAACCCAGAACCCTTTGAGGGAGAAATTAAAATCAGACTATTCATTACTCCAATACTCGGACTTCTAGGTAGAGGTCGCTCTTAAACTGTCAACTGTCAACTGTCAACTGTCAACTGTCAACTGTCAACTGTTCAAAGCCTGCCGTTTAATAGCAGGTTAAAGACAGATTAAGCAGGCAAATCGGCAAAACTGCTAATATTTACCAGTTCTAAATTGGGACAAGTCCGTTTGATCAAACCTGTGAGAACTTTGCCGGGGCCAATTTCCAATACCCGATCGATTCCTTGTTGCGGCAATTGCAGCGAAATTTCTCGCCAGCGCACGCCTTTAGTCATCTGCTGATTCAACCGCTGCTTTAAAGTAGCTGCGCTAGTAGTCGCTGTCGGTTCTGCGTTCGAGAGCACCAGCATTTTAGCATCAGAAAACCTTGCAGACTTTAAGGCTAGTTGAAACTCTGCCGCTACCCCGGCCATCAGCGGAGAGTGAAATGCACCGGAAACATTCAATTTAACGGCGCGTTTTACTTTGATTTTGGCAAGCAATTCTTCTACTGCTGCTGGTGTTCCCGAAATCACGACTTGTGCTTCGCTGTTGTCGTTTGCCAACACCACGTCTCGGCTGTATTGAACTTGCAGTTCTAGTTCCTGCCTGTCGAAGCCGATCAAAGCCACCATTTCCCCGCCGGAAGCCGTATCCATCAGTTCGGCGCGACGTTTGACTAAACGCAATCCCGTTTCAAAGTCAAAGACGCCTGCTGCGTAGAGGGCAACGTATTCTCCTAAACTGTGACCGGCCACGACTGCTGGTCGATCGCTCTTTTCTCGCATTAAGTCAGCCAAAATGCTTTCTATCACAAACAAGCAAGGCTGAGTGTAGAGAGTCCTAGATAGTTTTGCTTCTTCCTTTTGGCAAACTTCTGCGACAGACCAGCCTAAAATTTCTTGGGCTAGCTCAAATTTAGCTTTGGCTGTTGGCAAGTTTAATAAGTCTGCACCCATCCCGATCGCCTGGGAACCTTGTCCGGGAAATACCCATGCTGTTTTAGTCATTTTTCCGGTAATCTGCTAATTGGTGGTTGCTAATTTGTGATTGCAAAAATTATTTGTTTCCCGCTGCTTTCGTTCGGTGGTTGGTATCCGCTATCTTTCGGTTAACGAACTGTCTACTCGCGACTCACAACTATAACATATAACTGCAATTTTTACGAGGCTTTTTTTTTGCTACTTGAATCAGATATATAGTCGTAGCAAGATTTTCAACCTTCAAGCCAGGGAAAGTCGAAAGCAGTTTAACAGCTCATGTTTTGTGCAATTAAAAACTCCATAATTGTCGAGCGCGGCCGCTAAATATTACCTTCCCCATTGAAAAATCGCTGCCCCCCAAGTCAAACCAGCACCAAAACCAGCCGCAGCAATAGTATCACCAGCTTTTACTTTACCCAGACGCACGGCTTCGTCTAAAGCAATCGGAATTGAAGCCGCTGATGTATTGCCATAATTTGCCAAATTGCTGATTACTTTTTCGGGTGGAATCTTCAGCCTTTGGGCAACTGCATCGAGAATCCGCTGATTAGCTTGGTGCAACAGCAGCCAGTCAATTTCTGCGACACCGATATTTGCCCGAAACATCGCTTTTTCTATGACTTCCGGCACTTTTTTTACGGCAAAGCGATAGATTTCTTGACCGTTCATTGTGATGGGATGAAATCCACCAAATCCGACACTAACGCCCTCAATTAATTCTTTGGACTCGCCTTTGTAAGCCAAATTGAGAGACGAATTTTGGGTACCATCGCTGCGAATTTCAAATCCCAAAAAGCGATCGACTTCTGAAGCTTGCAATACCACCGCACCTGCACCGTCTCCAAATAGAATGCAAGTACCCCGATCGGACCAATTCACCCAGCGAGATAAAATATCTGCTCCAATCAGCAAAACATTTTGATAAACCCCTGTCCGAATGAACTGCGAGGCTGTCACTAAACCAAAAACAAAGCCCGAACAAGCTGCTGTCAAATCAAAAGCCACTGCTTTTGTCGCGCCCAACTGATATTGAATTTTACTGGCACTCCCAAACAAATCGTCAGGACTTGAGGTCGCCAAAATAATCAAATCGATATCTGTTGGCGAAATTTCTGCCATTGCTAGAGCCTGTCGCGATGCCTCCGATGCCAAATCGCACAAAGAAGTGTGATCGTCCGCCAGCCTGCGGGAGCGAATGCCCGTTCGCGCCGCTATCCACTCGTCAGACGTTTCTACGATCTGACTTAAACCGTTATTATCTAGCGAAACCTGCGGTGTACAAGAACCGCTACCCGTGACGGCAATGCCGAACCCTGATTGCTGCAACATTCCTCTCCATTTATGAGCGATCGATCGAGAAATTAAAAATTAAAAAATTAAAATTAAAACTATTTTTTAAACTGCTGAAATTACTTTTTTTTAAGCAAAACAGTTGGTTTAAACCGACATTTTAATTTTGAGCTTTTTAATTTTTAATTCCTACTTACTAGAAAGAATTGGTTTAAAGCCCAAAGCCCGAGCGGGAGAAATTAAAAGAAGACTATTCATTACTCCAATCCTCTTCCTTCCAGGTAGAGGTCGCCCTCAAACAGTCAACTGTCAACTGCGTCGCCCTGAGCCCTTCGGCTCCGCTCAGGATAAACTCCGTCGAAGGGTCAACTGTCAACTGTCAACTGAATGAATGCCTCTAATTTACAGCTTCTTGTTCCAGAGCACTTTCGCGATTGGACGATCGAATTCGCTCCAGCACTTGGTTGTCAACAGCTCCTTTCGCCAAACGAATGGCATTAAAAATTGAACCAGCTTGAGACGAACCGTGGCTGATAATGCAAACTCCAGCAACACCCAACAGCAAACCACCGCCGTGTTCAACGTGGTCTACCCGCTGCTTAAATCCCTGCAAGCTTTTTTGCAGCAGAGGATCGTTAATTTGATGTTGAAGTCCTTTGACTAATTCTTCCTTCAGCACTTGGACGACGACTTCGCCCACTGCTTCGGCAAACTTCAGCAACACGTTGCCAACAAATCCGTCGCAGACAATCACGTCGAATTTCCCCGACAGCACGTCGCGGCCTTCAGCATTTCCCACAAAAGGAATGTTCGGGTTGTCCACCAATAACTGGTGAGTTCGCACCGCAGCGTCATTGCCTTTACAAGGTTCTTCGCCAATGTTGAGCAGGCCGATTTTAGGTTCGGCGACGCCCAGCACGCACTGGCTGTAAATAGTTCCCATCAGAGCGAACTGCTCCAAAAATTTGGGGCGGCAGTCCACGTTAGCGCCGACATCGAGAATGAGTACAGAGGTGCCCGCGATCATTGTTGGCAAAACTGCACCGATCGCAGGGCGATCGATCCCAGGGAGCCGCCCCAACCTCAGCAGGGCCGCAGCCATTGCCGCCCCGGAGTGACCGGCAGACACCACAGCATCAGCTTGCTGCTGCTTTACCAAGTTCATGGCTACGTTAATCGAAGCGTTGGGCTTCCGTTTGAGAGCACTTAAAGGTTCTTCGTGCATTTCCACCGTTCCTTCAGAAGGAACGATTTCTAGCTGACCTTTGCAGACGCGGCCGATCGCGTCTTGAAGACGTAGCGAGTCTTCTATTTGCTGCAGGTCGCCCACCAGCAAAATCTCTACGCCTAATTCTTCCTGTGCCTTAAGCGCTCCAGCTACAACTTCGGTGGGGGCATGATCCCCACCCATAGCGTCTATTGCAATTCTTGCGCGTGTCGATCCCATTGACCAATGTTTGAGAAACACTAAAAATTCTACCAGGAACTCAGGAACCTGAATCCAGAAGTCTGAATAAACAACTAAAATCGGCTCGCGCCGATCGGAAAATTGCCATTTCCGACTACTCTAATAAAGTTTGTCCTTACTTTACTATTTTTGACTGCAAATTGAAAAACTGAATGCAATAGTATACATGACTTTAGGAGTAAAAAATGCTGGATTTATTTAGCTCGGGAATCATGTCTCTGTGGCTGGACATGGCTGGGGTACGCAGTGCAGGGCCCAACGCTATATCGTTGCTGGCTTGGCGGGGAGGGATACCCGGGTTAGTGGTGGCCGAAGATTTGGCTTTTGGGGGAATAGATGCGGCAAATTCAGACTTGTCGGCAGTTGCGGCGGTGCAGGAATATTTAACAGATTTGAAGAACAAGAATCTGATTGACGGGAATCAGGGAGTTTGGGTGCAGTCGGGAATGCTGCCACTGGTAAGTCAGCAAGGGACGATGCTGATGCCTGGGGCTTCGCTGACTAAGATTGCCACTTCTTTAGCGTCGCTGGAAACTTGGGGCGCTACTTATCAGTTTGAAACGCGGTTCCGGGGAACCGGGCCGATTAGGAATGGCGTGTTGCAGGGGGATTTGGTGGTCAGCGGCGGGGGCGATCCGCTGTTTGTGTGGGAGGAGGCGATCGCCGTTGGGAATGCTCTCAATCAAATGGGTATCGATCGGGTGGCGGGCAATTTGGTCGTAACTGGCAATTTCCGCATGAATTACCAGTCCGATCCTGCCGCTGCGGGGGAGATACTGCGACAGGCGATCGATAGTCGCAGTTGGCCGCGAGACGTGCAGGCAATATATTCTAAGATGGCTCCGGGAACTAGAAAGCCGCAGGTAACGGTGGCCGGCAGCGCGGTTGCAGAAAAATTTGTAAGTTCGGGGCGTTTGCTGCTGAAGCGTCGATCGCTCCCTTTACCCGAAATTCTCAAGCAGATGAATGTCCACAGCGATAATGAAATTGCCCAAATCCTGGCAGACAATTTGGGCGGTGCAAAAATAGTTCAGCAGCAAGCGACTTGGGCGGCGGGAGTACCGGAGGCGGAACTGCAATTGGTTAACGGTTCGGGATTGGGAGTGGAAAATCGGATGTCTCCGAGGGCGGCTTGTGGGATGATGCAGGCGATCGCGCGCAACCTTCAGGCGACTGGGCTGACGATTGCTGATTTGTTTCCGGTGTCCGGGCGCGATAAGGGCACTGTGGAATACCGACACATTCCGCCCTACGCTGTGGTGAAAACTGGTAGCTTGGACACGGTGATTGCTTTGGCTGGAGCGATACCCACGCGCGATCGGGGTTTAGTTTGGTTTGCAATTATTAATCGCGGCACAGATTGGGACTCTTTGAGAGCCCAGCAAGATATATTTTTGCAAAAATTGGTGCAGCAGTGGGGAACCGCATCGACTTTACCGCTAGCAATTACACCGCACATTGACGGCACTAGACCGGCTTTGGGCGCAGCAAATCGCAGCGATATTTTGCTCGGAGGCTAACGTCAGTTGACAGTTGACAGTTGACTGTTGACAGTGGTGAGCTTTCCAACCAACAGTCAACAGTCAACAGTTAACCGTCAACAATGCTCTTCGGCCCAATGCCCGATGTGAGATTTCGCGCATGGAGTATGTCACAATTGAGCCAGGACTATTCTGCAAGAAGATGATCAAACTGCGATTGAAGAGATACGGCAAGAAACGTGAGGCAAGCTACCGAATTGTAGCCATGAACAGCTCTACCCGCCGCGACGGCCGTCCCCTAGAAGAGCTCGGGTTTTACAACCCCAGAAATAACGAAACCAGGCTGGATGTTCCAGCGATTGTCAAGCGCCTCCAACAAGGCGCTCAGCCAACTGACACCGTGCGTGACATCCTGAGAAAAGCGAATGTATTTGAACAAGTCGGAGCCGGAGCCAACATTGAATCCAGCAGCACAGCACCAGTCAGCTAGCCCCAACTACGCTGGACTCGTAGAGTTTTTAATTGGGCCTTTTTTAGAATCACCCGGATCTTTGCGGGTTGATTGCGAACTGCACCCGCGCCAATCGCGGGTATGGGTTCGGCTCGCTTTTGAAGATCCTGACAAAGGGCGGGTTTACGGTAGAGGTGGACGCAATATTCAGGCGATTAGAACTACCCTCGAAGCGATGGCGCAGACGGCGGGTCAGTCGCTCTACTTAGACATATATGATGGGGAAGCAGGCGACCGGAACTCCGGGCCGCCCAGGGGCGATCGCCCGGATCGCGATCGCCAGGATCGCGGACCCGATCGTGGTATGCGCGATCGAGGGGACTTCCGACCCCGAACTCCGCCTCCGCCGCCGCCCAGTCCTCTAGCTAGCAGAACTCCGAGAGAACAACCTCGCCGTACTAACACACCTACGTTTAGAACGAGCAGAAATACTCCCGGTTATTAACGGCTCTGCCCAAAAAAAATTTTAGATTTTAGATTGCCTGTTGTAGACTTTGTATTACAAGCCCTGTTTGATTTGATTTGAAATTCCCGATTTTGCGATCGGACAAAAATTTAAAATCTCAAATTTCAGCCGGATTAGGTAAATCTAAAATCTAAAGTTGCGTGACTTTATAAAAAGGAGATTTGATTTGTGCCGCAATCAACACTTATTTGCGGGTTAAAGATAAAAGACGCCTTAAATACTAGGTAAAATCTAGTAGCGGGCGTCTTTTTGTTCGCAAAAAGTGACTGATTTAACTGTTAATTGTTAACTTGTAATTGCTTATTTGGAGGGAGCTCATGCTGGCATGACTGAAAAACTAACAATAGAGTTACCGAGCACTCAAAGCGCAATGTCGCTGGCCGGCAATCAAGAAGAAAACCTGAAAATTATCTCTAAGCAAACTGGTGCTAACCTGGTAATGCGAGGGCAAGAACTGCTGATTTCCGGCACAAAGACTCAAGTAGAATTGTGTCATAAATTAGTGCGATCGCTCTCCGACTTCTGGAAAGCCGGCAAAACGATTACCGGAGTCGAAATCCAGACAGCTCGCCAAGCTTTGGATACCAACCGCCAAGAGGATTTGCAAGACTTGCAGCGAGACGTACTCGCCAAGACGCGCCGCGGCGAAGAAATCAGAGCCAAAACCTTCAAGCAGCGGCAGTACGTCCAAGCAGTACGTACCCACGACTTGACATTTTGCATCGGCCCCGCCGGTACTGGTAAGACATTTCTAGCAGCTATTTTCGCCATCCAAGCCCTGTTAAGCAAGCAGTATGAAAAGCTAATTTTAACCAGGCCAGCCGTAGAAGCTGGGGAAAAATTAGGATTTTTGCCCGGAGATTTGCAGCAAAAAGTCGATCCCTATTTGCGCCCACTTTACGACGCCCTCCAAGAAATGATCGACCCCGAAAAAATGGCCGATTTAATGGAAAGAGGCCTGATTGAAGTAGCTCCTTTAGCTTATATGCGGGGACGCACTCTCAGTAATGCTTTCGTAATTTTGGATGAAGCTCAAAATACGACACCGGCTCAAATGAAAATGGTGTTGACTCGTCTCGGTTTCCGATCGAGAATGGTAGTAACAGGCGATATCACTCAAACGGATTTGCCAGCACATCAGCAGTCGGGATTGTCAGTCGCCCAAAAAATTCTCGGTAACGTTGAAGGGATTGCTTTTTGCGAATTCACTCAAGCAGATGTGGTGCGACACCCGCTAGTACAGCGGATTGTCGCTGCTTACGAATTACACGAAAAATAGTCAGTTTGCAGTTGACGGTTGACAGTTGTCAGTTGACAGTTGACGGTTGACGGGGGAGAGGAAAAGAGTCGGCTACAGATGCCCAATTCCCAATGCCCAATTCCCAATGCCCAATTCCCAATTCCCCATTCCCAATTCCCCATTCCCAAATTAAATTATGTCTAATCTGAAAGAATTCTTAGAAGCTTGCGAAAAATTAGGAACGCTGCGTTTAATTGTGACTAGCAGCGCGGCTGTACTGGAAGTGCGCGGTTCAATTCATAAGCTGTTTTATGCAGAGTTGCCGAAAGGAAAATATGCAAATATGCACGCCGAAATATTTGAATTTCACCTGAATATGGACAAAATCAAACAGGTAAAGTTCGAGACTGGTGAGGCGAAAAGAGGCAATTTTACCACTTATGCAATTCGTTTTCTGGATGAGCAAAATGAGCCTGCTTTGAGCGCATTTTTGCAGTGGGGCAAACCGGGGGAATATGAACCGGGACAGGTGGAAAATTGGCACGAATTGAAGGAAAAATACGGGGAAGTTTGGGAACCCGCACCTGTTGATGCCATTTAAAGTTGAGGCGATTTAAAGCTCAGAGGATTGCTGTAGGGTGCGCCGAGGCGCACCTTACTCGTAAATCTACCGCATCAAATTCATTTGTTGCCTAGTTTTTGAATTAATGAACCGCAGAGGGCGCAGAGAACGCAGAGAAGAGAAAAAGAAGAGAAAGAGAAAGTTAGCTGTTTGAATGTAATTTGGTATGAAAGTAATTTGGGGTTTTTGTCTGGTTTTGGCCTTACTGCTGTGGGGCGGTGGTGCGAGGGCGGGGGTTTTGGGCGATCGCATATCGAGCTTCCCAAATTGGGAAAGCAAACCTCCTATCGCTGTAGCTAAGGGAGATTTGGTGTATCCAGACTGGATGGCTGGTAATTGGAATGTTGCCAGCACTTTGGTAGATTTAGCTGCACCTTTAGCCCCAAATATTGTGACTCCTGGGTTTGAGGGAAATCGGCGCTATTTGCAGCAGCCGGTTTTATTTAAAGTGCGGTTTCAACCGGAAAAAAATACTGGTTTTATTTTAAATAATAGAAATAAACTAGCTCAGAAAATTGTAGCCGATCGCAATTTCAATGGTTTAAATATCGCCAAGGCTTATTTGGGCGATGGCCCTGTACTTTCGGTGAAAGTCGATCCGACCAATCCCAACCGCCAAATTACGGTTTTGAAAGGAGAGAAGCAACTAATTTCAATTGTGACAGGCCGAGGAACAGAGACACCAAATCCTCGCGAGTTTGTATCTACAGAAATTTCTCAGCAGGTGTTTCGGGGAGAGTCTGATATTTATTTAAATGAGGTGGAAACAACCACGGCTTATCGAGTTGTTGGAGGCGCGGAAAATAGCGGTTCTGCGAGTCAAAAAATTGAAGCCGATCAGGTGACAGCAATTTATTTATCGCCCCAAGACCCGGATTATTTTGCTGCTGGGGGGCATCCTGTGGCTTTGTACCGATATCGGTTGGAGTTGTTACCGGGAGAATAAGCTAAGAAGAACGACAAAATTTATTGAGCTTGTTATAGAGTTCGCGAAATAACGGACATTTTTTCTGGACTTCATTTGGGTCGATTTTTCTCAAGAGCGAAGGAGTATGATCTCCTTTAGAAAAGCGTGGTCTATCGACATTGCTAAAGGGTGGTCGTCGATCGCCATTGCTGCTATCTTCATCTTCAACGGTATTTTTAACGGTTGTGGACTCAATTAATGTGTCTGATAGCTTGTCTTGACAGCAATCTTTTTTACGATCGTATTCACTAAATGATTCGGGATTATCAAAAGGAACATTTTTTTCTTGACTCAGCCACCAACGCATCCATTGGTGTCGGCCTCGAAAATCTGGATGTTTAGCTATTGAATTATTCCAATCAGCAATAATCCAAGCTTCGATTTCCGGGGCGGCAAACCCAACAAATTTTTCGATATCAGCACATTTTGGTATTTTTGATAACTCTGTCAATATTTTTGATTTTTGTGTCTCATAATCGCGACAATCCAAATCGTCGAAAACTAAAATCAGGTCGCATTTATTTGGTTCTGCTTTTAAGGCGATCGGCAATTCTTGCTTGATTTGTTCAATTAAGCTTTTACCTGTTTTTCCATAACTACCTGGCTTATTAGCTTTAGGGCCTGGTTTTAGACGGGCTGGCGTTTTTCGTATAAATATACACCCAGGAAAAGTTTTTTCTAAAAAAGGAATTAATCCTCTAACCTCAGATTCACCGCCTCCAGAGAAAACCCAGACTACCACGGCCATCCTCCAATACTTGAATCGCCAACTCGATATAAATCGCCTAATTGCCATCCCTCTTCAAGTTTTGGCTCCAGCATTTCTTTTGAAAGAGATTTTACTGAGAAATGCGTTCTATTTTCAGAATAAAAACAAAGAACATTTTCTAAACGATCGGTAAAGTGATCTAAAAGGTCGGGACTATGCGTGGTAATAATTATCTGAGTTCTGGTGGCAGCTTTTTTAATCCACTCAGCTAAAATTGGCATCCACGAGACGTGCAATCCTAATTCTGGTTCATCAATGACTATCAAAGAAGGAAGAAGTGGAGAATGTAAAATAGTTGCCCAACAAAGCATCCTTACTGTTCCATCTGACATTTCATTAAGGTAAAATGCTTCTTGGATACCTTCAAAATACCATTCTACAGTGAGCGATAGGCGACCAGAACGTACAGGTCTAATGCGACGAGTTTTTGGTAATATCGATTTCATCGCCTCGTTCAGGCTATCTTCAAAGTCGATATTGTGGCTTAAATTCTCCAAAACTAAGGGCAGATTATCTCCAGATGCAGATAGGTAAATATCACTTCCACCTATTTTAGGCTCTACGGTTCTAATTAAATTCAAATTCATGTTATTGGCATTATAAAATTGCCATTTTGAAATAAATTCAATTAATTCTCTTCTAATTTTGTAAACGGGTGTATTTTCTGGGGGAAATTGACTATTTTCAAGGAGTATGGGAATTGTCAATAAACCCAAAGAATTTGTAGGAATGTTATCTAAAAGTTGAACCTGAGTTGACTCTTGACCGGGAGAATTGTTAACATATAAAAAGCCTTGCCCTAATTCTCTTTCATGTAATTCATAGTAATAGAAAGGTTGCTTGCTGGAAGAAGTTTCCTGCAAATCTTCTCCGCCATACAGATATTCTTCAGAGAGGCTCGCCCTTACTTTTTGTCGATCGATATAAAGTTTGAAATCAAGAATTGCGCTGTCTTTTTGAAGATTACCAGTTTGGTTAATTTGCGAAAAACAGTAAGCAATACTGACTTTTGCTGGACTTTCAACATTGACATCTAAGATTTTATCGCCACCAAATTTAGAAATAGCATCCTCAAAACTACTCACGCCTCGATTTTCGTCGGGAATAGCTATTAGGCAATCTTTTAAAAATTTTAAACAACTAATGAAATTGCTTTTGCCTGAACCGTTTGAGCCGATAAATATATTAAGGTTGTTTAAATTTACAGATGGATCTAGGTGTAAATTTTTATAATTCTTGGTTGTCAGAAATCGAATAATTGGTTGATTCATACGATCGCTCCGGTTACATAGCATAATTCGGGAAGCATAAACTAATTTATTGTGAAGATATGAATTTAGACATCTCTGCTAATTGTCCTTGTCCTCAGCAATTTTATCGCGATTTAAAAATTCTTCCAACAGTTTGAAAAACTTATCGAGGGCGTCTTTTTCATCAGCAGAGAAGAAGAGAATTATACTGTCCCATCCGTGGGTTGAAGTAATTTTATATCTTTCCTGTATCCACTCTTGAAATCCATCAAGTTGTTGTTGTTGTTCAGTGTCTGGCAACCCAAGTTCTGCTCTAGCCATCTCATATCCATCTAAAAACGCACGCAGACGGGTAATTGAACACTTGCCTAAATACATACCCGGTCTCTGTTTGATTCTTTGCAGTAAATCAAAGAAGTATTCATTTTTAACATCTAGTTTATTAACCTTAACTTCGGCTACCATAAAAAAGTCTCCTATTAAATGTCTTCTTCTGTCACTATAAACTGTAAACCATTGAATATTTTACCATGAAATAGCAGGTTTGTCATCCATTGCTCTCTCTTTAGTCCGTCCGGGTGATGGTTGTCAAAAATAGTTTCTATGCTATTGATAACAATAGCGATTCCTTCGTGGCGGCCATTTTCTGAAATAGCTTCTCCCGGTACGCTATCATCATAAATGCCACTGTTCCGACCTCTTCCGTATCCAGTGTACAGTTTTATGCGCTTCCCATGAATTCCTTGGCTTATCAAGTAATCTCGGATTGCTTGGGCGCATTCAACACATTTTAAATTTTCATAGCGATCGACAATAGCTTTAATTTGAAGTATTTGCTCAGCACTAATTTCACTCATATCCCCCCAATGCCAACAATATAAAATTTAGGGCAGGCAAGATGCCTACCCTACAAAGGTGAAAATTTAATCTTCACCTTTTAATTCTCGACTTTCAAATAGTCCGTTACCGCACAAACTTCTTGAATGCCAGCGTCACGTTGTGGCCGCCAAATCCAAAGGAATTCGACAGCGCCACATCAACTTTTAGATCGCGACTTGTATGCGGAACATAGTCCAAATCACACTCTGGATCGGGATTTTCCAGATTGATTGTCGGCGGGATTTTGTCGTTGGCGATCGCCATTACCGCAGCTACCGCCTCAATTCCCCCAGAACCACCCAAAAGATGACCGGTCATTGACTTGGTAGAACTAATGGCTACTTTGTAAGCATGATCTCCCAAAGTCTTTTTAATCGCTTTCGTTTCCGTAGAATCGTTGGGAAGCGTGCTGGTGCCGTGAGCATTGATATAGCTCACCATATCGGGTGTCAAACCGCCATCCTTGAGCGCTAAAGCGATCGCCCGCGATGCACCTTCGCCCCCCGGTACCGGGGAAGTCATGTGGTACGCATCGCAGGTTAAACCGTAGCCGACGATTTCGGCGTAAATCCGGGCACCGCGGGCGATCGCATATTCCATTTCTTCGAGAATCAGAATGCCAGCACCTTCACCGACGACAAAACCATCCCGATCGCGATCGAACGGACGACAAGCATGAGTCGGGTCATCATTGCGAGTCGAAAGCGCCCTCGCCGCAGCAAAACCAGCCACGCACAAAGGTGTCACCGCAGCTTCCGTACCGCCACAAATCATGGCTTGGGCATAACCCCCCTGCACTAGGCGAAACGCATCACCTACCGCATTTGATCCCGCAGCGCAAGCCGTCACTGTGCAAGAGTTCGGCCCCTTTGCGCCCGTTTGAATTGCCGTCAGGCCAGCAGCCATATTCGCAATCATCATCGGAATCATAAACGGACTGCATCGATCGGGGCCGCGATTCAGATAGATCTCTTGTTGGTCTTCCAAAACCTTGAGCCCGCCAATGCCAGTGCCAAGAATGACACCCACCTGTTCTGCGTTCAGGTCATTAATCTCAAATTTCGCATCAGCCAGAGCTTGTTTGCTGGCTGACACCCCAAATTGAGCAAAGCGATCCATTCGCTTTGCTTCCTTGCGCTCTAAATAGTCGTGAGGGTCGTAACCCTTGACCTCTGCGGCAATGCGACAGTCGTGCCGCGACGAGTCGAATAAGGTGATTGGGCCTATACCATTTTTCCCAGCCAGCAACCCGTCCCAATATTCAGACAAGGTATTGCCGATCGGTGTAATCGCGCCCAGACCAGTAATAACAACGCGCTTACGCTCTAAATTTGTCATGATTTCAGTTTCAAAAAATTAAACACCCAGAACGCAGAACAAAAGAGGAGTTTTTAGTTGTCTAACATCTCTCCTCTTAAGGGAAAAGGCAGGTATTTTATGCTTTTGGAGCGGCAAGTTTGCTGCTGATGAAATCTACAGAAGCTTGAACCGTAGTAATTGCTTCGGCTGCTTCGTCTGGAATTTCAATATCAAACTCTTCTTCCAAGGCCATGACCAGCTCTACTGTATCCAAGGAGTCTGCTCCTAAGTCGTTGGCAAAGTTGGCTTCGGGCTTGACTTCGGTCGGATCGACTTCGAGTTGATCTGCCACGATTTTCTTGACTCTAGCAAAAATGTCGTCTTGACTCATAAAAAAGCTCGGTAAGTGGGAAACTCAGTGGCTTGAACCCTGAGAGGGAAACAACACGGGTGGTTTTAACCACCATTAATCTTTGCATTACCGCCTTGGGATTGTTTGACTCGGTGTGCTTTTGTAATGTACTTTCAATGGGACAATTACCATTTCAAGCTTCACAATCCTGTACGCATAATGGTTGCCTTTGTTGGGCATCCCTTGCGGGTAATGTTAGCTTCGCCAATGTTATAAGGGCTTGTTAGGCTAGCAGCACCGTTCCAGTGACTTTAGAACTGTTTAACCACTAGCGACAGAGCAGGGGACTAGCTTCGCATCCACAGGGTGTCGTGACCCAAATAACGTAGACCTCGAAAGTCTGAGGCTGGTCAGTACAGCTTGCTTGATTGCTCTTGCAAGCTCAGTGGCGTTGATTCCCTGAGTTACTGACAAAAAACTCCAGTAAGTATAAAAACCCTGTGTCTTCAGACTAGGGTGAAACACGGCATTGGTTGCTGCGTATCTGATCTTATCCGAAAGGGGGATCTTCGGGGAAAAGGCTTGCCGCTTTTCTAACTGACCCTTTGTGTAGGGGGTGGGCCGTTACATCGATCGGTCATTTGGAGCAATTGGTCGATCGCTTTATCCCTTACGCTGCTTTACCCTACGTTGCCCGCAGAACATAGAAAGTATAGCCATAGAAATTGCTGAATTTCTCGAATACTGCCATCTCGTCTTCGGTTTCAAGAATAACTGATTAAATAACCATCAAGTTGAGCGGCGACAAATAGACCAGAACGTAGACGAAAAACCTCAAATCGCCGCTCCAACAACTGGTTAGCTTGCGACGAGAAACTAAAGGTTCCTAGCCGCGAAGTACATCACTGCGGATCACTGGGATCAGGAATGTTGCACTAAAAATCGTGTTTGAAACAGCGTTGAGCCAGAAACCTGTGGCAATAGACAAAATGCTATCTATTACGTACCAAATTACGATCGATGCAGCGATCCCAATCCAGATACGTTTACTGACCTGTTTTTCAAGCTGGTTTGCGACTTGAATCACTGCCATCAACGTCATACTCCAAGCCATTGTCACGGCTCCAAGTAACGCCAGGCTAAAACGCACATACGGATTGAGATCGAGTTCCCCTGGACCGTTCAAAATATCAAATAAGATGCGAACTGGAGCGCTTGTGACTTCAAAACCCCCTCCCGCAAGAATCATTCCAAATAAGCCTACCGCCGCACACCATCCTGTCATCCATGCTAAATTAAGGGGCTTTGTTGCCTGGAGCATCTGAGTCATGGTTTTTCTTCCTTAAAATTCGTGTAATCTGTAAATACGAGAATTACCTCGCATTTATAAAATACGAGAATTACCTCGCGTTTGTCAACCCACGATTTTAACGAATGACCGACAGCCCCGAATTCACGCCACTCTGGCGCGTCCCTCAACAAGCCCGTAGCTGGGAACGATTCCATCACATTCTGGACGCAGCGGCTGAGTTGTTTGTTGAGATTGGCTATGAATCAGTGACAACCGATGAAATTGCGGCGAGAGCAAATACCTCTGTTGGAGGGCTATATCGTTTCTTCCCAGACAAACTCGCTGTTTTTCATGCTTTGCTCGATCGCTATCTCAATCAACTGAGGGAACTATCTGCTACGCTCCATACAGAGGAAGCGATGCAGGTAACGCTCGATGTTTATGTGAATCAATTGGTGGATGGATTTGATCAGTTTGTGAGTGCAAATCCTGGATTCCGTCCCGTGTTCATTCAATCTCGTCTAATCTCTACAACGATTGCAATGAGTGCAGCCTTCTATCAAGAGCTTGCACAACAGTTCACGGTTTATTTTGCGGCTCGTAATCCGGCTTTAGAGCAAAGTCATCGAGAGCTAATTGCAACCATCAGTGTTGAAGTTGCCTGTACGCTGGATATTCTCGCCGTATCGCGCGATCGCACTTTTCAACACCAAGTTCTGACAGAAACCAAAAAATTACTGATTGCTTACTTAGGACAGTATTTCCCAGAGCGGTCTTGATGCTCAATTAGTGGGCTAAAAATACTGCCCTAGCCCATAACTCAGCAAGCTAACGGTTCAAACTGGAAATTACCGCCGAGACGAACTTTAATCCATCCTGGATCAGCTTTTATCCTAATTTTTATCGATCATAATCGTTTAAAACTGGGTAAGGATATGGAGAGGAAGCATCCCAACTTCGTTAGCGCAGCCCGCCCCTACGGGGGCTGCGCCAACGAAGAGGATCGCCCTCCTGTCTTGTCCCTTGCCTTTTCTCCCCAGCAAAAACGACTATGCCATCCCAAAATCTGAAATATGCTTACTTTCCCGGTTGCGTCGCCCAAGGGGCCGCCCGCGAACTTTACCTGTCTACCCAAGCGCTGACTCAAGCCTTGGGGATTGAACTGGTGGAACTCAAAAAAGCTTCCTGCTGCGGTTCTGGCACTTTCAAGGAAGATTCGCAGTTGCTGGAAGATACTGTCAACGCCCGCAATATTGCTTTGGCTGAAGAACTTAATCTGCCTTTGCTCACGCATTGCAGCACTTGTCAAGGGGTAATCGGTCATGTGGACGATCGCCTCAAGGATTGCCAAAAAACAGATCCCAACTACCTAGAAAAAGTCAACGGTTTACTCGAAAAACAAGGCTGTTCGCCTTACAAAGGCAGTACCGAGGTGAAACATCTCCTGTGGGCGATCGTTGCCGATTACGGTTTGGAGGAAGTTCAAAAGCGAGTCACTCACAAGCTTTCGGGTTTGAAGTGCGCGGCTTTTTACGGATGCTACCTGCTGCGAGCTCAGGATAAGCTACTTTACGATGACCCGCACCAACCGGAATCGATGGAAAATGTGTTTCGGGCGATCGGCGCAACTCCGGTTTACTATCGAGGACGGACGCAATGCTGCGGTTGGCCGCTGGCGAGTTATGCCACCAACCAATCATTTCAGATGGCCGGCAAACATATTGTCGATGCTCTTGACAACGGTGCTGATTGTATGGTAACACCTTGTCCGCTTTGTCACTTGAATTTGGATTCGCGACAGCCGGAGGTAGAGAAAGTAATCGGGCGCAAGTTGGGTTTGCCGGTGTTGCATTTACCGCAACTGGTGGCTCTGGCTTTGGGTGTTGAGCCGAAAAAACTGGGGATCGATCGGCATATTGTTTCCACAAAGCCCGTGTTAGAAAAATTAGGCTTTTAAGTAGTTATGGACGCGCGTGGGGCAAAAAACCTGGTGGTTGAGCGTAGTCGAAACCAAGTCGAAACCAAGTCGAAACCCTGCGTGAATACCTGTCGGATCGATCGACTATTTTTCGGAGAAACAGATTTTTTTTGCCTTAGTCTTAAAGTAGTAGGGTGCGTAACACGCACCTTATTTAGCGATTATTTATATCACCATTTCTCGCTGATTTTGCTCTTTTAAAAATAGCTAATGTTTCCGGTACTCCGACAAAACGCCAATGCCAAGGTTCATAACTAACTCCTTGGGGATTATTTTCAGGAAATGACAATTCAAAGCTAAACTCTTTAGCGTGAAGATTTAACCATCGAAAAGCATCTGTATTCGCAAACTCATAGGTAATATCTTGTTTGGGAAACTTACCATCGCCGAGATCGATCGCATAACCTGTGTGATGTTCGCTGTAACCGGAGGGTGCGCTCAATTTAGCAGCAGCTTCAGGGGAACCAAGTTTCTGAATTTGAGCTGTGAATAGTTTTTCTTGGTCAACAATAGTGCGAAACCCCGATACTGGGACAATCCATATTCCCTCATCGCGCGCTGCGTAAATTAGCTTCATCAGTGCTAATGCTGCTTCTGGAGCGAGTTTCTCGAATCTTTGATACTCTCGCTGAGCGTAGCTACCAATGATTGTCATTTTCCCGGAATCTCCTTCGGGATAAGGAAAATGCCCAAACTTTGGTTCGCTTGCTGTCGATCGATCGAGCTCTTGGGGCGGCACAACTTGGGTAGCAGCAGTTGAATCAGCGGTAGATGGGGTTGTTTTTAGCGGTTGTGCGATCGTTGGAGAAGGTGTTGGAGATAGTTTGGCTGAATGCCGACTAATAAGCTGGATTGCAGCATAACCATTGAGTATAATTCCTGCTGCAATCAGGATGATGGGTATCACAAAACGCAAGCGAAGCCATAATCTGTTTATCAACTTCATGAACCTATTTTCTGAGAATCTGCTATTTTCCAAATTCCGCTGTCAAACTGTAAAGTAAAACGATACATACCAGTGCTGGAACCGCTGGAAGTTGGATCTACTTTTTGATTCACAAAAAGTGTCCGATTTTCATTAACTCTCATTTCAATTGTTACTCGTTCTCCTTCAATAGCAAATTTATCAGTAGGTTCAACTGTTGGTGTCTCATAAGTGTAGTAACCGTTATTCTTTTGCAACCAATCCACCGTTCCGATTAAATTCTTGTAATATTCTCCCGTTGTATATCGAGCAATAACTTCAGGATTAAAAGGTGGGATATAAGCCTCTTTTTTGGCATTCAACCATGATTTAATCAGAGTTACGGCTTCTATCTGAGTGATGGTATTTTGTCCCACAGTTACTACCTCAGCGACAGTCAGTTGAGGAGGTCTATTCATGGGGCTAATGCTGATATTAATAGTCTTGCTTTCAGGCTTTTTGCCATTGTCGCTAACTGTAATATTTAGCGAGTCTTTACCGCTGAAGTCTTTATTACCTAGGTATATGAAACCGGCCGCGTTAGCTAAGATAGTATTGATTTGGGCAATAGTTCCTTTGAAGGTGACAGTTTTAGTTTTATTGCCAGTAATATTCTGGGCTATCAATCCCTGAAGTACATCACCTTTAACTGTGAGAATGCCATTGGTGACACTCATCGTAACTGTAAGATTTTGAGTGTCTGGATCGCTGATGCTAATGCCACTGATAATTAAATTGGTATTTTCTTTGCCTGTTGTGCGATCGGGAACAGTGACAACAGGAGGAGCATTGAGTGGGATGACAGTAATATTCAAACTCTTTTTGTCCGTCTTGCTGCTGAGAGCATCAGGCGGCCATACCAAGCTTTTCTTGGGGATTACTGTGCTAGTTTTGCCACCATCATTTGCGGCGATCGTGAGCTCGTCCTTACCGCTGAAATCTGGATTAGCTCGGTAGGTAATGCCAGCAGCATTAGCGAGAGTAGCGTTGATTTGGCTGACAGTTCCTTTGAGGATAATTGTTTTAGTTCCGTTGCCACTAATATTATTAGTTGCCAATCCCTGAGCTACATCGGTTTTAACTGTGAAAATGCCATTATTTACACTCATTGTAACAGTAATATTTTTACTGTCTGAGTCGCTGATGTTGATGCCACTGATAATTAGATTGGCATTTTCTTTGACAGTTGTGTTGTTAGGAACAGTGACGACAGGAGCTTGATTTTCTGTGGTGACACTGATGATTTGGGCGATCGCTTTGCTAGTGCCGTTTTCGCCACCGTCATTTAACTGAAACTGCACGGTACGAGAGCCAACAATAGGGTTAGTTGAGCTATTTTTATAAACAATGCTCCGTATCAAAGCCTGGGCGCGTTCAGGTGTGGATTTATTATTAAAAGTGACTGTCAGCGGTGCAGTGCCGTCGCCACCTTGGAAGCTGCCGATCGCAATGCCCTCGTAAGTGATATTGTTGCCATCAACACCAATTTCACGGGGGTTTTTGCCTCGATCGCGAATTGAGAGGCGATCGTCAGGGGTGGCGTTAGGGGTGAATTGAACTGTTAATTTGCCCGTGTTGAAATTGGCGGAGTCCATATCGCTGACATTGACACCAGGAAGCACTAATATCCCAGTGTTATCCGGTGCTGGTGCTGATGAATTGCTCGAAGAAGGAGTCTTTTTAGGAATTGGCTGTGGCAAATTACTAATGTACTGAACTAAATTATTGATGTTAATCGCTACAATTCCTGTCAAAACTAATAACACACCCGCCAGCAACAATCGATTTTCTGCAAGGCGCAAACCCCACTGCAAGCGATTTGATAAAATTCCTAATTGCAAATTATTGGCTATCAATTTATTGGAATTTTGCTGCCATCTATGCAGTTCAAAACTCATCAAATTCCTGCGCAAAATATTTTGCTCGAAAGCTTCAGGCAATACGTTGCGAATAACTGGCAGGTATGGTTTTGCGAAAATTGTAGCAGCCCTTGCAATAATTTTATCTAGTGCAAAACTGCTAGGTTTAGCGACTGCTAGCTGATTCAATTCAGATTGTGTATTGTCTCTTGAAAAACTGCGTTTTGCTTTTATTTCATGAATGCGTCTTGCTTCTTCTTCGTCTAATTCGCTGTCGAAATTAAGTCTAGCTTCCAGTGCTGCCTGCTGAGCGATCGGATATTTTTCGTTTCCCAGCCACTCGAAGATTACTTGTTCTACATCAGTCAGCGGACGCTGTGAGTTTATCCAAACTTGATAGCTACGCCCACTGACTTTTATTGCTTCATCACCCCCTTTGAGACTTGCACGTTGATGAAGGTAAATATCAGTTATTATTTTGATAATACCATCAATTTCTTCCCTTGTGAGCTTGGTAAGTAAAGTTTGTACATAAGGCGCAACTTCTTTGAAGTTTAGACTTGTTTTTTCAGCAAATCTGCACAGTTGATTTTCTATTGCGGTTAAAACCGCTTTGCGCGTAACAGGATTTGTTTTACTTACTTCTAAAATATTTGATAATTTTTCAAATATTTTCTGGATTGTTATCTGTTCGCCTAGGTTATTGGTATTCATACTCAATTCCTCCATAAGTTAGTGCTACAGTTGCCATCAAGTTGCCAAATTTTATTTTTTCTGCATTATTATTGGATGTAGATAACTTTTCTTTGGACTGTTTGTACCATAAATCGAGAATCTCCTGAACGTCTTTAGATCTGACTGTATAAGCGAGTGCCAAACTCCGAGCGATCGCATCATGCAAATCGGGATGATTTTGCGCTATTTCTTTCAGTGTCTCCTGCATATTGCGTAAATGCACTGGCACTAAATAAGGCAGAGTATGGTATCCGAAGTAAGCACGAACAATAAAACTTTTACTTTCGGATAACTCTTTTAACCAGTTTATAAACTCTTCTAAAAAATTGTCTTTTGTAGCATTTACCGCAGTATAACTGATAGTAATGGCTACTGTAGCTCCAATGTAATCTTGCCATTCTTCAGTTTCTTGGAAATCGGGTTTTGTTTCTATAGCAATGCTCCAAAATTGTCGGAGAGTTGCAAATAGTTCTCGATCGCGACCGTCAAGATACCATCTGGCTAGCGCGATCGCGGCTACATTTTGTACCTCGAATGCCGGATGGGAGGCTAGCTGGAGTAAAGTGTCTTTAACTGCTGCGATCGCACTCGTCGAAACCAAACCGATATCGCTGAGTGTTTGAGCGATCGTGCTATGTAGGTGGTTGCGTCGGATTGAGTTACCATATAATTCCCAGTTGGAAGGCTCCTTTATCACCGATTGTTTAACTATCTGAACTATTTCCGACAGGGCATTAATAATCTGCCTTCGATGAGTTTCCCAGGCAATTTTAAATAGCAGTCGGCGATCGTTGGGATTGCGAATTTCAATGCGGCTGATTTCAACTTCGATCGCACTGCCATCTGTCTTGACAAATTTGAAATTATTCGATTGATATTCGTAAGCTATTATCTTAGAAAATTCAAAATAATTGCCGAGATTTTCTAAATCAGAGTAATCGAGAGCTCGCAGGGTTGAGTCGCGCTGCTGCCAAACATTTCTCACTACTTGTTCTAAAGCTGCGAAAAATTGATCTTCAAAAAGACCGTCAAATAAATTCAAACCCAAGGCTAGTAGCTGTTCGAGCGGCTCCAGATTGCGAAACCATTCTTTTAGGTTTATTTCTCGACCTTTTTGAGCATTTTCAACTGCTTTTGAAACTGTTTCGCGAGAGAGTGATTTTTTTTGACTGCCGAGCAATTGTATGCAGTCAGCAACATTTGTGACTGTCTTAAATTGCTCCGTAACAAGTTGTTGGAGATATAATTCGATATCTCGACTTAGTTGGGTTCTGGTTCGATAGTTCAGTCTGTGAACGATAGCTATCCCCAAATCTTGCGGTTCGTAGAGAGTTGTTTCCCATGATGGCTCCCACCAAAATAACTGCTTTTGACGATCTGTTACTGCCCATTTATCGACAGGCATTTTTGCGTTAGCTATGACATAACTATTTCCTATAACAGCAGCTTTGTGTATTTGATTTAAATTGTGTTGAGGTTGAATGTCTGGTAAGAACAAAATTGCAGGAGCATTTCTATTCCTGTTTATTTCTTGAATTCCTTCTCTCCGTATTCCTGCAAACAGGCTCTGTGTATTTGAGATGCTGTTCCATTCCCAGACAGATATGTTACTTTCGCCAGAATGGGTCAGTAGTTGAATATGTTCGCGAAATTTTACGGCCAGGTGTAGAGCTAAATCTGATTTGTCTTCGTGGTCCCCACCTAATACCAACAGCCTTTGGTTGAGGATTTGGTTAAGGAGTAGTTCGATACTTATTGGACTAGGAAAGTATGGTGATTTGTATTCTTCAAGACTTTCTCGTTCAACCCAATCAGTCTGCTGCTGGATATATTGATTGATAGTCTTGTTAATGTCTCCAATAATTGTATCACGGCCAGAATTAATATCCTTGATATCTGCTGTTTGTTGTACGTTCTCAGGAGCAGGGCGATCGCTCATAACTTTACCTTCCTTCAGTTAGGTTTCGGAGGTTCATATTTGTTTTTGTACATGAGTAGTTGAGTCAATATTTTCTACTTGACTCAACGATTGATGTTCAGATGTAAATCCCTGACTGCAATACTTTTTGATAGTGCAATTATGATTTTTGAATCTTATTGATATCTCCAAGTGTTGTATCACGACCCGATTTAATGTTTCCGATCGTTGATGTCTGAGTTACGTTTCCAGTTTTGAGATTATCACTAGAAATTACTCCTTCTGACTTAAGCTGCTGCACAAATTCTCTCAGTTGTTCAGCAAAATCATCATCCTTTTTTATTTGTTGTTCGAGTGTTGTTTTCAATTCTGACTGATTCTCTTCGGTTGGCTCTGCTTCCACATCTATCAGTATGCCTTCCCTGCCAACTTTTTTTAACTTATCGCGGATAGCAGCTATCATTTGATTTATTTTGTTGTAGGCACTTTCACCTAATTTTTATCCGCCTTTTTCTAAAGCTTTATTAGCAATCACAGTTACGATCGGACTGGCTATAGCTATAGCTGTTACAGGTTCCATGATTTACTCCTTGAGAATGACTGTAGTTAAGATAATTCCAAACCGTTAGAGAGTAGATTCACCCATGTATAAATACTAAAAGCTGCAAACTCTTTTGTTTCGCTTAGCTTTACAGCTTTTAGTTAAATAATTTACTTATAAAATAATACATTTAGCTGAGTGGCATTGTCAAGGAATTTAGGAAAAAACTTGGATACATTGTGGAAACAGACACAGATATAAAACTCTAATCCTTAATAGACAAAGGCTGTAGCCTTTCGATCAAGGCAGGACTTGGGGTCGATAGCTAAATTGAAGTATGAAGAAGATTTCCACAGGCCTGTCCCTAGCGACCCAGTTCTGTCAAGGTGGTAAAGAAAGCTCTCAAACGCCTAAAATTTCGTTGCGGGCGTAAGCTGAATCTGATTCTTTTCATCCATCACGAGGCAATAAACAAGATTTATTGTTGATCGCCAACCGGTAGGATGACGTAAATAGGTTGCTCGCACCTTGACAGGGCTGCCCTAGGAACATCCCTAAGACAGAACCAATGAGTCACAAACCACTCTCTGAGTGAATAACTGTGAAGTTTTGTCGCTTTTTTGCGAAGTGCTTCCAAGCACTGCGGTAGACTAACCTTTAATTCTCTGTGCAGGCTATAGCGGTGTCACCTCGCCGTCAAATCTGTTAATTCGCAGAGGCAGCAAATTTTTAGTGACTCGTTGGGAGCCTTTATTCAATGTCTCATTCAGTCAAAATTTACGATACCTGCATCGGCTGCACTCAGTGCGTCCGCGCTTGTCCGACTGACGTTTTGGAGATGGTGCCCTGGGATGGCTGCAAAGCAGCTCAGATTGCCTCTTCTCCCCGCACAGAAGACTGTGTAGGTTGCAAACGTTGCGAAACTGCTTGTCCTACCGATTTTCTGAGCATCCGGGTTTACCTGGGAGCCGAAACAACTCGCAGTATGGGTCTAGCTTACTAAAATTCGATCGGCACGCCGATCGACTTACAGACACAGCGAGAGGGGGCGATTGCATTGCTCCCTCTCTTTTGCTGCGGAATTTACATTCTGCGACGCTCAGAAGCTAAAAATCAGATAACTTGCGCTCACAAAACCGTTTTTTGCCTAAAATCGTCTGTTGAGCAGGCCAAGGTAAACCCAGAAACCTGATTTTTCGCAGACGGCGCGCAAGTCTTGAATAATAAAACTTGGTTTTGATTTACGATCGCGAAGCAGGAGTAGTACCTAAAATGTGCGGAATTGTTGGCTATATCGGCACCCAAGCAGCAAGCGAAATTTTGCTAGCAGGATTGGAAAAACTCGAATATCGGGGCTACGATTCAGCGGGCCTCGCTACCATCTGGGAAGGAGAAATTACCTGCGTCCGGGCCAAGGGCAAATTGCACAACCTGCGGGAAAAAATAGCTGAAATCGAAAATCCGGCTCCCATTGGGATCGGACACACCCGCTGGGCCACTCACGGCAAGCCAGAGGAATATAACGCTCACCCCCATCTCGATAATAGCGGGCGCATTGCAGTAGTTCAAAATGGAATTGTCGAAAATTATCGCGAATTGCGAGAAGAATTGAAAGCCAAGGGACATAAGTTTGTGTCGGATACCGATACAGAAGTTATTCCTCATTTAATAGCTGATTTTTTTGCAGAAGAAAGAAGGAAGGAGTCAACCCTCCAAGGGGGGAAAGTCCGAGGGAATAAGGAGGAAGGCATTGCAGATTTGTCGTTTTTAGAAGTGGTTTCAAAGGCGGTAAATAGGTTGGAAGGAGCATTTGCGATCGCCGTTATTTGTGCCGACTTTCCAGACGAACTAATTGTCGCCAGACAGCAAGCTCCTTTGGTAATTGGCTTTGGTGCCGGCGAATTTTTCTGCGCTTCCGACACGCCAGCCTTAATATCTCACACCCGCGCTGTTTTGTCTTTAGAAAATGGCGAATTGGCGAGGCTGACTCCGATGGGAGTTGAAGTTTACAGCTTTGCAGGAACCAGGCTGAAAAAAAGCCCGCGCCTCCTTGGATGGAATCCAGTTTCCGTCGAGAAACAGGGCTTCAAACACTTCATGCACAAGGAAATTTACGAACAGCCCGCCGTAGTTCGAGCTTGTTTGGAAACTTATTTAGACAGCGACTGGAATCCAGGAAGTACAGACTCTCCGATCGATCTCAACTTGCCAAAGGAACTTTGCGCTGATGTCGAACAAATTTCAATTCTCGCCTGCGGAACGAGCTGGCACGCCTCGCTAATTGGCAAATATCTTTTGGAACAGTTAGCCAATATTCCTACTGCGGTGCAGTACGCTTCTGAATACCGCTACGCACCAGCGCCAATGACCGCAAATACTTTAATTATTGGCGTAACGCAATCTGGAGAAACGGCGGACACGCTGGCTGCATTGGGGATGGAACAGCAGCGCCGCGCGGGTTTTACCGATAAATACCGGGCGAGAATGTTGGGGATTACTAACAGGACTGAAAGTTCGATCGCACATATGATGCCGCACATTATCCACACCCACGCCGGTATAGAAGTTGGCGTTGCTGCAACTAAAACTTTTGTCACTCAGTTGATGGCATTCTATTTCTTAGCCTTGGATTTGGCGCACCAGCGGCAAACTATCAGTAACGAGAGATTGGCAGAAATTATTTCGGGTTTGCGCCAGTTACCCGCCGAAATTGAGAAGTTTTTAGAGATTCAAGAACAGTATGTGGAGGAATTATCCCACCAGTTTACCGAAACCCAAGATTTTATCTTTTTGGGGCGGGGAATTAACTTTCCGATTGCGTTAGAAGGAGCTTTGAAACTAAAGGAAATCAGCTACATTCACGCGGAAGGATATCCGGCGGGTGAGATGAAGCACGGCCCGATCGCCCTTTTGGACGCGAAAGTGCCTGTAGTGGCGATCGCCATGCCCGGAAGCGTCTACGAAAAGGTGCTTTCCAACGCTCAGGAAGCCAAAGCGCGGGATGCCCGTTTAATTGGCGTCACGCCCAAGCAAGGTGCAGCGGAAGCTGATATTTTTGACCACGTTTTGCCGGTGCCTTTGGTAGATGAATTGCTGTCGCCGATTGTGACAGTAATTCCGCTGCAATTATTGGCTTATCACATTGCGGCGCGTCGGGGTTTGGATGTGGATCAACCTCGGAATTTGGCGAAGTCGGTGACGGTGGAATAAGGCAAATATAGCACTAGACAAGATTGCAAAAGTACAGATTCTCTATTTTTTACCGCAGAGGTAGGCGGATAAACGCTGATGGACGCAGATGTATTTTTGATTTTTGCAATCTTGTTTAATGTAGCAAATAGTCAAATGATTCAAGTCATCCGTGTATCTGTGTCAAAATCCTTGTCGTGCTTCTTTTCTAGACAATGAAACTAAAGCTTCGGAGACTCCGCTAATCGCTGCTAGGAGTAGCCAGCTTATGGTATTAAGTCGCAAATCAAACAGCGTTACATCTACAGTGTTAAATAGCGTGCAGGCGCCGAAAGCTAGTAAATAGCTGAAGAAAATTAGCCGATCGCCCGAATTTACATCTTGACAAATTACCCGATTTGTGATGTCATAAATTGAATTTTCCTCTATTTCCTGCTGTTGAGTATTTACAGGAAAATGCGATCGCCAATTCACCAACAGCAAAACACCTCTAGCCAAAATCCAGCCAACTAAACCCAAAAAAAACAACGTTACCGGAATCCCCGTTTCCGCCGTCAACATCAGTATCAAACTGTGGGGATGACCCAGCCATTGTTGCATTTGAGCTTGATAGAGAGGAGTGAAATTTCGCAGTCCCCAACCAGTCCAAGGACGCTGCTGAGTCATCGACCAAGCAAATTCCCACTGAGTTGTTCTCAAAGTAGCTGTCGGCCGATTTGGAAACATCTCATCGGTGAGTCGAGCCCAGAAAAAAGCCGGGATAATTATTCGTAAATATTGCCGCACAGGTTCTGGGCCAAAGGCCGACAAAAAAACTGCACCAACCGCACTAAAAACCGCACCTAATATTTTTTTATAACCCGCGTAAAATGCAAAAGCCAAAACTGCCAAAACTGCCAATCCCCAAGCATTACGAGAATTAGTAAAAATCAAACAAACAGCATTTCCCACCACTGCAAAAGTTAAAAATAGGAATTGGGAATTGGGAATTGGGAATTGGGAATTGGGAATTGGTAATTGGGAATTGGGAATTGGCAGTTCATTACTTGTTTCCCTTATCCTTCTTCCCTCATCCTTCTTCCTTCTTCCTTCTTCCTTCTTCCTTTCAAAGCCTTCTACCCACAATCCCAGTGCTAAAATAAAAGCAATTGTTAGATAACAAGCTAAAATATTCGCATACATAAATACAGAAGCCATTCTACCGGGCGGATTGCCTTTGGGTTCGAGTACCCATCCGAAAATAGGCTGCAATTGAGCGATGCCACTCCAACCTAAAAATTGCTGTCCCAAACCTAAAATTATGACCGGAATTGAGCTGATTACCAACAGCCAAGACAATTGCCGCAATTGAGCCGGAGTTTGAATTAAACTGCTGAAAACAGCAAAAAATATAAAGAATGGCAAGAAATTGAACAACCCTACAAAAGCTTCGATGCGGTTGTTAGCAAAAATCGCACTGATGACTAGCAACACGCTCAGAATTGCGAAACCTCGATTTATTGGACAATGGAGAATTTCGGTGAATTTTTGTTTGTAAGTCCCTAGCAATCCCAGGAAGATTCCTAAAGCTCCCAAAATGGGAATAATCGGGAAAATCAGGACTCCCACTTGAGCGAAATTCCAAGGGATTTCCAGGCTGCGATCGTGATGTTTTTGGATTGCAGATTTTAACTTTTTAACAGTCGGTTTTCTAGCTAATTTTAACCAATTTCTGATGTTCACCCACGCTCCTAATCTAAAATATTAGCTGTCAAATCATTAGGCTAATTCCCAAGCACATTCCGATCGCGTTAAGCGAATTTGAGCCAAGGCAAAAATGGTCGGGATAATCCGAGCATAATTAGTTGAAATCGATCGCCAACCCAAATCAGCTAAAAACCACGTCCACAGCACTGGCCCAACCAACGAAAATATGCTCCGCGTCGCACCATAACGAGCCGCACTTGTCACCATAGAGCGCCGCGCTGTCTGAATTGCGACATAATTTTGAAATTGCGTTGCTGCGGCTGTTCCACCTGTAATTACTGCTTGTTTTGCCATTTGATAGGTGGCAAAGTGCAACGCAAATTGATGAGCCATTACTTTGAGTAACACTGGTTTGACGATCGAACTTACAGCTAAAGCACTTCCACCCTTGAATAGTAAACCCAATGGGTCTTTTTCCGTAGAAAGCGGTAGGGGTTCCGAGAGTTTTGACTCAACTATCGCTCGCTGTACTCGCACCGTTAGTGCTTGTTTTTCTGCCGCTGGTAACTGCTTCCAAGCGCGGCCCATGAGGTGCAAAAATACTTCTGCTTCTAAGTCTGTGGTTGACAACTGTTTGGGATAGGGAATTTTGAGGTAGCGGCAAACTTGAATCAGTGTTTGTCTGTAAGTTACTTGTTCGGTTCGCCCTCTGAGTACCGTCAATCCATCGGCTGATAGGTAGCGAAATCGCTGTTCTACGGCATCTAGCCAAGCTTCGCGATCGCGACTTTGTACATCTATCGGTGCAGGGGTTTGCACGTAATCTAACGGGTTAAACCTGCGGCTGAACAGAAGTTCTGTTAGTTGCTGCAATTCTTCTTCTGTTGTCAATTCTAATGCTGCTCTGAGTTCGTCCAAAATTTTGCCCTCGCCTATTCGATTTGAGATTTGAGATTTGAGATTGCTGTTGTCACAGGTCAACTGTCACAGGTCAACTGTTTAACCTGGTCTTAATCAAGGATTCGTGCTGTCCTTTATTCTACTACTTGGCGCAGGACGATCGCCGGGAGCTTGCAGCCCCTGCTACGGCTGTTTTTCCTTCATCCGCAAGGTACAAATTTAGCCCGCAGGCTTTAAGCTGATGTGTGGATTCACAAGGCTGACTGATTAATTATGTTCGATGTTGCGGTGATTGGTGCGGGTATGGCGGGACTGAGTTGCACTCGACGGTTGCGTCAAGCTGGTTATTCTGTGGCGGTTGTTGAGAAGTCTCGCGGCGCGGGGGGACGTGTTGCTACCCGCCGCGTACAGGGCACTAGGGCGGATCACGGCGCGCGCTATCTGGAGCCGCAGGGAGAGGCGGTGCAGGGGCTAATTGATGTTTTGGTCGATCGAGATATCCTCAAACTCTGGACTGATAATGTCTGGAAATTCCGAGGCGGAGAACTTTCTGCTAGTCCTAATTCCTGTTACGTGGCACCCGCTGGTATGAATACTATCGGCAAGTATTTAGCTCAGGATTTAGAGATTTGGTTCGGCCGCCGCGTCCAAGCTATTTCTACTACAAATAACCAAATGTGGCATCTTTCTCTAGAAGTCACTGATGAGAATTTAGACACACCTCAAGAATTGATTGCTAAGGCTGTGGTTGTAGCAATTCCAGCACCTCAAGCTTTAATGTTTTTGAATTCTGAAATTGGTTTGCAATCTGATTTGCTCGACAAATTGCGATCGGTTAATTACGACCCTTGCATTACTGTGATGGCTGGCTATCCGGCGGAACGGGAGTCAGATTTGAGCAATCTAAATCCGCAGTGGAAAACAGTTGCTTTCCCCAATCATTCTGAACTCGCTTGGATCGGTTTAGATAGCAGCAAGCGATTGGAATCAGCTCAGCCTGTGTTTGTGGTTCACAGCAGCGCTGATTTTGCCGATCGCCATCTAGAATCAGTTGATTTACCAACAGTCGGTCAACAATTGCTCGATCGCGCTTCTGAACATTTAATCCCTTGGCTGAAACAGCCGGAATGGTTGCAGGTTCACCGCTGGCGCTATGCTTTTTGCCGCAATCCTTTGCCTGTTTCTTGTTTGCCGGCTGCGGGGACTTTGCCGTTGGTTTGTGCGGGGGATTTGTGCGGGGAAGGTCAAATAGAAGCTGCTTTGCGATCGGGTTTGGCGGCGGCTATTTGGGTGAATTCTCAATTGCAGGATTTGCCGTTAGATTCATAGTTACCTTGAATATGCACAATGTCTAGCTATTGAAATAATAGCTAACCAAAATTATTTAGAAAAGCACCTATGAGAAAACCTAGTTTAGATGATTTAGTTAAGGGTCTTTATTTTCTTTGTGTCTTTACTGTAAGCATCATATTGTTCATCTGGCTCATCATCTCATTTATAGGCTTACCCGATCCAGATGGAGCATATGATGTTCTTGAAACTAATGGTTATTCTGCTATTTCAATTACTGGAAAGAGATTCTTTGCGTGTGGAGAGGGCGACGTTTTTCGTACTGGCTTTAGCGCCAAGTCTCCCAATGGAAAATCGGTTACTGGCGTAGTTTGCAAGCCTATATTTGGAGGGAAAAGAATTGAGTTTGATTAGTGCCACCAATCTGTGTGTAACAAAGCACCGCGAGGGTCATCTGTTCAGGAAAATCAGGTTAAATCTCAAATCAGTTAGCATCGGAATTATTCATCTCTCTTAAGCTGTTCTACATCTAAATTATATTTTTTGTGGGGGCGAGACGCCCACCCCACAAGAACTTTATCAAATTTTGACTGTGTAGTTTAAATGCAAAACAGCTTATCTCTCTCTGTTTTCTCTGCGGTTAAATCATTCCGAACCGGAAACGATATGAGGCTTAACTTTAAGGGTCAAAGTCTTGAGATTGAGTAAGTAGGCAAGATGGTCGTCTAACAACATCGGCCCTTTATCCCAAACGCTGCACATCCTCTACCGACACAGAAAGCGCCTGAGCAACTTGTTCGACAGTCAAACCCATTGCCAGCAATTGCGGAATCGCATCTTGTTGTGTTTGCTCTGCGCGATCGGCCCGCTGACTTTCAGCTTCAGCCCGCTGCCGTTCCTGTTCGGTGTGGAGGCGTTCGAGTCGAGCTTGCTCGCTCCCCGTCAGCAACAAATTGCCTTCGTTATCCCACCAGCGCAACCACCGCTGTGTCTGATTTTGATAGCTACCTTCCCATAGGCCCAATTCTATGCCCATGCGGTCGATCGGGTAATGTCCGCGATCGTTCGGTTCCAATCGGTCATAGCGGCCGTTCACCCAATTGTAGACTTCGAGTTGGCTGGTTTTAATTACATAGATGGCGTAGTAGGGAATGCGGATAATCTGTTCGTATACCCAAAACTTCCCTGGTTTCTGAGTAGTGCCTTCTGGTAAACGAGATAAAGGCGTGTTGTCACGTTCTTCGGAACCATTTCCACTGGCAAACTCGATCGCAATTATTGGCACCATATACTCGCGCCAAATCACGTAAGAGCGGCGAATTTCGCCGTCCACGAGGGGCCCAACGTTAGGGACGTAGAACCAGTCAGGGGCTTCGGCACCCTTTTCTGGTGGCTCGGTTTCGCGCCAGTAGATGCCACAATCTTGCCCGATCGCATATTGTCCGTCGGGATGAAGCGTTTGCAGCGTGCTTTCTAGGGAGTCGGTGAGCAAAATGCTCTGGGGATGTGCTTGAAAATTATGACAAAATGTACCGTCGGATTCGGGGAGTTGGGTGTGATCCGGGAAGGCTGGGGGTAAGCCTGTGGCACTGAGACTTTGGGTCATGGCTGGTACGCGATCGACAAGAGCGATCGGACTAATGCTCTATTACAACAGCATAGCGATTGTCGATCGATTTATGTAGAGATCAGAAGGCAATTAAAGCAATGATTTTAGCAAAAGAACATCCGGTGGAACCGGGCGTGGTTGCTACTTCTTCTTTATTCAATCAGCTATTGCTCTAAAAAATGGCGTTGCTGAATTTAGGTATATTTCACTCAGCGACGGCAATCCCTGAAATGAGTAGGGGCAATTCATGAATTGCCCGGGCAATTCATGCTTACTATTTTTTTGCGGTTTCCTGCTTTTTCAAATCTTGTTCTTGCATCTGCAATAACTCAGGAACTGTTACGAACTTGTACCCTTCTTTTCTCAATCGAGCAATGATTTTTGGCAAAGCTTCTACAGTTCTCGCTCGATTTCCACCGCCGTCGTGCATCAGCACAATGCCGCCGGAATTTGCCTGCCGCATCACGTTTTCTATCAAAGATTCCGTGGCTGTCCGCCAATCTAAAGAATCAGCAGACCACATGATAACTGCATAATTTTTCTTCTGTGCGTAAGCTGCTAATCCATTGTTTAAAATCCCTCCTGGCGGACGGAACATCGCTGTTTTTACCCCTGTTACTTCTTCAATTAACGATGATGTACGATCGATCTCGCGAGCGGCACCCTCTTCGTTATATTTAATGTATTGGTGGTTCCAAGTGTGATTGCCGATCGCATGACCGGCCGCCACGACTTGTTTGCCAAGTTCAGGATAAGTTTTCAGGTATCTTCCTACCCAGAAGAATGTAGCCTTAATATTGTTTTTCTTGAGAATATCTAGGATTTGTGTAGTTGTTTTCGGCCAGGGGCCGTCGTCAAATGTTAGGGCGATCGCCTTGTGCTGCGGGTCAAGTGTGGCTTGACGGAGCATTATACCTTTAAACTGGGACGGTAGGGTTGATTGGAAACGGGTTGCCTCCAATCGGCCTATAGTCTGTTCGGAAAACTCAACTCGCTGCGCGATCGCCCCTTTCATACCATTAACATTCGCAATCTTTTTGGCTTTTTGTGACTGGGATACAGCCAAGACTTGCGGCTGGATTCGTGCCACTGGTGCACTTGCCCGTAAGTTCATCGGCAACGTCACACCCAGCAAAAAACTGCCTACTGCGGCTACAAAAGCAACGATTAAATTTTTTCGCCGCCTCAAAAGCCGTTTCATTTTTGTCACGTCATTCTCTCCTTCACACCTTGCATAGCTAATTGTAGATTTTATGTTGATATTAAGTTAATCCAGTTAAGACAATAATCTTAAATCGGATCGCCCCTAAAAAGGCTACTGCAAATAACCGATCGCACGGAAGTCCATCAGGATAAAAAAATTTAAGACTTGTGTACCAAAAACCCTCGTCTCCCCATGAAAATCGGGAATGATTAAACTTTTTCCAACGGGGATGCTGCTCAAATCCGGTTAATGACACGCTATATTCCTAGAGACTCAGACTGGCGCCCCTGTCCCTACCTGACACTACAAGTTGATTGAACCGGATTTGAGACGATGGGCGATCGATCGCCCACCCGCCCTAAAATTAACTTTTCGGGCCGATTCTCTCTTGGTACAAGCCGACAATTCGATCGATCGCTTCGTCAACAGTCAGATTATCTGTTTGAATTTCTACAGCATCGGCTGCTTTCCGCAAAGGTGCAATCTCGCGAGTGCTATCCTTTTCGTCGCGCAAGGCGATGTCTTGTTCCAACTGTGCCAAGCTAATATTAGCCCGATCGGTCTCTTTAAGTTGTAACAACCGCCTGCGCGCTCGCTCTTGTACCGAAGCAGTCAAAAAAATCTTCAATTCCGCATCGGGAAACACGTTAGTGCCGATATCGCGGCCTTCTGCCACAATTCCGCCTTTTTTGCCACAGCGCCGCTGTTCGTCTACCAAAAACTCTCGCACGATCGGAATCGCCGCCATTTCTGAGACGCGGGATGTCACTTCCAAACTGCGAATTGCCTCAGTTACGTCTTCACCATTAATCTTCAGGCTCAAAGATGCCGGATCGAGGTTGTATTCCAAATAGCTGCAACTGATTAATTCGGCGATCGCACATTCGTCAGACATCGGCGTGGCTGTTTTCAATGCCAGCCAAGTCAGCGCCCGATACATCGCCCCAGTATCCAGATAACACAACCCCAGAACTTTTGCGACTTGGCGAGTTACCGTCGATTTGCCTGCTCCCGCTGGGCCGTCGATCGCCACAATTGGGCGGCGATTCCTCAAAATTATATTGTCAATCAACCGAGTAGAACCGACTCTGGCTGCTACGGCTAACAATCCCGATGTTTCTACAACCTGCAACGGTGTCAAAGTCTCAGGATCGACAATTTCTGCGTATTCGAGCTTGATTGCGGGTTCTCCAGCGACTTCTGCGCGGGCAACAGCGAGTGCGGCCGCTGCGGTGCGATCGCCTGAAGCGAAAGTTTTTGAGGCTTGTTGCAGCGCGCGATAGAGCACGCAGGCTTGCTGTTTTTGCTCTGTTGTTAAATACTGATTTCGAGAACTCATTGCCAGTCCTGACTCTTCGCGGGCGATCGGACAACCGACAATCTCGACAGGCAAGTTAAAATCACAGGCTAGCTTGCGGATAATTGCTAGCTGCTGCGCGTCTTTTTGACCGAAATAAGCTTTTGTCGGCTGCACCAAACTCAAAAGTTTGGTCACAATTGCCGCCACGCCCTGAAAATGTCCCGGCCTTGACTTGCCGCACAAAACCGATGTCATCGCCGGCGGCGGCACTACTTGAGTTAAGGATGAAAGCTGAATCTCTATCTGTTTTTGGGCGGTTTTTTCTGTTTCAGTGCGTGAAGCGAAGCTATCCCGTAGGGAATCGACCGTTTGGTTCCCGAACATTGTCATTGCTGAGGGAGCAAAAATTGCATCAACCCCAGCTTGTTCGCATAGCAGCCGGTCTTGCTCGAAATTTCGGGGATAATCTTGAAAATCTTCTGTTGGCCCAAATTGCAGCGGGTTGACAAAAATGCTGACCAGGACGATCGCATTATCTTGTCTAGCCCGCTGGATCAAGCTCAAATGTCCTGCGTGCAAAGCTCCCATTGTCGGCACCAAACCGATTTGTAGATGCGATGCCGCAGACTTTTGTAAATTTAAGTAGCAGCGCAGGGCTGCAATGGTAGTAAACAGGCGCACCGATAAACTCCTGAAGGCATTCGTTTGTATTGTGCCTTAGTTTACCCGTTCACCGTCCAACAGTTGTTTGCTGCTTCGGTTCGATTACTTCGATTTCGACTCTCGCAACACCACTGCTCATCATTCCCAGCACGTTGGCTGCGCCGGCGGACAAGTCAATCAGCCGATCGCCCACATAGGGCCCGCGATCGTTAATGCGGACGACTACCGATCGGCCGTTGTCGAGATTTCTCACCATCACTAGAGTTCCGAAGGGCAAGTGACGGTGGGCCGCAGTTAAAGCATTTTGGTTGAAACGCTCGCCGCTGGCGCTGAGGTTGCCGTCAAATCCCGGGCCGTACCAGGAAGCCCAGCCGCTGAGCCGCACTTGAACTGGCCCCAGAGACAGCACGGGGGCTTCTGGTTGCGGTTGACCTGCTACTTCTTGCAGGGGTGGGGCGTTGCCCAGCAGCCTGCGGAGGCGATTGGTTACTTGCAGGGCATCTCGGCTAAAGTCGTTGGTGGTGTCTGGGAGGATGGTTTCGGCATTGATGTTTACCAAGTCCTCGCCGTTTACCTGAATAATGTAGCGATCGGCTTTTTCCCACTTAACGGTAATGCTGTTCGGATCGATGTTGTTGCGGGCTAGCTGGTTCAGTCTTGCTGCTAAGCTGGATGCCCGCCAAACTGGATCTGGTTCTTGGTTGCTAGAGTTGCTGGCAATGTTTCCGGCTTTGGGATTTTCTTTCGCGCCCGCTACTTTTGACTGGCTGCTAGCACTGGAAGAGCTGTCACCAGCTTCTCTGACTTTAGTATTTGTTGTTTCTGGACTTGGATTCAGAAAGGTGATGACTGGAATATTTCGTACGTAAACTGTTGCTGCTTGTCGCCCGCCCACGTCGTGGGGCTGGATTTTGACGATCGAGTCTTGGACAATTTCAGCCCTTGCTTGGTACTGTCCGACTTTTTGTGCTTCTACCGGAGTCGCGTTTAACTGCGGAGACGGTTGGGTGGCGGCAATTACTTGCTTGTAAGCCTGAGAGGTTTGCTTGACGGCATCCGTTGTTGCTTGTGCGTGACAAGAAGATGCCGTTCCTACCACAGGAACTAACAGGATAGCGAGTAGACCACCAACAAATTTTTCCTTCATACGTCCATTTTTGTGAAAGCCATTGCTCACCGAGATTGGAGGATTGGCCAAATGGCTGAGGCCTCAAGGATTGCTTGAAAAGCCTTTCACCATTCCCCCGCAAGTCAAAACAAACTATCTGGGTGCATTGTTGCTTTAATGCTTCACCCCAAACAAATTGGTCGAAGCTTCCCTGATACTTGACAACTCATACTCGATTCGCAATTTGTGTTTTGTTCACGAACTGCAACAGACTACCACAAACTTTTGCACTTGGGGATCGCTCACATCACACAATTTACCTAAAATCGAGCGAATCTTCTCCAAAATCGCCTTCAAAAAATGCTTCAATTCCCTTGCTTACAGCCATTTCAGCAATTCCAGAAAAGTTTACAAAAATTTACAAAAGATTATTTTATTTCCTAGGCGATCAAACAGCTAGTCTAAAAAAAGCTGTTTGTCAACTGTTATGGGCATACACTAAAAATTAGAAATTGATTTGGCGGACTTATGGATTATCGAGAAGCGGGTGTCGATGTTGAGGCGGGCAGAGCTTTTGTCGATCGCATCGGCAGTATGGTCAAAAGCACCCATCGATCGGGCGTTTTGGGCGGATTCGGCGGGTTTAGCGGGTTTTTTAGCGTCCCGGAAGGTTTAAAAGAGCCGATTATGGTTTCGGGTACTGATGGTGTTGGCACTAAGTTGAAATTGGCCCACGAACTCGATCGGCACGACACGGTAGGCATCGACTTGGTAGCAATGTGCGTCAACGACGTGCTCACATCCGGGGCGGAACCACTATTTTTTCTAGATTATTTAGCCACCGGAAAGTTAAATCCTGAACAATTAGCCGCTGTGGTTGCTGGCATCGTTGATGGTTGCAAACAAGCTGGCTGTGCTTTGTTGGGCGGGGAAACTGCGGAGATGCCCGGTTTTTACCAAGCGGGAGAGTACGATTTGGCTGGGTTTTGTGTGGGTATTGTCGAAAAGAGCAAATTGTTGGACGGTTCGCGGGTTAAAGTTGGAGATGTCGCGATCGGGCTGGCTAGTTCGGGCGTCCACAGCAACGGTTTTAGTTTGGTCAGAAAAATTGCGGGCGATTTGGGTTTTGATTGGAATTCCCAACCCGAAAAGTTAGGTGGCAAAAGTTTGGGCGAAGTCCTATTAACTCCTACGACAATTTATGTCAAGCCAGTCCTCGAAGCAATTAAGAGCGGTTTAGAAATTCACGGCATGGCGCACATTACTGGCGGCGGTTTACCGGAGAATTTGCCCCGCTGTTTGGCAGCCAATCAATCTGTAAAAATTCAGACTAATAGCTGGCCAAGCTTGCCAATTTTTGACTGGATTGCTGAAGCGGGTCAAGTTGCCACCGCAGATATGTTCAATACTTTCAATATGGGGATTGGATTTGTCCTGTTGCTCGATCGCCGGGAAGTAGAGCAAGCTGTTAAATGGTTTGAATCTCAGGGAATTGCTGCTTTTGAGATTGGCGAAGTAATTGAAGGTAAGGGAGAATTAATCATGGGGGCAAATTAATTTTTATTGATTGAATTTAAAAAAAATCGCCATTTTTTTGAGGGTAAAAGGCTTGACTTTGGGTAGCCAATGAAGTACATTAAAATAATGGGAGTGGTGACAAAAATTAAATTAATGCTACCACTCCCATTATCTAAAATATACCATGAAAAGTCCAGCCCTGTCAATCGGTAATCCCGCTTTTTTAAGGCGAATTTTTTTTAACAAGATTTTCAGAAAGGGCGATCGCATTCACAAATAGAACCAAGTCTAAAAAACCCGGTTTCTGAGACAAATTTTGCATCTCTGCGAAAAATATTCAGGTAGAAACCGGGTTTTTGGTCGCCCAAAACTATAATCAAGACAACCTAAAGGAGGTAATACTATGTTGACAAGCGATCTCAATGCTCTACTTGACCAACAAGCACTCCAACGCCAAGATTCCGAATGCCGCTATATTACCGATCGCGTTAACTGGGAGCAATATGAAACCTTGCTCGCCAGAAATGGAGATAGTTCGGCATATCGAGTCACTTATTTAGATGGAGTCTTAGAAATTATCTCACCTTCCCGTCGCCATGAAAACAGAAAAACTCGCATTGGAGACCTTTTAGTCATTTACTTTTTAGAAGCAGATATCGACTATTTTCCCTTTGGTTCTACCACCCTGCGGCAAGAGGAAAAAAGAGGCGGGACGGAACCCGATGAAGCTTACTGCATTGGTACAGACAAAGAATTTCCCGATTTGGCAATTGAGGTTGTTGTTACCAGTGGTGGCCTGAATAAATTGGAAGTTTACAGAAGGTTAAATGTTAAGGAGGTTTGGTTTTGGCAAAATGAACGTTTTAGCCTCTACTATCTACGCGAAGAAATTCCAGTTCAATTTGTCCAAACCTGCGGTTATGAGCAAATCAGTCGCAGTGAAATCCTGCCTGATTTAGATATAGAATTGTTGGCAGAATATGTTCGATATCCGAATTCCCTCGCAGCAGTTAAGGAATTTCGACAACGACTGATTTCTGGTTAGAAATTATACCAAGAGATGGTCAAATAATTAAACATGATCGATGACGAATGTTGAGTCCCATATTTATAGGGATGGGAGATGGGCGATCCCCCTTTGGGATTCGGGATGAGAAAGGCGATCGCCTGTAAGGTAAAATAATAACCAGAAGTAAATCAGTTTCTGAATATAGAGTATGAATCTTGAGCGATCGCAAAAGAGAATTAACGACTTGATGTCTCTGTTCGTAACCCAAATTAAAGGTTGTACGGCAATGGGACAAACAGACCTTAATAAGGTGGCTGAAAATATATTGATACCTATCATTGCAGAGGTTTACGGCTATAGAAATCTGGAAAATTTCAATTTTACAAAAGGGAGTAACTTTCCCAGCGTTGATTTGGGTGATGAAACGGCAAAAGTTGTTTTTCAAATTACAGCTACGCCTACCCTTGATAAAGTTAAAGATACATTGAGGAAGTTCATTGAACATAAAGATAAGCTGTACGAAAAGTACGATAAGTTAATTATTTATATTTTGACATAAAAGCAAAATTCTTACTCCGATACAGAAATTAATAAAATAATTAATGGGAAGTTTAGTTTTGACACACAAAAAGATATTTGGGATTGGCGGAATATCCTTGGAGAGGTTACTAAATTCCAAATTGAGAGAACCCGTGAAGTTGAAAAAATCTTAGAGGCAAACTTGGGTGAAGAAAGAAGAGAGCCTGACTGGGAAGTAGTTGATAAAGTTGAGCAAATCATCAACGAATCTACTGAGTTGTTTGTAGGACGTTCAGAAGAATTCCAAAAACTGGACAATTTTTTAGCTGATAACTCCAGTGGTGTAATGCTCGTGAAGGCTGCTGCTGGTTTTGGTAAAACAGCGCTTTTGGCTAACTGGGTTAAGGAACGGCAGGGAAACGACTGTTTTATTGCTTATCATTTTTTCAGCCAACAATATGATAAAACCCGCTCTGTTGAAAGTGCTTATTGGAATTTATTACGTCAAATTTATAGATATTACGAACTCTACTACGAGCAACTGCCAAACGAACGAAATGAGTTAAGAAAAAGGCTAAATAACATATTAAAAGAGCGTGGCGCAAGGGAAGACAAACCCTTAGTCATTGTTATAGATGCCTTAGATGAAATAGACGCAGCCGACATTCCCTTCTCGCTACCCTTTCTCACTTCTTTGCCTCAGAATGTATTTGTTATTGTTTCAGCGAGAGCAGAGTTAGGGGAGGAGCCAAAATACCTGGAAAATTGGTCAGAAAGATCGCAAAAATTGCACTTTGAGGATTTGCCAAGAGGAGCGATCGCAGACTGGCTTAAACAAACTGGTGACGGTGAGTTAGCAGCATTTGCCGGAGATACCAATTTCGTTACCAAATTAGATGAAATTACTGAAGGCTTTCCACTTTACCTGAGTTATCTAATTGATGAGTTGAGTCATGCTGCAAAACAGAAGCAAGATATAGGACAACTATTGGCACAAACGCCCAAAAGATTTGAGAACTATGTCAAGCAGCAGTTAAAGCGCTTAGACGAACTAGACTTGCCAGATGAAAGGTGGAAGTTTTTTGCACTGTTGGCGGTAGCCAAAGGCGCACTTGAAAAACAAGATGTTAGGGCAATTACGGGAATGCGCGATCGCTCTTTACGCCAGTTGCATCAGTGTTGGCAAGTAACGCGCTGGATGAGGATTTCCGAAGATAAGCTTTACGCTTTTGCTCACCCACTATTGGGGACGACATTTGCCGCTCAGTTGGGTGATGATGCTGAAGATGCTTTACAGGATTTGATTAAATACTGTAGCCAATGGCAGGAAAAGGAAAATCAGAGTAGTTATGCCTTGCGATATTATGTAGAACATTTACGAGATATAAAGCAGTGGAATAAGTTGTATGAGTTAGCACGTAATGAAGACTTTACTATTGCCCAACGAGAACACTTGCCAGATCGACCTGATTTGCCTTTAAAGACAGTGCAGACTGCGTTGTTAGCCGCCGCCGAGGAAGACAAACCAGGAGAAATGGCAGAATTTATGCTACTACACGCACGGCAACTGTTGCATACAACAGCGCAAGATTTACCCCTGGAAGCACTGCGAAAAGGTAGTTTAGAACGAGCTTGGAAACTGGCAGATTTGTATGAGATTGAGCGCTCTGTACTGTGGTATTTATTGCTAGCTTGGGAATTGAAAGATACAGGCAGATTGGAAGAGTCACGCGAGACACTGAAGCGGTTGCAACTCAAAAATTTGCCTCGTTTATCTACTCATCCAGCTATTGATTGGCAAAGCGAGTATGCTGCTTACCTACTCGCGCATCTTTTTGACGTGAGTGAGGATGTCTGTACTGTTTTGCAGCAAAAGCTTTTGGAGAATGTCTACCGCAACATTCTGTGTCGAGATCTTAGCGATCGCGGTAACTTTGCTGCTGCTCTGAAAACTGTGTTGGGTATTAGCTCTAACTTGGAGCAAATGTTGGCATTGATAAATATAGCAAAGAAACAGGTTCAAAAAGGGGATGCAGAAGTAGCTGCTTCTTTTGCTAATGTTCTTGAGAACGCGCAAAAACTTCTGCCAAACTTTGGGGTGGAATTTTTGATTGGGAAAATAGCAAAAACTCAAATAGAATTGGGGGATAGGGAAGCCGCACGAGTTACCTTAACTAAATCCCTTCAAACAGCAGACAAGATTGACAATGAATGGCGTCGATTCAGGGCATTGATCGAGCTAGGAAATATCCAGGTAGAGATGGGAATGGTTGCGGAAGCTCTCGAGACTCTTCAAAAAATCGAGAACCGATCGGAAGTAGAAGATTGTTATTGCTTAAAAAACTTAGCGAAGTTACAAGCAAAACTAGGTCACAGCGAAAAAGCACGAGTCACATTTGCTAAAGCGAAAAAAATAGCACATGAGATTGAGGATGCAAACAGGCGAGTCAATGCCCTGCAAGAAATAGCAATAGCGCAAGCTGAGGTCAAGGAATTTGATGAGACAATTAAGACGGCTGAAGAAATCAAAAATCAAGAGGATCGAGACGATGCTTTGAGATCCATTATTTCTGTACAAACAAATGTTAATGATTTTCCTGCTGCTCTTGCAACCGCAAATCGGATTGAGGAACCCCTAACAAAATCACGATCTCTGTTGATAATAGCTCATGCCCAAGTCTCGTCAGGAGATTTTACTGCGGCGCTCAAGACGACTGAAGAAATTGAAATTGAATCAGATAAAACAAATACTTTAGTAGTTATAGCTAACGCCCAAGCCGGAACAGGTGATGTTACGGCAGCACTCAATATCGCCGAAAAAATTGAGGATCGATTCCAACGAGTAGACATTTTAGTAGCAATAGTAAAAGGACAGGCAAAAGCAAAAAAAATTACGGCAGCACTTGAGATGGTTGAAGAAATTGACAATCAATTGGAGCAGACTGAAGAAGTAATGGGAGTTATGCGATTAAACGTCACAAGAGGGGAAGTTTCTCTTCGTGAAACCGTTGAAGAAATTAAGAATCAGAAGCAAGGAGAGGCTTTGGTAGCTGTAGTGGAAGCTCTGATAGAGATGGGAGATTTTACTGCTGCCATTACAATCAAAAATAAGATTAAGGATAAAAACCAACAGCAAGAAGCCCTATCAGTAATAGCGAAAGGATATGCCAAAACACAAAATTTTACTGCTGCTTCAGAGATAGCGAAAGAAATAGAGAGTCCACCAACGCGAGCCAAAACTTTAGTAGTCATAGCAGAGGTACAGGTAGCACACGGGAAAACTGAAGCAGCACGAACTACTTTTGCTACTGTTCTTCAAGCTGAAAAACAAACACAAATCTCAATCTTATTGTTGATATCGTCAGCCTTAATACAAGTAGCAGAAGTTCAGGTAAAGAACGGACAAAAAGAATTAGGAGCCGCTACTACCAGTCTTGCCTGTGAAATAGCACAAAGTATTGATTATGTTGCCGAAAAAGCGAATGTGTTAGCGATAGTAGCACGGATATTGGTAGAAGCAGAAAAGATAGAAGAGGCGAAACCTATCTGCGATAGCGCCCTTGAAATTGCCCAACAAATTAGTAATAATCGAGAACACCATCGATCGCAGAGTTTCGCACTAATAGCACAAGCACAGGCAATGATGGGAGACTTTGACAGCGCTATTATAACTATACGAAAAATCTGTATCCCATCTTCCCAAGCCTATGCACTAAAAACCCTAGCAAACTTGCAAATTTGGCAAGATTCACAACAAATAGAAAAATTCAAGATAATCCTCAGTAATGCTCATGAATTCTATAAAAATGCAGACGATCGTTTTTTCTTGTTTTTGTCAAACAAGGTAGATGTTTTGACTACTATAGCAGTGGCACGATCGACTGTAGGAGAAACCGAAGCAGCCTTAGCCACTTTTGCCGATCTGCTTGAAGCTGTAAAAACACAAAAACAACGGGAACGCGATAAAGATTTATCTACAATAGCTATAGGATATGCAGAAGTAGGTAAATTTCCCGCTGCTATTGAAATTATCAACGAGATTGAAGATGGAGCACATAAAATAAGTGCACTTTGGGCGATCGCCTGGGAGCAGTTCAAAAAAGGAGAACAAGTTACAATTCTCGATATCGCCCTCGCAGCTAAAGAAAAAATTAAGGATGAAAAAAAACGCCTGCAAGCCCTCAAGAGGATTGCTCAAATACAAGCAATTGCAGGACAAGGTGAGGAGGCAGTAAGGACTGTAGAGGCGATTATTTCAGACCATAATAAGCACTTACCTGACATTGCCTCATGGTTTGCTGAAACAGGCGATAAGCCAAACTTCAAAAAGCTATTAATTCCCTGTGCCTACTACTTAGACGCTGCTTATCAAATGTGTGGATATTTAGCGCGGCTGTACCCAGAGCAAGCATCAGCAGTGGCAAAAGTTTTGAGCGATTTGAATGGAAAGGAGCGGTAGTTTGCGATCGCACTTCAACCAACCAATATAACTGAAGGGCGATCGCACCTAACCCAAACCACAGAGACCTAATCTTCATCCCCTGTGTTACAATTATTACAGTGTTCGATTCTCGAAAAACCCGATGACCATCAAACCGATTCGGTGGGTGGGTTCTGCCCGCGAAGAAATCCAATCTCTTCCTGAAGATGCCCGAAAAGAAGCTGGTTTTGCACTTTGGACGATTCAGCAAGGCATACAACCATCAGATTTTAAACCCATGTCGATCGTAGGTAAAGGCGTTGAAGAAATTCGGATTCGGACAGAAGATGCCTATCGAGTATTCTATATTGCTAGATTTGAAGAAGCTATTTACGTTCTCCATGCCTTTCAAAAGAAAACTCAGAAGACAGCCCAGAAGAATATCGAACTTGGGCAGAAACGCTACCAACTGTTGTTAGAAAATCGTTAAAATTCAAGAGAATGCGAACAATGACCGAAAATACTATTACTCAAGCCAATGATAATATCTTTCTCGACCTCGGATTTTCAGCCCAAGAAGCTGATAACTTACTAATCCGATCGCAATTAATGCTTGCTCTGCAAAATCAGATTAAACATCACGGTTGGACGATCGACCAAACAGCTCAACATCTCAAACAGTCAAGGGACGAAATCAAAGCTTTGACTCAAGGTAAAATTGGGCAATTTTCTGTTGATACTCTGATTATAATGCTCAACCAAGTAGGCATGACTGTCAAGGTCGAAATTTGCCCCGCCCGGTAGCTTAGGGCGATCGCCTAGAATAGACATCTCCCATAATTATTGTGGAACAGGTATCCTGCCTGTTTTTGACGATCTTGATTATAGCCTAAGAAATTAGGAGACGGCAGTGCCGTGTCCCTACAAAAATCGATCGCGCTTTCGATCGATCTTAGCCAACGCAGCACCAGAAACATCCGCTAGAATGCTGATAATCCGATACAAAGCCACCGCACTCAGAATTATACCGGTAGAATAGCGATCGGACAGCAGGGCGATCGCCGTTGCTTCAAATACTCCCATACCTCCCGGCGCACCAGGGACAACTAAACCGACAACAAAGGCAAAACAAAAAGCACCGAATAAGTTCGGAACATCGTTAAAGTTCACCGGAGTTAAAGCCATCGCAGTTAGCAAAAAACCGCTTCCCCGCAATCCGATAAAACACATTTGTCCGATTAACGGCACTAAAGGATAGCGTTTAATTGGTAAATTAATTTGGCGATTAGACTTGACACTAGATATTTTTTTTGTTAGATTGGAGCTAGACTCTAAACGCGAAATGTGTCGATCGCCCGCAACCTCCTCAGCCTTTGCATTTTCCCCCTTCTTCTCTAACTTCAATTTCTCTACAAATAGGACGATCGGATTTAAAATCCGGGGATGAATCGCCGTCAAAATAGCAGCACAACCCACAAGCCGCAACCACCAATTAAATTTATCAAAACACAGCAAGCCAATCAAAACGCCTGCGGAAGCCATCAGCAGTGGTTCTAACAACACGCTGAGAGTCGCAACTTTTGGCGAAAGACCGGCTTTTTTGGCTTCCAAGATTCGACCCCAAAAATGCCAAATATTCCCCGGCAAATACTTGGCAATATTAGTTTTGAGAAAAACTTGAATCGCCCACGCGGCATTTACACGTTGATGGAATTCTCGCAAAATCAGCATCCACACCCAGCCGACAAAAATTAGCGAAAATAAAGTGACGCCAAGGGCGATCGCCAGTAATGGAAAACTTTCGGCTCGAATTTGGATATTCGCGACTTCTCGCCAGTGAGTGATAAAAGCTTGGGCAATAAATAAAAACGTTCCGCCCAGAATCAAATAGCGCAAATAGGGCTGGAGACGCGATTTCGCCAGCTTGAAAAAATTCTGAATTCGATGCAAGTCTTGTTTGCCCATTTTTTAACCCGGATTTTTGAATTTGGGATTATGGATTTCTTAACCACAATTTCAGGTTTAAACTTTAAAATTTAGATCGATCGCACTTATATGGAGTAAATTTTTATGGTTGGCCCGAGCCCTGACGGTCGTTCCTATCTTTTAGATGATAGCCCCAACAGTTTTGTATTGACTCCGGGCTTTTTGACTCCTTATCCTAACGGACTTTTTGCCCTCGGAGGTAACGATTTTATTCTCGGTTCCTCGGATGCCGATCGCATCAACGGTGATGAGGGTAACGATCGCCTGCTTGGTGGTGGCAATTCCGATACGCTGTTTGGCGGTGTTGGTAACGATTTACTCAACGGCGGTGCGGGAAACGACTTTCTGTTTGGCGATTCTGGCAGCGATACCTTGCAGGGAGGTAGGGGAGATGACGTACTCAACGGCGGCGGCGGTAGCGACGTTTTAGTGGGCGATGCAGGCAAGGATACGCTGACAGGGGGTTTGGGTTCAGATACCTTTGTCCTCCGCAGTGACTCTTCAGTCTCCGATCCGGCGGCAGCAGACCTGATTACTGACTTTAACAGTTTTGTGGACTCGATCGGGCTGACTGACAATCTGACCGAAGCTGACTTGATTCTCGAACAAATTGCGATCGCCCCCGGTATTTCCAATACAGTAATTAAAATTCGTGGATCCGGTGCGATTTTAGGCGTGGTAGCCAACGCATCTCCACAAAACCTCGCCAATACCTTCATCTCTGCAAGTGCCGTATTGGGCAACCAACTGGGCCAAGCTCGCGATTTAGGCGTTTTGAGCGGCACACAAACGATCGCAGACTCGGTTAGCAACGCCCGCCCAGACGACCTCTACCGCTTTACTTTACAGGTAAATAGCGACTTTAAATTAGCTGTCAGCGGTTTGAGGACGGATGTTGATGTTGCTTTAATTAAAGATATTAACGGCGACAATTCTATTGATTTTACCGATATTATTGCTGCTTCTCAAGAACCGAATTTGTCGCCGGAGTCGATCGACATCAACGGTTTGGCAGCCGGAACTTACTACATCCGAATTTATCAATTCCAAGGCAGTACCAACTTTACCCTAAATCTGTCTGCAAATCCTGCAACTGTTGCTCCTAACAATCCCAGCAATTTACAAGGTTTTGACACTCGTTTTGGGTTCGGTTTGGTGAATGCGGCGGCAGCCGTGGCTGCTGCTCAAGGTACTGCAACTTTTCCTGATGTTCCCGATTTGGGCGGCGACGATTGGGGTAGAGATTTAATTAAAGCTCCAGAAGTTTGGGCGAAGGGATTGACTGGAGACGGCATTGTGGTGGCAGTTATCGATAGTGGCGTTGACTACAATCACCCAGATTTGATCGGAAATATTTGGAGCAATGCAGGGGAAACTGGCGTTGATGCGGCCGGTCGGAATAAAGCTAGCAACGGGGTTGATGATGATCGCAATGGCTTTGTGGATGATTTCCGGGGATGGGATTTTGTCAACAACGATAATGACCCGATGGATGATAACAATCACGGCACTCATATCTCTGGTTTAGTTGCTGCGAAAAGGGATGGAGTTGGGATGACTGGAACGGCTCCGACTGCGAAAATTATGCCTTTAAAAATACTGAATCGCACCGGGGTGGGGAAAATTAGGGATGAAATTAATGCGATCAATTATGCGGCGGCAAATGGCGCGAGGGTGATTAATGTTAGTTTGGGCGGCCAACAGTTGAACAACGAAGAATTGAATGTGATTCGAGCTGCTGAAGCTAGAGGTGCGATCGTAATTTCGGCCGCCGGAAATGATGCTAGCCCACAAGTAGATTATCCGGCTAGGTTTGCTAATGAAGTCGGAATTGCTGTCGGCGCTGTTAGCCGCAATGGCTTGTTTGCCGATTTTTCTAACCGGGCAGGAGCTGAAGTGCTAAATTATTTTGTGGCTCCCGGCGGCAACGGCGGCAGGGCGGATTCTGGCGACATTTATTCTACTGTACCGCTTTCTCAACCGGGAATTCCCTATCGATATTTTGCTGGTACTTCTATGGGAGTGCCACACGTAGCTGGGGTGATAGCTTTGATGTTGCAGGCTAATCCGAATCTGACTCCTGCCCAAATTAAGAGGATTCTTGCAGAAACTGCGAATCGAACCGTTTGAATTAGTTGGTAATATCAATTTCGGTTGCATCGGAATTAATATTACCCAAAATCTGGACACGGCAGTGCCGTTTCCCGACAAATAATCTGGCGGATGGAAACGGCACTGCCGGGTCCTCAATATAATTACGGCGCCGCCGGCATTGTTTTAATTAGGCAGTGGTTATTGATAAAAGTAAGGTGCGCCGTTAGC
>JANMLZ010000018.1:0-19973 GCA_031372825.1 Cyanobacteria bacterium OTE_58_metabat_593 | reverse complement strand
CTCCCATTTTTCATGATGTCGTCAGAACCACACGTTGGGCAACTTAAATCCAATTTCATTCCATCATTCCTCTTTCACGATCGTCGCTCTATTTTACTATTTTTCTCCTTCCTTTACAAAAAAGCACTACCAGCGAGCGTTTCCGCAAATTCATGATGATGCGGCAACAGCAGCATTTTTTAACCCCCGTATCTGAGTGCTTCGCCGCTGCCATTCCAGTCAGCCGGTAAAGTCGCACCGTCGCCAATAAATGTTTCAATTCGCATCACGTTATCAACTGTTGCTAGCATTCTAGTCGCTCGACCCGGACGCGGCAAATCAGCGCGAACAAGCAAGCTGCGAAACTCTAAATCAGTGTTAGGGATACTGATTCCCAAACTTGTCGCCTCTGCTGATGTAATTTTATTGAATTGCTGCGCTGGCATTCGCCATGCCCAGTTAAGCCCCGATGTCGTGACAACAACTAAAACGCTGCCTTTGGCTGCATTACCTCCAGCAACGGGAGTTCCAAAAGTTGTAGATTTTTGGGCAATTCGACCTTGATAAACGGCGCGCTTTACAATTTGCCATTTTTGAGTAGCAATTGCAGTCGCCATATTAGCCGCGCTGACTAAGGAAGTAATGCCTTCTTTTTTCTTTTTTAATCGCGCTGGCCGTGGACGACCATTTGTTCCAGTACCAAGAAAAATAGGGGCAGCAGGGCCACTCCCTGCTAAAGTTGCCGCATCAATTTGCCCTAATTCTGCCACTTCGCTCGCGTCTACGTTTGTTTTAAAAACATAAAATGCGGTAGCGCCACCTATAGGCATTGACACGGCTCGCACATTGCGTTGACCGTAAATATTAGTAACTGCCATTATTTTTGAGTTTTTAGGTAATTAGTGATTGAAAATAACTTGCTACTACCCTAAAAATGGGTAGCCAATATTAACCCACAACAGGGTATACATCAGACACTACGCTACGCTGAAAACTCGTTAAGCTATAAGTTTTTGGCCGCACTGTTTCAGTTGTGGCGGTTTGTCCAGGGGGCCAAAAAATGGTTTGCTCGTTGCCGAGACCGACTGAAAGAGAAAGTACATCTGTTCCAGCAGGAGCCGTTGTATTAAAGCTAGCTTGGGTTTTGTTAAAAGCGTCTAACATCTCAACAATCACTTTAATCGCTTGGCTAGTGCCGGGATACGCAGTAGGATCGAGCGTAACGCCAGCGGGCAAATTGGCAGATAGTTCGGTGACGGTAATTGACATAATTTTTTTTAGGTGTTGCTTTGTGCTGTGTTTTCACCTTAGACAAATTAACTAACGGTGTCAACAACTAAATTGCTTGCTACGAGCTAGTTTCAACCAACAGAGCATTATACTCAACCCTAGGGTTGATCCGTACTACTTACGATCTAAATGATATTGTGTAAATTTTTGTAACATGAATTTAATCCTCTATTCAAAACTGGGAACCGACAGCAAAAAAGCGCTAACGCGTAAAAGTGGGCGTTGGGGAAAACCTTATAATTACAGACCTCGCGGCCACTTATTGGAGCGGTTAGCGCGCGAAACCGGGTTAACTCTTAACCAAGTGCGATCGCAGTTAGAGAAAGAACGGGAGTATTTAATTTCTCAAAAATACCTAACCTAGCAGTGGCAAGTCAGCGGGCGCATTATCAGGCCACAAATCAAACTCGATCGCCTCTTCAGTCCAAATATTGCCAGCTAAATCTTCCCGACCGTTCAAGTCGGTCGATCGCTTTCGCCACAGCAACACCGCTTTAGCCGGATAAACAAGGTAAGGCAAAGCACGGCGTCGGGACGTTGGATCGACATAGCCGGAATCCCGGACACCGTTGGGCAAAATTTCAGCAGTCGAAAGTTTCAGTAACTCCTTAATTTTTTGCACCCCTTCATTTTCAGTGCCAGCGTAAACCTGCATTTGGCGGCCGTTGTTAAGTTGCGCCGTTATTAACCGCTGTCCGCTGGTGTACTGCTTGGCTGCTAGCTTTACCTCTTCCCAGGTCAATCCCCGCTTCACATCAAAAATAGTTATTTGTCGCTTGCGAGCTCGCTTGCCGTCGGGCATCGTCCAAGGTGGCTGTTGCTTTTCCTTAAACTCGATCGTCAATCGCCGTTCTTGAACCCCTGGACGCAGGTACTCATCGACAGGCGTGCCATTAATCAAAACTCCCACGTCACGATTTCCCAGCATTTGGTGAGTTGCTAAAACATTGACGATGGTTGGTCTTAGTACAGCTTCCGGCCCACTTAATATAATTCGTTCATCTGGGGCAGAACGATCGGGCGTAATTTCCACAGTGCGATCGCTTCCCAGCACCGCATTGTTCGTCATCTGCTGCTGCGCCAAGTAGGCGTCAATCCCCCCAGCAACCGCAAACCCTGCTTCTATACAAGCCTCTGTACCTTCCTCAAAAGCTTCTTCGGTAAAATTGCGCCAAAAAGTATTTGGAATTGATTCAATTTTTTCCTCAACGGCTTTCGCCATAGTCCAAGATTCACCCGTACCCCAATTGTCAACAGTTCCACTACCTAAAACTCCCCGCAGCGCTTTCCCAAAAGGGTTGGATGGATCTTTTAAAGCTCGACGTACATCTTTGTACAGCCACAAAAAAGTAGCCTGCGCCCCCATCCGAAATCCCGCATTGATAACTTCGCTAGCAGCGTCTAACATTTCATCAATAGCTTGTTCGCCGACTTCTTTTAACAAGTAGGTTCCCAAGCTTTGATTGAAGCTAAAAACCGTAGCAGCCGGCACCAATCCGCAACCGATCCATCCGATCGCCCTACCGACAGCCCCGCCCAAAATCCCGCCAAAGGAATTCCACAATCCCTCTATTTGCTTGTCAATAGCTGTGTCTTTAATGTTCCAATCAAAGTTGTAAATAAATTGGGTTGCAGAAACAACCCAACTCCATAACTTGGTAAAACTGAAAGAAATTAAACTGATAACTCCAGATATTAAAAAATTACCAAATCGCAGCGCTCCGTTAATAATTGTCTCTAAAAAACCACCACTACCTTGATTAGTTGTACTAGCACTTGCCGACCAAGTACGAATTAAATTCCCGCCCGTAGACGATTCTCGAATTTTTCGTGAGGCTAATTCTCGAAGAATCATGCCAAGTTTTGGAGTTGGTGCAGTCATTACTTGTCACCTCCAGCTTGAGAAATATTGTCACCAATCTGACGAATTCGCGGTCTACGGTCTCGTGTTTTTCCGTAAGGATTTTGAATATCAGTAATTCCGGTAGAGTTTGTAAATCCATCTTCCGCGCTGTCTAGAAAATCCTCAAAATCTTGTGCAGGGTCAAACTTGCCATTACCGTCATCTCCATCTGTACCTTTTGGTTTTGTGAATGAGTTAGCTAAGTCTACGCTTCCTTTTAATAGCCCTAGTAATTGAGACTTAGTGTCTGTCTTAGTATCGATTTTTTGCCAATGCACAGCTCTTATTACGGCTGCTGCTTGCAACAAATCTAATAAAATATCGCGCAGAGTTTCTTTCTCTACATAATCAGTTCCCTTGATATGCCCTTCTGATTCTTTAATCAATGCACTAATTGATTCAGCCCCAGCGGTAAATGTCATGGACACAGAAACATCAATTTCTGTGCTTTTAAACGCCATGTATTTGATAATGGCTTTGGATGCTAAATATCCTTTGATAGCCTCTTGCCTTGCCATTCCCGACTCTACTAAGCATTTAGTTTGGATCGCAACTAATGCCTCAACGTTGGTTAACAGACTTAATAATTGCCCTTCCATCTCGGCAACTGATTCGGCTAAATTAGGGAATTTAATAGATTTTCCTTGGTCTCCTTCTTTTGTTAAGTCGGAGTCCTTGACATCAATTTGAATTTCCCATTGACCCCAGCGCTCGTCATCCCGTTTAAAATTCCACATGAAAAGGTCAACCCAGTCATCAACTGGAACCTGTGGCGGTTCTGCGGGTTGCCCTCCCTTTTTTGGAATTGTTTGAATAATTGTAGATGGCATCTTACCAGGGAATTTGGCAATTCCTAAGCCTTTGTGTATTGCTCTTAATAGTTTTAAGTTTTCTCTACAACATTCATCCATTTTTTCTTTCCTTGGTGGTGGGTTTGGGAAAGGAGGTTGAGAAAAAGGTGGCAATACAATTTGCCCACATTCAATTAGTTCTACTTGCGTTCTAGCAATTAATTCGTATTCTGAAAATTTCCAGGTATAACCTTCTGCTCTATTAGGAAGAGCATCGAATGGATTATAAATGCTACCAGGCGATAATGAAAAAGTTTGCCCTCCTTTGGTTGGACCGAACCAATAAGTGCCGGGATACCCTGGATTTTGAAATCCAGGATGCTCCATCGTCACGCATCTGCGGTAATAAACTTCTCTAATTTGACTTATCAGCCCAAACTGTTGTACATATGTGCTTGCAGAATAAATTGTCACCCTATTAATATTTGGCCCGTCATTAGTATAGTAACTAGGGCCTGCATTGGCATACTGAACGCCCCCCGGATTAATTATCATTTGATCAACTTGTCTTTGTGTGAAAGATGTACAAAGTTTAGGTTCCGAAGAAGGTGAAACACTTGGAGGATTTAAGTTTCCCGTTTGAGGCGGAGTGACAGTGTAAGTAGTGAATCCATTTCCGTCAGAATACCAATACCTCCCATCGGCGCTTGTGGTTGTAGTGCGAACATAATACTTTTTCCCCGCCACGACAGAAGCAGTAGGAGCCGAGGGAATTGATGGCTGCCAGCCTGGAGGCATTTTGTTATTAGTTGATGGTGTTGGCGTTGGTGTTGGTGTTGGTGTTGGTGTTGTTTTTTTGCTTGAAGCTGCTCCGAAACCCAGGCTTAACTCAATTGGAGTAAATGGAATCTGGAAAGTAAACTCTAAGCCAACACTTCCATCGGAACCTACAGAAACATTGGCCCCAAATGCTGCTACCTCACCGCCAATACTTACTTCTTCGATTGCTCCGGTGGTGGTATTTATAGTCACTCCCCCGCTTACTCCTAGGAGTCCGCCGGGAACTTCTGCACCAGCGCCAATAGAAACTGAGCTTTTTGTAGGATCGTCATAGTCAACATTGCCACTAATGTCGAGGCGGACGGGGCTCACCTCAACGCTCACGCCACCGGTTACTGACATACCGCCAATATTTGCTACCTCGCGGGTAACTCCAATACCGCCAGTGCTTACTGATGTTTGAGTTTTTTCCCCTAGATTAACGCCGCTATCTTTGCCAAGGTCGATCGCACTCGATCCACTGGTTGCGCTTGGCGACAGGCTGGATTTAGAACTAACCCTAGACATAACTGGCCTCAACGCCGGAAATTCTCGAAGTACCTCCTTCGGCGATCGCCCACAATTCGCCAGTCAGTGTTTGCTCGGTAAGGTTCCCGTTACCATTGGAGGCTAAGAAGATACCGCTACCAACTGCAACGCTGGAGTTGCCGGCAATCCAAATATCTGAATTTCCTGTATTTGTGGCGTAAAAAATAGCTCGATTAGGATTAGCAATCCGAAAGCGGGTGGGAGCTGTTGATATGTTCACACCGTAAGGAAGAGCTACGCCAACTGCTTTGATCGCGGGTTTGGCAATTAAATCTAAACTAAATCTAAAGTCGCCTTCTAAATTGATGTAATCGCCAGCGCCAAGTACGCCGCTTCCATAATTAATAATAGAAATTCCCAGCCGATCGTCGGGGCTTAATAATTTAAGTTGGTTAATTGTAAGGTAGGGAATAGTAAAGGGAATTGTCGTTTCTCTCCCCTTATTTTGTAATCTTGCGGTTGCTAGCGTTGACCATGCCCCAGTGCCTTTGCGAGCGTGGAATCTCAATCCTAAAAAGGGATATTCTTCCTCTATCTTAAGCATTGCAGAGATTTTCTCTGCTGAGTTCATCTCTGGGTAAAGCTCTGGAAAGGGAGCCTTCGCCAGCGAAGGCAGATAAATTGCGCCGCTAAATGCTTCTAAATAAAAGCTTCTTTCAATAAAATAAGTAGATTCAAGTGTTGAGTAGCTGGCAAATACTTCGGCACAACTGAGAATTTCAATAATATTAGTTCCGTCAGCGCTGGTGATGCTGCGACGGAAACTTCTAGTTCCTGATAATTGATTTTCGCTCATGTGAGGTAATTTTTCCCTTCAATTACGCTGCCCCCTCCGGGCAAATTGATGATTTCTATGGGGAGTTCAAGTAAAGCGCTAAAAGTTGCGTTGGTTCCTCCGCTGCTATTAAGTACGTGTTGACAGCGAGTGACTGCATTGATTTTGTCTGGATTCTTGGTTGAATCGAGTTCTAAAAGGCGCAAATCCATTACTGCTTCAATTGCAGCTTGAGCTAAATTGAGTGCGGTACTGTCCCCGCTAGTGCCGCTGGTGAAGGTGGAGCCGGTCAAGTAGTGCGCTGCGGTGTATTGAGCAACGCCGTTAGCTGCGGTGCTGGCGACAACATTAATAAGCAAGTCGATGTTGGCGGTTTTTGTAGATAGATTCGCAGTTATGGTAATTCGATCTGTTCGTTCGGCTATTCGTGTCAGCGTGTTTTCTTCCTGCTCTAGCCTAGAAAGGATGCCGTAAACGTAACGCTCTTTGCTAGAAGGGCCAGTCGGAGTGGAATGAGAAATCCCAGTCACTGACGCTCCTGAACCAGGAAGGTGCAAGGCCATGTTGATAGCAAAATGATAGAATCTGTTTTTTCAGTTTAAGTAAGATTCTTTTGCAAAATATGGAAATGCTGATTTCTTAAGAAGTTGCTGAAATAGATAAAAGAGCAACTTCTGAAGATTTGAAGATTGATTGAAATCAAAGGGTTGAGCGATTACACTAAAAATGAGAGGCAAACAGTTGCCGACTGCCGGGTATTTGTAGAAAATTAGCAACAAGTGAAAATCTCTCGATTCGGGCAAGCTACGCCTCTATGTCCAAAAACTTATCAACAAATTAGCAACTGTTTTTTAACAGATATTCACAAGCTGTTTTGGGCGATTGCTTGGTACACTGGTGAGAGGCCGGAAGCGATTTTGAGTATGGATGTCAAACACGTTTACTCAGATTTAGGGAAGCGCATCCCTCGCGATATGGTTCTTTATCCGGCTTCTAACCGCAAAGACAAAGCAACTCGCGAAGTGCCGACTCACCGAGCGCTCAAGTTAATCTTGAGTGCTCACGAGCCGGGAGAAAAAGGTTTTTTGTTCCGTTCTTTGTACCGGGAGAATGGGCATTTAAGCCGGCAGGCGATGGATAAAGCTTTTAGGCGAGCTTTGAAAAAGGCAGGGCTGGAAAACCAAGGGTATTCTTTATACTCGGCTCGCAGAGGTTTTATTACTCATCTGAAAAACCTGGGATATGACATAAAAATCATTCAAAAACTGACGGGACACCGTAGTCTGAGTTCTCTGATCCGGTATATTGATGTGACGGATGAACAATTGAAAAACGCAATTACTAATTTTTAACTATGGGACTTGTTAATCTAAACCCTTCTAATGTTGCGGTAAATATTGCCGAAGATATCCGCAACGCAGATACAGTTACTCCGGTAAGTGCTGCTGCGACTGTAACCGTAGCGCTGGCGGCTAATGCTTCGCGGGGCGGGTATTCGATTTTCAATGCAGGGTTGCAGACCGTTTTTGTGCGCGAAAATGCGACTGTTTCTGCAACTCTTTATAAACATCCAATTCCGCCTGGATACTTGTTTGAGCAGGAATTTATAGGCTCGCGATATACGGGAATCGTTTCTGTAATTACAGCGAGCGGAACTTCTAATTTGATGGTAGCTGAAAGCAATATTGCCGCTTAATCATGGGTAAGCTCACCAATTTAAATCCGCCAGCCCTGATCGCCGATGCAGACATTCCAGCAGCGATCGCCCGCGACAGCGAAGTGACGGCGGCAGTGGCGGCGCACGTCGCAGCAGTAGATCCGCACCCCACATATTTAACTCAGGCAGAGGGGGACGGACGATATCGGCAAACCACTGTAGCTCTAACAGACACTGATATTCCAGCAGCGATCGCCCGAGACGCGGAAATTGCTGTGGCAGCGGCGGCGCACGTAGGGGCCAGTGATCCGCATCCAATTTACTTGACCGAAGTAGAAGCGGATGCCAATTATCCAAAATTTAAGCGCTCAATTGTTACGGGAAATTGCCCGACGGAGGCCAATGGGACAAGTTTTATCAATCACGGATTAACGGATAGCAGGATAAGGGCTTTTTCCGCAATGGCGACAATTTATCCCGGAACCATAAGCGAGAGCAGATGCTTGCCTGGGGGGCTATCTTACAGTACGGCGAATAGGAACTACTCTGTCGATATTGGAAATGGGCAGATTCGTGTTCGCCTAGGCACAGCCGCTCAAAGTAGTGGGATATTTGGGGCACCCATTACGATTGTTATTGATCATGTTTAATCCTGCTGAATCCAATTCTCGTGACAATGTGCCCGCAATTTGCACCGGAGGCATTCCTGCCGCCAAGAGCGATCGAACTTCCTGCACTTTCGCCTGCGCGATCGGTGAATCCGTATTGCCCCCCCTGATGTGAATGTGCCGCATTCGGGAACCGTCGCGGTAAGAGAATCGAAAGTATTGGCCGCTTCGGGCCGTGCCGCGCGGGCGGTAAGTCGAAATTGCTTTTGATACAGAATCAATATCAGCAGTCTCGGCAGTGTATTCTGTATCAACAGTCTCAGCAGTGTATTCTGTATCAACAAATGTAGAGACTGGTGATACAGAATCAATTTTCGGTGGGAGCACCAAGGTAAAATCATCAGGATATACATAGCCCCAAGATTCAGTTCGATCGTTCCAAAATTTGCAGCTTCCATCAATGGGATGGATAGGCTTCTATTTGGATAATATCTCCCTTTTTGAAGCAAGCCGCGTGGGCGGACTTTCGCCGCAGCTTCACAAAGTCGCCAACTTTGTAGGTGGTCTCCACCGCAACCGAGGTGTCGAAAAGTGAAAGCTGAGCGCCGCTAGTCATCGCTGGTAACTCCTTCATCATCTCTTTCTACTTTGAGTAAGCCTTGAAATATGCAATTTAGCTTCTCATTGAAATAGTCAATTTCGTATTGCTGTAACTCCATCTGCTGTGAGCGATGCGCGTTAAGCTCGCGAAAATCAATTCCCCGCTTTAAATTTTCCTCGCAGACTTTACAGTATTCCCGCAGTAGACCGGTGAATTCGATAAAGGCGTGGCAATTGGCGTTAGCCGCTGCTGTGTAAAATTGATCCACCGCTGCCCACATCCGAGTTAGGCTTTGTTCCGGTGTTAGAGTCATTTGTTCTAGTATCAGAGTCGTTTGTTCCGGTGTCAGAGTCATTTGTTCCGGTGTCAGAGTCATAGGTTTTATTTGTCTAATATTTGTCTAGCAGCCGATCGCCCTTTATGAGCGATCGGCTTTTGCGATTACATCAAGTCGCTGCTGGGAGCCGAGGAGGCCGGAGATTCTAGCTGTGCTACCAGGTTGCCAACTTCTGCCAGCAGGTCAGCGTCATCGGTGGATTCGCGGTTTTCTTCTTGTTCCAGGGCTATCAAGCGAGCTTCTTGGGAACCCATAATTTGAATCATCATTTTTAGCAGCGTTATCAGAATCTTGCTCATCGGTTTAATGTCCTTGGGTTGTTGTTGGAGGTCGGTCTCTCCCGACTGCCGCACCACTTCGATCGGGATCGGCTCTTTTTTGACTTTCCGGCCCCTGCAACCTCTCCGGTATGACGCAAGGTATCAAAGTCTTTCCTTACGAAAACAGCATTGTTTTATCCCCTGGCAGGTGTCGCCAGTCAGTTTGTGCTGCTACAGATAAATGCAGTCTTTATGGAACCTTATTTATCTGTAGCAGCCGTTAATGAAACAGCCTCTCTAAAGTCTTTCCCCGGCGAGAAGGTTGCGACTACGGCAGCGGGGATTTGGATGGGTTCCCCAGTTTTAGGGTTGCGGCCTTCGCGAGCCTTTCGTTCCCGGGAGTCGAAAGTACCAAACCCCACTAATGTTACTTTTTCGCCGCTGGCAACCGCTTGGGTGATGGAATCAATGAGGGCATTCAGCATAGCGGTTGCTGCCTTTTGGGTGGTGTCGGCTTTGGCGGCTATAAGTTCCACCAGTTCTCCTTTGTGCATTAGTTGCTAGTTATTGGTTATTAGTTATTGGTTATTAGTAACGCAAAAAGCCAGCGCCCCGTAAGGAGTGCTGGCTTTTCTGATTATTCGAGATTTAGCAGATCTTCGTCGAGATTTACCTGGTCTTCATTGTCTGCTTCTTGTTGCTGTTGCAATTCTTTCAATTGAACAAGATTCTTGAGCTTGTCTTCAAACTCTTTAATCTCCGATTGATACCAGACGACGCACTCCCGGCTTTTCCCCAACTGCTTGCGTGTATCTTCAATCAGTTGGTCAAGGATTCCCCCAATGGCGTTTTTAGCGCCAACTCCCTCCGTGCGATTTTCTCGATCAGGTGTGAGGCACTCAGCCCCAGTTCTCTCGCCAGCTCGTCCAGCATTCTGACTGCCGTCGGCGTGAGGCCGTAACTCTTGGGGCTTTTCGTCTCCCCGTGGGGCTTCTGTTTCGCTTTCCGCATAGGTTTCGGTCATAACTTCTATCCCAAAATAACAGAATCTTAATTAAGATATTGACATTAACTTAATTAAGAGTATATTATACTTATCAAGGTCTTAATTAAGAGACTGCTTTGCATACCCCAAACGTAATCGGGCAAGCTTCTCACTTGCCCTTTCTCCAAATCATGTACACCCTAGAACAGTTACGGGGCAAGAATTTAAACGAATTGAAGGAAATCGGCTGGCAACTCAACGTGCTTCCGACAGCCGATCGCCGATGCCGCCAAAACTGGATTGATGCGCTCGTCGGCGTTAATCCCCCGCTGCTGCAACTGCTGGAAGCTTCCCCCGCTGCCGAAGTCGAACCAGTCCAGGAGGCGATCGAAATTCAACACCAGGAGCCGATCGAAATTCAACACCAGGAGCCGATCGAAAATTCCCCCGGTGTCAATTTCGATAGTGAGGAATTCCGCCAAACTCACGCATTTGAGATTGAGAATTATTTTGCAAGCTTCACAGAAGCCGATCGACCTCCGAACCGCGGCGACAATGGCCGCGACAGACTCGAAAGTGAGGCAGAAATGCTCGAAAGTGCGATCGGCTCTGCGGCCAAAAATCTCCTCGATGCTGAAGCCGACGATCGGAATCCGATCTTGATAGGGGTTACTTTTTCCGATAGGTTTCTCGCTCGCTATTCCCCGCCACAGTCTGAGAATATCCACTATCAAGCCGACGCCAACGGGCAACTGAGCTTGCTGGACTTTGAGGTGGAATCAGAAGACGAGCCGCCAGATCCTGACGACTTTGAATCCATGTTTGCCTTTTGGGCTGCTTACGATGCCTGGTGCCAGCGGACTGACGATGACTCCGTGCATAACCAGCCAACCTCCGTGCATAACGAGTCCGAGCCACTGGAAGTGTTATTGACATCCTTAGACTCAATGTGCGAGTGGGCCCCGTGCCCGGATGAATGGTATGAGCCGGAAACTCTACTCGAACCGGCCGAAGTGCTGGAAGTTTCACCGACGATCAGAGCTTCCAGCACTTGCAACTTTTCCATCCCAACTTTTGACGCTTGGTGTGATCGCACAAACAACAACGATGAACCCCCGACCGCAGGCGTCGGAGCTCGCCTCCCGTTGCCGAAACCTCCCAGTTTCTCGCCGATGGCTGTTGCTGCGGGCGATCGTTACAGCATCAAACAGTTCGCCCGCAGCGCAATACTTTTGAGCGGGCGCGCGCCCCCAGGAGGTGATGCGATGTAGTAGGCCGCTTGCATAGAGCTTTGAGCATTAGACATTTTTCCCATTATCCAGACAGCGCGATCGTCTTAGTGACGTTAGGCGATCGCTTCCTCCAGCCAACCAACTACAAAAAAAAATACAACAATGACTCACTTGAAAATCTCTATTCCTGTTTACATGAAAAATACATGGGACACCTTTAGCAAAAAAGGAAAAATAGAAGTTACGAGCGACGTAGATAACCTCTCCGAAGGCTATGAAGCACTCAAAGAACAGATTGACAAACTACTAGCAGGACTGGATGCCAGCACCCGACTAGCTGAAACTGCTGCCATCATGGAGCGCCAGATTGAAGAGAAAGCCCACGTTCTCAGAGGTCTCAAAAAAGACATTGACAGGGCTACTCAACATTATGAAGACCTTAAGATATTCCTGACAGCTTTTGGAGTCGATCCAAGCGCGAGCAGGCTAACCTTTGACAAGCGGTTCTTGCTATCAGAAGCATCGGCAACAGAAGTTGGGGTGACATCAGGACATGGTTACATCCCCAGCGAGTTTTAATTATGGATATCACTTCAGACTTTTTAGACAATTGGTGCGAGCCGTTAGACAGCGAATACGAGCCGCTTTTGCAATTCGAGTCCGAGATTCTTGACGAAGTACCACACAACGACATCGGCATCCTGACACAGCGGATTAAGCGCTCTTTCCTTGACTACGTGCGGCAAGGAATCATGCTCGATGCCGTGCGCCGTAACCGCCTCTATAAACGGCAGTATCGTGACTTTGCCGACTACTGCAATAACGCCCTAGGTCGATCGCACTTTTACTGCCAGAAAATCATTCAAGCGGCCAATATTTGCTTGCAACTTATCAAATCCAAATTCAAAATTCTCCCTACCTCGGTAGCGCAAGCGTTGCCACTTCTCAAGTTTGCAAAAGTCGATGCTTACGGCAAGTGCGAGTTAGGGGACAAATGGCAGACAGTTCTCGACGGCTTCCCAGCTCAGCTAATCACTGCCGCCAAAATCCAAGAAACCCTTGACGAGAACCCAGAAGACAGAGCCAAGCAAGTTCGCATTGGTGGCAAAGCGTACCAACTGCTGCAACAGAAAGCAGCAGCAGCGGGGATGGCTGTTTCTAAGTATCTGGAAATGTTAATTGGTGGTAGCGAACCGCCCGAGGATGAACCGCCTGATGACGAAAAAGCAGAATTAACTGCTGAACAAGAGCTGATTTGCGATCGGGTGGAAGCCTCCTTTGCCAAAGTTAAGCCAGTCGCTGGTTTTGGCAAAAAATCTAACACCCCATTAAACACCCCATTAAACACCCCATTGAATAGATCCGACAAAGTGTCGGACTCATCCTAATCCCAAAAACTATGCACAATACTTACACCTATCGGCACTCTGAACTGCCGCCACTTCGACCTGAAATAAAAGCTCAAATTGTCGCCCTAGATGTGCGAATCGCTGATTTGATTCTCAGAAGTCAAGGTAATTATCGCGAATTAGAGGAACTATCAGAAGTGTTAGACAGCGCCGCCGATAGTTGCGAGCTTAACCTGAATTCGATTCGGATAATCGCCGATGACATTCCGCAATCCACGGATCAGATTATGCAGATAATTGCCGACAACAGTCCGCTTATCAGCATGATGGATTTGCCGATCGAACAAAAGAACATCATTTTTTCTACGGCTCTAATGTCTTCGGTCGCGATCGAAGCTTTAGCCACAATTTACGGAAAAACACCTCTAGAAGTGGCTACCGAGCTTACTGAGGGAGCCGGAAAACTTGGGGAAGAAATCACGATCGATCAAATAAACGCAACTCTTGAGGAATTAATTGGAATGTGGAAGGAAATACCCTGCCAAAAAGTTTACAGGATTGAGCTAGACAGCGACTAACTTTAAAAAAGAAACGGTTGAAACCACATCAACCGTTTCGTTTATACAATCGACAGGATAACTAGCCCTACCTTACCTATACCTTCATAGCATATGAGCGTATCTAAAACTGATCGACTTGTTAGTCAGCTAGTAGCCGATTGCAAAAGATTGCTGAAAGAAGATTTTAGCGAAGCCAAAGTCAAGCAATCTTTTGCAATCGTGAAAGAAGCTAAAGCGCGGGGTTTGCTTGGTGCAGACCGTCGCCGTGACTGTTTGCTAGCAGAGACAGTAAACATTGCAAATGACTTGTTAAGGATTCATAAACTCGGCAGAGAAGAACTCACGGCCAGACTAAAAAATCCTGACACGCTGTACGTCTACATAGGACTCGTTGCCACTAATTGCATCTCTGCCGCCTGACGAGCGCTGCTGTGACTCCAGCAGCCGAAACTCCCCTTTTTAAGGGGGAGTCGCGGGATGAGTCGCAAGACAAGTGGCGCTTTAACGCAGAACTTAGCTTAATTGCTATTAGTAATTCGTAAGCGCCAGCCCGCATCAAACCGGACAAAATCAACGAGCCTTAATCAGTGAAGTAAGCATTAATTTGCTTTTGGGAGATTCGTAGGCTTTCTTGTCCTTTTCACTTTTTCTCTCCCTAAACTAGATGAAATATTTAATCGTAGGCATTGACGTTTCTCGGTCGTCAATCGCCGCGTGCTTTATGCTGGAAAAACCCAGCAATCCCCGTGATAATTACTTCGACGCCGACATTGAGGTATTTCACTCGAACCTTGAAAATTTGAATAAATTAAGGATAAAAATCGAAAGCTTCAAAGCCGATAAAATTGTGGCTATTTGCGAACCGACCGGGATGAACTACGCCCAGCTCTGGATGAACAAGCTCAGTGACTGGGGCGTCGAAGTACGAATGATTTCCAACAGCAAGCTGCCTAACTACAGGGCAGAACTAATGGGAAAGGAAGGCAAGAGCGGGGCAAAGACTGACGATATTGATGCTTTTGCGATCGCGTGCTGGTACTTTGACAAACCAGAATCCAGCTACTTAAAAATTCGAGACCCCCTGGTTACGCATATCAAGCGAACTTGTCTACGACTCGAACATTTAAACCGAGTGCAGGTTCCCATCATCAACAGAATGAGGCAAGAGTTAGCTTGGCAATGCCCGGAAGTTGCTTTAGTGCGATCGGCAAAACTCCAAGATACTTTAGCACCGCTGTTATGGGGGTGGCTGGCCGGGCGGCGAAAATCGAAAAAGTACGATTGCATTTTGGAGGCAACGGTCGGCTCTGGCATTGAGCCTCAAACTCGGTGGGCCGCCAACCAATACTGCGAAATTGAAGAGGAAATTTTCAAACTCAAAAAACAGTTGGTTGAACTAATTGACAGTTCACAGTTTGAGGAATATCGGCGGATTTTTACAAAGTTTGGTTTTGGCTACCAGCTTCAGGGCTACTTACTAGGGGCAATTTACCCGATCGAAGATTTTCTGAAGGACGGCCAACCAGAAATCAAAATCCGCAAAAACCGCCAAACCGGAAAGGAGTCCAAGCTCAAGCTGTCAGAGCGCCGTTTTATGCGAGCGGTTGGTATGGGTGTGGTGCGGGAAGACAGCGGCCAGAAAAAGAAGGGCAAACAATCCGGTAGCGCGCTATGCAGAAAAGCGCTGTGGCAGTGGTGCTTCACGCGCTTGGAAGTGAGCCGAAACAATCCACCGCTGAAATTTGTTTACGGGCAAGGGGAAAACGCAGAGGAAATGTCCCCAACAGAAAATTTAAAACGGCGGAAAAAAGGTGGAACGCCAATTAAATTAGCCCGCCAGCGAGTGATTGCCCGTTGTATCCGAGAGCTGTTCAAGGAACTGTGCACTATCGTCAATATCTAAAATCCAACTATAGATCCACAGGAATAATCTGTCTGTGAGTCTTTTAATTAGTCAATAAATGTCTACAGTGAATTACTCATTGGGCATGGGGGCATGGGGAATTGGGGAATTGGGGATGGGGGAATTGGTAGCAAATAACCAATAACGAATAACTAATAACCCATGATTTCGGACAATGCACAAATATCTCTTGGTGTCAAACTGTTCAAAGACTCGATCGAGAGTACAAAATGTATAGAGGGACTCCAATCGTTAGAATAACCAGGCAGGACGGTCATAAAATGAGCAATTTAGGTGTTAGTTACCTTTTATGGGCAGCTTGTTTGTTCGGCCCATTCGGACTCCATCGTCTCTACAACGGCAAGATTGTCACGGGTTTGCTGTGGCTGTGTACCTTTGGGTTGTTTGGGTTCGGGCAATTGTTTGATTTGCTGCTGCTGCCGAATATGGTGGACGAACACAATGCCAGTCTCAGGGGCAAACTTGGCGTATCTCCCGAAGGTGTAGCGCTGTATCCCATCAACGGGGCGATCGCCTCGACATACCCGAAGCCAACTCCCCACCAGTTAGGGGTTAAACTTCTGAAGGCCGCTTATACCAGGAACAGCAGATTGTCTGTCACCCAAGGGGTGATGGCAACTGGCGCTACTTTTGCCGAAGTGGAAGAGGCTTTTACAGCAATGCTGAAAACGGGTTATGTGAGTATTGAGAACGATTCAGTAACTGGCGTTGTTCTCTACCACTTTCACGAACTTTAGCGGAGGGTGCGTCAGCCTGGGGATTTTATGTGTCGTAAGAGAGGCTAATCGCTGACGCACCCTACGGGAATTAGGCTGCTGGGGGGATTGAAATGTAGGGTGCGTCAGTTGGGGGATTTGGCGTGTGGTTCGAGAAGCTGATGGCTGACGCACGCTACTACTGGATATTGCTTGTTGTGGTTTTTCTCCTGAAGCATTGCTGGCAAAATCGGCTAGAATGTTTGTTTGTCTATACAATCCGAAAGTATTTAGCGTCATGGCAGTCCCTAAGAAGAAAACCTCCAAATCCAAGAAGAATATGCGTAAGGCCACATGGAAGCGCAAAGCTGTAGTGGCAGCTCAGAAAGCTCTGTCTCTGGGCAAATCTGTTCTGACTGGGCGTTCCAACAGTTTCGTGTATCCCGGCAATGAAGAAGAGGAGGAAGAATAGAAACGGACTACTGGGCATTGGGCGAACCCGATGCCCGATCGATCAATCGATTTTTGCCGCCGGTAAAATCAGCATGGCATCGCCAAAGGAATAAAAGCGGTAGTGATGCTCGATCGCCGCGAGGTACAAATCCAACAGCCGAGACCTTCCAATCATCGCGCTTAACATCATCATCAAAGTAGAGCGGGGCAAGTGAAAATTGGTAATCATCCCCTCTACAACCCGCCACTTGTAGCCCGGATAAATAAACAAATTTGTCGGGCCGCAAAAAGCCTGCAAAGAAAAATCCTCGCTCGCGGCTGCGGCTCCCTCTAAAGCTCGCACTGCTGTTGTACCCACAGCAATAATCCGCCCGCCTCTGGCTTGAGTTTCGCGAATTTTCTCTACCGTCGCCAGAGGTACTTCCACCCATTCCCCGTGCATTTGGTGCGTCGTCACATCTGCCACCTCCACCGGGCGAAATGTCCCTACTCCGACGTGTAGGGTGACAAAAGCTTTTTCGATTCCTCGCTGCTCCAAGCGGCTGAACAATTCTTCGGTGAAATGCAGGCCCGCTGTCGGGGCCGCCACCGCCCCAAGCTTTTCGGCATAAACAGTCTGGTACTGTTCTGGCGCAGCTTGGGACTTATCGATGTACGGGGGCAGAGGTACGTGGCCGTATTCGTCCAAAAACGGCATAAGAGACATCTCTGTCGGTAAGTCAAACTCCAACAGTCGCCCTCCTGTGGCGTCGTCCCTGGCGATAACTGTGGCAGTCAATCGATGATGCTCTGGCGCCTGGGCCTCGGGAAGGCAACAGCAAGGGGCTATGGCGGAATCCTCACAGGCGGGGGCGTGAGCATCAAACTCAATTTTTGCTCCCAACTTTAAGCGTTTCCCCGGCTTAACCAAAGCCAGCCAGCAGTTGTGCTGCCGTTCTTCCATCAACAATATCTCCACAGCCGGGCCGTTGGGTTTGTGTCCGAAAAGCCTCGCTGGCAGCACGCGGGTGTTGTTCAGTACCAGCAAGTCTCCGGGTTCCAGCAAATCTGGTAAATCCCGGAAAATCCGGTGTTGGTGGCTGCTGGGAGAATCTACAGTCAGCAAGCGAGAACTATCCCTAGGTACTGCGGGATTTTGGGCAATGTACTCGGGGGAAAGTTCGTAGTCGTAACCATCCAAAGACCAGTCAATTTCTGTCATTGAGTGAATTCCTGTACGATCGATCTGTCAACTGGGTAACAAATTGGGTAAAAACCCCCATCCCAAGTCGGGTGCTTTTCCCCTTGTGTTAGCGGGTATGGCCCACGATGATAGAGGTATAGCATCAGCTTTGCTCATAAGGCTCATAAGGATATTTTATGGAATACCTCTACTACATCGCCAATACTAGCCTTACTCTGAGAGTTGTGGATTACCTACGCGCGGCTCATCATCTTCCCTTGCAATTTATCACTGTTATTCACCAAATTGACGGCTGGGTCGTGAAGGTGAAAATGAGCCAATATTTAACTCCACAAATGCACGGGGATTTTCGAGCTTTTATGAACGAACTCGGGATTCCTTACGATCCTGAAATTCGCTTGCAAATGGCACTTTGGAGTTTGGAAACGGGACAGTCGCCGCTAAGCGTGATGCGCCGCTACCAGGTGGCCGTGGTTTGTCACGGCAGCCCCGATCGCAAGGAAATTGAAGCATTTCGCCAACAATTTGTCAAGGGTCTGGGATATTGCCCGGAAACTCTCGCCTAGATTGCTACGCAGATAAACTAACTTTTATGACATAGGGTCAAAGAGAAAGAGTTTCGGAGTATCCGAGGGATAAGAGCTTTATTGTACTTGATAATTGCTGCCTTTTGATGGCTTATACCGAGATTTTTTTAATGAGATGTTTTTAATTGCTGAAAGCCGATCGAATGTATTCTTGCAGGGTGAGTAGGTAGTTTCCGGCTGCGGATTGAAAGTTCGCTGCTGTTAATGGTGGTAATATTTGCCGATCGTTTTGTCGTAAAGGTTCGCACCTGACTAGGGCGACATCAAAGCGACAATAATTATTGGCTAAATCTGGACGATTACTTAAAAATATTTCGGCGGTTTGCCAGATTTTGGCTTGTTTTGCAGCACTAACAGCCAGAATTCCACCAGCATCGCAATTTCCCCGGCGGCGAGTTTTTACCTCGACAAATGCTAATGTTTGGGAATGGGGAATGGGGAATGGGGAATGGGGAATGGGGAATGGGGAATTTTGGTTACCTCTGTTGATGTCGCTTTCTCGATCTCTGCCGAGTGCGATGATGTCAATCTCTCCCCAGCGACAGTACCACTGTCGGTGCAGGATTTCCCAACCTTGCTGCTGCAACCACTCGGCGACTAAGTTTTCTCCCAATGTGCCCAAAGCCCGAGAGTTTATGGGTTGGGGGGAATTGGCATCAGCGGTGGCGATCCGGCGATCGCACTTTCTGGTAAAATTCAATTCTGAACTGTCATCGCTTCCCATTAGCTTTAATTTGTATGAATTCTGGAATTCGCCAATATATTTATAGTTTGTTGCTGAGTTTTGTTATTTTAGCAGTAATTACCGCTGGGGCGATCGGGATTAACCCCGCACCTGCTTTCGCTCTCGATCACGACAAAGAAATTCTAGTTGGCGCTGACTTTACTGGAAAAGTTCTGACTGACGACAGTTTTAATAAAGCCAATCTTCGCAACAGCAATTTTACCAATGCAGATTTGCGAGGCGTTAGCTTTTTTGCAGCCAATCTGGAAGAGGCGAATTTAGAAGGCGCTAACTTCAGTGGCGCTACTTTGGATTTAGCTCGCATGATGAAGGCAAATTTAACTAATGCCATCCTTGAGGGTGCTTTCGCTTACAATACCCGACTTGAAGGAGCAGTTATTGACGGTGCTGATTTTACAGAAACACTGCTGCGAGATGATATGATTAAAAAACTTTGTCTGGTGGCAAAAGGTACTAATTCCGTGACGGGCAGAGATACTCGCGAAACTCTGTTTTGCGATTATTAAAAGGCTAATGATAGAAAGGACTAAAGTCCTTCCAGGTTCGTAGTAATATCAAATCCGTTTGCATCGGAATGATATAAACGGAGGAGACGGCAGTGGCGGTTTCCAACAAATTTTTTGGGGTGGGGAAAGGCCCGGGCGGGGCCGGTATTTTATTTCGGGGCAGCCCGGATTTTTATAAAGGATTT
>JANMLZ010000017.1:0-13249 GCA_031372825.1 Cyanobacteria bacterium OTE_58_metabat_593 | reverse complement strand
CTGTTTAATTTGTTATTTGTTGCTTCAGTTGGTTGAAGTTCCTGATATAATTGGAAATAAACTATTAGACAAGTTACGGTATTTACAGGCTTTTATGTGTGAAAAAATCAGCTATATTCACTGGTTCAAGGAACTTGTTTTCAATTGCTGAAATCAGCAGTTTACAGGATTCGTATGTCTATTTTCAGGATTCTATCAATAAGCGTTCAACACTTCTGATCTGGTATATCTTTAATGTCTGTTCAGTAAGGGCGATCGGCTACAATAATTTAATCAATTAGGACTAAGGCAAAAAACATCAAATATGAATAACACAAATGTTATTACCTGGTTTGAGATAGAAGATAGAATGAAATCTATGATAGGTGAGTTTCTGGAATTATATGAAATATTTTATCGATTTATTCCTGAATACACATGGGAATTAATTATTGATGAAGACATAGAAAAAATAGCAGAGTTGAGAGTCTTAGAATGGCTGAATAATGCGTGGAAAATATTGGTTAAATCAGGAATGGTTAATTATTCCACTCAAACTGAATACTTTCAGGCATTACTTTACTGTGTATCTCTTTTTTATTTATATGCTGAATATAGCGAATTAGATATTGTTGGTTATGATTTATTTTTGAATATTGCTGATTTCATGGGAATTCATATATCCAATTTACAACAAATAATAGATGAAGCTCATAGAAATAAAACTACTGCCGATAAAAATCATGAGTATGATGTGGATAGAGAAATTTGCGACTTAATCAACAATGTGCGTCGAGATGTAGTAGCAATCTTAATAGAAAATTTTGGGAGTAGCTTGAAATTATCTGAATCTATTCAAAAAAGTATTCAAAGTATGCAGTTAGACTACGATTTATATGACGAGAATGACGCATTTAACCGCGCTGAGACGGAAGTGATAAATGAGCTAATAAAAATAGATATGATTACTGAAAAATGGGAAGAAATAGAGGGTGACGAAGTTAGAAAAGCTGCACTCACATTAGTTCATTACTTTCAAGGTGAAATGATCGATATAGAAGAAGAAGAAGAGATAAAACCTATGATTAATCAAGACCACCAGGATTTTCAAACAAACAGATTTAGAAATATGAAATATGATACTATATCTCCTAAATACCTGTTTTCACAGTTAACTTTTGAATGGATAATAAAGTGGGAAGATAAAACTAAATCCTCGCTTTTTCCAACTTATATAAATTACGCTAAATTAGTTGAATATGTAGAAGAACCCTTCAATAGACTTTGCTATTTAGTGTCTGCCAAACTACCATCACAACTTTCAGCTCTACCGGGAGATGCAAAATGGAATGAAGCTGAATTAGAGAAAGAATTTGGCTATTTTAAACTTTGCTATATCCGCCTTAATCGTAATTATATTACCTTTGGCTATTCCAAAGAAATCTATCGTTCAATTTTTCTTAATGTTTTGCAAACCAAACCTGATGAACTCCAAGAAGTTATTATCAAAAACCAAGAAAAACATGATATACTAGATGTATAAAACACTGAGTTTTTTATTACAAAAAACGAATTAATTAACCTATCTACCAGTCAGTTAAGCCATCAAATAGCACAATTTTTTATAAATCATATAGATCTAATTTTGCTAGCAACTTTAGACGCTCAAAAGACGGCTATCAATGACCCCTTGTATTCCTTAGTCAATGAATCCAAACTAAATCCAAAATATACTCTATCCAACTGTGCGGAAGAAACTGGCTTGAACGAAACAGAACTCAAGATATGGATACAGGCTATCCACCGCAAGAAACAAGCCATATTACAAGGCCCGCCCGGAACCGGAAAAACTTTCATTGCCGAAAAACTAGCCAAACATTTAATCGGTGGTGGTGACGGTTTCTCAGGCATTATCCAATTTCATCCAGCTTATACCTATGAAGACTTCATTCAAGGCATCCGCCCGCAAAGTCAAGATGGGCAATTGACCTATCCTATAGTTCCCGGTAGATTCCTCGGATTTTGCACAATAGCTGAGTCTCGTCAAGACACTTGCGTTCTCATTATTGATGAAATTAATCGTGCAAATTTATCTCAGGTATTTGGAGAGTTAATGTATTTGCTTGACGATCGCGATCGCACCGTTAAACTAGCCAGCGGTCAACTATTCAGAATCCCTACAAATGTCCGCATCATCGGCACAATGAACACCGCAGACCGTTCTATTGCCTTAGTTGATAATGCACTCCGCCGCAGATTCGCATTCATTCCCATCTATCCAAACTATGAAGTCCTGCGACAGTATCACCAGAGAGAGAAAACAGGTTTCCCAGTTGATAAATTAACTAGCATTCTAGAAAATGTCAATCTGGCAATTAACAACAAACACTATGAACTAGGCATCTCCTTCTTTTTGACAAAAACCTTAGCTGAAGATATCCAAGATATTTGGCAAATGGAAATTGAGCCATACCTCGAAGAATACTTCTTTGATAACCAGGCAAAAATGGATGAATTTATCTGGGATAAAATCAAAGATAAATTGAGCAATTGATAATCTTATGAAACGAGAATCACCCCCCATCGAACTGACAGAATATGAATTACGAATTTTAGATCGAGACTCAATCCCCGAATCAGTAGGAGAAAAAATACTCCATAATTATGACAAGGAAATCCACATAGAATTTCCCAACTTTAAAACAGGATATAAATGGCAATTAACGTCTAAAGGCAGAGTTGGTAACATTCCCATCACTCCAGAATTTCACATCGCCATCCGTCCAAAGGTTCCCATAAACAACATCTTCGGAATGCTTGAGTATGCCTACAAACTTAAGATAAAATTTCCCCAAGGCTCGATTCAGTGCCAATTTTTAGAACAAAGTTACGAGAGATTAGCTAACATTCTTGCCCAGAAAATTCTCGAACGCTGTCGCAAAGGATTATATCGCGATTACTTACCCAAAACAGAAAGACTTGCCTACATTCGCGGTCGCGTCGATTTGCGATCGGCCCTTCAAAAACCTTGGGATGTTAAACTAAAATGCCACTATCACGAACAAACAGGCGATATTGAAGATAATCAAATACTCGCTTGGACACTTTTCATTATTGGGCGCAGCGGTTTGTGCGGTGAATCTGTTTCATCCACTGTGCGAAAAGCCTTTCACGCACTCCAAGGATTTGTGACATTAAAACATTTTAAATCGGAAGCTTGTATCGATCGCACTTATCACCGTTTGAATCAAGATTATCAACTTTTACACGCCTTATGTCGATTTTTTTTAGATAACACAGGGCCAAGTCACGAAACTGGCGATCGCGAAATGCTCCCTTTTCTCATAGATATGGCTAAATTATATGAACTTTTTGTCGCTGAATGGCTCGAAGCAAATACACCAAAAGGCTTTTTTGTCAAACCACAGCACCGAGTCACACATGACCCAAACTATTTCTATCGGATTGACTTACTGCTGTGCGATATTGCAACAAGCAAAGTCCAGTATGTCCTCGATACAAAATACAAAGCTCCCGATAAAATAGATAATAAAGACATTTATCAAATAGTCGCCTACGCCCAGGTGTTAAAGTGCCAAAATGCAATTCTCATCTACCCGCAAAATCTCGAAAAGCCTCTAGATATAAAACATGGTGATATCCGAGTTCGCAGTCTAACTTTTTCCCTAAATAGCGACCTAAATCGAGCAGGAATAACCTTCTTAACCTCTCTACCTCCAAACACCCTCTCCTAACTCTTCTCTACGCCCTCTGCGCCCTCTGCGGTTCATTTCTCCCACAAAAAAAGAGGCGCAATCGCGCCTCCCAAATCCTTCATGTCTGCGATCTAAACACTCACAGCCACTTTCGATTCCTTCGCAGTCAACTTCTCGTAAGTCGCCCGCATCTTCAATCCCACCAACACTTGGAACAAACCGGTGCCATTATTGGAACCGGGATACTCGCGGTGTTGAAGCAATAGGTGAGTCAACTCGCCTTCGTACTTCGCAGAAGTTTTGCTCAAATGGCTTTCGATGTAAATCACTTCTTCGAGATTCTCGAACTGACCGTCTACTTCCAAAATCGAGACTTCGTGCCCGTAGAAAGCATCTGGCCCGTAATACATCTTAATTCCCGGATAGGAACAAGTCAGCTTGCGGCCGCAAGGAATCCAGTTAATTGTTGAACCTTCGTCAAACAAATACGCAGGCTCAAAATTGGCGATGCCTTCGCGCTGAATCATCTGCACGCGCAGAACTTTCCGCTCTTTGTCATCTTTGATCAGGTTGGTCGGCAATACTTGAATTACCACGTCAGCATATTGCTTTTGTGGGTCGATGTAGGCCGTAAAATCGGGTTTGCGAGCGTTGATCGCAAACAGCACATCTTCGTAACGGTGGCCCCGTTCCGCCATGTCGCGCTGGATTTTCCAAGCAATTTTTACTTCGTCGCTGATGTCGAGGTAGACGCTGAAGTCGATGAGCGATCGAACTCGCTCGTCGTACAGCGGGTGCAGTCCCTCAATTACGATCACGTGATTCGGCTCTACGCGCTCTGGAGGATCGAGCAGGCCGGTTTCGTGGTTGTAAATCGGCTTGTCGATGGCCCGCCCTTCTTTGAGCGCCTTCATCTGTTCGGCCATCAGGTCGAAATTGTTCGCTCTGGGGTCAAGGGCGGTAATTCCTGTTTCTTTGCGCTGTTTGCGATCGAGACAATGATAGTCGTCCAGGCAGATGACGGTTACGAAATCTTCCCCGAACAAATCTGTCAATCGGCGCAAAAACGTAGATTTTCCGCAACCGGAGTCTCCGGCAACGCCAATTAAAACCACGCGATCCGGCTTAGTTGTCATAGTTTCCTCTAAAAAAATCACTGTTTAGTGACGCTCCTACACCAACCGCAAGCGTTATGTTGTAGGCATCTGAGTCCGGTCAAGGATATCAAGATCTTCCTTCAAGGTACTCCAATCGTTTCCCTCTACGGCGTTTTATAGTGAGGAAAACGTCCCGCCCCACTTATCACATAAAAGCTGTTTTATCTAGACCTAGATTTTTATTCTGCGATCAAAGATATGAGTGTTTTACGAGAATTATTACATTGAGTGCTCGTCTCCTTGCCATCCAAAGAATGCTGGTTGGCTGCGCCCAACATCGCCGGGAGGATCGCTCCTCACAGGAGTGCGACTCTCGTCCCACCCCAAATCAAAGATTATGGGCTGGGGATTTCCGCTTGTTTAGCTAACTTTAGTGACTAATCTTACCAGAATGCGATCGCCCACTACAACATCTATGGTGATCGATTTGAGATTTGACAATTATTAGACAATTGACCCATCCTGAGCTTTGGAAGGTATAAATACTCGATCGCAGTACAAATCAAAACGACTTATGGGGGCCGATCCCCCGATCGGGTAAAATAGTCGCAGTACGCAGACAACAATCTTCTATAGGTCAACACCTGAACGCATCCGGACTCGGCGAGTGCAGCGTTCGGCTAATTGGGAATTCCAGGCGCGAGCGATCGCAACTTGACACCCCGCCCAAAAGCGAGGCCCAAAAATTGGCAGGGCCAATTAGTCCAGATGGCCTTAAGAAAAAAGTAAATTGAGTCTAACGTCACATTCTCTTTCTTGATAACTCTGTATGGTGAAGGACAAGCAACAAATGTATAGCCCAAGCATATCTGGTGTAGCGGCCAACTCAGAATCAGGCAGCCGCATCTTTGTTTACGAAGTTGAGGGTATGCGTCAGAATCAAGCAACTGACCAAACAAGTCACCAGATTCGCCGTAGCGGCAACGTATTTATCTCCGTTCCCTACGATCGCATGAATCAGGAAATGCGTAGGATTGCTCGCATGGGTGGCAAAATCGTCAGCATCCGCCCTTTAAATGGCGCTCCCGAAACGACGAATGGCAAAGTTGCACCAGAAGCTGGGCTAGAGAGTCAGAAATCTGGAGAAAAAACTAAGCCCATGACCCAAGCAAAGGAAAAAGTTCAGGTTCCTGTTAACTTATACAAACCGGCCAATCCCTATATTGGTAAGTGCATTTCTACAGAAGAAATGGTCAAAGAAGGCGGCGACGGCACAGTCCGTCACGTTAAAATTGACATCTCTGGAGGAAATTTGCACTATCTGGAAGGTCAAAGTATTGGCATTATTCCAGATGGGACAGATAAAAACGGTAAACCTCACAAAATTCGGCTTTACTCGATCGCCTCCACCCGTCACGGAGATGATGTCGATGACAAAACTGTCTCTGTATGCGTCCGCAGACTAGAGTACAAAAGCCCAGAAACAGGCGAGCAAGTCCTCGGCGTTTGTTCCACTTTTATCACTGGTTTGGAACCAGGGGCTGATGTCAAAATCACCGGCCCGGTAGGCAAGGAAATGTTATTGCCTGACGATGAAGATGCCACCATTATTATGATGGCTACTGGTACAGGAATTGCTCCTTTCCGCGCTTATTTGTGGCGGATGTTCAAGGAAAACAATCCAGAGTACAAGTTCAAAGGTTTAGCTTGGCTGTTCTTTGGCGTTGCTTACACTCCCAACATTCTTTATAAAGAAGAGTTGGAGCAATTACAAGCTGAATTCCCCGATAACTTCCGATTGACTTATGCCATCAGCCGCGAGCAAAAGAATGCTGACGGCGGCAAGATGTACATTCAAAACCGGATTCAAGAGAACGCTGACCAATTGTGGGAATTGGTTCAACAACCCAAAACACACACTTATATCTGTGGTTTGAAGGGAATGGAAGGCGGCATCGATGAAGGAATGTCGGCGGCATCTAGCAAGTACGATGTTGACTGGACTGCTTATCAGAAACAGTTGAAGAAAGAACATCGCTGGCACGTTGAAACCTATTAATGTGTAGCCTGATTTAAGTTCTTTTGTAGGGCGGGCTTAGGCTTGCCCTACAATTGTTTTAGACAGTTAATAGTTGATATCAATTTCGGCTATCCCGAAATGATATAGAGGAGACGGCAGTGCCTTGTCCCTACCCCAGATTGATTGTAGGGACACGGCACTGCCGTCTCCTCATTTTGGCTTTTAATAATACGGCACTGCCGTCTCCTCATTTTGGCTACTAATAATTCCCATGCAACCGGAAACGATACGATATAGCAATCCCAAATAAAAAGTGTAAAATATAGAGTAAGCTCACCGAAAAAGGGAGATAAGTGACATGATCCTAATTTCTACCCAAAAACTAACATTTGAAGAGTATCTAGACTATCAGGGAGAATCAGGTGTTTGTTACGAATTAGATCGGGGACAGATCGTTGAAATACCAACACCCACAGCTATACATATCAAAATTATTCAATTTTTGGTTTACCAGTTCCGATGCTTCTTTGCAGCACACAACCTACCGCTAGTTGCAGTTGTGACTACCGCAGTCCGAACCGAAGAAAATTCTTCGCGCGTTCCTGATGTGGTGATTTGCACTCAGAGTCTTTGGGAACAAGTCTGTGCACAACCTGGTTCCGCAGTCTTGGACTTTGAAGAAAAACCGCTGTTAGTTATAGAAGTTACCAGTCAGAATTGGCGGGACGACTACATCCGTAAACGGGCAGAATATGACTTAATTGACATTCCTGAATATTGGATTGTAGATGCCAATCAACCTAAAATTCGAGTGTGTAGCCGTCCCGAAAATGAAGGTAGTTATTCTCACCAAGAATTTTTGCCGGGACAGCAAGTTCAGTCTGTACAGTTCGCTGAATTTACTTTATCGGTGAATCAAGTGCTATGTCCGCCGCTAGTAGAAGATTTAATTCGAGAAGAACAAGGCCAGCTACAGCGGTTAGAACAGCAAAATCAGGAACTAGGACAACAAGTCGAAAGATTGGCCCAGCGGCTGCGAGAAATGGGGGTAGACATGGATTCAGAACTTTAAATTGTCATCATATCAAATTAGATACCAGACTTCTTGAAAAAGTCTGGTATCTGGATATTGAGCTTAGTTAAATGACAAATTGCTTGATTAGCATACAATGATTGTAGTTAATTGAGTTTCTACGGGTCAAAGTTGTGGCTTTCAAAATTGGTTTGCTAGGTTTAGGTACTGTTGGCGCGGGAACGGCAGAGATTTTGCTCTCCCCAGATGGTCGCCATCCGCTGTTGCAGGAATTGGAAATTTATCGGGTGGGAGTGCGCGATATTTCTAGAACTCGGTCTTTACAATTGCCAGAAAATGTGCTGACAACTGATCTGGAAGCGATCGCAACTGACCCGGATGTTGATATTGTAGTAGAACTGATTGGCGGATTGGAACCGGCGCGATCGCTGATTCTGCAAGCTATTGCCAGCGGAAAGCACGTTGTCACAGCCAACAAAGCAGTTATTGCTCGCTACGGTAATGAAATCTTTGATGCTGCTAACAAAAAAGGCGTTTATGTAATGCTAGAAGCTGCTGTCGGTGGCGGCATTCCGGTCATTCAAACTCTCAAACAATCTTTAGGTGCAAACCGCATTCAAACTGTAATTGGCATCGTTAATGGTACAACTAATTACATCCTGACGCGGATGCAAACAGAAGGCGCAGACTTTGGCGAAGTTCTCGCCGACGCACAGCAATTAGGTTATGCTGAAGCTGACCCTACAGCCGATGTAGATGGATTAGATGCTGCTGATAAAATTGCTATTTTAGCTTCTCTAGCTTTTGGTGGACGCATTAAATTAGCAGATATTCACTGCGAAGGTATCAGACAAGTTAGTGCGGCTGATATTGACTACGCCGACAAGCTGGGATTTGTAATTAAATTGTTGGCTATTGCTCAAAATATTAAGTCAACACCAGATGAAGAACTACTTTCAATTCGAGTGCATCCTACTTTTGTACCGAAAACTCATCCGTTGGCGAGTGTCAACGGGGTTTATAATGCAGTTTTAGTCGAAGGAGAGCCGATCGGGCAATTGATGCTATACGGGCGCGGTGCGGGTGCTGGCCCCACAGCTAGCGCGGTAGTATCGGACATCATGAACATTGCGGCTATCCTAAAAACCGAAACAGTGCCGATTCCCCATCCTTTGCTAAGTTGCAATCATCAACACTACTGCAAAATTGCTCCAATGCAGGAACTTGTTACTCGCTTTTATGCTCGTTTTCTCACCCGCGATACTCCGGGAGTAATTGGGAAACTCGGCACTTGTTTTGGCGATCACAAAGTGAGTTTGGAATCAATTGTGCAGACGGGAATTCACGGCGATTTAGCAGAAATTGTGGTCGTGACTCACGATGTGAGGGAAGGTAATTTTCAACAAGCACTTGATGAAATTCGGGCGATGGAAGCAGTCGATAGTATTGCGACTACGTTGCGAGTTTTGTAATAATTGCGCGCAGTTTAGGTTTGTAGTGAAGCTTTTAGTCCTTATGTTTTCATGAGGACTAAAAGCTTCACTACAAACATTTTTTGTATTGTTTTTATATGGTCAATAAAATTGGATTTTGTCGAACGCCAAACCAGAAGACATTCACTAGATGTAATCTACGAAAAGTTTGCGAAACCTCAACTACACGATACTTTGAAGCCGAATAATCCTTCAATTTACGTTCGACATCAGTCAGGAGAGTTAGTACATGGTTATCTAGTCGAAAAAGTGTTTGAAGATTGCAAAACGGGTTTTTATGCTGAAGCTCGCTCTAGTATAACATATACGAATTATGCGCCAATTTTGGTAATTCGCGGTTATGGTTCGTGGTATCCTTTCGATCGCGTTTTGGAAGATACACCCGATGTGTTTATCGCAAAACTAGAGCGACAGTTGAAATCGGCGGAAACTGTGGGTGCGATTGATTGGCTAAAGCAGCAGTTTGTTAGCGGAAATCCGGCTGATGTGATCGGTGAAAGTTTGGGCGGGAAAGTCGCTCAACAAATTGCTGCTACATACCCAGATTATATGCGATCGACTGTCACTTTTAATGCTTTGGGTGTTTCTCGAAAGTTGATTCAAACTTGTACAGCTACAAATGTTTTTCACTACTTTACATTAGGCGAAAGGTATGCTTTCTGGGCGAATCGAGGCGATTTTATACCGGGAACGACTTTTGTGATTTCTAAGAAAGGGAAAAACTGGTGGTATAAGATTGAAGAGGCGATCGTCCAAATGGCGCGTTTGGATGAAAAATTTCGGAAAAGGCGGGTGTTGGTGGTAATCTTAGCTCATTGGCTGTTGTTAAATCGGCATAATGCGATCGTCCTAAACAATAAAAATCCCCTGGTAGTTCAGATATACCCCAACCAATTACAACTTTTCCGAGACAGCGATTTTAGCTAAACTCCGACTAAATTGCTAGACGGCTGATTTTCGCGCGCTGCGACGGCGAGTACCAAACAAAGTGCTGCGATCGCTTTTTGCCATTCTTGCTTAAGTGCGATCGGTGTGACATCCTCAAATACACCGACTAAACGCGGGATCGATCGTTCTAATGCAGCGCTAGGAATCGATTTGTGCAACTCAACTAAACGAGTTAAACTTTCTTGATTTCTCAAAAAACCGACTACCCATTTTGTAGCATGATCGGGACTGTCGGGGACGTTTTTAATCTCTAGTTCAGTTTGTAACCAGTCGTAAAAAGCTGGGAGATTTTTGGCTAAGACAGCCCCAGCAGTTGGCAAGCTTTCTTTGAGTAAATCAGTATCGAGACTTTCCAGCAGTTGACTGAGCTCCGTTGAATCGAGCAAACTGGTTAATGGAAGTGATAGCAGGGCTTTTGAAGCGTCTGGGGATAAATTCAAAGACTCAGAAAATGTTTCTAACATTGGAAAATATTTGGTAAAGATGATACTTTCAGTATCCGACTAATGCAGCTCAATGAATATGAGCTAGCTCATATTAACAGAATTTATATCAATTCCGGTTGCACCAGAATAATACCGAGGATACGGCAATGCCCATTAGTGTCAACTTAAGCTCAAACCCAGTCAGAGATGGCTGTTTGACCATTAAATCTAGATCCCCCCTAGCCCCCCTTAAGAAGGGGGGGATCGGAAATGGATCAAAGTCCCCCTTCTTAAGGGGGATGCGAGGGGGATCTGGACTATGGTAAAAACGACATTTATCAAGGCTTTCAGGCGATTGTTGACACCTATGGACAATGCCGTTTCCCTACCCTGATTAATTGTAGGGAAACGGCACTGCCGTGTCCTGATTTCGGGTAATATTAATGAAGTTGCGAATTCTAAACAAATTCTCCTTTAGCAACCATCACCACTTTGCCGCCAACTAAAACTTCTATTTCACCATTTTTTTTCTGAGATTGCAACAGCAGCAGCGAAGGTCGATCGATCTCGTAACCCTGCTCAACTTTAACATCAATCGCATCTTTCCCAAAATACGCATAATTTACCAAATATCCAGCTAAACAGCCATTGGCGCTTCCCGTCGCCGGATCTTCGGGAATTCCTAAAGAAGGGGCGAAGACTCGCACGCTCAAGTCGTTAACATTGCTGTAAGTTTCTGGGCAAAATATTAAAATTTCCTTCGCTTCTGTTGTTTCAATTAGTTCAAAATATTTATCTAAGTTGACTTTAGCTTTCTTGAGAGATGCGATAGTTTTCAACGGTACTATGATAAATGGCACTCCCGTGGAAACTTCTTGAATAGGGAATCGATAGTCAATTTCATCGACTTCTAAATTCAGCACATTTGCCACAGTGTCTGCTGATAAAACTTGACCAAATGTAGGCGATTTTTGCCGCATCCACAAAATATCTGCCGCTTCGTTTTGATAATTGAAAGTAACTGGAATTTGACCTACGGCTAGATTTAAAATAACTTGTTCTACAGGTTGGTTGATAATTTCTTGCTGCAAAACGAATGCTGTTCCTAATGTGGGATGGCCGGCAAAAGGCAATTCCTTCTTGGGCGTGAAGATTCGCACGTCGTAGCCGCCGTTTTGTGGATGGTTTGATGGAATAAACGTAGTTTCCGAATAATTGATTTCTCTTGCTATCATCAGCATTTGGGCCTCAGATAGCTCAGCAACTCCCGCACCGCAAAATACAGCTAGCTGGTTACCAGCATATTTTGACTCGGCAAATACATCAACTATATAAAAATTCATAATTATCTCTCTGGTAAAATGACAAGGGCGGGCAGGATGCCCACCCCACAAGCAGATTTATTCTTTGTGGAACAGGCATCTTGCCTGTTTCCCAATGCCCTAATTCCCTATTTCAAACAGCGAATTGCTTGCAACATCCCCCTAGCTTTATTCAGCGTCTCTTCATACTCCATTTCCGGGTTAGAATCGGCCACCAAACCAGCACCAGCTTGCACAGAAACCGAATGTTTATCACCATCTAAAGAACGAACAACCATAGTCCGAATTGCGATCGCACTATTCAACTGTCCCTCAAAATCATAATACCCATAAACCCCAGAATACGGGCCACGACGGCAACCCTCCAACTCGTGCACAATCTCCATCGCCCTAATTTTTGGAGCACCGCTAACCGTACCGGCTGGGAAAGCAGCTTTCAACAAATCCCAAGCGGTCTTATCATCAGCCAATTCTCCCACTGCATTACTCACAATGTGCATCACATGAGAATAACGCTCAATTCCCATTAATTCATCAACTTTTACAGTACCGCTACGGCACACTCTGCCTAAGTCATTTCTACCCAAATCAACTAACATGACGTGTTCGGCAATTTCCTTCGGATCTTGCAACAATTCAGCAGCCAAAGCATCATCTTCTTGAGGAGTTTTCCCCCGGCGGCGAGTACCGGCGATCGGCCGCAAAGTTGCGATTCTTTTGCCATCAGCAGTGTTTTCCGCCTTCACCATAATCTCTGGACTAGAACCAATAATCTGCCAATCTTTGAAATTGAAATAAGCCATGTACGGAGAAGGATTAATCAGACGCAAAGAACGGTAAAGTGCAAAAGGATCGCCACTATATTCAGATTCCAATCGCTGCGAAACAACTACTTGAAAAATATCTCCTGCTTTGATATAATCCTTAGCTTTTAAGACATTGGCACAATATTTTTCGGGAGTAGTATTGCTGGTGTAACTCAATTCTGCATTGTTTGTGGAACGGGCATCTTGCCCGTCTTTACCACTTGTGGAACCGGCATCTTGCCCGTCATTGGGAGGAGTCCATTCTATCAGAGTAGATTGCTGAGAAAGCGGCGATTTCAGCTTATCAACTAATTGAGAAACCCGATCGCACGCTTGGCCATAAGCCTCAGCCAAATCAACCCCAACACCCCGTAAATCCGCATAGGCGATCGCCCAAATCTTCCGTTTCA
>JANMLZ010000001.1:0-7867 GCA_031372825.1 Cyanobacteria bacterium OTE_58_metabat_593 | reverse complement strand
GCGATCGTACTCATCTAACAATCGCAAAGCAACTTCCAGCACTTCTTCGGCAGAGCCATATTTACCAGTTTGCAGTTTAGTCTGAATGAATATCTCTTGGGTTTTCGTCAGAGTAATGCTCATAGTATTGATTTACCCGTTCACTTTAATTGTATCGCATCGCTCCTCGAAGCCAGTGGCAAAATCGGGATTTGGCGATCGACACCCTCAATAAAAGTAAAAAACTAAGGTGGTGAAAGTCGAAAGTTCGATCGCTGTGGAGATTTTCCATCAACCGAACATCCAAGCAGCGCCATACATCTTCGGAGGGATACGTTCTAGAAAGCTGAACAGTAAAATAGTAGGCTGCACTGCCTCAATCGCAAACTGTTTAACCATCAACACCAAGTTAATGATGTGGCTGCACCGAATCCCCTTGAATTGCCTGACAAAAGCCAGCCGCCCCGATGGGTGCTGCGATCGCCCGTCTGGCTGCGCGTACTGCTGGTGGCGGCAATTTATCTCGCAAGCTGGTATGCCCTCGACGTTGTAGCCCTGCAATTTGAATCAGCACCAGAAATTCAAATCTGGTATCCCCCATCCGCACTTGACGTAGTGCTGCTGTTAGTCTTCGGATTGCGCTGGTGGCCGCTGCTGATGCTGAACACGTTTGTACACCAATGGTTTGTCACCGGGCGTCACCTGCCCCTGCACACACTGCTGATATTTGACTGGGTAACGACGCTGGGCTATGCGGGAGCTTGTAATTTGCTGCTGCACAAGCTGCGAATCAATCCCCGCTTGAGGCAACTGCGCGACGTAATCTGGTTTACCGTCATCGCTGGACTCGGTGCACCTTTGGTCATCGCCGTGGTGCAAGTCGCGAATTTTGCGTCCGCAGGGCTGATTTCTTGGGATCAGTGGCAGATATTCACCCTGCATTACTGGGCTGGAGATTCCACCGGCATCGGAATGCTAGCACCGTTTCTGCTGATTTTGCTACGCCAGGTGCCTTGGGTTTGGACTTGCAGAGATTCGAGCTGGCGGCGGACGCGCGGGGGATATGACGAGTTGCGCTGGCCCTCGCGCCGGGGTTGGCCGATGCTGTTATTCCATATTATGCTGTTGGCTTTGGGGATTTGGGCTGCCTACGGCGCGCCGAGAGGCAAGAATTTGGACTATAGCTATTTTGTGTTTTTGCCGACGATCTGGATTGTGTCGCAGTACGGGTTTGCCAGAGCAACGGCGACGGTTTTAGGCATCAATATTAGCATTGCGCTGTTGGTAGGTTTCAAAACAGGGGTAGCGAATACGCTGGCTCTGCAATTCGGCTTGATGGCGGTGACGCACAGCGGTATTTTGTTGGGGGCGATGGTCACGGATCGCCAGCGGACAGCAGAAAAGCTGCGCCTGCTGTACAAAAAGGTGCGAATTCTCAATCGCGGGCTGGAAGCTCAAGTGCAAGAGCGCACGGCTCAATTGCAGGATAAAATGCAGCAGCTACACCACCTTAGTCAGGTGAAGGACGATTTTTTGAGTACGGTGTCCCACGAATTGCGGAGTCCGATCGCGAATATGACTATGGCGATTCGGATGCTGCAACTCGGAGCGAATCAACAAAGTCGCGATCGATACCTGCAAATTTTGCAAGATGAGTGCGCCCGCGAAACAGTTTTGATTAATGATTTGCTGGATTTGCAGCGCCTGGAATCTGGGGTAGATACCGTAAATTTGCAGCCGCTGGAACTCCAGGATTGGCTGCCGCGCATTCTAGAACCTTTTGAGGAGCGCGCGCGGGCTCGCCAGCAAACGCTCTCGATCGAATTTGCTGACAACTTGCCGGTTTTGATGTGCGATCGGGCTAAACTCGAACGGATTGTTGCAGAGTTGCTGACGAATGCTTGCAAGTACACTCCGCCTGAAGGAAAGATTGCGGTTGCAGTTTGTGCCACAACTGCTGCGGGTTTGGTTGACAAAGTGGTTTTGACTGTTAGGAATACTGGGATTGAGATTCCAGAGGCTCAACTGACGCGCATTTTTGAGAAATTCTACCGCATTCCCAGCAGCGATTATTGGATGCAAGGCGGGACGGGATTGGGATTGGCGCTGGTGCAGAAATTAGTCGAGCAACTGGGCACAGAAATTCGGGTTGAGAGTCGATCGATGGAAACCGCTTTTACCGTCGAACTACCCGCCGGCTGCTGCGAAGATTTTGAGTGATATCAATTCCGGTTGCAACGTCAGGTGATGTTAACTGTTAACTGTTAACTGTTTGAACAATACCGATCCAACCGGAAACGATATGATATCGGGCGTTGCTGAATTTAGGTATGATTCACTCGCTATAGCAATCCCTGAAACTCGCTAGTAGGGGCAATTCATGAATTGCCCCTACTAAATTTCGGAGGAAAATCATACTCCTTTCTCAGCAACGCCTAGATTTAGGTAATACACGCTTGTCTAATTCTGTCAGTAGAATCTCAGTGGCGTTGACCTGAGAGAGAGTGTCAACGGAACAACTTTAAGAGGTGTTACCGTGCTTCGGCAAATGGTGAAGTAAGTACCATAACATGGCTACATTTGCGACAAATACGACCAACTTAAGTATAGTTACACCTTGAAATAACTCATATATTTCTGGCGGTATACTAATTCCTACCAGCACTAAAACTAAGATTGTTGCCCAGCCTTTTTCGTACCACAAACCAACGGCTTCAACAGCAGTTAAAGCTGCATAGAGTCCGGCAGCTAGTCCGCTAAATAGTAAAGTTTTAGGCTTAATGCTTAGAATTTTATCTAATAAAAACTCAACAATTTTGAGCTTGCTTTCTAATAAATAAGATTCGGAAAAATCTTCTAATGCTTGATGATTTTTTAATGCAAGTAGCAAAGCTATTGAAGTTACACTCAAGAGGGAAGCCACAAAACTTTTGTAAAGGACAATTGCAATTAAACCAGGAGGGCGCTGTTTTTTCACCTTGATTCTCGAAATATCAATAATGTACGATCCTCTTCGTTGGCGCAGCCCCCGTAGGGGCGGACTGCGCTAACGGCTTGTTAGCCTGTTTTGAACTAAAAACTCAAAATTTAGTATAGTGCGTCAGCAATTAGCCGATCGACTATAGAGAAAATAACGCGCGGCTGACACACCGTACTAAGCTTGAGGGTAACGTTGTGCTAAAAAAGAAATAGCATCAGTGCGATCGCCCAAATAGCCATCCAAAGTCGCCGCCAACAAATCATCCAACATACGTTTAAACCCAGGCCCGGGCTTGTAACCCAAAGCCTTCAAATCTTTCCCATTCAAAGGCGGCTGAACATTTGCCCACTTGGTGAGATATTCCCAAATCTGGCGGCGGACACTTCGGGGACTTTGTAGGGCGATCGCCATTAACACCGGCAATTCGTAATTCCTCAACAGCAGCACCAATTGACTCGGCAAGTCGCACTTAGGCAAATTATTTGCGAGTTCTTTCTTTCCGGCTTCCAAATGTTGCAGCCGCTTAATGCTATCTGCTGGTAATTGAAGATTTGCAGCCACCTTGACACGATATTCCGGTGCTAAATAAGCGATCAAAACTTCCAGCCGCATCTGCCAATCGGGAATATTAATAATTGGGAATTGGGAATTGGGAATTGGGAATTGGGCATCGGGAATTGGGAATTGGGCATCGGGAATAGTCGCCTCTTTCAACATCAATCCGTTAAATCCGTTACGAAATCCGTTGCCGAACTTTCTTTGTTGCAAACATCGATCAAGCAAACGGAGTTGTCGCCACAATTCGCGATCCAAATCCAAAGTCGGATGAATACAGCGCAAAGCCTGCAAATCTCCGAGCATTTGCAAAGCAACTTTCCAGTAAGGAGCTTGCAAAATGTACTTCAATTCGCTTTTGAGGCGAGTTTCCAAAGCCGGAGCTCGGCCATTTTCCCCCTGAATGCGGTAATAAATCCCGCTTTCGACAGCATGGCGGATATATCCTTCCGTCTGCGACTCAATTTCAAATCCCAGCCGCACCGCAAACCGCACAGCACGATAAATTCGCGTCGGATCTTCGATAAAACTATTGGCGTGCAAAACTCGAATTTGCCGCGCTTCCAAATCTTGCAAACCGCCAAAAAAATCTAACAATTCGCCGCTGCGGGGAACGCCCAACCGCACAGCCAGCGCATTAATTGTAAAATCCCGGCGGTACAAATCTTGACGGATCGAACTCGCTTCAACTTCAGGATTTGCCGCCGGATAAGCATAAAATTCAGTACGCGCAGTGGCAATATCCACCCACAGCGAGCCGAAAGCAGAGTCTTTATTCCACAAAAGTGCGGCGGTTTGAAATTGACCGTGAACGTCCAAACGCGAGTCGGGGTAAAGCTTTTGCAGTTCGGAGGCCAACTCGACACCAGCGCCGGAATCGTCGGAACCGCAGTTTCCATCCACTACCAAATCTATATCAGTTAGCGCCAGTCGATCGTCCGTCCCTAACAATAAATCGCGAACAGCTCCACCGACAATATAAAGTTGCCAGCCGCGCTTTTGTGCAATATTGGCTGCGATCGACAATAATTGCCACAATTCTGTACTAATGCCCGATCGCAACAACTGCTCAACCGACTCAGGCTGATGACGATGGGAAAATTGGGCACTACTTCCCCTGTCTCGCCCTTTTTGCTGGTGCAATTCCCGCAACACGTCAGTGCGTGTCACAATTCCTACCAGTTGGCCGTTTTCCAATACAGGTAAACGCCCGATATCGTATGTCACCATTAAAGCTTCAATTTCTGGGAGCAAGGTATCCGGGGCGATCGTCTTTAGCTGCGGAGTCATGTAACCCTTGACTGGAGCGTGACTGAAGCCGTGGTGCAGGGCGATGTCAATGTCGCGGCGCGAGATAATTCCCGCCAGCCGTAGCTTGCGGGGCGGGACGCCATCGCCCGTATCGACCACAGACAGCCCCGAATGTCCGTAACGGAGGAGGATACGGTGAGCCTCACCCACGGAGGTTTCCGGGCGAATACTCCGCACGGGAGATGACATTAACTCGCGGGCTGTCGGAGGGTGAGGGATTTGAGCTTTGAGCGCGTCAGCTAACTGATTTAAAGTCAATTCTGGATCGACATCGCGGATAGCGAGGGAAGCGGCGCTGGCGTGGCCTCCGCCGCCGAGGGGTTTGAACAATTCGCTGAGGTTTGTGTTGTCGATGCGCGATCGACCGATAATCGTTAAGCGGTTGGAAACTGGCGACTCAGGAATCTGGCGGTTGTTGTCGTTTTCGCCAAATTTATAAACATTACCTAAAAGTAGAGCATCGGTTTCCGTCAAATCGAGCAAGCGAGAAGCCAGGGAAGAAAGTCCGGGAACGAAGGCTTCTGTAGATAGCAGCACCCAAGCTACGCTATAACCGTGCAAAGTTTCCGATCGCAAATTATCGAGCGCTTCCTTCAGCAAATCCTGCAATTGAGGAGACAAACCGGGTTCTACATATTCAGCGATTACCCGCAAACTCGCTCCCTGTTCCATCAACCACGCCAAAGCCCTTGCATCTCGCGCCGTTGCGCCGTCAAATGTCAGGGAACCTGTATCGACGTGAATACCGAGGGCCATGACTGTGGCTTCTGAAGGCTGAAGGCGAAATTCTCGATCGCTATGCGCTTGTAGCTTTTCGACAATTAATGTAGTGGTGGCCCCGACTGCTTCGATTTGGGTGACAGTGGCGGGGATGTCCAAATCAGCCTGTAGGTGGTGGTCGAAAACAGCTATTTCGCTCAGGTGCGGCAAATCCAGCCACTCGGCGGCTTTTCCCAAACGATCGCGCCCTGAGGCATCAACTATACTAATAGATCGAATTTGTTGCGGATTGACCGATCGACGTTCAATCAGCGGGTACTCGTCGCGGTGTAGCGCCAAAAAATCCCGCACCGTTGGGTGACAACCACCAGTCAGCACTATTCTGGTACCGGGATGGAGCACACAAAGTCCCACCGCCGCTCCCAATGCGTCGAAATCTGCTGTAGTGTGGCACAAAACTAAGTCCATAAAAAATCCCCAATCCTTAACCCAGACAGTCACAAGTTCTGGCCCACTGCAAGGGAACGAACCCATCATACTTTAACTCAAGCTTCGGTCAATTAGTGATTCTAGTTTCAACCGCAGCAGCCAACAATGGTAAAATTTAGATAAATCTCAAGTGTCGCCGACTGCTGTTCACCCAACCGAGAATTTGCACGGGCGAGTCGAAATTTAATAATTTCTTGAGAATTCCCGCGCGTTCACGCTGGGAAGTGTCAATTCTCATCAATCCACCCCTATATCGAAAGGAGAAAAGATGTTATCAATTCTGTTTCAAGTTGTGTTACTCGGTCTGGTACTGCTGTCATTTGTGATGGTAGTTGGTGTTCCAGTTGCTTATGCTTCTCCCCAAAACTGGACTCAATCTAAAACACTGATTTATGTAGGTTCTGGCCTCTGGTTTTTGCTGGTTATTGCCGTGGCTGTTTTAAACTTTTTGGTGGTTTAAGATTCGGTAATCATCAAAGCAAAATAGTTGTGGGTTTTGAATTTTGACTTAAATTTATGCTATGATTCAGTAGTCTTAAGTTTCAAGTGAGTTATTAATTGAAGTCATTTTTCAATAGATTAATTCAGTGCCAAAATTTAAGACTCACAACTTACCACGAAATCTCAGGATAATCCAACAAGTAAGATTAAGTTAGCTAGTAATTGGTAATTTCAAATTCCCAATTTCCAATTAACAATTATCAATCACCTAAGTATAAAAATATGGCAGTTTTCGAGGGAAGTTTTACTCAGACAGAATCCTTACGGTTTGCGATTGTCATCGGTCGTTTTAACGATATGGTAGTCAACAAACTTTTGGAGGGTTGTCAAGATTGTTTGAAACGCCACGGGGTTGATATTAATCCTCATGGTAGTCAGGTTGATTTCTATTGGGTTCCAGGATGTTTTGAGATTCCTTTGATTGCTCGTCAAGCTGCTTTTTCTCGTCGCTACGATGTAGTGATTTGTCTGGGTGCGGTGATTCGTGGCCAAACTCCTCATTTCGATTTTGTCGCTGGTGAAGTTTCTAAGGGAATTGCTGCGGCGGCTTTTCAAAGTGGTGTACCCGTGATTTTTGGAGTGGTGACGACAGACACTATGCAGCAAGCTTTGGAAAGAGCAGGAATCAAGAGCAATTTGGGCTGGAATTATGCAATGAATGCTTTGGAAATGGGCACTTTGATGCGTCAAGTTAATGGTTTGGGTGGAAGTTCTTACGATCAATTAGCTGCTGCGTCTGCTGTTGAAGTGCTGTCAGGCGATCGGGCTTAATATATAATCTCATCAAATAGTCAGCTAATCTGTAGGTTGGGTTGAGGAACGAAACCTAACCTACTACTGAGAAATAAAGTAGGTAAATAAAGCTATGGATACTGTCACCGCGAAACGATTCTCGATCGCAGAATATCACCGTTTGGGAGAACTGGGATTTTTCGCTCCCGATGACCGAGTTGAATTGATTCGTGGAGAAATTATCATCAAAGCTGTTAAGAGTACGTTTCATTCTGTTTGTAACAGTCTTTTACTTGAGCAATTAGTTATTTTACTCGCAAGACTTGCTCATTTGCGCGTACAAGAGCCGATAATTTTATCTACTACAAATAGCGAACCAGAACCTGATGTGGTTATCGCCCACAATCGTGATGATAATTATTTAGCTTCTCACCCGGAACCTGCGGATATCTTGTTAGTAATTGATGCTTTTGCTGTTTCTGTGCACCATCGGGCTGCTGGCCGCCTTCGAGGTGTACAGCAAGAGCGCATCGACGGTGGACCAGATGATCGACGTGCTGGCGGTGATCCTGTTCACCGCCGTCGGCGTCTGGTCGCTGC
>JANMLZ010000206.1:0-8967 GCA_031372825.1 Cyanobacteria bacterium OTE_58_metabat_593 | reverse complement strand
ACCCGCCTAGTTATATCATTTCCTGCATCGTATTTATTCGCGCCAAAAATCAGGAGACGGCTGTGCCGTGTCCCAACAATTGACCGCGTTTGGCACACGGCACTGCCGTCTCCTCTATATCTTTATTCCGCGCAAAGCCAGACTAAGAAATTGCAATTTCTCCCAATAGCTTTTCAGCATTTTTAACACTTTCGATATCATAAAGCTCCCGGTTGTAAGAAACAATTTGTGCTACCAACTTTGGATGATATTGCTGAGCTTGAACTAACATAGAACCTTGGGAACGCCGATAATTGACAACTACTTCTCTCGTTCCCAAAAATGGGATATTGTATCTGTGACAATTCACCCAAAACTCCCAATCTTCGTAACCTTCTTTCATTTCAGGTTTGTACCCGCTGACCAAATTCAAAATAGATTTGTGATACAGTGAAGACGGGTGAATCATGTTAGATTCCTTGATATTTTCGGGAGAATACAACTCGTAACTGGGTACTATGCGATTTTCTGTGCCAAACATTTGATAAGAACCAAATGCTACGCAAGGTACATTTGATTTTAAACATATTTCAAAAAGACAAGTCAAGGCGTTTTCAGCTAGGATATCATCGGCATCCAAAGGCATGATGTATTCGCCGCTTGCTGCTGCTATGCCAGCATTTCTTGCCATTGATAGCCCTTGATTGGTTTGTTCTACAAGCCTAATTTTATATTCTGAATTTGCGGATATTAAATTCTTGGCAACTGTGCTGGTAGTATCTAAGCTGCCATCATTGACAATGATAATTTCCCAATTGTTGTAAGTTTGGTTAATCGCGCTAGTTACTGCTTGTGGCAAAAAATGAGATTGATTGTAACAGGGAATAATCACAGATATTAAAGGTAGATTTTCAAAAGGTGGCGAAGCGGGAACTTGCTTGACACTTTCTGACTGTAAATTTTCTGCCAATTTTCTAGCCGCTTGTAAGCTGTAAAAATAAATTTTGGGATGGACGATCGCTAATTGATTCAGATCGGTATTTTGATACTCATTGACTAACCTTGGATATCCAGATAAGTGTTCTTGTTTCACAAAAACTAAGATATTTTGAGCATACCAAGGCTCTACTTTGTCATTGTTCCATATTTTTTGTCTCAAGCAGTCAATGACTGCAAAACCATTTTTTTGAAAGTAATAAGCCCAATATTGTGGCCACTGTTCGTTAACGTGTTCGACACCTCCTTGAAATGGTATCGCAGCCGAAAACAGAATTATCGGTGCTAGTTGAGTTAGGGAATTAACAAAGTTTTCGGCACAGGTACTGGGTAAGTGTTCCGCGACTTCCAGGGAAATTGCTAAGTCAAACTTTCTGTTTAATTGCAGCGGTTGCTTTAAATCGGCGGATTGGAACTGATTTAAAGGAATTTGTAAAATAGTGCGATCGACATAATCGCCATCTATTCCCAAACAGTCAGCGATTCCCAACTTTTGAAAAGCAGCTAACCAACTTCCCGTACCGCAACCCACATCCACAACACTTTTAGGTAAAATGGGTTGTAGCAAGTCTAACAGCAGGGGAATAATTTCTCTAGCAGAACTGCGAGTCCCTTCTCCTATTAATTCGTAAAAATCTCTTGTATAAGATGACTGTTGGTTTTGATTAGTTTGGCTGCTTGTTGGCGAATTAATAGCCTCTGAACTGCTAACATTGTAGCCTTGCAAATGTGCTGGCAACTCCCAGGAAATATTGGGATCGGGTTGATGTTTTGCAGGCGCGACATTCCCCCGCCAAGCTGCGCCCATAATTTGCATTGTTTGATATACTACCGTTTGCCATCCCCTTTGCTTCAAGTAATCTAAACCTTGAGCAACATCGGGAGCGGTTAAATCGTGAAATAAAATTATTGCATCTTCCTCAGCAAATTGTTCGCAAACAATTACGTCATTTAACGGCCCCGGTTCTTCGTGTTCTCCGTCAATAAAAATTAACGACCATTTGCGGTTAAATTGATTTGCTAATTCCTCTACTTTCTGAGGGCTATAACCGGGTATCAGCGTCACGGAAGTTTGAACGCCAGACGCATTGAGAGCACCTTGAATTGAATCGATTACGCTTTGTCTGATGTCTTCTCTTTCTAACAGCGGATCGATGACATCTAATTCAACTCCTGCCAGTGCTAAATGACAGGCCGACCATCCCAGCCAGCAGCCTATTTCTAATGCTTTTTTACCTTTGAATTGCAGGGCTGTATTGTAAAGGATGTGCGCTTCGTCGCGACTGAGAAATCCGACTGAATTAGCACGGCGATCGACATACCAATTGTGCTTAATTTCCCGGCGCAAATAAGGCCACGGACAAGTCTGAGTATCCCCAACAATCATGTTGGGAAAGTAGGCATCTGGGAGGATGATTTTCAATCCGGGCGAGACGTAATCTCCTGTGGGAAGCAAAGTATTGTTTGTGATTTTAGATGGCGGCACTAATGTCATTTTTTCTGGTGTTAAATTTGGAGAGTTTTGGTTTTTTATCGGTTGGTAGCGGAGACTAATTTCTATTTGAGTTGCGTCCGTTGTTGCTAATTTTACCAAGTCGTGTTTGTGACCAGTGATGTGCAGAATGCCGATCGCCTCCTGGGGCAAGTACGGTTCCACAAAACAACCTCGATCCTCATCCCATACTGGCAAACCAAAGTTACAACTCCAGTTGCACAAAGCTGGCAGCATTTCCGTCTTGTCAAATAATTCTGTGCCGTAAACTAAGCGATTTAACGCAATTTGGTCAGTCATCAAAGAGACGTGCTGCTGCAATCCCTGTTCCAAATATTCCGCCCAAATTTCCCAGTGCGCTGCATTTTTGTGCAGCGCAAAAACACCAGCATTTATGGTAGGATAGCTGTGCAACTGCTGGGCGACTTCTTCCCCAAAAGCTGCTCGATAATCGCGATAAACAAATTCCCAGTACCAAGGCAGTTTGCCGTAAGCTAAATAATAACCTCGATCGAGTTCTGGAACAACTGCTAAACCGCGTTTAGCCGCACCTTTAACTAACAGTTCAACAGCTTGCCAATCTTGCACCCAAGCATCGGCATCTATCCAAAGATAGATGTCAAAATTGGGAAAGTATCGACGGAGAAATGGACGTGCTAAAAGTCCTTTAAGATAGTGAGGGGCTTCATTTTTGCCAGGAAAGTCAAAGTCCCAATCGGGCTTTTGAATGATATTAACTTGTGTTTCCAGCCACTGCAACTGTTCGGGAGTGCAGCCGAGATCGAAAAAGCCGATCGCCACATTTTCCCCCTCTGGTTTTTCTCGCACCGATAAAATAGTGCCTTGCACCAGTTCAAAGTAATTTGCATCGGCGGCCGTGATGATGATAATCTGCATAAATATAGGATTTTTGGTTAAGGAATGGGCGTTGGGGATTGGGCATGGGCCAAACAGGGCATTGGTTATTTGTTATTTGTTATTTCATAATTGCTCATTCTTCCTTCTTCCTTTTTCCTTCTTCCTTCTTCCTTAAATTATACTATTGAGGAGGACTTATGAAAAACCCAAAAGGGAAAGTTTATCTAGTCGGTGCGGGGCCCGGAGATTGTGACTTGATGACAGTGCGATCGCAAAAACTGCTATCCCAAGCCGAAGTCTTAATCTACGACGCTCTCATAGACATTCGGCAACTCGACTTAATCCCAGCAAGTTGCCTCAAAATCGAAGTCGGCAAACGCGGCGGCAAACCTTCCACCCAGCAGCAAGAGATTAACCGTTTGCTGGTAGAACATTGCAATTTAGGCAAACAAGTAGTGAGGCTAAAAAGCGGCGATCCGTTTATTTTTGGTCGCTCCAGTTCCGAAATTCAAGCATTGATCGCAGCCGGATGCGAATTTGAAGTAATACCGGGAATTTCATCAGCATTTGCCGCACCTTTACTAGCAGGAATTCCCCTCACCGATCCGGTAATGAGCCGCTGTTTTGCAGTGATGAGCGCCCACGAACCGGATGCTCTGGAATGGGAAGCTTTAGTGCAGATAGAAACTTTGGTAATATTGATGGGAGGGCGAAATCTGAGCGAGATAGTCTGGAAACTGGATCATCACGGACGATCGCCCGAAACTCCGATCGCCATTATCCGAGATTGCGGCCGCCCCGAACAGCAAATTTGGCTAGGCACTCTCTCCGACATCGTACAGCAAACAGCAGGTCAATCTCTGTCGCCTTGCGCGATCGTCATTGGGGAAGTAGTCAGATTGCGCGAATATTTAATTGGGTCACAAAGCACAAACATGAGCGATACACCAGTCACCGCTAACCACAGCCAATTGCCGCTAGCAGGAAAAACCATTTTAGTCACGCGATCGGTTTCTCAGTCTGCTGAATTTAGCGATCGACTCCAGCAACAAGGAGCCCGCGTGATCGAAATGCCCGCCTTGGTAATTGGCCCGCCTTCTTGTTGGGAAGCGTTAGATAGTGCGATCGCCCAATTGTCAAGCTTTCACTGGTTAATTTTCACATCTCACAACGCTGTAGACTGCTTTTTTCAACGATTGCAAGCAAAGGGTAAAGACGCCCGCAGCTTGTTTGGTATTAAAATCGCAGTTGTGGGGAAAAAAACAGCAGAAAGTCTGCGATCGCACTCTCTACAACCAGACTTTATTCCCCCCAACTTTGTCGCCGATTCCCTAGTCGAAAACTTCCCCTGGGAGGGCGGGCACGGGGGCACCGCCCCTACCAACTGCAAAATCCTATTTCCCAGAGTAGAAAGCGGCGGTAGAGAAGTTTTAGTCAAAGAATTCACCGCCCAAGGAGCGCAAGTAATAGAAGTGCCGGCTTATCAATCTTGCTGTCCCGAAACTATCGATCCGATCGCCCTAGCAGCACTCCAAAATAGGGAAGTGAATATCATCACATTTGCCAGTTCCAAAACTGTACACAATTTTTGTAAGCTGATCGCACAAAGCCCGGAATTGTCCCGATCGCAGGATTGGCTAAAAAATGTTTGCATCGCTTCTATCGGGCCGGAAACTTCTAAGAGTTGCTATAATTTGTTGGGTAAGTTAGATGTAGAAGCTAAGGAATATACCTTAGATGGACTGACTGATGCGATTGTTGAATGGGTGGCAGAACATCAAAGATAACTAGGCGGTTGAAACCGCGCAATTTACGGGGACACTCAAAAATCACTCGGCGGTTGAAACCGCGGCTACACACACAAAGTCCGCCTCCGCGGACTAAGAAGGGGAGATAAGTTGTAAACTGGTTGCAAGATAAGCAGAAAAAAATATGACGGCAAAAGACCAACTTCTTTTAGAACTCGACCAAGTACCAGAACCTGTGCTGCTGAAATTGCTTGAATTTCTTCGTTCCTTAAAGACTGAAGAAGAACAACAACAACTAGAATCCAAAGCATGGCAAGCATATCTAGATTCAGAACGCGAAAGAAAGGAGGTTTACCGTCGCCTTGCAAACTCCTAATTTTATCACCAAAAGTATGGTTTTAAGTATTCATGCCAGACAGATCGAGAGATTTGGTGGCACTCCCGGCATCAGAGACGAAGGCTTGTTAGAGTCGGCTTTGGCTCAACCGCAAGCAACTTTTGGCGGTCAATTGTTGCATCCGACAATTGCCGAACAAGCTGCTGCTTATCTGTATCACATAGCGATGAATCATCCGTTTATTGATGGTAACAAGCGATCGGCTTTTGCGGTGACGGATACCTTTTTGCGTTTGAATGGCTTCTATTTGAATTTGACGGACGATCGAGCATACGATCTAGTCATGGGAGTCGCGCGGGGAACGATGACAAAGGAAGAACTAAGTACCGAGTTCTAGTTATGTATTGTTGAGTTTTAATAAGCTGGGCATCCTATATTCAGATTAGCGATATCTGTAGGGATACGGCTCTTGGAGTGTCTGGTGCCGGGATCGGGAAATCGGGGAACAAAAAAGCGAGTAAAATTATCATTAAAGAACAAAGCCGATCGCCTGAAGCGTCAAACCATTAATAAAACTAAACACAAAAAAAGCACAAAGGATCGATCGCCCGCCGCCTGCGTCCCCTACCCAACTACAAATTACCAATAGCCATGAATATAAATTTTTCTCGTTACGACACCTTAACCACATTGCTAGCAGGAACTACGGCTGCCTTAACTATAGTCATCAGCCAGCCCGCTCACGCTAAAACTCCCCAAGAAGTCGCCAGCATTGCCGGGCCGCTGACAGTACAAATTAATAGTTCATTAGGAGATGGTTCTGGGGTAATTATTGCCAAAAACGGCAAAACTTACACAGTTTTAACAGTCAACCACGTTGTAGAAAAAGCAGACGTGAAATACACCGTTCGCACGTCGATCGGCAAAAACTATCAAGCAACCTCAGTCACCCGCTTGCAAACAGCCACAACAGACCCGGATTTAGCCGTAGTCAAATTTGAAAGTCCCGAACAATATCCAGTTGCGACGATCGCAGATTCCGATCTAGCCGTCATCGGCACTCAAATCTTCGTTTACGGCTATCCCGCTACCGGCGGACTTTTTGGGGCAGAACGAGAACCAGAACTGTCTCCCGGACTCGTTACCAGCCGCCCGCGCAACCGCCCGGAAGGTTACACTTTGCGGTATCAGGCCGTAACTTGGAGCGGGATGAGCGGCGGCCCAGTTTTTGACTCCGAAGGCCGAGTCATCGGTTTACACGGACAAGGGGAATTCGGTTTTGCTCAAACCAGTTCCGGCGAAGTCGCGCCAATTAAAACGGGATTTAATGCAGCAGTTCCAATTAATACTTTTATCGCCAAATTGGTGGCGGCGGGAATGAACAAATCCGAGTTGAAAGTAGACAATACTCCCCCAACGGGCGGCCCCGTATCCACCACCAATCCCCAAGATGCCCAAGCCTATTATTTTCGAGGACTTTCGCGGTTAGATCAAGGAGATGCTTGGGAGGCGATCGCCGATTTCAACAAAGCACTTGCTTTCAAGCCCAACAACACTCCAGAATTGCATTTCAATATCGGCAATGCGCGCACGTTGATCGCCGTCATTCCCGATCCCACGCGCGGTTCCACTGCTATTCAAGCATACACGCGGGCGATCCTAGCCAATCCCGGTTTTGCCGACGCCTACTACAACCGAGCTTTAGCTTACCTTGCAACAGAAGACAAACCAAAAGCAATTGCCGACTTTCAAAAAGCAGCAGAACTTTACAAGCAAGGCGGCAGAACCAGCGCCTATCAAGACGCGCTCAACAGAATCAAACAATTGCAGTAGAATTTGAAATTAGTAATTCTAGACTCATATCAATTCCGGTTACACTCCTTATGATATAGAGGAGACGGCAGTGCCGTTTCCCTACCCAAAATAATATTGTAGGGACACGGCATTGCCGTCTCCTCATTTCTTTGGTATAAGCTGTCGCGCATTTAAATTGTATATTTAGAGCGGGCGGGACGCCCACCCCACAAGAGTTTGATTGTTTTTCAACATCCAATTTAAGTGCAGAACAGCTTACTCGATGCCCGATGCCCTATTCCCAATTCCCCAAAATATATTATTAAACCATGTCCTACAGCGAATTTAGCCTAGATCGAGTCTTGAAAACCTTTAACCTAACGACATCAGAGAAAATTAACTTATTTGCTAACTCTGCTGAAGCTCAATGCAGCGAAATCTTGATACAAACCCTGGAATATAACGTACCTTTAGCTTTGGCGATTAATACAGAAAAAGCCCGATCGGAACTAATTATTGCTCCTGTTTTGCTAGAACTGCGGAGGCAATTGCAAGATAGAATTAGTTTATTTTCAGGGACTGACTTTAATGTCGCACCTGAGTTAGGATTGAATGGAACTTGTGATTTTTTAATCAGCCAAGACTCTGAACTATTGTTTATTCGATCGCCTGTTGTGACGCTAGTCTTCGCCAAGAAGGAAAATATTAACAGCGGTTTGGGACAGTGCGCGGCAGAAATGGTAGCAGCCCAGTTATTTAACGAACAAGAAGGAAATAATATTCCCAGGATTTATGGGGTTGTGACATCCGGCAACATTTGGAAATTCATGAAGTTAGAAAAACAAGTTCTTCACATCGATTTTATTGAATATTATTTGCAGAATCTCCCCAAAATTTTAGGCATTTTATTGAGCGAAATTTCTGCATCCTATGACAGGAATCTCTGAATTTGCTATAATCGTATTTATCCATAAAATTAGCCGGACTGAGTTATGGTTCAAACAATTCAAGCTAAGAATGTCACATTAGAAGAATTACAAACACTTTTTGGTCTCCAACTTGTTCGAGATGAGAATTTTTTCAGCGAATGGCAAGACGAGTTGCCGGAAATTACGGATTTTCAAACACGACAGCTAGATCAGATTAAAGCGGGTTACTTCAATTTGCTGGAACATCCGCCACTGCTGGAAAAAACCATCAGTTTGTCGATCGTCTCTCCACTGCTGTTCACCGGGGAGTTTTACCTGCAACCTTTCTACATTAAGCCAGAAAAATCTGTTGAAATTTCGGAAGAAGATGAAGGCGTTATCATCAAAGGTAGCCTCGATACTTTAGTTTTAAAAGAGCAGTTGTGGCTGATGGTAATAGAATCGAAACGAGTTTCGTTTTCGATCGAAGCGGGGTTGGCGCAAATCTTAGCTTATATGCTGGCAAATCCCAACCCCGACAAACCTAGTTACGGCATGATTGCTACAGGCGGCAGTTTCATCTTTGTTAAATTAGTCAAAGGAGAATCACCTCGATATGGCACATCTGATTTATTTGGAATTAGCAATCGCACCAATAATTTACATGATGTACTCCGCATCCTCAAACGCTTGAGTCAATTAGTGATTAGTCAGTAGAGAAACGGCAATGCCGTTTCCTAATCATGAGGAGACGGCAGTGCCGTTTACCAAAAAAAAGTTACCGGGAGGGGAACTAGTAAAGCGACGCCTCTATAAAAAAAACGTGAAATACGAAATTCTAATAAAACAACACAC
>JANMLZ010000141.1:0-17866 GCA_031372825.1 Cyanobacteria bacterium OTE_58_metabat_593 | reverse complement strand
TTGATTATGTGCGTGATCGAATTTCTCAACTTGGAGTTATTCCCTCTCTGTCCACTATTATTCATGAAAAGTCTTCTCTTCATCCCTTGGGCTTGTCTTGGCAACTAGAATAACTGCTACCCCTACTTATTGAGCGGATACATTTAATCTCTGTGTCATAGCGACAATTACATTCTCTTGCGGAGCAGCATCTATTACATCACTATTTATTACATGTGCGGCTGACAAGAAGAATCCTTTGTCTCCAATACTAAATCCAGTTCCTAAGAAATGTGCAATTTCAAGAGTTCCAAGTTCTAGACCGGGCTTTAATTCACATATAGGGAAAACAAATTCATTGAAATGAATAAAAGAATTACTATTAATATTGACCATGCCAGTCCATGAAGCAAGAGTGATACAATTTTCAAATTGTATCACTCTTGCAGTACAATACAGGATTTAGTCGAATAATACCGCAGCTTGAGGGGTGTATGTCAACTTTTACTTGACCATAGCGCAAACATAAATCCATTCGATCGCGCCCGGTCGCATATTCCCTGAATTAATTGTACTAATTTAATATGGGATTTTTAGCAGATCAGTTCTCATGCGATCGAGGTTGCCGTCCCAGGCGAGTTTACCCCTTAGCGCCCGGAGGTTCTGTTGGTTTTTCATTTGGATCAACAGGTTCAGAGCCAGTTCGACAACTTCTTGTTGTGCTGTGAGTCCAGTCGCCTGGATCGCATTAGTGATGAGGGAGTTATCGATTTCGATCGTAGTTTTCATAGGTATTTTTGGGGTGAGTCTTATCGATCGCGCTTTCATCCAATTATAATCGTTGCAAGCTAATATGCCAATGCGTAAGGTTGAATGAGAACTTGTGCTGAAATACCTAACTTTTGATTTAACTGCCGGATTATTTCAAGGGTGAGTGGAGCTTTACGATTGAGAATTTCGATCGCTCGATCGTGACTACCTATTACGGCTTCTAGATGCTGTTGAGTTAGACCTCGACTTTCTAGATAATAAAGAATTGCTTCGATCGGGTCAGGCATCACGATCGGCTCGTGTTTGTTTTCGTAGGCTTCAACTAAGGTGACTAATATTTCTAATCGATCGAATTCTGGAGTTCCTTGAGGAGCTTCAAACAAACGCTCTATTTCTTTCAGCGATGCTTTGTAATCTTCTTGGCTTCTAATAGGTTGTAGGCTGTACATAATTACCTCAGATGGTTTCTGCATCCACTTTGTCATATTCAGCATGAGTGCCGATAAATCGGATAAAGACAATCCCAATGTCATAACGCATATTCTCACATATAACGAAGTTCAAGTGCATTGCAAAAGCTATTCAAGCGATTCAGCAAAGCATTGTAGTAGGGATAAGCATCATCTCGTTCATCTTGAAGGCGGGCATAAAGAGTCAATTCTGGCTCTGCGGCCAGACGATCGAGAGGAACATCTAAGCCTGCTTCAGCTAGGCGCGTTGCTGCGATCGCGACTAACAATGACCCAACTGTATTAGTTTTACCATGATGAAGATCGTCCAGTCCAGGTAGAATTAGCTCTGCTCCCGGCAACTCATTCAAGCTCATAACTGTCCATCCTCTATGTTACTTTCAAAACGTTTGATGAAGTTCTCAACTCTGCTTCTGAGCGCATCAGGATTAAGAGAGGGAAATCGGATTAATTCGGGTGCAATACTCTCAAAACTATTCCGCAGTTCTTCTAATGAAAATAATTTCTGTTCGTACATGGCTTGAACATCTTTAATGTCCCGATCGAATCCCCTGGATATTTTGGAGAGTGCTTGGGCTATAAAGTCATAGTGATAAAACGAGATTTGACCGTATTTGCCAATGAAGATACTCCTGTCGCGCCACCCCGGAATTGTGGGTAAGAAATCCTGTGGGGAAGCCAGTTCGATATTAATATTCAATTCTTGTTTGATTTTGGCGATCGCACCAAAAATGCCTGGGGGTTCAGGATCTAGACGAATATCGATATCAATGGTCGAACTCCGCCATCCAATCAGTAGGGCACTAGCACCACCCGTAAAATAGATGCAGCCTGAACCCTGAGCCTCTCTGCCCAAGACTTGCATCAGTCGTTCTATCTTCTGAGAATCAACATTCGGACGCATATGCTGCACAAATATTTTAAACGGTAACAGATTTCTTAGAACTCTACATCAATATTATTACATCGCCCTCTTAATAATAAATTCAAGATTGCTGCTCGAAAACAATTTCTTCATAGAATTGCTCGATCGCCAAACTCAACCCAATACTTCTAAGCTCCACGCGATCGCCCGCTCGATAGCTAAGAATCAACCAATCCCCCGCATCATTTTTGTGATAAATATCGATCGCCATCTCATCCGAACTCACCAACACATAATCAATTAAATTCGGGTTGCGGCGATACTTTTCAAACTTCTTGCCGCGATCGTAAGCCTCGGTACTATCCGATAAAACCTCAACAATCAAACAGGGATAGGCAATATATTGAGGGCTAGAATTATCTCGCGAATCGCAAGTGACACTCAGATCGGGATAGGTATAGTTGCGAGTATTGAGGATATTAACCTTTAAATCCGAATTAAAAACTTTACATTGATTTCCTCGCAAGTGAGTTTTAATCAATAATAAGAAATTGATAGCGATCGCACTATGATTTTGCGTGCCCCCACTCATCGCATATACGCGACCATCGATTAGCTCGTGCTTTTCTAATTGTTGCTCCTCCCAAGCAAAATACTCTTCAGGCGTAAAGTACCGCTCCTGCTCTCTAGCTGCAATCATAATAATCTCCTAATTTAAAAAAAGCTATCTTCATTATATTTGAGATTAGAGTCGATCGCACACCCTCGGCGATCGGCAAAATCGAGACACTCATTATAACTTCATCACGCTCGAATCACTGTAATTAACCGACCCATCGGGCTAGTCTGAATTTCAGTTTTCAGCCGTTCTTCTAATTCGAGTGCATTCTCACGGCGATCAAATATCATCAACCAACCCGAATCTTGTCCCAATCGAGCCAAATACCCATCCAACTGTTCCAACCCTTTACTCAACGGATCGACTTTCCGAGTCCGCCAAACCTTCAGTTCAATGCCCAATGTTACCTCACCATAACGCAAACATAAATCCATGCGATCGCGCCCGATCGCATATTCTCTCTCCAACGTTCCCCCACCATTAATCACCCGATGCAGAAACGCCATCAACACCAAATGCGGGGCAATTTCGGGGTAAGACGCACTTTTGAGTAACGGTTCGCCATGTTGCAGCCAAAAGCCGAGAAACGCTTGCAGGAGTGCTTCGGTCATAAGTTCACCGCGATCGTTCAACCAACTCGGACTGATCGTCGGTAAACTATCTTGCGGCCCTTGCGCCAAAACTCGCGGCAACACTTCTCGATAAATCGGATTGGCGATGACTAAACCCCCGGCTGGATCGCGTTTGAGCAAGCCCAAATCGACGAGATATTGCCGATCGTCATTAGAAGATTCTGGCAATTCTTGTCCGGCTAGTATCGGCTCGATAATTGCTTTGACTCGTTTTTCTCTAAGTCGTTCTGCCAAACTATCTAAATGTGTATCTTGTCGTTTGATCAGAATTTCTTTAGCTAATAAAATATGTTGTGGTGTAATTTTTATAGATTCATCTGTCACTAATTCTTCGACGATTTCTTTGGCTAAAGCATTCACCAACCAAGGTTGTCCTTGTGTTAATTCAAAAGCTAATGCTACGGCTTCCGGTGTAAAAACTTGTCCGGTATCCTGGGTATGTTGCGCGTAGAGTTCTGCGACTTCTGAAGCATTGAAATCTCTGAGAGTAATCGATCGCACTTTAATATTAAACGGACTGGATGTATTGAGGCGATCGCTACCACCCGCAGCCACTTTGTAATCGCGGACATCCCGCAAACCAATTAAACCAACCGATTGCGGAAATGCTTTCGGACGAGAGGGAAAACCATTGCGTAGCTGACGCAAAACAGACAGCAATACTTCATTTTGGAGCGAATCAATTTCATCAATAAAGATTGCTAAAGGGCGAGGTGAAGTTTGTGCCCATTGTCGCAAAGTTTCTTCAATTCCTTGTCCCACCTCCATCTCTTGCTTGGCTGGTGGCTGGAGCTCCGGTGGCAAATAGACTCGCGCCTCACTGCGCCAAGAACTTAAGATTGCCGCCTGGGCCCTTTGTGGATCGTCATTAAAGGGGGAACCCAATTCTACTGAAACTACGATCGAAGTATATTGTCCGCCCAGGGTAAGTTGTTTGGCTAAAGCCAGCATGGCCGTGGTTTTTCCCACTTGTCGGGGTGCATGGATGACGAAATAGCTTTGCTGAGCAATTAGTCGCTCTAAATTTGGGAGGCGACGGGTTGCTGGTAACATATAATGAATGTCTTTTTGGCAAGGGCCAGCGGTATTGAACCAACGTGGCATAGGTCAATTGGGGCGAATAGGGCTGCTCTCAGTTTACTTTACTGCTGTCGAAATGGCGTTCTATTGTGGTTAGGTGGGGGTTTGTACCGAGTCTTAGAACCTGATGAGAGTCTCCGCCGGAATCCTTAATTTTTGATCGAGATTCCGAATCATCTCCAACGTCAGGCAGCGTTTACGAGATAACGTTGCTGTTCAGCGGCTGCAAATGATATCTGCGTCAACATCAGTGGTTTTCGACAGTCCGCTACAACAGCGTTGTTATGCTTCTTTAAGACACGGGCGTACACAATTCAATCAAAGTTCCATCTGGACACCTAACATATGAAACAATCTGACCCCAAGGTTTTTTGAGAGGTGCTTTTATCTCTAAGGCTCCTGCTGCAATAGCTTTTTGATGCGCTATTTCAACTGAGTCAGTTATGAATGCTATTTCAATACCTAGTGGCTTAATTGACGATTCAACAGAAACATAGCCATCAGGGAAATTTGCTTTCCCAAGGGAATGTGCGGCAAAAGATAACGTTGTTTCCCCAGTATCAAGCTCTCCATAATCTCCTGACGGGTCTATGAATTTCTTGCTGAATCCAAAAGCTGTTTCAAAAAAAGTCAATGACCTGAATACGTCAGTGACGTAAATAATCGTATATCCAAATTTCATTGACTTTTTCCCTTTAAGCAATTTTCAAGAAGCATTCAACGCTCGCTAGTATAACTCCACCAAGGCTTAGCAGGTTCTCCCTGAAGAAACCTTTTAGCAGAAATGAGGGCATCAAGTAAGCACGGATCGTGACGATGACCCATTACATCAGTAAACTCAGCGTCTTCAGACAAAAGAGGGAAACGACCAGCCCACTACCAAAGTAGGGGCAATTTATGAATTGCCCCTACTCTTCCACCCGATAGCCCAATTCTGCTAAACGAGTCCGTGACTGCCGCCATTTCGGCTGCACCTTGACAAATAGCTCCAAATATACTTTGCCTTCAATTAACTTTTGAATCTGTTCGCGGGCCGCACTGCCGATCGACTTGAGCATACTGCCGCTTTTACCGATTAAAATACCTTTTTGGGAATCCCGTTCGACGTGAATCGTCGCCAGAATGCGGGTAATCTTCGCTTCTTCTTGAACGATGTCGATCGCGATTGCGACGGAATGCGGCACTTCTTCCCGCGTCAGCAGCAAAATCTGTTCCCGAATCAACTCGCCCATAATAAACCGTTCCGGCTGGTCAGTCACCAAATCTGGCGGATAATAGTAAGGCCCAACCTCCAAATGTTCGATTAACAATTGTTGCAGCGGCTCGACACCCTCGCCCGTGAGAGCAGAAAATTTTACCACCGGCCACTCGGGATTGACAACTTGTTCGTAAGTTCGATCGATCAACACAGAATCCTCCGGTTGTTCGTCCAACTTATTCATCCCCAAAATCACCGGAATTTTGCAATTGCTGAGAATTTCGATAATATATCGATCGCCCCCACCCGACTCCACCGAACCATCCACCACAAACAACACCACATCCACAGACTGAATCGCCGTGCGCGCATTCTGCACCAAAACCTTACCCAGTTGGTGGTGTGGCTTATGAATTCCGGGAGTATCGACAAAAATAATTTGTGCTTCCGGCGTCGTCAGGATGCCCCGTAGCCTGTTGCGAGTCGTCTGAGACACCGGCGAAGTAATCGCAATTTTCTGCCCCACCAACTGATTCATCAGCGTGGATTTGCCGACATTCGGGCGTCCGATAATACCCACAAAGCCCGACTTGTAGCCCGCAGGAGCTGCGGGAACACCCATGATTTCCGATACGTCGATAAACTTACTATCTTCCACTAAACTCACCTATTTTCAAGCCCCTTCTGTGTCTATTGTCGCCTGAAAATACTCAAACGCCCATCGACGAACTGTAGCATCTTTCTTGCTCCGGTATAGCCCGTAACACTTAAAGCTCGATCGACCCGCTTTCCCAGTGTTAAAACCTGATATTTGCTTCGTAAAACTTGATATCTGAGACAAAATTTGATAAAGTTCCAATGACATCGATCGAAAATGAATCATTCTGGTAAAATCGAGTCCCCAATCCTGTAACAACTTCAGATGTGTAAATATCTTACTCAACTGAAACTATTCTACAGTTTGTCAGACCAACCAGTTTTAACATTTTTGAGGATGTCTGACAATAAATTAGGTGGGTTAAACTCAAACCCAAAAGCTCAGTATCATCAGGTCGTTTCAAAATTGAAGCTAATGTTTGTGGAGCCTACCTAATTAGTGCTAATCGTCATAAAGTTGAGGAGATGAATCAAATGAAATCGAAATTATTTTGGAGTTTCTGCACCGTTTTGGTAGCAAGCTTGCCTATTCCCGCCTTCGCTCAAACAGCCCCTCAAGTAGGTTTTGACTACAAAGGCGGCTCGATGAAATACCAAATCCTACCCGGCAAAATACCTGACAGAACCTTGCCCAGAGCCTTTGATTTTCCAATTATTACCAATGTTGCTACTGACACTAGCATCACCACAGATTACCTAATTACCGAGCAGTTTCGCGCCCCAGCGACTCGTACAGAATACACCGGAGCTCTCACCGCCTGGTCAGAATCAATCAGAGAATGTCTAGCAAAACAACCGCGCTTGATCCGAACCAGCACCAAAAACCCGATTCAGATTAACGGCAAAGTAGGTACGATTGTCAGAAACGCCAATAACCGTGCAGTTTGCAAATAAGCTATTAAGTTTCTCTGTCTGAAAACAAAAACTAGATAGCATTTTTGAACAAAAAGAGCAATATAAAACCTATTGCTCTTTTTGTTGGCAAAATTTCAATTATAGCAACCGCCACATCGATTAAGACATAAATAACCTCATGAATAGATTCTCAAACCCGCACTTCATAAACTGTTTGATTCTCATACGCAACTGTCAACTGTCAACTGTCAACTGTCAACTGCTATAATATCTACAGCGTATTCCAGGTTGATAAAGTATAGTAGGGACACTCCAAGAGCCTTTCGTCGTGTCTAATTAACGTACAACCCCTGCCTCAAACAAGACAGTCCTCGCTAAGCTGTTGCACATTTAAACTGTGATACAAGCATTACCCTTGTTTTTGATTTTTCGCCCCCCTTTAATTATTAATTGTGCTTCATTTAAGAGGCGATGCAATAAATACTCTAGTTATTCAATTAATTTAAATAACTTAGTGGCAATATATTCTTTGGGCGAATGCCAGACTAAAAAGAGTAAATTCTCTTGTGGAGTGGGCATCCTGTCCGCCCGTCAGCCTGATCACAAATCCAAAAACGCCGCATCGACACCCTGCTCTCTGCGAATCTTCCCATCCTTTACAAACCACGCCACAACCTGCTTAACTGTTAATTGCTCGATCGCACTTCCAGCTTCTGTCGCAATTTGCCTCAACGGCCGCAAAGACGCAACCACCAAATTCGTAAAAAAGTTTTCAAAACTAGCATCAACTTGAATTGACTGCTGAATACTCTCATCATTCCTCACCCAATCCATCACCTGCTGATTGCTTACATCAGCAACCGACAAACCAGTCTCCCCAGCAATTTGCTTCAAAACCCTCAAAGCATAAATTGCCAATCGCGCCGAAAACTTCTCCTTCGACGACAGCAGCGCCATATCAACTTCCGCACATTCTTCCGGCTTTAAAAAATCAGATTCCATAGTTATTTGCTGACTGTTGACTGTTGACTGTTGACTGGTGACTGGTGACTGGTGACTGTTGACTGTTGACTGGTGACTGTTGACTGGTGACTGTTGACTGGTGACTGGTGACTGGTCAATAACAAGTAAAATAACTAATAACTAATAACTAATAACTACAGTCAACTGACAACAGTCAACAGTCAACTAACTTCTTCCTTGCAATCAAATAACCGCAGCGATGTTCCCCATCAATAATCCAGTGAGTCCGCTCTATAGAACAATCCGGCAACACAGCCGCAAACATCTCTAACTCATTACCACAGACACTCGGAAAAGTTTCAGCCACATTAGAGATAGCACAATTGTGTTCCATAAACACAAATCGATCGCCCTTATCCGTGCCGCACGTCCCATCATCCACCGCTTCTACAGGATACCACTCAGCCATGTAACCCTCATCCCTACGAAGCTCCATCAACCTAGCCACCCGCTCTTCCAGCAAACCCGTACCCATCATCCTACGATACTCCATCGCCTTACGTTGCCACTGTTTTCGCAAGATAGAAATCACCTGCTCGCGGCCAACAGTCTCAGCCAAAGTATCCAGAAAAGAGACTGCAAAATCGCCATAACGATTTGGGAAGCGATCGCGCCCCAGACTGGTAAGCTCATAGATGTGCTGCGGTCGCCCCATCCCAGCCTGCACCGACTGATACTGAATCAGCCCCTCCCCCTCCAAATCCTTCAAATGACGGCGAATCGCCTGGGGGCTAATATTCAAAGACTCCGCCAACTCAAGAGCCGTCGCTTTATCCCCCTTGAGCAAAAACTGCAAGATGTCTTGTTTGGTGGAAGTCTGCTGAGTCTGCATCATCACAAAAAAATATTAATTTGACTTTGACAAGATCGCTATTTTTAATGTAGCTTAAAATTATAGTAAAGCAACAAACCAGTTGTTTAACTCAACAGAGCAGTCCAGCAGAACTCGCTCAAGCCCAGACAGCAATTGTCCCGTCTGTCATCTTTGAGAGAATTATCTAGAACACTGAACACGCAAAATAATGAGTTCTACCACAGCCCAAACCCTAGTCAACCAGCCCTACAAATACGGTTTCGTCACCGACATCGAGTCAGACACCATCCCCCGCGGCTTGAGCGAAGATGTAGTGCGACTGATTTCCTCCAAGAAAAACGAACCGGAATTCCTGCTGCAATTCCGCCTCAAAGCATACCGCAAGTGGCTGACCATGACCGAGCCGACCTGGCCTCATGTCAACTATCCCGCGATCGACTACCAAAACATTATCTACTATTCCGCGCCAAAACAAAAGCCCAAAAAGCTCAACAGTTTGGACGAAGTTGATCCGACACTATTAGAAACCTTCGAGAAATTAGGAATTCCCCTATCCGAACAAAGACGGCTGGGAAATGTCGCCGTCGATGTCGTTTTCGACAGCGTTTCAATTGCCACAACCTTTAGAGAAAAACTAGCCAAAGACGGCGTTATCTTCTGTTCCATCACAGAAGCAGTCAAAGACTATCCCGAACTAATCGAAAAATATCTTGGCACTGTTGTACCAGTCGGCGACAACTTTTTCGCAGCCCTCAACTCCGCCGTATTCACCGACGGTTCCTTTGTTTTCATTCCCAAAGGCGTCAAATGCCCAATGGAATTGTCAACCTATTTCCGCATCAACAACGAAGATTCCGGCCAGTTCGAGCGCACCCTAATTATCGCAGAAGAAAACAGCTCTGTGTCTTACTTGGAAGGCTGCACTGCGCCGATGTTTGACACCAACCAACTGCACGCCGCCGTCGTGGAATTGGTAACAATGGATAATGCCGACATCAAATACTCAACAGTGCAAAACTGGTACGCCGGCGATGCTAATGGTAAAGGCGGCATTTACAACTTTGTGACTAAGCGTGGTTTGTGTCAAGGAGTCAATTCCAAGATTTCTTGGACGCAAGTAGAAACAGGTTCCGCGATTACTTGGAAATATCCCAGTTGCGTATTAGTCGGGGATAACTCGGTAGGGGAATTCTACTCAGTAGCGTTGACAAACCACAAACAGCAAGCTGACACCGGAACTAAAATGATCCACGTCGGAAAAAATACTCGCAGCACGATTATTTCCAAGGGAATTTCGGCGGGAAATTCATCCAACAGCTATCGCGGCTTAGTGAAAATGGGGCCCAGTGCTAAAGGCGCTCGGAATTATTCTCAGTGCGACTCGATGCTGATTGGGGATAATGCTCAAGCGAATACTTTCCCTTATATTCAAGTGCAGAACCATACTGCTAAAGTGGAACACGAAGCCTCGACTTCTAAGATTGGGGAAGAGCAATTGTTCTTCTTCGCGCAGCGGGGAATTTCCGCAGAAAATGCTATTTCGATGATGATTAGCGGTTTCTGCAAAGATGTGTTCAATCAGTTACCGATGGAATTTGCTGCGGAAGCTGACAAGTTGTTGAGTCTGAAGTTGGAAGGAAGTGTCGGGTAGAAGGAAGTTCGGCAACGGATTCTGTAACGGATGTAACGGATGTCAGAAAGAAGGAAGAAGGAAGGAAGAAGGAAGAAAATCCATCGGATTTTTTTCTTTCTTCTCAACTCCCAAATCCTCGTTCCCAGGCTCTGCCTGGTAACGCATATCTAGAGGCTCTGCCTCGCTTTTCTCTCCCGCGTTTCCAGCGAGGCAGAGCCTCGTGATATCAATTCCGGCTGCGCCGGAATGATATAGAGGAGACGGCAGTGCCGTGTCCCTACCGCTATAAATTGTAGGGAAACGGCACTGCCGTCTCCTCCATCTTCTCCGTTTATATCATTCCGATGCAAACGGATTTGATATGACACGCATTCCTAGGCAGAGCCTAGGAACGAGAATAAAGAGAAGAAAAAACTGTAAACTGCATTGAGGCAAAGGAAAAAAAGAGATGATTGTTGAAAATAGTCAAGTAATTCTATCCGTCCGCAATTTAACTGCGAATGTCGAAGATACCCAAATCCTCAAGGGTTTGAATCTAGAAATTAAAGCAGGTGAAATCCATGCCATCATGGGCCCCAACGGTTCAGGAAAAAGCACCTTATCCAAAATCTTAGCCGGCCATCCCGCTTATACCGTAACGGGTGGAGAAGTGACTTTTTTGGGTCAAAACTTACTGGAACTACCACCAGAAGAACGCTCTTTAGCTGGCGTATTTCTAGCTTTCCAATATCCTTTAGAAATTCCCGGTGTTAGCAATGTCGATTTCTTGCGCGTGGCTTACAATGCTCACCGCAAACATCGCGGCTTGGAAGAACTAGATACTTTTGATTTCCAAGATTTTGTCGAGCAAAAGCTGGATATTGTCAAGATGAATGACTCCTTCTTGAACCGCAGCGTCAATGAAGGTTTTTCTGGTGGCGAGAAAAAGCGGAATGAGATTTTGCAAATGGCTATATTAGAACCTAAATTAGCTATTTTGGACGAAACTGATTCCGGTTTGGATATCGATGCTCTCAAGATTGTCGCCGGCGGTGTGAATCAGTTGTCAACTGCTGAAAATTGTATGTTGGTGATTACTCACTATCAGCGGTTATTAAACTATATCATCCCTGATTTCATTCACGTCATGGAAGCTGGCAGAATTATCTTGACTGGCCCGAAAGAGTTGGCGCTGGAATTGGAAGAACGCGGTTATGACTGGGTTGTGGAAGAAGAAGCAGCAGGAGTTGGCGCGCGATGATTAATACTCAGGTTGCTACTAGAGAAATGTTTTTGGCTGGTTTGGTGAATCAGTGCGAAAAGTTGGGCGAAGCTAATGGTAAAAGTTCTGCTTACGGGCTGGATAATTTGCGCGATATTGCGACTCAATACGTGCTGGCTGCGAATTTTCCGACTGTAAAGGATGAGGAATGGCGGTTTACTGATTTGTCGTCGCTGTCGCAAACTCAGTTTAATGTGCCTCAAAGCAATCAGTCAGCAATTCAACTGTCTGATATTACTATGCCCGTGAAAGACAAGGACGATTTACCTTTAAGATTGGTCTTTGTCAACGGTGTTTATGCACCGGATTTGTCTACAGTAAATTCGTCCGACTTTTACGCAGGTAATCTCTCGAATGTACCGGAAAAATATCAGGCGCGCATCACTGATATTTTGAGCAAGCATAAACAGCCAAATGAGGTGTTTACGGCTCTAAATATCGCGGGCTTGGTCGATTCTGCGGTGGTGTTCGTACCTGCGAATATGTCTCTTGATACTCCGATTCATTTGCTCTTCCTGACCGCACCGGGCGCATCTCCGACCATGTGTCAGCCACACTGTGTGATTATAGCTGAGGCTGGAAGCAACGTCACCCTGGTTGAGGATTATGCAACTATTGGCAATGTCGCTGCATTTACGAATGCTGTAACCGATGTTGTTGTCGGCGAAAATGCTGCGGTGAATCATGTTCGACTCCAGCGGGAAGGTTTGAATGTGGTGCATATCGGCAAAAGTGCGATCGCACAATCTCGCAACAGCCGTTATACTTGTCATGCTATCAGCTTGGGCGGCAAAATATCGCGCCACAATTTAGAAGTGTTTCAGCATGGCGAAGCGACTGAAACAACTCTCAACGGTTTAACCGTAGCTTTTGGCGAACAGTTATCCGACACTCACAGTTTGATTAATTTCAATCATCCCCACGGTACAAGTCGCCAACTGCACAAGTGCATTATCGGTAACAAAGCTCGTGCTGTATTTAACGGCAAAGTTTTCGTTCCCAAAGCCGCCCAATTAACAGATGCAGGACAATTGAGTCGGAATTTGTTACTGTCATCAAGAGCTCGCGTAGACACTAAACCGCAGTTAGAAATTGTAGCCGACAACGTTAAATGTTCCCACGGTGCAACTGTCAGCCAATTAGAAGATGATGAACTTTTCTACTTGCAAAGTCGCGGCTTGGATCTAGAGAGAAGTCGCTATTTGTTGATTGATGCTTTTGCTGCCGAAATTCTGGATAAATTGCCAATTGTTGGTGTAGCAAAAATGCTTTCAACCTGCATGGCTATCCAAGAATAAAGGAATTAGCAACAAACAGACTGGGGGTGTTTTATTGCCTAGCCGGAGATCCCCCTAAATCCCCCTTAAGAAGGGGGACTTTGAGAAGACTCTTGTTCCTCCCTGGATCGCGAAGACTTTGAGAAGACTCTTGTTCCCCCCTTCTTAAGGGGGGCTAGGGGGGATCTCCGGGTTTCAGAATACGCCCTAAAATCGAGTTCCACAACAATACTAACTTCAAAAAATATGACACTTATTCAAGAAAAAACATTAGCCTCAAAAGTTCGTGGCGATTTCCCAATTCTCAAGGAAAAAGTCAACGGTAAACCGCTAGTTTATCTCGACAATGCAGCGACATCTCAAAAACCACTAGCTGTCCTCAACGCTTGGCGCGATTACTACGAACAATATAATTCTAACGTCCATCGCGGTGCTCACACTCTCAGTGGAAAAGCCACAGATGCTTACGAAGGCGCTAGAGATAAAATTGCTGCTTTTATCAATGCAGCTTCGCGACAAGAAATTGTCTACACTCGGAATGCTACCGAAGCGATTAATTTAGTTGCTTACTCTTGGGGTTTGAACAACCTGCAAGCCGGAGATGAAATTATCCTGTCAGTAATGGAACACCACAGCAATCTTGTTCCTTGGCAAATGATATCTCAAAAAACTGGTGCGGTGCTAAAGTTTGTCAAGTTAACGGAGACTCAGGAGTTTGATTTAGAGCAGTTCAAAACTCTGATTTCCGATAAAACTAAGTTAGTCTCAATCGTTCACGTTTCAAATACCTTGGGCTGCATCAATCCAGTCAACGAAATCTGCGAAATCGCCCACAATTTCGGCGCAAAAGTTTTAATTGATGCTTGCCAAAGCGTGCCGCATATGGTAATAGATGTGCAGGCAATGGATTGCGATTGGCTAGTGGCTTCTGGACACAAAATGTGCGCCCCAACTGGCATCGGTTTTTTGTATGGAAAGTTAGATTTGCTGAGAGAAATGCCTCCATTTTTCGGCGGTGGTGAGATGATTGCTGATGTGTTTCTTGAGTATTCCACCTATGCCGATTTGCCACACAAATTTGAGGCGGGCACGCCTGCAATCGGAGAGGCGATCGCCCTTGGTGCCGCGATCGATTATCTTAGTAACATTGGCATGGATCGGATTCACGCTTGCGAAGCCGAATTGACGGCTTATCTGTTCCAACAATTGCGCCAAATTCCAGAGATTAAAATCTACGGCCCACAACCAGACAGGAACGGCGAAGGTAGAGCGGCGCTAGCGGCATTTACAGCGGGAGAAATTCACCCTCAAGACTTGTCTACGATGTTGGATGAGGAGGGAATCGCAATTCGTTCGGGGCATCACTGCACCCAAGCTTTGCACCGCTATCTTGATATCTCATCTACGGCGCGGGCGAGTTTGTATTTTTACAATACTTATGAGGAGATTGATGTGTTTGTGAAATCGTTGAAAGAGACGATCAACTTTTTTGGTGAGATTATGGGATAAGTTTGTTGGTGATTGAAAGTCGGCGATTGAAATCGCGCCTTCGCAGGTTAAAATTTACAAACAATCGCCATTCTTTTAACCGCAGATATCGGCAGATGAACACGGATGAACGCGGATGAAAAAATAGAAGGAGGCAATACGGTACTGTTGGCAGCTAAAACATTTACAGCATCAGGAAAACTAGAAATGTCACTGTTTTGGGAAGAAGAGAGAGAATTAGTCATGCTGCAATAAAACAATATTTAACATAACCTAAGTGAAGTGCGATCGCCCTTTCGACCTCTACATTCATTATGGCACGGGCGTCCCGCCTATGATTCATCAGCGAGAAGAGAGTGAAGGATGCGGGATGCGTGCGATCTCAGGACTTACGCACAGACTCTCTCTGTAGGGTGGGAACTCCCTCCGCTTCGATCTCTGTGTCCACCTTAACTCTACAGATAGTCTAAAAGTTCAATCCTTGCGTAAGTTCTGAATCTATTTTTTTTTGTAGTATATTTAGTTAGATGTTATGTAACTTACAAGAGTTTACCATGAAATCTTCAGAACCGGAATCAGTATCATCCAGCTTCTTTGATGAAACCTACCGCCAAACTTCAGACCCTTGGCGATACACGTCTAGCTTTTATGAAACCAGTAAATTCAGAACAACTCTCAGGTCTTTGCCAAAAGTCCAATTCAAAAATGCTTTTGAAATCGGGTGTGCCATCGGTGTACTGACCCAGAAACTAGCCAAAAAGTGTGACAGACTGCTTTCAGTAGATTATTCAGAGGTAGGATTAGAGGAAGCGCGGAAACGCTGTCGCGATCTGCCACAGGTGCGGTTTGAGCAGATGCAGATACCCCAGCAGTTCCCAAGTGAGAAGTTCGATTTAATTTTATTCTCAGAAGTGGGCTATTATTTGACAATGCCAGACCTCCTGACAACCAAGCAAAAAATTATTGACCAGTTACTTCCAGGAGGTTATCTCTTGATGGTTCATTTTCGACCTTCAGCGGAAAGTTTCATCCTGAATGGTGACATAGTTCACGATGCTTTTACCCAAGAGTCTGCACAATTTTTGAAACATCTGGGCGATCCGCGCAAAAAAAGTTTCAGGCTAGATTTAGTAGGTCATCACAAACGCTATCGGATGGATTTATTTCAGCGCTTGTAAATGATATAAGCAGACAATTTTAAAGAGGTGTATTTACAATTAGGGGTCGATCGCCCTTTTTTTTATCCGCGTTAATCCGCGTGCATCTGCGGTTCAAAAAAAGATCGATCGCCCAACTAAAACTCCGTAATCTCAGGATGAACAAATTGATAACCCGCCGCCTTAATCTTTAAATTAGACACCCTAGCATTATAAGGCCGCACGCTAGGACTTCCATCCCAAGAAGCTTGAGGCAAATTATTAGCTTCAAAAATGCGATCGAGCAATTCACCGCTAGATAGCGACACATCACCAACTAAATTGTAAATTCCCTGCAATTGATGTTCCAAAGCAAAAGTTAACCCCCCAACAACATCATCCGTATGCACCCAATTAGTAACATCTTCACCCGCACCCGGACGAGTGCTCCCGGCCCAGCCTCCAAAGATTTTAACTAATTCTCGTGTCGGCCCGTAAATTCCACCCAATCTGAGAATAGAAACTTTCAGATTTGGACTCGATGCAGCTAATAGAATTCGTTCTGTTTCTGCGAGAATTTCACCGTTGGGATTAGCAGGTGCGACGGGTGAATCTTCATCTACTAATTCACCTTGCCGATCGCCATATACTGAATATGTACCCGTATAAATAATCTGCTTTACTGTCGGTATATCCTTTAAAACTGATACCAAATTAGTCGCAGTATCTAAGTAACTTTCCCGATAAGCATAAGGGTTTGGAGCACCGACGCACAGCATAACAGCATCTTGTGATTGCAGTACAGAGGCGATCGCATCTTTGTCATTTCCCTTGATTACCGCCACCCGCTGGGCGACACCCTCCAATTGGGCGACTCGTTCCCGTGTGGTGGTAGTCGCTGTTATGGTATAGTCCGATTTGGCACGTAAATGTTTAGCTGTCGCAGTACCCACATAGCCGCAGCCAACGATCGCAACTTTCATCAAAAATTCTCCACTGTGTCATCCTCTCTAAAATTATTGCCGGTTTTTGCAATCATTTTGAGCTAAGTTTTATGGTAATATACAAACCGTCGTTATCGAGCTTAGTAGCATCGTGTTTGAGGGAGATATTTTTGCCACATCCTCAGAAAGCGAACTTTTAGCTTTTTATGGAGCTTTATTTGCGATCGCAGCCGCCGATGGTTCCGTTGATATTGATGAACTAAATCTGCTGTTTAAAACCATAAATTTAGACAAGTTTTCTGACTCAGCAAAAACTCAAATTCAATCCTACACAGCAAATCCTCCGTCCCTCAGCGACTGCTTGCAAACAATTAGCCAGTCAGCCGAACCGCTACGTTTGGGAGTGATGTATTTTTTAATCAGCATTGCTTGGGCCAATAATACCATTCATCCCAAAGAAAGCGAAGCGATTCAATCAGCAAAAAAACTGCTGGCGGTTTCCGACCGGCAAGTGCAAGCCATGCAAGAATTCATGCAGGATTTGCAAGCAGTACAAGCAGCAGGAAACCCGAAAAATCGGGCAGGACATTCCGTAAAATCGGCTGTTTCTAAACTCAAAAATGTGGGCATTCCTTTAGATTTAATCGATCCAAAAGGTATAACTACAAGCGTCAATGAACAGCAGTTGGCTTACTCAGAAGAAAGTTTTTTGGTTAAACTTAAAAAACACGCTTTATCAGCAGGCAGAGAAGTAGTTGAAAAAGCTTTGACACTTTACTATACGGCTCAAAATCCTAACGTGCCACCTTGGGCTAAAACTGTTGTTGTCGGAGCTTTGACGTACTTTATATCTCCGGTTGATGCGATTCCTGATATATTAGTAGGTGTCGGATTTACAGATGATCTGGGAGTGTTGCTGGTGGCGATCGCTACTGTTTCAGTATACATTAATGCTGAAACTAAGGAACAAGCACAGCAGAAATTGACAGATTGGTTTGGTAAGTAATATTGGAAGTTATTGGTTTTTGGTTATTAGTGATTGGTGATATCAATTCCGGTTACAACGGAATGATATAGAGGCTGAAGCCCACGCTACGGATTGAGGGTATTCCGGACCTCCGGCGATTGCTTCAGAGCGAATGGCGTGCCTGTGTCGCTTCGCCG
>JANMLZ010000136.1:0-21350 GCA_031372825.1 Cyanobacteria bacterium OTE_58_metabat_593 | reverse complement strand
TTACTCGTTACCAGGAAGAGCCTGGTAACGCAGATCCGGAGGCTCTGCCTCCATTTTCGCAGGCGAGGCAGAGCCTCGCTTACATCGGTTCCCAGGTAGAGCCTGGGAACCAGTTATTGAAAATGATTTAGGATTGCTATACTTGCCTGCTTGTCCAATGTTTTCTGTCAAAGACAATTACTATGACGTTACGCGAACTTCAAGACCGAGCACTGAGGTTGTCTGCCGAGGAGCGATGGCAGTTAATTAATGCTTTGATGCGATCGCTCCAACCGAAACCCCGATCGAAGGTAAAACCGAAGGGTTTAGCCGCGAGTTTAATTGGCATTGCAAAAACGGATGCGCCACCACCTACAGATGCAGAAGTCAAGGCAATGTTGGATGAGCGGTTAGTCCAAAAGTATCTGTGATGAAAGTTTTATTTGATACCAATGTTTTACTGGATGCAATGCTTGCACGCGAACCTTTCGTAGCGGATGCTGCTTTTTTACTGAATGCAGTTGAATCGGGGCGAGTAGAAGGGTTTATGTCGGCGACAACGGTTACGGATGTACATTATTTGGTTGGACGACAAACCAAGAGTTCTGAAGCTGCGATTGCGGCCGTAACTCGACTTTTGGCATTGATGGAAATTTGTGCGGTGGATCGAGAAATTCTGGAGCAAGCGATCGTGCTGGGATTGCCGGATTTTGAAGATGCTGTGCAGATAGCGTGTGCGATCGAGTTAGATGTAGAGGCGATCGTTACTCGCGATGTCAATGGATTCGCAGGGTCGCCGATTCCCGTTTTGTCACCTCAAGAACTGAGAAATCGGTTGATCTAGCAGAGGGCTGAATAAATTAGGCGATCGGTGTTTCATCCCCGGCTTAAAAGCGCGGAAATGAAACACTTACAAAATAAGGTAGAAAATATCTGTTATCCTTCGGTTTTTGACAAACGATCGAGCGAAATTGTTGCTGCTTGAGATACTTGAGAATTGCCGTCTTTTTCTAAATATTTCAAAGCCGAAACGCTTTTTCCACTCGGCAAATTTCCCAAAGCTTCCGCCAGCCTCTGCCGCGTCAGCCAATCTTCCGACTGAGCAAAATTCAGAATGCGATCGATCGCCCCCATATCCTTAATTTCCCCCAAAGCCGAAATCGCCGCCTGCTGAATCACCACGTGCTCGCTTTCGAGAGCTTTCAGCAGCACGTCGCGAGCCCGGGGATCTTTGAGATTCCCTAGAGAAACCGCAGCACTAAAGCGCACCAGCCATTCAGTATCCTCATAAAAAGCCCGCACCAAAGCCTCAAAAGCTCTAATATCTTCCAGATAGCCCAAAGCACCCGCAGCGTCAGCACGAATGCCATAATCCGGGTCAGTTTCTAGCAATTTGACTAGAATAGGATAGCACTCTGGTGTCGGTTTCACCCCGAGAGCAAACACAGCCATCGATCGCACTTGCAAACTTTCGTCGTTCAACACCTTTTTAATCAAAGGTACCGCAAGAGCTGCCGACACGTTCCGCAAGTTGGCCAAAGCCACCATTCGATCGGCTGAATTTTCGCTTTCTAACTTGGCTGCAATTTGCTCTAAGCTTAAAGTTGTCATTATGGCAAAATATTGTAGTAAAAGTTTACATTCGGGTTATTTTGATTATAGGGGAGTATCAGGAGAAAAGTAGGCAGTAAAAACCGCCCTGCGTATTTGCGATCGGTGAGATTGCCCATTGATGAGACGATTAATCTGAAGCTCAGATTAATGGAAATAATAAATTAGAAAGTCTGTCTAGTTAAACCCGAAGCACAGGCGAGGTGTTTCTCAAATTCCCCAAAGCACAGGCCCGATCGCGTTAGCTCTGACTCTGACAACCTGCAATCAACTATGCCCTTTTACCACCCGCCCTTTTACTCCTCAGCTTTAGAACAAGCGATCGACCGCTACCCCCTAACGGCCGGGCCAGACACTTCCTTAGCAGTGGCGATCGCCCTGATGAGTCAATTGCAAAACAGTTGTCCAAGAGTCAAAACACCCGTATCCTCAGACCGCGGGGGGATGACCGAATCGTCCGCCCCCGACAAAGTGCGGGCCCGCTGCGTCCTCGTCGTGCAGAACCAGCAGACGATTACCACAGGCAACTTATCCGAAAATCCCAGCCGCGGGCTACTCATCGGCATATTAACTCCCGCCGACCTAGTGAGGCTGATCGCGAATGGTAAAATAGACACTCAGCAAAAAGTAGCCCTACACAAAATACCAATTTCCGAAGTGATGTCCCCAGTGTCGGTTTCCCTCACAGAATCCGACGACCAAGACGTGTTCGGTGCTTTATCCTTATTTCGCCAGCACAAAATTCGCTATTTGCCGATCGTCAATCAATTCGGCCACTTGGTAGGAGTGCTGACGCGGGAAAGAATTCGCCAAGTATTGCAGCCTTCAAACATTCTCAAATTGCGGCGGGTAGCAGAATTGATGACTACGCCAATTACAGCACCCCACACGGCCTCGCTGTTGAGCATAACCGAACTGATGTCAGAGCATCAAGTCAGTTGCGTAGTCATTACAAAAAACAAAGAATTAACAATGGAGAAGCCCAAAAATGACTCTACCTCCATTTTTCACTATTCCTTTCACCAACCCCTAGGAATTCTTACCGAATATGACATCGTACAAGCACAGTTTCTCGAACTAAATTTCGAGCAAACCCTAGCTCAAAAAGTGATGAGAACTCCCCTGCAATTTCTGCAACCTTCCGATTCGCTGTGGACGGCGCACAAGCAAATGCAGCAGCAACAAGTACAGCGGTTGGTCGTGTGCGGGGGGCGCGGAGAACTGTTGGGAATTATTACTCAAACCAGCTTGCTCAGAGTCCTCGATCCCACAGAAATGTACCGAGTTGTCAAACAGTTGCAGCAGTCAGTTTATCAACTGCAAGCCGAAAAATTGGAACTACTGCAAAGTCGCAATGCCAAATTGGAACAGCAGGTACGCGAACGGACTGCCAAACTCCACGAACAGGTACAGCGCGATCGGCTCTTAACTCAAATCTCCTTGCGGATTCACCAATCCTTAAACCTCGAAGAAATTCTCCACGCCAGCGTCGATGAAGTCAGGCAAGTTTTGCACGCCGACAGAGTAGCCATCGTGCGTTTTGAGTCGAGCAATTTCGGTATTGTCGTGGCCGAATCAGTTGCCGAAAAGTGGTCTTCTATCTTGGGAGAAATCTTACCGGATAATATTTGGCAAGAATCTGCAACGCTAATAGAACCGGAAATTTATGCCGTCCCTGACATCGACCAAGCTTGTTTGAGTACCGAAAAATATGCGCGATTCCAACAAGCGCAAATCAAAGCTTATTTGATTGTACCAATTTTGCAAGACGGCAGTTTGTGGGGGATGATGTGCGTCCATCAGTGTGCAAAATCCCGGCAGTGGCAGCCTTCGGAAGTGGATTTGCTACTGCAACTGGCAACTCAAATCGCGATCGCCATTCAGCAAGCCCAACTCTACCAGCAAGTACAAAATCTCAATACCGACCTCGAACGCCAAGTCCAAGAACGCACCGCCGAATTGCAGCAAAAAGTTCACGAACTCCAGCATTTAAACGTCCTCAAAGATGAATTTCTCAGCACAGTTTCTCACGAACTGCGGACTCCTCTAGCTAATATGAAAATGGCCATTCATATGCTGAGAATTTCTCCCACACCTGATCGCCGCCAAATTTATTTAGAAATTTTAGAAACAGAATGTACTAGAGAAACAGATTTGATTAATGCTTTGCTCGATTTGCAGCGCCTCGAAGCAGCAGCTTGTCCGATCGATCTCGAACCAGTAAACTTAGAAGTCTGGCTGCCTACTATCATTGACCCGTTTTACACCCGCGCTCACAACCGCCACCAGCATTTACAAGTAGAGTGCGATCGCCACCTCCCCACGATCAGTTCCAACCGCGCTAGTTTGGCACGAATTTTAGCAGAACTCCTGAACAATGCCTGCAAATATACTGCCAATGACTGCGAAATCTCTCTAAAAGTTGAGTGCAAAAAGAAAGATAGGGAAGATGGAGGACAAAGGAAAAATCGGCGACAAGCAAGTGCTCTGGCTACCGAAATCCAATTTACAGTCAGCAATCAATCGTCCATTTCGATAGAGGAATTGCCTCGAATTTTTGAGAAGTTTTATCGAGTTCCCAACGCCGACCCCTGGAAGCAAGGAGGTACAGGTTTGGGTTTAGCTTTGGTTCAAAAACTTGTCGAACAGTTGCAGGGAAAAATTGAGGTTGAAAGCAGGGATGGCTGGACTAATTTTACCGTCACATTTCCTACCAAACCGGATCGGAATTAGTCCGCCATCAGTCGATTTAAGATTTGAGATTTGATATCGAATCCGCTCTTCATCGGAATGATATAAACGGAGGACACCACGAGTACCATGTCCCTACCCAAAATAACATTGTAGGGACAAAGGCCAAGCCGTCTCCTCATTTTGGCTGCTAGTAATTCCGATACAACCAAAACTAATCTCACTCTTTTTTAGGAGCTAGTTTGCGGATGCCAGATGGTACTGGTGAAAGATTCAAATATTCATTTTTCTCTTCAACAACTGATGATTTAGATGCTTGATACTTCTTGCCTTTGGTGGCGTGATTAGCAACTGTGCCCAAGCAGGGTATGCCAAAATTTTCTAATTGAGTGACAACTTTTTTGACTACAGAAAACTTCGCCTGACAGATTGTTACAACCATCAGTATTCCATCTGTGCGTGCAGCTAAGAAATTCGCATCTTTACTGTCAACCAGCGCCGGGGTATCGTAGATAACTAAGTCAAATGTTGCGTGAAGTTCTTCCATTAAATACTGCATCCCAGATGAGGCAAGCCGTCTGGCAGTACCGGGAACAGGAAGACCGGCAGTTAATACAAAAAGATTATCTACGTCGGGCGATCGCTGGATAATTTCATTGGGTTCGTTTTTCTGGTCAAGCAAGTTGCTCAATCCCTTAACATTAGGCAGTTCCAACAGCAAATGCAGGCTGGGCGAATGCAAGTTCGCGTCTACTAACAGCACTCGCTGACCCGCCAGCGCTGCCACGTGAGCTAAGTTTAAAGCAACGGTAGATTTGCCTTCGCCAACTGTAGCCGAACCAACTGCCAAAGAGCTAATCGTTCGATTGGAAGAAAGAAAGCGGATATTAGTATAAAGAGTGTCAAAAGCTTCTATAAATTCCGAAGCATTTTTATTGTTGCGCTCTTTTCCTTCAAGATAAGCATAGGCATTAGCAATAGAAGGCGGAAATTTTCTCGCATTTTTGTAAAGAGGAATTTCTCCCAATAAAGGCGCGTCAACGGCATCTTTAACGTCATCAGCACAGTAGAAAATATTGCGGAACTTTTCCATGAAAATAGCCACTGCCAGACCCAACACTAGCCCCCCAAAAAGTGCCATCACGAATTTGTTTGTATTTTTCGAGGCAACTGGAATCAAGTTGCCCTTCGGATCTCGCGGTATCTGCGGTTCAGAAATCATTTCCCAAGGTATTTGGCTTTGAGCTGCTTGGACCCGCAAAGTTTCCCGCTGGCTTAACAGTTGATCGCGGGTTCGGGCGGCGATGTCTAATTGCTGTTGCAGTTCGTTGTAGCGGCGGGCTATACTGGGAAATTCTCTGGCTTGTCGGCTCAAATTGTTTTTAGTTTGGGCGATCGCCTGACTGCGAGCTTCTAAGACTTGAACTTGGTTGGCAGTATCAACCAATTGTTTAATCAAGCCTATGCGAATCGAATTTTGAAAATTCTGAACTTTAGAATTGGCTTGAGTGCCTACTAAATTCTGCCCCAAAATTCGCTCAGTTTGCTTGTTGAGCAAAGCTACTAAATTTTCTCGCTTGCGCTCTAAAGCTTCCACTATAGGGTTAGCAGATTTAAAACGAGCTGTTTCTACAGCAATCTGACCTTCTACTTCCTTAACCTTGGTCAGCAACTCTTTATATTGAGGTTCTTCGCTTAAGGCTGAAGCGGCAATAGCTTCATTTGGCGTAAAATCTAATTGTTTTTGCAAGTTAGCGTACAGTGTTTTCTGTTCCTGCAACAGCCTTTGAGTTTCTAACTCTAAAGTTTCTACGGTGCGAACTTGCGCGATCAATTGCCCGCCTTGTTCTTTAGGATCGGTAATCTTTTGCTGCTGCTGTATCACCTGTAACTCCGACTTCAGGTCATTTACGCGCTTGCTGAGTCCTGGAAGCTGGTCTTCAATAAACTTAACACCTTCACCAATGCGACTCTTGCGTTCGTCAAGGCTGTACTTTAAATATTTCTTTTTAGTTTCTTGTAAAATTAACTCAATTAATTGAGGGTCTTGCCCGATGAAGCGAACTTCCAAAATTTTAGTTATCGTCAACTCATTTTCTCCGAAGCGCAAAATGAGTAATCCTTTTTTAATAATTTCCTCCGTAACTTCTGGATATTTTTTTTGGACTTGTTTCGCAATAGCCGACAGCATCTTAGGACTCTGGAGAATTTGAAGTTGAGTTGCGTAGTCCAAACTAAAAAATTCTCGATTAGGCACTCCCCCCCCCTCGCCGCGATTGGCGAGGCTAGCGGGGTCAGCAATCCGGGCCTCAGTTGTCACGGGTTCAACTAGCATCCGAAAATCGCCTTGATATGTTTTCTTCCCTCCCTTGATTTGAAAATAAACTCCACCGCCTGCTAGACCTACAATCCCAATAATGACTAGGGCTTTTCGCCAAAAAGTCCTAAACAACGGCTTCAGATTCAATCCTTTCGCAGGCGCCGCGCCTGACTCTTCTCCCTCGTCACCGGAAAATTGCTGCACCTGTCTGCTCTGGTTGCTAATTGGTACGAGATGAGAGTCCTGTTCTGTTTCCATGTTGACCTCTTTGAGATTTTGTTGGTAAAATCAGCTCTGTTCTGCGAGCCTTCTGGTTGATACTTTCACCGTTGACTTAAGGATATCACAGGAGATTCTTGGTTGGTCGGTTCCCATTCCTTCTAATAGTTCTCACTACTTTCACATAGTATACAAAAATAACTAATTTTTTATGTTGTGGCTGCTGCCATTTTTTTTACTAACTGAAAAGAGAGTTGTAACCGACTGCATTTATGTCTGCTGTGTGGTGCTTGTATTAAGGGTTTATGGGCGTTATACCAACTTTTTTGGATCGCCCAGGTTCGCCGCAGGTCGCGTCATAACTTTACCAAAATTTTACAATTTGCCGTAAAACCTCAGCCGCCGATCGCGCTGGTATTGCCTTGTCATCTATTATGACATTTTTAGGTGCGCCGTCAACGGCAGCAGCATCTGTTAACTTTCCCGCGAACTGACCGACTAAAAAGTTTTGCATTTTCCATGTAGATATAATTAGCAACATTCAGCAGATTTTGGGAACGGTAACTAATCGAATCAATTTGCTGCCAAAAATTTGTCTCTTGTTTTAATCATCAAGTTTTTGATGAGCTGGCTAATTGCTGAAGTTTATCTGGTTACTAAATTTGGTGAATATATCACAAATATTATCAATAGTGCGGAATCAAAATAAAAGTTAATAATTTGTGGTTTCAAAGTCGATCGGCTACAAGAGAAAAACTCAAGCCTTCTGGGTTTGGCTACCCGGGCGGATTGCATTCAGCAATGTTATGTTTTTTCGTCAAAAAAACAGTCATCTACTTACACTATCAAAGAAAAGGGAAAAAAAAGTGTGCAACTGATGCGAGGGGTGATTGCTAGATATCTAGTCATAATTAATTGTTTGTAGTTGTCATTGGATATTCCTGAAAACTTACTGATTTTGTGCTTTCTTCTCTCGAAGCTTCAACAAAATTTCTGCATGAACTTCGCGGGTAATCGGATAAAAATATGTGAGAATCATACCGCAAATTAAAGCAATTGTCGGCAGGGGGCCGATCGCAACTCGAATCGCAAACAGTGCAGAATCCGGCTGTACAGGTGGTAATTCTCCCTGAACCGTGGCAAGGAATCCAGCTTTTTCTAAAGCTTGTCCTACAAACCACAAACCCAGCGCCAACCCGATTTTTTGCAGCAACACCATAAACGAATAGAACACACCTTCGCGTCTTTCTCCAGTTTGCAGTTCGTCGAGTTCAATCACATCCGGTATCATCGACCAAGGTACTAAATAAGCAGTAGAAACTCCGACACCCGCCATAACTGCTAACAGATACATCTGCAATACTTGTCCTGGTTGCAGAAAAAACAGTCCGGCTTGGGCGATAATCCACAAACTCATGCCCATAAAATATACGGCTTTTTTGCCATATCGCTCGCTGACTTTACTCCAAACAAATAGCATGGCGAGTGCAGTACCTTGAACGGCGATCGCAGTTTGAGGAAAAGTTTTTTCTGGTAGTTTCATCCAGTTGATCACAAAATAAGGCAAAATAGAAGCAGTTAATTGTACTCCCAGCCAAGAACAGAGATAAATGCCAATTACATACAAAAAAGGGCGATTATTAAAAGCAATCCGCAACTGTTCTTTCAGCGGTAAGGATGTGGAATTATCTTCTACTGGATTTTCTTGCAGTTGAGATAAGACGTGTTTGCGGGTTCCCAAAAAGCACCAATATAAAGGCAAGACTGAAATCACTGTACAGACAGCACCTAATATGATGTATTTTTGGGTGTTGTCTTTAACTAAGTCAAAGATAATTCGCGCTAGAATTAGTGACAAAATGCTGCCACCGATCGAGAAAGAAAACCGGAAACTATTCAGGCTAGTGCGTTCGTTGTAGTCTTGGGTTAATTCTGGGGTAAGTGCAGTGTAGGGAAGATTGACAGCGGTGTAAGCGGTGTTAAACAAAATGGCGATAATTACATAGTACCAAAACAGTATGGTTGGATTTTCGCTGGGAACAATCCACTGCAAAAAGAAGAAAATGCCGAAAGGAATTGCGCCGTAAATCATCCAAGGATAGCGGCGGCCCCAGGGGTGAGATGTGCGATCGCTCAAAACCCCGACAATGGGATCATTGATAGCATCCCAAACCTTACCAATCAGCAAAATATTGCTAGCAGTACCAGGAGACAAACCGGCGACACTGGTAAAAAACAGTAGTAGGTAAAATACTAGAACATTCGCAGTAATTGCGGGGCCGAGGTCGCCCGCACCGTAGGCTAATTTGGTGGAGAAACTGAGTTTTTTTGTTTCCGGGTTGTTGGCGGCTGGTGGAGGCGGGGAAATGTTGCTCATAAACTTTGATTTCGGTATTTTTGGGCTGTCGCAGTCTTTCCAGTAGGAGTATAACTCATGCTACGCGCTCATACTAAGTTTTTTTGCAGCGATCGGGACGATCCTGAATTTTTTGGCAATTGGTACTTGGAAATTGGGCATTGCCCGCCCCTACAACATTTTGATAATTTATTTGATATCAATAAACCCGCCCCCACAAACTTAAGGAAACAGTCGCGAAATCTGAATTTCTATTTCTGGAAATGCCAGTATTGACAAAACATCATCTTCATTAAATACTGTTTCTAGTTGATAGTTTCCCTCACAAGGTTCGCGAAACACATAAACTTGCCACCTGTTAACATCAAGTATCCAATAATCAGCAATTCCAGCCCTAGCATAAGCTGGTGCTTTTCGCTTGCGGTCTGTTTCTAAAGTCGTGTCAGCTATTTCTATTAATAAGAAAATGTTGGCGGGTGCGGGATGAAAATCTTGGTAGAATCGGGAGTCAATTTGTACTACAGCAATATCTGGCTCTGGTTCGGAATTTGTACTTAGGGCGATCGGATCTTGGATGCGAATTAAAGCAAGTCCTGTTAGTAGATTTCTGAGATAGTCTGCCGCACAGAGATTAGTTGCTGCGTGGGGAGGATTTTTAGCACTCATTGAAATAATTTGCCCGTCAATTAATTCAACTCGTTCATCGGGATTGAGAATGCCAGTTTCGCTCATACGATGGTATTCGGCTACAGTCCACAAGCGTACATCTGTTACAGTCATGGCACAATTTCCTGACTTTTTAATACTACAAATTTTGCTGAATAATGTCACAACATTTATCTACGGTTGCCCTTTGATCCATTGCTGTGACTAAGGCTTCGTAAGCTATTTTATGGCTTTCTATCAGGTTTTTGGCTCGCAACGAACCCCAGTTTTGTTTGAGTTGAATTTCGGAACTTGGACGCCGAAGTTGTGTTAAAATTGCGCTGATTTTTGTGCGGTCTTCTGCTCCTCCTTGGGCGCTGCCATAAACAAAATTTTCGGCGACTATTCCAGCCATCCATACGGTGCAATATTGGTCTAAAAGTTGGGCGGAAAGAGTGCCACTTTGGAGTTGAGTTGCTAATTGTTGGTCTTCAAATCGGACGCCACCTTGGGCTGTTTGGCCTTGTTTGAAAGCTTCCCAAGCAGTGAGGGCGTAGCTGGTTACGGGTATTCCTAATAAATGTGCAACTAGGAAGTGTCCGGCTTCGTGGTGCAGGATGCGTTCGCGCTTTTGCTGAGAACTTCCCCCCAACCAATCTACTAAAATTGTGCCGCCTTGGCCTTGCCACTGGAAATTGTCGAGGGTGGCTAGCCCCAATAGGCAAAAAGTGGCGATCGCAGGTACGGCCTCTGGTAAGTTAAATAGGGGGCCCAATAATATTGAAACGGTGATGGCGAAGATAGAAATAGCGATAATATTCAAAGAAGTATCTTTCATAAATTGGGAATGGGGAATTGGGAATGGGGAATTGGGAATTGGGAATTGGGAATTAGGAATTGGGAATTGGGAATGGGGAATGGGGAATTGGGAATTGGGAATTGGGAATTGGGAATTGGGAATTGGGAATTTGTAACAACTGTTAACAGTTAACAGTCAACAGTTAACAGTCAACAGTTAACTGTTAACAGTCAACAATCGAGCTAATATTGATCTTAACTTGTCCCTACCCGAACCCAGACCCGTTCCCATGACACTCAATGCCTCCCCCGGAGCCACTTCTGCCCCAGACTCTCAAACAACACCCGAAGTCAGCCTAGATATGCAAGTCCGTCTTAAAACAGAAGATGGACAGCTACTGCTGCTACTACCCTCAGAAACTAACACCAGTGAAGCACCAACAGCCGCAGCCTCGACTTGGACTGAACTTTGGCAACAGCTAAAAGTTAGGCTGAATGCAGGAGAACGCTTTTGGCAGGCAAATGCCGAAGTACAATTGATGGCGAGCGATCGACTCTTAGATATTCGTCAACTACAAGAAATCGCCGAAGCCCTATTGGAAGTCGAACTGCAACTCAAACGAGTCCACACCAACCGCCGTCAAACAGCCGTTGCCGCAGCCACCGCCGGCTATTGTGTAGAACAGCAGCCTCCCGTTTCATCCCTGAGTAAAGTCCCGACGGAAAAGCCGCAATCGCTGGCGGAACCTTTATATTTGCAGATGACAGTGCGATCGGGCGTAGAAATTCGCCATCCCGGGACAGTCGTACTTTTGGGAGATGTAAATCCCGGCGGCTCAGTGATCGCCGGAGGCGATATCCTAGTTTGGGGCCGTTTGCGGGGCGTGGTTCATGCCGGTGCTGGCGGCAATACCAAAAGCGTGATTATGACCTTGCAGATGGAACCGATGGTGATTAGGATTGCTAAGTATGTTGCCAGAGGCCCAGAAACCTCACCCTCTCAGTTTTTCCCGGAAGTCGCCTATGTGACAGATAAAGGGATTCGGATTGGTAGAGCTTCTGATTTTGACAAATCCATGTTAATCGGTTAGTTGTTAATTGGTTAGTTAACAGTTGACAGTTGACAGTTAACAGTTAACAGTTCACAGTTCACAGTTCACAGTTGTTACCAATCGCTAAATCTAAAATCTAAAATCTAAAATTGCTTATGCCTCGCATTATTGTTGTTACATCAGGGAAAGGCGGAGTTGGCAAAACTACTTCCACAGCAAATCTTGGCATGGCTTTAGCTAAGCGGGGGCGCAATGTTGCCGTGATTGATGCTGATTTTGGCCTCAGAAACTTAGACTTGCTGTTGGGCTTGGAAAATCGCATTGTTTACACCGCACTCGAAGTTCTCGCAGGAGAGTGCCGATTAGAACAAGCTTTGGTTAAAGATAAGCGTCAGCCGCGATTGGTACTGCTGCCGGCGGCCCAAACTCGCATGAAAGATGCCATTAGCGCGCAGCAAATGAAGCAACTTGTTGAGATGTTGGGTAATAAGTACGACTATATTTTGATCGACTCTCCTGCTGGAATTGAACAAGGTTTTCAAAATGCGATCGCCCCCGCTCAAGAAGGCGTCATTGTCACTACTCCCGAAATCGCTGCTGTCCGCGATGCCGATCGAGTCATCGGCCTGCTGGAAGCCAACAACGTCAAGAAAATCAACCTGATCGTCAACCGGATCAGACCCGCAATGGTGCTGGCAAATGATATGATGTCGGTGCAAGACGTGCGCGAAATCCTCGCCATTCCCCTGTTAGGCGTCGTTCCCGACGACGAGCGCGTCATCGTTTCTACCAACCGAGGCGAACCATTAGTATTGTCAGAAACGGCCTCTTTAGCTGGAACTGCCTTCGACAATATTGCCCGTCGCTTAGAAGGCGAAAAAGTGGAATTTCTGGATCTAAATCCTCGTCCCGAAACCTTTTTTAGCCGTCTCCGCAAGTTTTTCAATACTAAGATTCTGTGATCGATCGCCAATATTGGCGATCGGCTTTCACAACTAGCGACTCCATCCCACACCACAGCCTAGATTTTCCCAAAGTTAAGTTTTCTATGCCTAACCCTTGACAACTGAACCAAACTCATGATATATACACTTCTCGAACGACTTTTCCCGCGCACCCCAGACAACAGCCGCGACGAAGTAAAACGTCGCCTCAAACTGGTTCTCGCCCACGATCGGTCAGAGCTCAGTCCAGAAATGGTTGAAGCGATGCGCCGAGAAATTCTAGAGGTGGTGTCTCGCTACGTGGAAATCGATACTACCGAGTCAGAGTTCTCACTCGCTAGCGACCAGCGGGCCACAGCACTGATTGCAAATCTCCCGATCCGGCGAGTCAGACTCGAACAGCCACCGGAGAATTTATCCCAGAATTTGCCCGAAAAGCCACCAGAGTATGTACCGGAGTATGTAGTCGAAACTCTCCCCGACACTAAAGATTAACAGGGATTGAGATTTGATTGTCAGGCAACAAGTTCGTAGGCGTAAGCCGGGGCGTAGCCATCGCTCGATCGGCATTTAAATTAAACTATCTCTTTACAATTAAAATGTTGTGGGCTGGGCGAAGGTTGTCCACCCCAAATATGTGATTTAAATGGGAAACAACTTTTGAGATCAATTCCGGTTACATCGGAATTAATATTACCCAAAATCAGGACACGGCAGTGCCGTGTCCCTACAATTAATCGGGCGTAGGGAAACGGCACTGCCGTGTCCTCTATATTATTCTGGCGCAGCCGGAATTGATCTGATTTAAATGGGAAAAAGTCCCTTATGACATAGAGGAAACGGCAGTGCCGTGTCCCTACAATCGATCGCGGTAGGGACACGGCACTGCCGTGTCCTCCGTTTATATGATTCCGATGAAGAGCCCAATTGATATTAATAACTAACCGCTCTTTCCAAAGAATCTTGTAACTGAAGTTCTAACGGTCGGTCGGAGCGAATTTGCAAACCGGGTAAATCGTGTTTTTCTAACATCTTTTCGTCTGTTTCAGCAGTTACCAACGGCCAGAGTATCCAGCGGCTACCTGGGGAAAGAGTGCTTAAACTAGCAGAACTTTGAGTCAGCCAAATTATCGGCTGTTTTGGCCGATTCTCAACTGCATCTTCCCCAGCATTAACTGCCGCTAGAGTTTCCAAAACTACCCGGTTCCCCGACACAAGTCCAGTCCCGGCAGTCCAAAGTTTGACGTTTAACAGGCGCTTGCTAGCATAGAAGTAAAGAGACGCAGCTACAGTCACCGCTCGTTCAAATTCTTCTGGTTGCCACGTTGCACCGCTGTCAAGACCAATAATAATTTCTTGACCACCGGCTGCAACTTCTAACTCTCTGACCCGCAGTTCTCCGTAGCGGGCGCTGGTGCGCCAGTGAATCAGGCGGGTGGGGTCTCCGTGGCGGTATGGTCTTAGGTTGCGGGTGAGGCCAACGGTTGCAGTTTGCGATCGCAGGCGATCGTAAAATTGCGGGCTGTCTTCTTGACCGATGCGATCGATCAAAGGACAAGTCTTCAACGGCAAAACCTGCGGGTAGACAACCGCCACCGCTTTCACCGGGCGGCTGCGCCGACACCAAAACAACCCTAAAGGCGCTCCCGTCCTCAACTGCACCTCTTGCCAGCGATAGACGCCCCGCCGCCCGACTTCCACGTAGTATGTATGCACGTACGTACTCTCAGGTTCTATCATCTCGATCGGGCGGACAATCGGTTCTCCCAATACAAATGGCAAGATGTCTATCACTTGCAGCAGGGTTTTAGGTTCGCGGGCGCGATTTTCGATTTCTAGTTCGATCGTGATTTTATCGCCGGCACTCACCGGTGCGATCGGGCGGCGGCGGACTTCCAAAGAACGGAGCGAAATGGCCGGTAACACCGCCGCTACTCCCAACAGCGCCAAAGTGCCACCGCTGAGCGCGTACAGCCACCCAGCCATTGTATTAGTCGCCGATCCAAAAAAGAAAACCGTCATCCCCGAGAGCAGCCAACCCGCGTAGGCGGGTGTGACAGCGCGATTTTCGAGCCAGTCGGCAATTTTGTGACCGATGTTCATAGGACTATAAATGGTTAATTGCTCGATCGCCCATCAAGCCTAATTGTAAAATATTCTCAGCATTTACCACCGAATTAGCAAGCGAGCGATTAGATTAGAAACCGGGCATTTTTTCGCAATTAATCTACACTGACTGGAGACCAAAAAATGAACCCATTAAACAATCCTACACCCGTTCGACCAGACGCTCAAGCCCGCCGAACACCACCACCACCCCCGCCTTTGGCTGTAACTCCCCCGCCGAGTGCACCCGCGCCGAGTCCCCCCCCGGCCCAGCAGCACCATCCGCGACCTGTTGAGACACCCGTGAGTACGATCGAACAAATGGTCAGAGATGCCCATACCGCCTCTGCTTCCGACATCCACATTCGAGTCGGTCAAGTACCTCGATTTCGGATTCGGGGGACGATGCAAGTAGCAACCAGCCACCCCAAAGTAACGCCAGAAATTTTTGAACATTATTTAGCCGAAATTCTCACCCCCGAGCAGCGAAAACAGTTCATAACTACCAAAGAACTAGACGCAGCAATTTTTTATCCAGGCTTCGTGCGGTGTCGGCTAAACTGTTTTGATTCGCTCAGCGGCGGCGCCATAGTATTGCGGTTGATTAGTTTGGAAATACCTACGATCGACTCCTTAAGGTTGCCAGAAGTTCTCAAAAATGTCATTTTAAAATCCCAGGGATTAATTTTGATTACCGGGCCTACAGGTTCGGGAAAATCAACAACAGTAGCTGCGATGATCGACCACCTCAATCAGATGGAACAGAAGCACGTAGTTACAATTGAAGACCCGATCGAATTCATTCACCCTTCTAAAAAATGCTTGGTCAGCCAGCGGGAAGTCGGCTTGCACACCCACGATTTTCAGCAGGCTTTGCGGGCAGTTTTGCGGGAAGATCCCGATGTAATTCTGATCGGGGAAATGCGAGATCGCGTTACCATCAATACAGCGTTGCAAGCAGCTCAAACCGGTCACTTAGTATTGGGAACTCTCCACACTCGCAGCGCCATTAACGCTATTAACCGCTTGTTGAATATGTATCCGCCCGAAGAACAACAGGCGATGCGGATTCAAATTTGCGATTCTTTAGTAGCGGTAATTGCTCAACTTTTGCTACCAACTGTGGACAACCGTCGCGTTGCAGTTCACGATATTTTGGTGAATACGCCGGCCATGCACGAGTATTTGATGAAAGGTGCTGATGATGAAGCTTCCCGGTTGATGGAAAATGATACCTATGAGGGAATGCAAGTTATCAACCAGGCTCTTTACAAATTAGTGCTCGAAGGCAGAATTACGATCGAAGAAGCGGCAAAAACCTCGCCCGAAGCCAGCGATTTAGACCGTCGCTTGCGGACTGGAGGCTACGATCCTTCCTCGTCGGCTCGCAACTTTGAAGGCAGCAAAAAAGAACGCACCATTCGCGCCCGGTAGCAGCACACATACAGGGGTAGGCATCGCAGAACTACCCCACCAATCAGGTAGCAATCTTTTGGACCGACCGAAATATATGGCATTTTTTTACGTATTTTTACTTAAAATACAACTATATTGAGTATCAAAGAATACATTTTAATTGCTCAGTAAAACACGGGAAAATTAATCTAAAGTATATTGTTAAGTTTTTTAAACGCCGACGCTACTTTACATTAACTTTAAAATTGCGTGAAAAGTGGCAGGTTATTGCAAAGAAATAGTAAAGATTAGTTATGAGTATTGCCAACAGACATCAACTTAAGTTTATAGTTGTAGTGACAAATATTTGACGAAGAGAAAGTTCTGACTTGGGAACTCGCAAAAGTAAGCAGTTCATCAGTTGACAGTTGACAGTTGACAGTTGACAGCTACCTCTTCCGTCGATAGAAGAGGATTGAAGCAATGAATCATTTTGTTTGATTTCCCCCTAAACGGGGAGGCTTCAGATCCAATCTTCAGGCGTGAAAAAATAGCAGGTGAAAAAAAAGCAGATGAAAAAAGCGCTTAATGAAACTACAAGTAGGCTTCATACAAACAATTATAGCCTTTCTTAGGTAAATGAGGTGATCCTGGGCATGGGGCATCGGGCATTGGTGCTTCCTTTTTTTGCTCCAAATTGTTAAGCACAGACCTCATTTTCTTGAAAATCGGTATAGTAGCAAAGCCGAATACGTGTGTTTCTGATTAAGTGGCTATCTATCTAAAAAATCATAAAACCAAGCAGAATTTTAAAGATGCTGTCCGTGGCAAATCTGTTTAAAAACTCGCTTATCAGCAACAGTATTTCTACAATTTAAAGGATCAAAGAAAATGAAGAACGAATTTAACCCAAAAGAAGTGTTTGAAAATGCCAGTAAAGCGGAAATAATCGATCGCATCCAGCAGCTAGTTCCCCCGGGTTCCCCCGAACCGCAAGATCCAGAAATCCTAGCAGCCTTACAAACTCTCACCGCACAGTTAATCAGGGCCTATCAAGCCGACGGACAATTAGAAAGCGAACCTTTTAGCGACGTGCGCGATCGCACCATCCACCTATACGCATCCGCAGTCAGAAGCAAAATCAAAGCAAAAACCATCCTGATCACCGGTGGAGAAGGATGCGTCGGCAGTTTCTTAATCGAAAAACTCCTCGAATTAGGCGCAACTAAAATCATTTCCGCAGACAAAGCCCGATGTCAAAACCCCGAAGAAAATCTCCCGATTTTTAACAGAGAAGGTGCAGTAACTTTCTATGCCGCCGACATTCGCAACTACGAGGCACTGAAACACATATTTGAGGTAGAAAAACCAGAAATAGTTTTTCACCTAGCAGCCCAACGCCAACCCGGACTAGCTGAAATCCAAATCCGAGAAACAGTTACAACCAGCCTGTTAGGAACCAAACACGTCATCCAACTGTGCGAAGAATACAGCGCAGAAAACTGCATATTCTCTTCCACAGGCAAAACATCTCGATATTTTACCACCGAAGTTTACGCCGCCTCCAAAAAGTTTGCCGAATGGCAATTTACCAAAGCAGCTCAAGAAGGAGATGTCACTTACGGAATGGTTCGCTTTACTCATATGTTGGAAAATAGCTTGTTCTGCGAGCAAATGTCCAAAAAAGCACAGCAAGGTAAAACAGTCAACGTTCACGCTCCTCACCGCTATGTAACCGCTCAAAATCTTGTCGAAGCCGTACATTTATTGCTGAACGCGCTGGTTGTTTCCATCCCCGGAAAACTGAAATTTGTCGCCGTGCGAAATCTGGGTTGGCCGATAGAAACCTTGGAAGTCGCACTTTATAAAATTCTGGAGTCAGGCAAAAATCTGCCGATTTATTTTCAGGGACTTTTGCCGGGATACGAAGAACCGTTTTTCCTGGGACAGTTTGACTGGAGCCAACCTACAGACATTCACCTCCTAATTAATGTTTTGGAAGATCCTTTTAGAATTGTTGACGAGGCTGGCGACATGGTGAGTTCAGAAGTAGCTCCTTTTTCTTTGCGCGTGTTAGAGAAACAAGTGTCGAACCTGGAAAGCTTGATTGGCGATTCAGATTTCCCGGAAGTTCAAATCAAACACGCTCTTGTCGCAGCTGAAAAAGAAGTGATTGCTTCCTCTTTTGCGTGGAGCTCCCCCCAAGACTTGTTAAAAATTTTGCAGTGGGGAATCAATCCGAAAAAATTGCAAGGTTACGGAACGGAAGTCGCTAGCTACAGCGAGATTATCGAACTCCTCCTGCAAGGAATGTACGGGCGGCTCAACCAAGAAGTCTTGAACAATGCTGGAGTTACTGCTGATGAATTTGATTACTTAGTTGAGAGTCTTTCTACGGTGGATTCTATTCAAGCAGAAGTGGGATATTTGCGATCGGTGTCGAGATATCTCAGAGAATTTGTACCCCCCGCACAGTTCACCAAAAAAAAATCTGAACCTGTTACTGTCCGCGATGCAGCGTAAGTAGATCGATAGCACTAATACCCACAAAACCCGGTTTCTGCGAAAAATCTTGTATCGCTCCGAGAGATACAGCAGATTGCAGGTTTATGAAGTACATTCAATATCCCGTAGGGACACGGCACTGCCGTCTCCTAATTTTTGCTACTAATAATTCCGATGCTACCGGATTTGATATTATCCGTCTGGAAGGGACTATCAAAAAAAAGCGCCTGAGTTTCCCCAGACGCATAGCATAAAGTCAACAAATTGTCAACCCTAACCTAACCATTCAAAGCCTCAGCACCGCCGCAAACTTCCAGGATTTCCTGAGTAATTGCCGCTTGCCGCGCCTTGTTATAAGTCAGCGTCAAACTACCAATCAAATCGCTAGCATTCTCACTAGCATTATTCATCGCCGTCATCCGCGCAGCCAACTCACTCGCAGCAGATTCTTGCAAAGCCCGCAGCAATTGGTTGTTCAAATACAATGGCAAAAGAGCATCCAAAATTTGCGCTGGATCTTGCTCGAAAATCATGTCCCGTGGCAAACTCTTTGTAGGTGCTGCAACCTTGTCTCGCGAGACTTTAAACTCTCCACCTTGAGAAGTCAAGCGGAAAATTTCATCATCAGGAGTTTCCAAGCCTTGCGGATCGAGAGGTAGCAAGGTTTGAATCACTGGACGCGAACTAATTAGCGACACAAACTTAGTGTAAACCAACTCGATTCTGTCCACAGTTCCTGATAGGAATAGGGCCAACAATTCATCAGCAATCATCGCTGCTTCCGGTGCTGTTGGAATCTGTTCCAAGTTAGTGTAAGTCGCATCAATTGGTTGTTCCCGGCGTTGGAAATACTGAGTAGCTTTCCGTCCTACCAAAATAAATTTGAACTCTACGCCCTCAGCTTTCAATTCCTTGGCGCGATTTTCGGCGTATTTGATAATGCCGCTATTGTAACCGCCGCACAAACCCCGATCGCCCGAAACGACCAAAAGTCCCACAGTCTTAACTTCGCGTTTCTTCAACAGCGGCAAATCCAGGTTTTCAAACTGCAACCGTTCCGCCAAACCGTACAATACTTCTGCGAGGCGATCGGCAAAAGGCCGAGTTGCAGTCACCTGTTCTTGAGCGCGGCGCACCTTTGCAGCAGCCACCAAGCGCATTGCTTCTGTAATCTTTTTAGTGTTCTTGACCGACTTAATGCGATCGCGAATAGTTTTCAGATTTGCCATAAATTTCTCCTTACATCCTTGCCCACATCTTCTTACTTAAAACCGCAGATAAAAGCAGAGAAACGCAGATGAACATCAGATAATCTGCGTTAATCCGCGTTCATCTGCGGTTAAAAATTTCTACTTAATCTACGCAGTCGCCAAGAAACTTTGCTTGAATTCAGTGATTCCTTCCTTCAGCAACTTTTCAGCTTCATCAGTCAAGGCCTTAGCGCCACCTTGCACAATTTCGCCATACTTTGGCTTGCTAGTCCGCAAATAATCGCGTAAACCAACAGTAAAGTTACTGACTTGATCTACTGGAATTTCATCCATGTAGCCATTAATCCCAGCATAGATAATCGCAACTTGTTCGTTCATCGGCAGAGGAGAACTTTGTCCTTGCTTCAACAGTTCGCGCAACCGTTGACCACGGGCCAATTGGTTTTGAGTAGTTTTATCCAAGTCGGAAGCAAACTGAGAGAATGCTGCCAATTCTTCAAACTGTGCCAATTCCAATTTAACCTTACCGGCAACTTTTTTCATTGCCTTAGTTTGAGCCGCAGAACCCACCCGTGATACCGAAATACCAGGGTTTACTGCTGGACGCAAACCAGCGTTGAACAAGTCAGAAGACAAGAAGATTTGACCATCGGTAATCGAAATTACGTTGGTAGGAATGTAAGCAGAAACGTCACCAGCTTGGGTTTCGATAATTGGCAAAGCTGTCATGCTGCCTTCGCCCAAATCATCGCTCAATTTAGCAGCGCGTTCTAGCAAGCGAGAGTGCAGATAGAACACGTCTCCGGGGTATGCTTCGCGACCGGGAGGACGGCGCAGCAACAGCGACATTTGGCGGTAAGCTTGTGCTTGTTTGGAAAGGTCATCGTAGATAACCAAAGTGTGCTTGCCTTTGTACATGAAATACTCGGCTAAGCTAGCACCTGTATAAGGAGCCAAATATTGCAGTGTTGCAGGGTCACTAGCGTTGGCTGCGACTACGATTGTGTAGTCCATTGCGCCTTTTTCTTGCAGCACGTTGACAATGTTAGCTACTGTAGAAGCCTTTTGCCCGATCGCCACATAAACGCAAATCACGTTCTCAGATTTTTGGTTGATAATCGTGTCGATCGCGATCGCAGTCTTACCAGTTTGTCTGTCACCAATAATCAGTTCCCGTTGTCCTCTACCAACTGGAATCATCGCATCAATAGCGGTAATCCCTGTTTGCATCGGTTCGTAAACAGAACGGCGAGAAACAATCCCAGGTGCCGGAGATTCAATCAAGCGAGTTTCAGTAGTTTTAATTTCTCCTTTGCCGTCAATCGGACGGGCCAAAGCATCAACTACCCGTCCCAACATGGCATCTCCCACGGGGACTTCAGCAATTCTGCCAGTAGCAATAACTGCCGAACCTTCTTCAATTCCCAACCCTTGGCCCATCAGCACTGCGCCGACGTTATCTTCTTACAAGTTCAGTGCAATACCGATGGTGCCATCGGCAAATTCTAGCAATTCACC
>JANMLZ010000130.1:0-53604 GCA_031372825.1 Cyanobacteria bacterium OTE_58_metabat_593 | reverse complement strand
CCGTAATTTTATTTCGCCCCCGGCGGGGCGGCCCCACCCCAAACAATCGCGCGGTCCCCGCCACGGCCGCCTCCTCCGTTTCCTCCGTCTCCTCTATCATTGTTTAATGCAGGTTCAATGACCGTGCACTTCTGCTAAAAGAAGAATTGGCGACAGTAGAATTGCACGAAATGCGTTTTTTGGGATAAATGAAACACACTCTTTCGGTTTTAGTTGAAGATGAAGCGGGTGTCCTCACTCGAATTGCTGGTTTGTTCGCCCGTCGGGGTTTTAATATTGAGAGTCTGGCCGTGGGCCCGGCTGAGCAAGTGGGCGTGTCTCGGATTACGATGGTTGTACCGGGAGATGACCAGATTATCGAGCAGTTGACCAAGCAACTGTACAAGTTGATTAACGTGCTGAAAGTTCAGGATATAACCGAAATTCCCTGTGTGGAACGGGAGTTGATGTTGCTGAAAGTTAATGCAGCTAGCGGGACGCGATCGGAGATAATTGAGTTAGCTCAGATTTTTAGAGCGCGAGTCGTGGATATTGGTGATGATACGCTGACATTGGAAGTGGTCGGAGATCCGGGTAAGATGGTGGCGATTGTTCAGGTTCTAAATAGATTTGGGATTAAGGAAATTGCTCGGACTGGGAAAATTGCCATGACGCGGGAGTCGGGTGTAAATACTGAGTTTCTTAAGTCGTTGGAAGCGAAAGTTTGAGTTAGTTGACGGTTGACTGTTGACTGTTGACGGTTGACTGTTGACGGTTGACTGTTGACGGTTGACTGTTGACTGTTGACGGTTAACTTGTATTAGTAGATTAATCAATTGTTGGGTATCAATTATTTAAAGAAGCTAATATGGAAAGCTTTCAACAGCTACAAGTTTATCAATTAGCTGAAAAAATATCAAACGAAATATGGTTTATTGTTAAAAAATGGGACGAGTTTACGAAGGATACGATGGGCAAACAAATAGTGCGATCAGCTGATAGTGTTGGTGCTAATATTGCAGAAGGACATGGACGCTATAGCTGCCAAGATAATCAGCGTTTTGTGAAAATTGCACTCTTGTTCCTTAAACGAAACAAGACACTGGTTAAGACTGGCCTACGCCCGCAATCTTTTAACTCAAGAACAGATCGATCGACTGCATCCCTTATTAAATGAACTTTCACCAAAACTTAATGCCTATCTTAACTCACTAAAACAAAAAGCCAAAGGTTAACAGTCAACCGTTAACAGTCAACCGTCAACCGTCAACCGTCAACAGTCAACAGTCAACAGTCAACAGTCAAATTACCATTCAGGTTGACTTTCTATCAAAAGTGTGGCAGCGATGCTGTCTACCGCCTTCGAGAAAAAGTATCCCTGTCCGTATTCGCATTGCAGGGCTCTAAGCAAATTAAGCTGTTCGATGGTTTCGATTCCTTCAGCAATTACATCCATGCCTAAATGACTGGCTAAAATTAAAATAGTCTGTACAATGGCTTCGTTTCCTTCATCTTCAGTCATGCGGCTGACAAAAGCTCGATCGATCTTTAAAGCATCAGTGGGAAAAGTGTGCAGGCGGCTCAAAGAAGAATAGCCAGTGCCGAAATCGTCAATATATAATTGAATTTCTAAATTTTTTAATTCCGCGAGGATTGCTGCTGCTGATTCGGCATTGTCCATAATTACACCTTCAGTAATTTCTAACTTTAAAGTGCGCGGGTCAAGCTGAGTTTCTTCTAAAATTTCGCGAAGGCGATCGATTAAATCCGGCTGTTTAAATTGTTGATTGGAAAGGTTGACACTGACAGTTAGCGGCGGGTTTGTTGGGAATTGTTGATGCCAGTGGTGGATTTGGCGGCAAGCCGATCGCATCATCCACCAACCAATCGGTACAATCAATCTAGTTTCTTCTGCTACTAAAATAAACTCGCCCGGAGATACTAAACCCCGCTGTGGGTGATACCACCGCAGCAGCCCTTCAAAACCGCTGATTCTACCGCTAATTAGAGAGACGATGGGCTGGTAGTAAAGCCGAAATTCCTGGGAGTCTAAAGCGCGCCGCAAATCGTTTTCCAGTTGCAAAAGGGCAACGGCGCGAGTGTGCATACTTAAGTCAAAAACTTCGTGGCGAGCTTTGCCCAATCCCTTAGCGTGATACATGGCAGCATCTGCGTCTCGCAGCAGTTCTTCAGGTCGATCGTACAATATTTGGAACGGGACGGGAACTGGGGAGTCGGAAGATAGGCAAGATAAAGCAGTTTCCCGATCGGCATTTTCCAGATTTGGGGCGATCCTCTGCGAGGGCTTCGCCAACGACAGTTCGCTGATTTCCTTTTGATACTGTGGCAAACCAGAGCAAACAATGCCAATGCTAGCACTGGTAAAAACTTGATATTCGTTGAGGTAAAAAGGTTCTGCCAGTGCCGCTTGCACTCGTTCAGCAATTTGTGTCGCATCCTCAGTGTTTTTGATATTTTCTAGCAAAATAGCGAATTCGTCGCCGCCGAGACGGGCAACGGTATCTCCAGCGCGCAAACAGACTTCCAGGCGCTGCGCGATCGCGATCAGCAAGCGATCGCCCACTAAATGCCCCAAACTGTCATTCACCACCTTAAAGCGGTCGAGATCGATAAATAGCACCGCAAACCAAACTTCGGGACGGCGTTTTGAAAGCTCGATCGCGTGTCCCAAGCGATCCATAAATAAAGCTCGGTTGGGCAAACCCGTTAGCATATCGTGCAAAGCATCGTGTACTAACTTCTCTTCAGCTATTTTGCGGAGGGTGATATCTTCGACAGTGCCTTCGTAGTAAAGCAACTTGCCGCCCGCGTCGCGAACAGCCCTGCCGTTTTCGGAAACCCAGATGGTGCTTCCGTCCTGGCGGTAAACTTGGGACTCGAATTCAGACACAAAACCGTGTTTTTCCACCGCGCGCAAAAACTCGACGCGGCGATTGGGATCGAGGTAGAGTTGGCGATCGATATTGCGGATATTTGCGATCAGTTCGGCGGCCGACTCGTAGCCGTAAATTCTTGCCAAAGCAGGGTTAGCACTGAGGTAGCGCCCGTCAACAGTCGTCTGAAAAATGCCCTCGATCGCGTTTTCAAAGATGCTGCGGTATTTCTCCTCGGCTTGTTGCAGCGCGAATTCTGCCTGCTTGCGATCGCTGATATCAGTCAGCGTACCGAGATAGCCGAGAACTTCCCCGCTAGTGGCAATTTCCGGCACTGCTTGCCAAAATATCCAGGTTGTGAGATCGCCATTGCAAAAGCGGTACTCTAACTTACAAGGCAACTTCTCTTTGACAGCCCGATACCAGTGGCTCAAAACGCGATCGCGGTCTTCGGGATGCAAACTCTCGGCCCAACCTTCGCCCAGTGCCCTTGGCGCCGTCAGTCCGGCCATCTCCAAAAATCGCTCGTTAACATACAAACAATCTCCCGCAGCGTCGGCGCGGAAAATCCCGACCGGCAGTATTTTTGCCAAGGTGTAATAGCGGTATTCGCTTTCTAGCAGCGCCCTGTCAGCTACTTTAGTCTCCGTGATGTCAAACATTGCGCCTTGCAGAATCACGGACTTGCTTGCTTCATCGCGAACTGCGATCGCTCGATCGCGAAACCAGACAACTCGGCCGTTGCGGGCGATCGCGCGGTATTCTGAAACCAGTGGCGCGTCGCCAAAAATATCTTCTCCGTCAGTGAATTTCTGTGTAGCGTTTTCAACTAGCACGCGATCGCGGTCTTCTGGGTGAACCAGTTTCAGCCACAAGTCGGGGTCTGCCTTCCATTCAGCTACAGAATAACCTAGAAAAGTCTCGATTTGCGGGCTGATGTAAAGTTTGGCAGCGTTGCGGTTGAGGGGAGAAATGTAGGTGACAGCCGGCATTTGTTCGACAAGGGCGCAGTATTTCGCTTCTACCGTGCACAGTGCTGCTTCTAGGCGCTGCCGCTCTAATTCGGCGGCCGCCCGCCCCGCAAAGATGCTGAGAATTAGCCGGAATTTGGCAAGATGTGACTCTAGCAGCGGTCGATCGTGGAAAATACAAATAATCCCTAAAGGTTCGCCGTAAGAGTTTTTGAGCAAGGCTCCCAGGAAACTGCGCGCACCTGTAACCACCTGTCTGCGGTCTTCTGGGAAGGTTTCTAGAAGGCTGTCTGGACAGGAGTACATTGCCTGCTCGAACACCATCGCTTCGGGAGTATTGGCAATCTCACACTCAAAGTTTGGCTGCTGCTCTCCGTTACTCCAAAAACTGATAACTTGCAATTTATCGGGATGAGCATCGGCGCGTTCGATCGACTTAATCGATTTGGAAGCAACGGCGCTGCGAACTCCGAGTGCTGAGGCTAAGTGGCGAACTAAGGCATCAAAGAATTCTGCCCCTCCCGGCGAATCAGTACCTGCTAGGATGTCACTCAACAAGTCTTCTTCTAATTGTTTGGAAGCGCTAACTTTGGGATATCTGTCGGTATTTTCCGCGATCGAATCTTCCATGCTCAGACTTATAGTTTTCGCCGTTCCAGGCTCGACAAGAGGCAACAAATTCACATTTTGGGGCTGTTGTTTGGTGAAGAATAGGCTACGACTAATACCTACAACTTTACCCAAGAATTTGTCACTCGAACCCAACCAATTTAAGTTGGAGAAAATCAAAATATTTTTCCGAACTTTTGATCCTGTAGATAAATCGTCAGGGTTGAATTCGGGCAAATATTTTTGTTCTTGTCCCTGTGGTCGATTAGGAAGCCTTCGCTGTAACTTCTGATAAATTGCGATTACAAAGGCTAAAGTCACCGATAATCCGAGAAAGTATGCAAGAATCTTAAAGTAAAGAAATAAATTTAGATCGAGCATCGATTAGCACCGCTAGACAATTATAGTAGTTACCTGAAGCCAATCTATTTAAAAATAACTAAACATCGTTACGGATGAGTAACGCATACAAGGTACAATCGCAGGTGAAGGCAACAATGCAAGTTAACACCAGCTATGAAAGCGATCGTTTTTGAAACTCCCGGAAGCCCGTCCGTATTGAAACTGCAAGATATCCCCGCTCCTACTATACAAACAGAAACAGAGGTTTTGGTAAGGTTGCGGGCGGCTGGTATCAATCCGATAGATACTAAATTGCGATCGCACGGTACTTTTTACCCCGAAAAAACTCCTCACGTTTTGGGGTGCGACGGTGCTGGAGTCGTAGAGGCTATCGGCGCTGCTGTGCAGAGTTTTCAAGTGGGAGACGAGGTTTTTTTCTGCAATGGTGGTTTGGGCGGGTCGATCGGTACTTATGCCGAATTTGCCGTTGTAGACGAACGCTTTCTCGCCATCAAGCCTGCTGCTTTAAGTTTTGCTGAGGCTGCTACTGCGCCGTTAGTTTTAATTACAGCATGGGAATCGCTGTACGATCGAGGGCGCTTGCAATCAGGCCAAAAAGTGCTAGTTCAAGCCGGTGCAGGCGGTGTCGGTCACGTCGCGATACAGTTGGCGAAGTTAGAGGGTGCTGAGGTTTGCACTACCGTCAGTACCGAAGCAAAAGCCGAATTTGTCAAGCAATTAGGCGCCGATGAAGTTATTTTATACAAAAATACGAATGTTGTCGATCGGGTTTTAGCTTGGACTCAGGGACAAGGAGTTGACTTGGCTTTCGATACAGTCGGGGGAGAAACTTTTTACCAAACTATTCCGGCCGTTAAAATTTATGGGGATTTGGTAACAATTTTGGAACCCGATCCGGCTTTAGGCAATTTGAAAACAGCGAGAACGCGCAATCTGCGAATTAGTCTGGAACTAATGTTAACACCAATGCTGCAAGGTTTGGTAGAGGAACAGCAACAGCAAGCTCGTATTTTGCAGCAATGTGCTCGTTTGTGCGATCGTAACTTGCTCAAAATTCACGTCAGCCAAACTTTCCCCCTCGCACAAGCCCAAGCCGCCCACGAACTGTTAGAAGCAGGTTCCGTAACTGGTAAAATAGTTTTGCTAATTTCTTGAATCCCCTATCTCAAATCGCAAATCGCATGGCCAACAGCAAACCCTATTCGATTGGAAGTGCAGCCATTAATTGAGAAGTCTTTTTTGACGAATAAGCACGAAGATCGAAAGCTCAATAAGCTGGTCGAAGTTCTTTTATGTCGTTAATTTTTAAGGGTAAAATAAAAAAAATCCTTTTTTTTTATGGCAAAACACTTGACTTTGAATCTTCAATGAAGTACCATTAAATAATGGGAGTGGTGGAAAAAATATTATTTTTTCCACCACTCCCATTATCTAAAATATACCACAAGAAATCAACCGAAGTCAATAGGTAATCCTTCTTTTTTACGGCCGAGCTTCATAACAGAGTCAGCAATTTTTGAGATCCAAAACCATTCGTGTTAAGTCGAGTTATTCAGCTTGCTGCTGGCAACCCCGACTTCTTAAAGAAGTCAGGATTATCACAAAAAACAATGACGGTTAAGTCGTATACTCCGCATTAATCTTCACGTAGTCGTAGCTCAAATCGCATCCCCAAGCTTTCGCATTCCCAGCGCCATTCCCGACACCAACCCGAATCAAAACCGTATCGGCTTTCAAATATTCGCCAGCCGCCGCCGCTTTCATGTAATTGCTCGCAGCAGATTTATCGAACTCCTTCGGTTGGCCGTTTTCCATCATCAAAAAATCCCCCAATTGAATCAGCAAATTCTCCTGTTCAAACGGAACGCCCGCGCGCCCAGCCGCCGCTGCAATTCTGCCCCAATTCGGATCGCGTCCAAAAATAGCAGCTTTCACCAAAGAAGAACCGACAATTGTTTTGGCAATTTTACTCGCAGAAACTTCATCCGGCGCGCCGCTAACTTGCACTTCCACCAAACAAGTTGCACCTTCACCGTCGCGGGCGATCGCCTTTGCCAAATGCACGCAAACTTCTGTCAGCATCGCCTCTAATTTTTCAGCATCCGGGCCCATTTCGGTAATTGCGGGCGTGCGCGATTGACCGTTCGCCAATGCAATTAGCGAATCGTTGGTACTGGTATCGCCGTCAACAGTAATTTGATTGAAACTTCTGTCAGCCGCGCGACTCAGCATTTCCTGCCACAAATGCGACGACACTGCTGCATCGCAAGTTACAAATGCTAGCATTGTTGCCATATTCGGGTGAATCATTCCCGAACCTTTGCAAATGCCGCCGATGCGTACTGGTCGATCGCCAAACATGGTTTCTAGGGCGATCGTTTTCGGCACTAAATCAGTCGTACAAATCGCCTTAGCAGCCGCATCGGAACCAGTTTCCGAAGCCTCAGCAACTAATTTCGGAATTCCCGCCCTCAGCGGTGCCATTTTAATCCGCTGTCCGATGACTCCAGTGGAGGCCAACAGAATCGATTCTGAGGGAATGTTCAGGGCTTCTCCTAGCAATTTGGCACTTTCGAGGGCATCAGCCAAACCGAGTTCGCCAGTAGCTGCATTGGCTTGTCCCGCATTGCACAAAATAGCTTTGGCGCTGGGTTTTGCTTCCAAGCGCTGGCGACAGTAGTCTACGCAAGCGGCCCTGACTGTGGATGTGGTGAAGACTCCTGCGGCGATCGCATCTACTTCTGACAAAATTAAACTTAAATCCGGCAAGCCTGAAGGCTTCAAACCCGCTGTAATTCCCGATGCTCGATATCCTCTCGGTGCTGTAACTCCGCCGCCAATTACTTTCCAGTCTGACATGATTGCCTCCCTAGAGCTTTCTATTCTATTGAGAGGGGATTATATCATTTTAGATTTTAGATTTTAGATTTTAGATTGTATAAATTGTCTTTAACCAACTAAATAAAATTAATCGCGACTTTTGCTTGAGAGTTAGAACTCAAGAAGAAGTCGCGACGATTTTGTAACTGACATTATTAATTTCTAGCGGGCATTCAACAAAGTAGATTCGACAGTCTCGCCATTACTCAAAAGTTAGCTCATGGTGGCGTTGCTGCGATCGTAGCTGTCTTTAAGGCTGGGCTGTGCCTTCCCTTGAATGTGACCCCAGTAGTTTGTCTCTTCCATCCCGACTTCGGTGGCGGTGCGGTTGAGCATGGATTGCTGGCGATTTTTTACTAGATGGTGGTGCCGCATCATCAGGGAGCGAGCTTGATTTTCGGTAGACATATGCGGTTTCTCCGTATTCCTTGATTAATTTTTGGCTGGTTTGCTCTTCCTATTTCTCACTATAACAGGGAATTCTGTATCTAAAGCTACCGAATTTAAATTGTAATAAAACTTTACATATTGGTGGGACGATCGACCTTCGCGACAAAACACTCGTAACCAAAAGGGCGATCGCAGACCGACTGGACGCCAATAGTTGTAGAATGGACAAACTAGGCAAGCACAAAAAGTGAAAACCTATGTCACAAACAATCCTCAAGCAATTGGATGATTTTTGTTATTATGGGGGTAGTAGTTGACTCAAATAGGTGACTCAACATCATGAATATATCCTTAACTCCTGAACTAGAGCAGTTTGTTCAATCAACAGTCAAAAACGGTAGGTACTCATCTGCTTCTGAAGTAATTCTGGCTGGATTACGATTGCTAAAAGAACGGGAAATTTTAGTTGTTATGAATGCGGTTTCGTCAGACGGGAATCAGAAACCCAGCTATGATTTCTCTGATTTGGTAGGGCGATCAACTTGGCAAGGAGATGCAGCAACAATGCAGAGGAATCTACGGGATGAGTGGTAATCCCTCGTTGACTTATAAAAAACGTCGGAAGGCTATAATTAAGATTACAATAATTGACGAGTTATGAGGAGCGTACAAGTATGGCAAAATTACCCAACGAACTTGCCGAAATTATCTGGAATTTGAAACGTCAGTTGCTAGACATTGTTGACGCAGCAACAGCAGCAGAATTCACTTTATTTGAACTTTTTGGAGAAACAAGTGATACGACGCCATTTCTGGATGAACTTAAAAGTGTGGCTGAACGTGCTACACCCTGGTTTTCTCGGTTGTCTAATTTTCAGTTACGCATAGCTGAGTCTCAACCCACAATTTAGGCTGATATGCTAAACTTAGTAAACCAATCTATTGAACGCATCCAAATCGAAATTCCGGCAATGGAACGGAGTATTCAAGAAGTGAAAACGGAGTGGAATTTGCCATGACTAGCCAACCGCGTATTCCCGATCCTGAAACAGCCAAGAGATTATTGGCTAATTTGCGCCGCAGTCGTTTAGCAATGGAAGCAGCGACTCTGGAATTAGAAGACATTACGATGCAGTTGGAAAATGACAGCAGACAAAGGCGTTTGGTGCGGTTGAGGCAGGCAATTAACAATGCTGAGGCTGGGAGTTTTTCAGTCAACTAGATAAGAGATTGTGGGGAATCAGAAGACTTTTTTGGAAAAAGCAAAGCTCGTATTTATAATTAGACAATAAAGAGCGATCGCACTTTTCGACTAATTCCAAAATGGCGATCGCCCATCGCACTCAACTGAACGCTAATAGTTGTATAATAGATAAGCTAGGCAAGCGCAAAAAGTAAAAACCTATGTCACAGGCAATCCTAAACCAAATTGTCAATCAGCTTGAAATGCTGGAATTTTTCGAGTTACAGGAACTCGATCGCGCGATCGGGAAATATCTAGCCCAGAAACAGCAAGCTACTCAACCAAATCAAAAATCTGCTAAAAAAAGGGAATTATTTCGAGAGTGGGATGCCATTTCTGATGAGGAAGCTGCGGTACTAAAATCTGAGTTTGCCGCAGAAGATTTAGAGTTGGCAGAAGTTGCCTTAAGTGATTATATGCTGAGACTTCAGCAACAGGATAAAATCTGATGCTAGGAGATATTTATTTGGCAGATTTGAATCCTTCTAGAGGGTCAGAACAAGCAGGAATTAGACCAGTCATTATTGTACAGCGAGATACATTAGACCGCTTTACTACGACGGTGGTAGTAATTCCGGTAACAAGTAATCTGCGACGGGCTAAAATACCAGGGACAATTATTTTACCGACTGGTGAAGGTGGTTTGACACAAGATTCTGTCGTGCTTTGCTATCAAATAGTAGCGATTGATAGAGAGCGATTAATCAAAAAATTGGGTACTCTTTCAGCAAATTATGTATCAAGATTACAGGTGGCATTGCAGTATACATTGCAAATGGATGAATCTGAGAATGTAGAATAATAGAATGAGCGATCGCACGTTTTGACTTATTCCAAAAGGGCGATCGCCTTGCATAATCGTTAGTCAATCTTGGGCTTGCAATCGACAAAGGATAGAGCTTCTTCATCGAGATAACCAGCGATCGCCATTTCAATTACTGCCCAAACTGGATAGTTCATGGTTTTAGCGCGCAGGGATAGTGCTTCACGAATGGTTTTGGGTAATCCTTCTAGGAAAACTTGTGCTAATTCCGGTGACAGATGTTCGGTGATAATAGGCTGAGTTTGCATAGAATTAGTCCCTCGCTGGAATTTTCACGTACTGCCTAGGTGAATGTTACAATAGGGTGTGATTCCGCATTGTGCAAAAAAATTATGACTCAGATACCTATGCCATCGGTAATCCAAGAACATATTGAAATTACTCCGGGTGTTTGTGGGGGTAAACCGCGCATTGCGGGCCATCGAATCAAAGTACAGGATATTGCCATCTGGTACGAAGATATGGGACTTTCGCCGGATGAAATTGTTTATCACTATCCCTCAATTACTTTAGCAGATGTCTATGCTGCTTTGGCGTATTATCACGATCGCCGACAAGAAATCCGACAACAAATTAGAGAAGATGAAGCTTTTGCCCGCGAGATGCAGGCGCAAACTCCTTCTTTGCTTCAGGAAAAATTAAAAAATCGCAATGTCTGAAACTATTCGCTTTCATTTGGATGAAAATGTTAGCAATGCGATCGCCGAAAGTTTGCGACGGCGTGGCATTGACGTGACGCCTACGCCGTCAGCAGGGCTAATCGGTTTCTCAGATGAGGAACAAATTGCTTTTGCTTTGGAACAACACCGGGTTATTTTTACTCAGGATACAGATTTTTTACGGCTAAATCAAGAGGGGGTTACTCATAATGGTATAGTTTATTGTCATAAGAATAGCCGCTCAATTGGTGAAATTGTGCGGGGTTTAATTTTAATTTGGGAGTATGTAGAACCGTTCGAGATGCGCGGGCGGGTTGAATTTGTTTGAGGGTGCGATCGCCCTTTGTGACTTATTTCAAAAGGGCGATCGACTGTCATTGTGTCATTAGCTCGGCTATAATAGTCCTCGTATCATTGTTTAAAGAAGCTTTATGCCAGAAGTTGCACGATTTTACGGAATAATCATCAAAATTTTCTTTGGGGATCACCCACCTCCTCATTTTCACGCAGTTTACGGTGAGTACAATGCTTTGATCGGTATTGAGTATGCCAGAAATTATTGAAGGAGATTTACCGAATCGGGCTCAAAAGTTGGTAATAGAATGGGCTACGTTGTACCAGAAACAACTGCTGGATATGTGGAATAGCCAAGAATTTAGTAAACTTCCACCATTAAAATAACTGGGATTTTTTTATGAAACCTGAGCGCATTGTTTCTGCTAAAGCTATGGACGATCGCACGTTGATAATTAAGTTTACCAATCTTGAATTTAAAAAATACCACATCTCTAAGTTATTGGACAATCCGATGTTTGCGACATTACGCAATCCTGGGTTTTTCAGAAGTTTTACAATTGAACCTGGTGGTTATGCACTGGTTTGGAATGACGAGATAGATATCAGTGAATATGAACTTTGGCAGAATGGAATGAGTTGCACGGATGAGGAAATTGAGCGATATATTGAATCTATTCATCATGTTGCTCGTTGAGAAATAATACTTGACTATTCTGATCGCTCGCACTTTTTGACTTATTCCAAAAGGGCGACCGCTCTTGTTTGAGAAAGAGGAATTAAGGGCGATCGACCTTGTTTGAGAAAGAGGAATTAAGGGCGATCGCCGAGTTCACAGCACTATCGTGCATCTGCGAGTTTTCGAGGAGAAACTCTGGATCAGTTTTGATTGAAAACAGTTTGCAAATTACGATAACCACTAATTACTCGCAAAATTTCAATACCTTCTCCAACAATTTGGTAAAAAATGATGTAGTCCATCAACGGTATCCCTCGCAAACCAGGAGCAAACCGATCGTAGGATCGCCCCAAATACGGAAACTCGGCGAGATGCTGACATTTTTTGCCAAAACCTTCGACAAAGCGATCGCCTGCATCTATGCTTTGCTCTAGAAAATAATCGGAAATTTCTGATAAATCTCGACTCGCATCAATCGTAATAACCAAACTTTTCATACTGCTGCTTCTTTGGCGCTTTGCACTTTAGCTCTCAGTTGAGCTAGCACCAGGTTTGCTTCTAACACTTCGCCACGCTGTGCTTGTTCCCGTGCGGTGTCAATTTTTTTGCGCGTTGCTTTGGCCCAGACTAAGTATTCTGGGCTACGATCGGCATCGGGTAGCGCAACATCATCAATCAGTAACAGTAAGGCGGTGTTTATAGCTTCTTCTAAAGAGGGGTATTGCCCTTGTTTGACGAGGGTTTCGAGAACTTGGGTTTGGGCTTGGCTAAGGGTGATTTGCATGATCGTATTCGACCTTTTGTTGCAGGATAGTTCTACTTTATCGTAGCAAATCGGCAAGCGATCGTTTTTTGGGGAATAGCGATCGCCCATCTGTAATCCCAAGCATCGCACTTTTTGACTAATTCCAAAAGGGCGATCGACCTTTTGATGAAAAAAAGAGCGATCGACCTTTCCATGAAAAAAAGGGCGATCGCCCTTCTCCCTAATTCACAAGATAATCACTCAGAGTTTTTAGTAAGCGTTGATGTCGCTCTGATGAAATAGCTCCAATAGAACCGATAATTTGATTGCGAGGCAATACAGCAAGGAAACCTAACCGAATCAACGATTGAGACCGCACCGCCGCTGGTAGCAAAGTCTGAGTCAGAGGGGGAAATAATATCGTCAAAACCTGGAACCTGTTGATTTAGTTGGGTACTAACACCACACACTAAAAAATCTCTATAAGGTGGGAGTTCCCTCAGAAGGATGGCTGGACGATTTTTAGTTGTCCCGTCAGCTTGGGGTATTGGGGTGAGAACAACATCAGCTTCCTGCATAGTCAGGATTTAGTGTTTTAATTGCATTGGTCGGGTAATCATCGTCCTGACTGTAAGCATTGTTTAGTTGATGCCTTGACAACCACAACCAGGCTTCGCGTTCTGCTAATTGTTCCGGGAGGACTGTGACAATTAGTTTTATGTTTGGTTCAAGCTTATAGGGTTCATCTAGCTGAATAGATTGCCCATCAAAATGTGCTGACAAAGAAATAAGCTTCATGGCTTGGATATCTTGAAGGCGAGTGCTTTTACTAAGTTTATCATATTTTGACGTTCTAGGGACACAGGCTTTGACCCGTTTTTCTACGATTAATTTGCTCCATTCCTTAGAAAAATGATCGCCCCTCCTCGAACCAAAAAGCGAGATTCCTCGGTCGAGAAAAGCGATCAACTTTTCCATCCCACTCATAGCGATCGCCCCTGTCCATCCACAAGAGCGATCGCCCTTTCCATATAGTCAAAAATAGCCAAAAAGCGATCGCACTTTTTGACTTATTCCAAAAGGGCGATCGACTGTCATTGTGTCATTAGCTCGGCTATAATAGTCCTCATATCGTTATTTAGCAAAGCTTTATGCCAGAAGTTGCACGATTTTACGGAATAATCATCAAAATTTTCTTTGGGGATCATCCACCTCCTCATTTTCACGCAGTTTACGGTGAGTACAATGCTTTAATCGGTATTGAGTCTTTGGAGATTATTGAAGGAGATTTACCGAATCGCGCTCAAAAGCTTGTAATTGAATGGGCGACATTGTACCAGAAAGAACTGCTGGATATGTGGAATAGCCAAGAATTTAGTAAACTTCCACCATTAAAATAACTGGGATTTTTTTATGAAACCTGAGCGCATTGTTTCTGCTAAAGCTATGGACGATCGCACCTTGATGGTCAAGTTTACCAATCTAGAATTTAAAAAATACGACATCTCTAAGTTATTGGACAATCCGATGTTTGCGACATTACGCAATCCTGGGTTTTTCAGAAATTTTACAATTGAACCTGGTGGTTATGCACTGGTTTGGAATGACGAGATAGATATCAGTGAATATGAACTGTGGAAGAATGGAGTCAGTTGCACGGATGAGGAAATTGAGCGGCACATTGAATCTATTCATCAGGTTGCTCGCTGAGAAATCATACTTGACGATTCTGAGCGATCGCCCTTTTTGACTTATTCCAAAAGGGCGATCGCAATTTTGACAAGACGGGTTACTTAGGTTCCTGCCAACCTTCTAAAGCTGCCAATAGGATATTGACTAGAGGATGGTCAACTAGCTCTTTTAAAGCTTCAGTGCCACCTGCTTTCAGCGCTCCAATTACCCGTGCTTTTAGGGGTTCATTGCTCTCAATTTGCTTGAGTGCTTCTGTTACCACAATCTGTTTTTCTAATGGAGTATTGGTTGGATAACTCTGCTCTAGCTGTTGTAGCAGTTCTTGAATTTCTTTTGCTGCTTCTACAAGGTTTTGCTGTTGCTCTTGAGTGTAATTATTGATATTGCCACCAATCTGTTGCGAATGAACTGTTTCAGCATCTACAAGACCTCCAGCAAATTGTGGATTTTTGAAGTTATAGTTAGAAACTTTTTTCGGAGTTTGCGACATAATAGTATCTCCTTGATTGTGATAGTTTTCTGCATACAAACTGGGGCGTTGTAGCAATGTATTTATCATATTCTCAAAACTACGAATTTGGCTATCTTTTTCGGCTAGGAGTAATTTTATTTCTCTCTGTGTTAAACCTTTAAGCTGATTATAATTTGAAAAATATTCAGCGCTTAGTTCTGACCGATCGGCATTGGAAGAGGTTTTGGCTCTAAGCAGAAAATTGTCTAAACCCCGTTTTTCCATTGCCACGATTTCTATTTCAGCCTCTGGGTGATTTTCAGCTAGCTGTTTAAATGAGATGGCGATCGCCCGTGGGTCAATATTCCCGTTGTGGTACAGGTCAAGTGTTTCAACGATCGGTTTAATGAAGTCAGCAAAATCACCCGGCTGGAATTCCTCCTGTCGGTTGTCTGGTTTGCGGTAGGGGTCGGGGTTATCTTTTGTGGGTAAGCGCATGAAGACATATTTGCATTCTACGTTGTCTAGTTTTGTTTGAGCCGTGATGCCCCAGTTCTCAATGTAGGCACCTGTCAGGATGGCATAGATGAGATTTGTCTGGTCTAGCTGAGATTGAACCAGCTTTGCTCTCGTTAAATTGGCTCCCCGTAAATCAGCTTCACTGAGGTCAGTCCCGATGAAACTGGCATCTGATAGATTGACATCATTCCAATTGACTCCTCTGATCGATAAACCGTCAAATTTTTGACCCTGCCCATTGCGCGTGACGCTAATTTCTCGAATCGTGGAAGAGTAAAGAACGGTATCTTCAAAGCGACAATACTCAATGCCATTAGCTCCTTTGAAGTCTGTTCGAGTGAGGACTGCTTTCCTAAAGTCAGTTTTCGCAATTGTGGTAAAGGAAAAGTCTGCGTTAGTTAAATTAGCTTGATAGAAAGATGTACCACCCCATGTGGTGAATGCCAGGGCTCGTTGACGAACAAAAGCTAGTCGTTCGTTCCCCATAAATGCGCTATGAGCTACGAAGCCAGCTAGCACCTCTACTGTCCCTGCTGACACCATTGCTATGACGGCAGCTAGTGGATTATTCATCCAGACTCCGATACCCACAGAAGCGAACACAGAGCCAATCCCTGCAATCCAAACAGAGCTATTGCCAATCGTGGCATAGATGCCTGCGCCAGTTGCTGCCCCAATTCCTCCCACGATGAGGAACAGGGCAACAGTTAGAGCGCCCATATTGGCTCCGATCATGGCACCAATGCCAGCGCCCGCAATTGCAATTGCAACTGCAAGGCTACTGGCAAGAGCGATGTATCCATACCGCTGGGTACTCAGAGCAAGGATAGGTGCCAGGATGAGGATAGCGAGTAGAGTGGTTTGACCGAGACTTTTCTGGAAGGCAATGAAGAAGACTCCCGCTGCCATTGCAGCAACCAACCCAGCAATGAAAGCAAGAATAATGGCTGTAATGGTAAGCGTTATTTCTTGCTTGCGGCTTAGTCCAGCGATCGCTCTCTGGAAGTTTGCACCTTCAAGAATTGCCCCGCTGAAATCACAACTGCGGATATCAGCATTGCTAAAGTCGGCATTAGCAAGATATTGTCCCCTGAATGGACATCCGCCCAAATCTTGTCCACTAAAGTCGAGTGAAATCATGCTAAAGCTGTATAATTCGAGTTTTAAGTCAGCCAAAGAATTGAGCCGTCTGTATTAAATCGTCCAATACTTGTTCGAGTCTTTGATACTCCTGTTTGTTCGTAGTTATTAGCCATACCTAGTCCCACAAGAGTGTCAGGAACAGCGTTCTGTAAGTTTCTAAGTGATGAATCAACAAATTTTTGCAATCCCTGGAGTTCGAGAGATTTTGTATCAAAATTGAAATTGTCATAAACATACATCTTACTTTCTAGAGTAATTGTTGCGTTTGGATCATAGCTAATGCTCACTTTCATCGATGTATTGTAGTCAAATCTACCTATGGCATTGTAAAAATCCAGTGTTTTCCATGCTTTAAAAAATTGAGAAATTGCTTGAAAGCGTTGAGATTTTAAGTGATCAATAAGTTGAAAAGTTTCAGTATTCAACTCATCCCGTATATTGAATCCTTGACTTTTCCCTCCATCTACCCATTTGCCGCGCTCTGTACTTAATTCGTTGCTGTCAGGATTAATCCAGAATGAGCCTGAAGACAACTGTTTGCCAGAACCCTTGATTTCTTTGGCGTAGGATGACAATAGTTCTTTAACAGAAAAAACTCTCTTCTCATATTCTTGACCAAATTTGCTAATGTAGCGAAGCATATCATCGACAGGGAGACCATTCATTGACTGTGCGTCTTTGCCTTGAACCAGATAATGCTTCAATCGTTGATCGGCTGTCGGTAGATACAAAGTTTCAAAAAGATGCCATAAGCTATCCTCTGCACCTTGAGCAATCAGCTCAATTCCTGGAATATTTTTCATCCATCCAATTTGGCCAAAGTGCTCTGAGTCTTTTGGTCTCCAGTAACCTTCCAAGCTAGGCTCATTAGTTCCAGTCCAAATCCAACTACGACTAGGACGATCAAACATAATATTTGATGGTTGTTGATTAGTTGCTGGAGGAATTGAGGTAATTGGAGTATTTGGTAATGGACTTGAATTCGGCGGATTACCGTTGATATATGCACTAGGAACCCACAAATTTGTCCCCTTAACCTTGAACCAGCGAGCATCCTGGTTTCCATTCCACATATCAGTGCCGACTTCGCCGTAAGTCCAAGCATCAAATTCCAAACGCTTGCCATTTGGTTCATTTCGAGAACTGCGATCGCTAAACCGAGGAGTATTCCGCAGATTCACGCCAATAGATGGCCCAACCGTACCGCTAAAATTCACCCAATTGATGTTACTGGGACTAGGAGTGGAACTGGGAGGAGGAGTTACAGTTACAGGTGCATTAGCAACTCCTGTATAAATTCCATCTCTGAATAGGATGCCCTCTTCATTACGTCGTCGCACCAAACCGGGCAACTTAACGCCGCCACCATACACCCACCGACTAAGTTCGTAGGGTACTGCACTGTACTCACCCGCATTTAGTCGTTTCAGCAAGTCAGATTGTTGGAGATTTCCCGCACCCAAGTTGAAAGTGAAACTCACCAACGCATCGAACTGTTGCTGGTTTAACGGTACTTTAACCATGCTTTTCACAGCCTGCACTGCTGCATTCACATCAGTTCTGAGCAATTCATACGCACGCTGTTCGCTGATGCCACTGCGAAACTCTGCTGGTTCGCTGCCATTACAATTGCCGTAGTGCACGAGATGACCGACTCCAATCGTGCAGTGACCAGCAGGATCGTTGTATAGATTAAGTCTGGTTCCCTCATGTTGGGCAATAAACCTCAGACCTGCTTCGCTGACTGCATGAGCAGGCGTTCCTTGTGAAGGAGTTGGTGTCACTGGAGTACCAGGCCCAGTCTGATAACTCACAGGCAGATAAACCGACTGTCCGACCTGCAAATTACGTGCTTCCGCTTCCGTAAAAGTGCCACCACCTGGTTTCTTAATCTCCGTCCAACGGTTAGCATTCCCCAATTCTCGGAGAGCGATCGCCGATAACGTATCACCACTACGCACAACATATTGCCGCTGCTGTCCAGGCTTTGCCGGAGGTGCATTATAGGAATTAGTCTGAGCATTTTCTAGTCGGACAAACGACACTCCAGCATATTGAGCCGGCGTCAGAATTCGTTCCTTAATTCCACTACCTGTCGGCCAATTTGCCTCAGTAATCCGAACCCGTCCATCGGGATAAACCTCTTCCAAAAAGGCAACGTGACCCACACTTCCAGCCCCTTTAGTATTAGGCGGCCAAACCACTAAACCCCGCGCCCCAGCAGTTGGTGTAGAAGTAACAGGCAAACCTACCTTCAAAGCATCGTTCTTCCACAGCCCAGCATTACCCAGGAACAAAGCATTTTTCTTGATAGCTGCGGGTAACAATCCTGTTTCCAGCATCCGTCCGTAAGCATACCAGGTGCATTGCCCTTGCCAGCGGTAGGCAAATGGATTAACTGCCCCATTCCGGTAGTTAGCTGAATTAGAGTTAATCGGAACTTGCGGGATAATTACAGGTGTTGGTGTTGGTGTTGGTGTTGGTGTTGGTGTTGGTGTTGGTGTCGGTGTTGGTGTCGGTGTTGGTGTCGGTGTCGGTGTCGGAGTTGGTGTCGGAGTTGGTGTTGGTGTCGGAGTTGGTGTTGGTGTCGGTGTTGGTGTCGGTGTCGGTATTGAGCCAACATTCTGAATGTACAATGCCGACATATACCCGCTACCATTAGCCAGACGATACCAAGTGCTGCTGCTACCAAGTCCGCTTGTATCCTGAACCAATCCACCTTGAACGGGCTGATCTAAGAATTCTAGTTGAGTACCAGGAGTTATTTTGGCAACTTCCGCCGATGTAGTATTAGGCTGAGAACGTATTCTCAACCACCCAGTCACCTTGACATCACCAGCATTATTGATTCTTCCGTTGAAATTAACTGCTCTTTCACTAGGCGTTACCTTTCCTTCGCCACTCCAAGTATCAGGAACAACTGTTGCTGGAATTTCGTAAACTTCCGGCTTCGTCTTCTTCGCCAAATCCACCGCCGCCAACGTATTCAAAAACCCAAAACCCGTCTCATCATCCCATCCAACCGGCCCCAAATCCCTCGCCGTAGACTTCAAAATCTCCATCACTTGACGATAGTTCAAAGCAGGATTTGCCGCCCAAACCAAAGAAGCCGCCCCCGCAACTTTAGCAGTCGCCACCGAAGTCCCCGCCATCGTTCCCAAATCATTTCCCACAGTCGATAAACCGGGGTGTTCATTCGTACCGCCATCCGCCACAATATCCAAACCGCGACCATAACTAGAATAGTTCGATCGCCCGTTAATATCCCCAGCCCCAACAGTAAAAATATTGTCAAACTCCTGAGAAGCTTGACCCAAAACGGACATCACACCGCCATCATTACCCGCCGCCACTACCAGCATTACCCCATTTTGCCGCGCATATTCGATCGCACTTCTTTCTGCGGTCGTCAACTCATAGCGCGTCGTCACACTCCCGTCAGCATTCTTCTGAGTCAAATCCAAACTGAGATTCGCGATCGCATTTTTCTGTCCAGAAGCTTTCGCAGCATCCACAAACTCTACCAAAGAATCAGCCCATCTCCCAGAATCGATCGCCCTTCCCACCCACTTCGGCGCAGTCTTATTAATTGCATCAACAATCCCCAACATAAAAGTACCGTGCTCGCTACCTTCCCCAGGCTTCAGCAACGGATTATCATCCCCGCCCACATAATCGCGGCCCTTCTTGATATTCGCGTAATTCAAATAAGGACTATCCGCACTCACACCAGTATCAATACTCCCCACCAACGGCTGAGAAGCCAAAGGAAAATTTAGCAATTGACGGATTGCATTCGGATTGTTAGGATTCGGCGAATGGGGATCGACAGGAATCAAAGCAATCGGCAAAGTCTCAAACGCACCGCCCGGAGTGTAAGGGGTTTGAGTGGCAATCCCATCATGGTACAGACCCAGCGGATCAAAATCAATCAGCGGTGGTAAATTATTAGTTGGTGCATCAGGGGCGATCGGGCAAACACCGCTATCAGCCAAGAAATTAGGTAAATGTAAATCAGACAGCGACCAAGAACCCAATAACTGATGTAAGTGGTCAAATTCGTGTTCCCAATCCCCAAAACCAGCACTCGGAGTCACAATTTTTTCTAAGATAAAACTTTTCGGTCGTTTCCGACTCTTTGTTTTACTTGAATCCCCAAAACCTTGAGCTCGATCGCGTTTTTTGCCACCAAAATTTAGCCAACCCATAATTTTTCTACCCTGATTAATATGAATTCGATCGCACGAACTTAATTAAATGTCTTCAGACACTCAACCAAGATCCTTTTTTGACAAGGAGATTTCAGTAATCGTCAAAAATTTCTGTTTATTTGAGAATTTACGCAAACTTAACAAATTTCCTGCATTGCCTTCGCTTCACATCTGCCGGGCTTAGCTTGCGGTCTGGTGGGCGATCGGACAAATACTTTGTTAATGCTTAATTTCTGGGGTTTTTAGCTTCTTCACGGTCATCATACACCAGAAATTCTTTTTGCGATCGTAAAGTTTATGTAAAGTTTTTGGGAGACCAATCCCCGCCTCAATCAGAAACATCCACCACACAAGGTTTCCGTCGCAATGAAAGACCGACTATGCGTAATTCCTAAAATAATTTGAATTTACCCTTGCTTTTTTGACTGCTCTCTGATAATGTAAAAACCAAGGTGAAATTTGGAATGAGGTCTGAAGCCCTAGCAAATATCACTAAAGCTTCTTCACAAACAACTTTAACATTTTCCTGTTTCCATGAAACAGGGAAAAAATTAGCCTTGAAACCTTCTATTTCCTGGAAGATTTTCGGCGGCTCGAAATGCTCAAAAACGCAGCAGAGGAAATATAAAAACATAATTTGGCGATCGATTCCAGACAATTCAATAAAAACACTCAGTTTGACTGAACACTCTTGTCCCCCCCTTCTTAAGGGGGGCTAGGGGGGATCAAGTTTCCGCCTAAAACCCACTGTCTCTCTGCTTGATCCGAAAGTCTAGATCCCCCTAAATCCCCCTTAAGAAGGGGGACTTTGAGAGAACTCTGTTGTTCTCCCGGATGTTTTAGGAGACGAGTGAAACTCTTGTCCCTCCTTCTTAAGCGTGGCTAGGGGCGATCGAGGTTTCAGCTTTAAGGGAAACTTTGTGAAACTCTTGTCCCCCCCTTCTTAAGGGGGGCTAGGGGGGATCGAAATCTCCGCCTAAAATGCGTAATTCCTATCCAATTAAATCGAAACTTTGCCATCCAAAGTTACAATTTACCATGCAACTCAAATCAGCGGTGCAGTGGATACCTCATCCCGACGGTCATTGGATACTTCGCAATCCCGAAGACATTACCTGTCTGCAAATAGACGACTTTGACAAACAAGTAATTTTGCTACTAAATCAACAGCCACTAACTAACATTCTAGCCGAATACGACCTAGATTTAGAAGCTGTGCAAAATCTCTTAAAAGACTTAGCACAAGCGGGAATGCTAGAAGGAACAAAGCCGCCGAAAGCTAAATTTAATCTGCTATCCTTCACAATTCCCTTAGTCAATCCCGATGTTTGGTTATCGCGGCACATAGACAAATTCCGCTGGATTTGGACGTGGGAATTTGGCTTTTTTCTGTGCGCTTTTATCTCTTCCTCGGTAGCAGTGTGGTTGGGTTCCCCAGCGGAAGTCGCCACTTCGCACCAGCAGTTGTGGACAGCAGGACAAAACGAGACTATTTTTAAATTTGTCTTGCTGACAATGCTAGTAATAGCTTTGCACGAACTCGGCCACGCTTTCACGCTCAAACACTACGGCGGTATTGTTAAAGAAATCGGATTGTTGTTTATGTGTCTTATCCCCGGATGCTACACAGATACAACCGACCAATACAGTTTAGTCCGGCGGAAACAGCGAGTTTTAGTAGTGGCGGCGGGAGTATTGATTCAAGTAACAATTTGGGCATTTGCTGTTTGGATGTGGCTGTTTTCTCAATCCAATCCGGTTTGGCATCAAATTAGTTATTTGTTGATGGTGGCGGCCTTGCTGACTGTGGCAATTAACTTGAATCCGTTGAATAGATTTGATGGTTATTATTTGTTGGTTGCTGGAACTGGCATTAACAATCTGCGACAAAGGTCGTTTGATTTTTATGTGGATTTGTTGCGGAGAGAGGAGATTGAGGAAGCAGTAGAAACACGATGGTTTTTGGCGGGTTATGCGCCTTTGAGTATACTTTATACTGTTTGGGCGTTTAGTTACTTAATGTCTTTGATTGGAAATTGGGCTTTGTTAAATGTTCCGACTTTTTAACCGTAGATAAATCACAGGCGGGACGCCCGTGCCACAAAAATGCAATTTGATTATTTTAGGGGTTTACTGAAATGAATGTTTGTCAAAAGTTGGGAATTGTTGGCGGAAGTTTGAGTTTTGCACTGGTTAGTCAATGTTTTTCTGTACAAGCTGCTACTCTGACTCAAACTTATACTGTGGATCTGGGTTCCCAGCCTTTAAATAGCAGCACAAATGTGGTTTTGCCTAAATTTAATTCGCTGTTGGGAACGCTATTAAAGGCTTATGTTACGGTTAAGTCTACTGTTAATAATAGTGTGAGTATTACTCCTTTGACGGGAGATTTTATGGGAACGGCGGCGACTAATGCAAGTATTGCTGTGAATATTCCGCTGTTGAAAGTTGACCCTAATTTGACTTTGAGTGTGTTGGCAAGTCCGCCGGAAACGAAGATTGCTAGCGGTGGTACGGGAAGTGTTAGCGGTTCGGGTTCTGGTAGCGTGTCAAAGAGTTATAATTCGCAGCAGTCTCTGAGTGCTTTAAGTGGATGCGATGGTGATACTTTTATCGCTGGTTTGATGACTACGGGTTTTACTCAAATTCTGGGGAGTCCGGTTAGAGGTAGTTTCGATGGTAAGGTTGTGGCTAACACTATGGTTAGTGCTATTTATGAGTATGAACCTGTACCGGAACCGATGACGGCTGTTGGTACTTTTGTGGCTGCTGGAATGGGTTTGTGGTGGAAGAGAAGGGCGGGGAAAAAGGGGTAAGATTAACTGCTTCCCGGCAGAGATCATTGCTGACAACTTAAGACTGAAACCCATAATAAATGTCGCTTTTAGTCGAGGCTAGATCCCCCTAAATCCCCCTTAAGAAGGGGGACTTTGATAAGAATCTTGTCCCCCCCTTATTAAGGGGGGTTAGGGGGGATCGAGACTTCGATACAACCAGAGAGACGGTCGGTTTAATGTTAAGTTGTTACTAATGAGCAGAGCCTGGGAACGAGTAACATTACATTAAAGCGATCGATAAACGCGATAATTAATCTCAGGGAAGATGTTATCAATCTCCTCAACTTTCTCCAACCAGCCGGAATCAACTTTCCGTTCTTTCAGTTCATCGTACAACTTGTGAAAGCGCATTAAGTGCGATCGCGTTCGCCGCACTGCATAGGGCACCATCGTCCCTGTACGCATGATAAACGCCCAGTCAGAAGATTGAGCCAGCAAGACTTCCCGCGCCGCCTGATTCAAAGCGCGCGACTGCAATTCATCTTCCGGTTCCATACTTCCTAACTCAATCATCCGTTCCGCAGCCTTGTGCAAATGTGGGTAAATCCAAGCATTTGTATCGTTCAACCAATACTCGTGGAAACCCCGATATCCCCAACTAGATTGCGACGGGCGACAAACTTGTTGAGTTGGATTTGCCCGCAAATAATCGGCTAAATGCGTCATTTCATAGGTGTTTTGATCGAACCAACTCTTGCGGAATAAGTAATCTAAGAACCAAGGCCCTTCGTACCACCAATGACCGAAAAGTTCGGCGTCGTAGGGCGAAACAATAATCGGCGGGCGCTGCATAATCCCATTCAAATGCTCGACTTGGCGTTCGCGATTGAAGGCAAAGTTGCTGGCGTGTTCGGCGGCTTTTTCCCTCGCCCAATATGGATCGTATAACTGTTTGTCGCCTAAACCTAATCCGCGACCGGTGATTTTATGGTATTTAATCCCGGTATTTTTGCGCTGGCCGTTGGGCATGATGTAGGGTTTGATGTAGTCGTAATCTGCTTCCCAACCCAAATCTTTGTAAAATTCTCGGTATTCGGCGGCGCCGGGATAGCCGACTTCCGATGACCAAACTTGCTGCGAAGATTCGTGATCTCGGCCGAATACTGCTACTCCGCTTTCGGTGAAAATTGGGGCGTAGCTGCCGTAGCGGGGGCGCGGACGGGCGTAGAGGATGCCGTGACCGTCTGTGAGGAAATATCGCAAGCCGGCATCGGCTAACATCCGTTCTAGGCCTTCGTAGTAGGCGCATTCGGGCAGCCAAATACCTTTTGGGCGGCGGCCGAAGTTGGCTTCGTAGTTGTCGCAGGCTACTTGAATTTGTGCCCAAACTGCTTCGGGGTACATTTTCATCAGCGGTAGGTAGCCGTGGGTGGCGCCGCAGGTGATGATTTCGAGGTTGTTGGTGTCTTGGTGTTGTTTGAATGCTTTGACTAAATCTCGATCGTACTTTTCCCAGAAATTGCGGACTTGAGAGAAGTGGGTGGCGTAGTGTTCGGCTAAATAACGGAGGTGTCCGTTGCCGGTATTGTGCTCCATTTCCAGTTCGATTAATTCTTCGAGTTTTGCCAAGTGTTCGTCGAACCGGTCTTGCAACAAGGGGTCGCGCAGCATGGCTACCAAGGGCGGTGTCATGCTCATGGTAATCTTAAAGTCGATGCCGTCGCGCTTAAGCCCTTCAAAGACTTGCAGCAGGGGGATGTAGGTTTCGGCGATCGCCTCAAACAGCCATTCTTCTTCTAAAACGTAGTCGCTTTCGGGATGGCGGACAAAGGGTAGGTGGGCGTGGAGAACGAGGGCGAGGTAGCCAGTAGTCATAATGATTTGGATGCCGTAGTTATTAACTGACGCCAGTAGTTAGGGACAGCTTTAAAATATTTTAAGATTTTATGCTGAAATGGGACTGATATCGTTTCCGATTGCATCGGAATTATTAGCCAAAATTAGGACACGGCAGTGCCGTGTCCCTACAATATTATTTTTGGTAGGGACACGGCACTGCCGTGTCCTCTATATTATTCCGATGCAGCCGGATTTGATATCACAAAGTGCCGTGTTTTTTTACTTGCCTTTCTCTAACAAACTCAATGTCAGTAAATTCTGATTTTCTGCTTGCTGTCGGATCAGGACTGCTGCTGTTTGAGAATCTACTGGTTTTGAGAAAAAGAATCCTTGGGCGTACTCGCATTTTAACCCTTTGAGTATTGATAATTGCGAGGCTTCTTCGACACCCTCGGCTACTACATCCATGCCTAAATTGTGCGATAAAGTTACGATCGACCGCACAATCTCGGTCGGATCGATTTCTCCTTTGCTGATATCAAAATTCACTCCCATTCTGCTGACAAAAGAGCGGTCTATTTTTAAGGTATTGGTCGGAAAGCGGTGCAGGTAGGAGAGGGATGAATAGCCGGTGCCGAAGTCGTCAATGCACAGGTGGATGTTTCTGGTTCTGAGTTCTACCAGCATTGCGGTAACAGATTCGGAGTTTTCGATTAGTACGCTTTCGGTAATTTCTAGTTTTAAACTGCTGCCGTGGAGGTGAGTTTCTTCGAGAACTAGATCGATATATTGGATTAAATCTGGCTGAGAAAACTGTTTGACTGAAAGGTTGACGCTGACGCTTAAGGGCGGGTTGTTTTGAAATAGTTGCTGCCACTGGCGGATTTGGTGGCAAGCTGTTCGCAGTACCCAGCGGCCGAGGGGCACGATCAAGCCGGTTTCTTCGGCGATGGTGATGAATTCGCCTGGGGAAACTAAGCCGCGTTCTGGATGCTGCCAGCGCACTAGGGCTTCAAAACTGGTAATTGTGTTAGTAACGATGCTGATGATCGGCTGGTAGTGAATGATAAACTGGGGGGCTGCGGATAAGGGAGGTAAGCTCGATCGGGGAGATTGGGGAGAGTCTTCTTCTCTGGCTGGGTCTCTAATTGATTCGATCGCCCGCCGCAGGTCATTTTCTAGCTGCAACAGTCGCAAAGCGTGGGCGTGCATGGAACTGTTGAAAACTTCGTGTCGGGCTCGGCCGAGTTCTTTGGCGCGGTACATGGCGGTGTCGGCGTCGCGCAGCAGGGTGATCGGTTCCAGGTATTCGGCAGAACTCAAAGCAATGCCGATGCTGGCGGTGATAAATACTTCGTGTCCGTCTAGAAGGATGGGGGAGGTGATTTGCTTTTGCAGGCGGTTGACAATGCTGGTAGCTTCATTTACGCCGTCGATGTCTTCTAGCAACAGCACGAACTCGTCTCCTCCGAGGCGGGCCACTGTATCTCCGGCCCTGAGACAAGTTTCCAGACGGCGCGCGATCGATACTAGCAGTTGATCGCCGATCGCATGGCCGAGGGAATCGTTGACTACTTTAAATCGATCTAAATCGAGAAACAGCACGGCAAACAAGTAGTCTTTGCGCCGTTTTGCCAGCCTCAGAGCGTGTTCTAGCCGATCGGTAAACAGCGCTCGGTTGGGCAATCCGGTGAGGGCATCGTGAAATGCGTCGTGCAGCAGTTGTGCTTCGGCGAGTTTGCGCTGAGTGATATCGTGGCAGTTGATCACGATACCGTTGACTGCTGGATCGTGCAGCAAATTGGTCGCGACAGCTTCTACATAACACCAGGAACCGTTGCGGTGGCGGACTCTGTACTCCACTGGAGACTCGCTTCTTCTGGGGTTTTCAAGGGCTTTGTGGAGGGTTTGGGCGATCGCAGCGCAGTCGTCGGGGTGAACGGTTCCTAGGGCGCTGCGCCCGATCGCCTGGTGGGGCGCGTAGCCTAAAATTCGCTTGACGGAAGGGCTGATGTAGCGGAAGATGCCCTCGGCGTCGAGGATGATCGTGATGTCTGTGGCGTTTTCAATCAGCGATCGAAATCGCTGTTCGCTTTGTCTGAGGGCGGATTCGGCTTCTTTGCGATCGCTGATGTCGAGTGCTACTCCATCGATGATGATGTCACCGTTTTCGTTTTGGGAAAATCGGGCGCTGTCTTGCACCCACTTGACTTCGCCAGAATTCAACACGATCCGGTACTGGCGATCGCAGGGCAAAAGACTCGCTCTCGATGCTGCTACGCTGCTGTCAAAGGAGCTTTTGTCCTCTGGATGGATGATTTCGGTCAACATTTCCGGGCGCGCCATTACTTCTTCGGGTCCGATCCCAGTTACTTCGCGCACGCCCGGACTGATGTAGGGCATGGACATTGTACCGTCTGGATGCAGCAAGGCGCGGTAGACTGAGCCGGGAATGTTGGCGGCCATTGTGGCTAGCTGCTGCTGGATGCCGCGGACTGCTGCTTCTGCCCGCTTGCGTTCTGCCAGTTCGGTTTGGGCGCGTTGGTAGAGTTCGGCTTGGTGGATCGCGATCGCGCACTGATCGGCGATCGCTTTGACTAGCGACAGTTCTTCTGCCGTCCAAGTGCGATCGCGATCGCACTGATACAGGCCAATTCCTCCCAAAAATGACTGCTGGTAGATCAGCGGTGCGATCGTCAGCGCGCGAAACCCTGAAACTTCCGCTGATGCTTGCAGGGAGGGGCACAGAGTCGATGGCTCTGAGATTGCGACGGTTTCTCCCCGGGCGAAGGAGGAGCGGTAGTGTTGGGCAAAGTCGCAATTTATCCCCATGAACCGTTCTCTGCCGGCGGCGTTTGAGCTCATGTAGCGAACGATGATGCCGCCTTCAGCATCTGGCTGCAAGATCGCGCAGCCGCTAATTTCGAGAGCTTCGTGCAGTTGATCTGCGGTGGTTTGCAGCACTTCGTCGAGTACAAGGGTGAAGCGCATGGCTTGAACGATGCGGTTGACGATCGCTTCACGTGTCGCTTGGCGCTGAATTTGGGCGATCGCTTCAGTCTGCTGGTGGCGCATTTTGTATTCTTGGAGCGATCGTTCTAAGACTGTTGGCAACCTAAACAGCCGCCCTTTTAATACGTAATCGGTCATTCCGGCTTTGATGCACTCAACTGCCGCTTCTTCTCCCAAACTTCCGGTTACTAAAATAAATGGTATGTCTTGCCCTAATTCCTGCATTAATTTCAACACTTCTAAACCGTTGAAACCCGGGAGGCGGTAATCTGACAGCACAGCGTCGTACTTGCAATTTTGGAGCAGTTCTCTGCACTCTGTTGCTGTTTGCGCCGTGTCGGAATTAAAATTGACTCCTCCTGCTTCTAAGGCGAGCACGATCAATTCCATATCTTCTGCCATGTCTTCGACAATCAACAATCTTAATGTTGATTCTGCTACCATTTTTAGAAAATAGTTGGTCTGAGTTCTATCTAACATACGGTATCTTGTAGTTTTAAATTGGTTGTCCGTCTTCTTGCTAAATACCATTTTTTAGATTTACTTTTGCTTATTTTAATTATTTTTTTTATCTTTAGCAATACTAATTATACTATGAATACATTTATTTAGCACTTGCAGCCGACGGTCTGCCGCGCCGACTGTCACTTATTGAACTGTATAATAGTTTTAAATTCTGAATTCAAAACTACTATAGCGATCCTAAATCATTTGCATAATTCTTGTAGGGGCAATCCCCCCGTGGTTGCCCAATTTTTCGGAGGGCGGGCACAGGGGCACCACCCCTACATATCTGCATGAATGATTTAGGATTGCTATATACTCGTAACTTAATAATCTATATTAGCGTTTGAGATTGTTTGTCCTATTTTAAAGTAAAACGCGGCTCCTTGACTTGGTAAGCTTTCTGCCCAAATCGTGCCGCCGTGACGGTGAATAATCCGCCAGGCGATCGCCAAACCGATGCCGCTACCTTCAAATTCTCTCTGGGAGTGCAACCTCTGAAAAGCTCCAAACAGCCGATCGGCATATTCCATCGGAAAACCCACGCCGTTATCCTTGACAAAAATCGTTCCATCTGGTAAGGCATCAATGATTATTCTAGGGGGAGTGCTGGCGCGGCTGAACTTGACGGCGTTGGCGATCAAATTGCTGAACACCTGTTGCAGCAAGGTTGGATCTCCTGTCACTGCGGGCAAATCTCCGATTTCAAATTCAACCTCTTGAGGAGTTGGGACAGAAGTTGTGTCAGTTCCGGGTTTAGCCAACTTTATCGCAGTTTGCACCAAACAACTCAGATCGATCGGAATTTGGCTCAACTCGGTGCGGCTCACCCGCGACAGGGCGAGCAAACCGTCAATCAACAAGCTCATTTTTTGGCTGCTGTCATCAATTACTTCCATATAGTGAACGATTTTAGGATCGCGAATCGCCTCAGTTGTCTGTAGCCGCTGCTTCAAGGCATTCACAAAACCTGAAATGTGCCGCAAAGGCGCGCGCAAGTCGTGGGAAACTGAGTAACAGAAAGACTCTAATTCTTGATTGACAGCTTCTAATTGTTCCGTGCGTTCCGACAAAGCTTGTTTGGTTTCTACCAACTCAGTGATATCGCGAGAAGTGCCAATTAAAGCATAAACCTCGCCTTCGAGATTTCTGAGGGGAATTTTAAAAGTATCGAAGTAGGAAGTGCCACCGGAGATCGCGAATTTTTCCTGGAAGTGCAGAGTTTCGCCAGTTTCAAATACCTGCAAATTTTCCCGGTAAAAACGTTCGGCGAGTTCGGTAGGAAAACACTCAAAAACAGTTTTTCCCAGCATCTCTTGTCTGCTGTTAAAATTGGCAATTTCGGTAACGGATTTGTTGACAAAAGACTGGCGCATATTTGTGCGTTCTACTACAAAAATGCGGTCTGGTAAAGCATCAAAAAAAGTTTCTAATTCTGCGGTTCGCTGGGCGACTTGAGCTTCTAAAGTTTCGTTGAGTTGTTTGAGTTCTGCTTCGGCTTGTTTGCGATCGGTGATATCTTGACCGATGCCGATACACCTGCCGTCGGAAAGGCGAACATTTGCCCAAGTAGTGTCGATAACTCGCCCGTCTCTAACTTTTGTTTTGAAGTCTCCCCAACTCTGATTTGCTGCTTGGATGAAATCCCAAACATATTGGCGGTATCCTGGATGCGGATAACATTCAGCCATGATATCGCAGTGTTTCAGGTCTTCACAACTCCAGCCCAGCACTTGTTCCCAGTAGCGGTTTACCCACTCTATTTCACCGCTGTTGCCTAAGAATGACAGCATGACTGGCACGTTGTCGAAGATTGTTTGCAGCACTTCTTTTTGCTGTTTTAATGATGCTTCGGCTTTTTTGCGTTGCGTAGCTGCCGCCACGGCATCGCTGATGTCGAGTACAGAACAGATTACTTGCTTCATTTGCCCGTCTGCGGTTCTTTTGAAGATTGTCGATCGATCGCATACCCAGCGCCATTCCCCGTTTTTGTGTTTAATCCTGTAGTCGATATCATCTGTTTGATGAGGATTGGTGCTGTTTGCCAGTCGCTGCATACCTGCAATTAAATTCGGCATATCCTCGGGATAAATTAAGGTAGCTAAAACTTCTTGCCCTAAATCTTCCAATTCTTCGGAAGTGTACCCCAGCATGGCTGTAACTGCTGCATTTGCATATATAACTTGCTGTGTTTCTACATCGTAAATGTACAGAAAGTTAGGGATAGTTTTAACGATACTTTCTAAAAGTTCTTGATGTTTTTGCAGTTCCGATTCTGCGTGTTTGCGATCGCTTATGTCAAGCACAAAACTGACCCCAAATTCCTGCGAGCCTTCTAAAAATGCACCGCCGAGCAACACTGGAACGCGGCTGCCATCGGAGCGCACGTATTCTTTTTCAAAGGGAAGCACCGTCCTAGAAACCATCAGTTCGGCAACTTTTTCGGCGTCGAGACTTTGGTATTCTGGCGGTGTCATTTCTTGCCAGTTAATTATTCCTGAAATCATGTCGTCCCGCGTATAGTTTACCATGTTTAAAAAAGCGTCATTGGTATCAGTAATTTTGCCGTTAATGTCCCAAAATATGATACCTATCATGTTAGAATCTACAATGCGCCTAAATTTAGCTTCGCTTTCTCGCAACTTGGCTTCAACTTGTTTGAGTTCTGTGATGTCGCGGGCGATCGCTAAAACTGTTTCTACTGAATTGTCCTCAGCAAATTCGGGAATAATTCGACAGTGGTAATATTTTGTGCCGCTGGGAGTGGGATATTCAAATTCTATTGTTTCTTGTTTCCCTGTACTAAAAACTTGGCGGGAAGCTGCATTTAAATGGTTGCAAAATTGGGGAAAAAGTCCCATTTCTTGAGCGGTTTTGCCGATAAATTGTGCGGGTTTTTTTCCGGTTGCCGGTTCGACCGCTTGGTTGATGTAAAGGTGGCGCAGTTCTCGATCGAATCGCGCTATAGTATCGGGAGAATTTTCGGCGATCGCGCTGAATGCCTGTTCGCGCCGATGCAGTTCTTCTTGAGTGCGGTGCTGTTCGGTTACGTCCCGGGCAAAAGAGAGAAGAGAAACTACTTTTCCTTCTGCATCAGTTAGTGCAGAATTGTACCATTCGCAGTAAATTACCGACCCATCTTTAGTATAGTTGCGGTTGCGGCAAATGTTGCGGGGTTCTTGGCCGTGCAGGAGTTGATTGGTGGCGGTGCACACTTGCTCGAAGTCTTCTTGATGAACTATTGACCATTCCTGCCAGTATTTGCCGACTACTTCTGCTGCACTCCAGCCAAATATTTGTTCGGCCATTGGCGACCACCGCACTACCCGAAATTCACTGTCCCATTCTATAACTGCCATTGGCGAGTTTTCTAGGTGAAATTCCCGCCGTGAGTTGGCTTGTTTTATTTCAGTTTGAAGTTGCTGGCCCAGTTGTTTGATTCTGGCAAAGTGCTCGCTGATTTCCTGTGTGCTTGCTGCGCCAGCTTTGGCTATTTGAGTAATGATTTCTGCTGTTTGTTTTTCGAGTTCGTTCCAAGCGACTTCCAGGGCTGATTCCGCCTGCTTTAGCTCAGTGATGCTGTTCTGAAACAGTGTGGCACTTTCGAGTGGAATTTCAGTCATATTTTTGACGGCTCAGCAACTTTTACTTTGAGAATTAAAAATATAATTGTTAAAATTAAAAATATCTAATTTACTGTTAAATTATACATTTTTAATTTTTAGTTGGTGCGCGGAGCCGATCGCCTCCAGCGGGCGGCACTATTGGCGACTGCCGATTCAAGGGTTGGACGTGCTGGCAATTGCGATCGCTCCCAAATTCTCCCGATCGCTCGGGCGCTAAGTATATTTTTGCACAGGGTTGTGGTTTGGGGATCGATCGCCCGGGGACTGACGTGACTCGGGGCGTTCGCCAGCCACCGGAAAAGGTTAATTATTCGTCATACAGCAGATTTCAGGTTTATGAGGTACTATCAATATCCCCGTAGGGACACGGCAGTGCCGTGTCCCTACAAAAGCTATAAATCAAGCGGACAAGAGTGTCTGGCGTCCCCGCAACGGTGGGGGGGATGCGAGGAGGATTGAGACTGGGCTATCAGCGAGATTTGTCAGGTTTCAGGCGATTGTTGACACGCCTTGAAACCGTCCCAATTCTCTAAATAATCTCAAGCCGATTTCGTCAATAAACAGCTAAAATGTAATCTAAACTTATTCAGTCTTTATACATCGCTTATGATTGCTGCTGCATCCTCTTCGATAAAAAACCAAACTCAGTACGAAGCCGTTATCGGTCTCGAAACTCACTGTCAATTGAGTACGAATACTAAAATTTTCTCCAGTTCTTCTACAGAATTCGGCAATGCCCCAAATACTAATATTGACCCGATTTGTATGGGAATGCCTGGAGTGTTGCCAGTATTAAATCAAAAAGTGCTGGAGTATGCAGTGAAAGCAGGGCTGGCTCTCAACTGCAAAATCGCACCTTACAGTAAGTTCGATCGCAAGCAATACTTCTATCCCGATTTACCGAAAAATTATCAAATTTCTCAGTTCGATTTGCCGATCGCCACTGACGGTTCGATCGAAATTGAACTGGTGGATGAGGCGGGAAATTCTACTAAAAAAACCATCGGAATCACTCGCTTGCACATGGAGGAAGATGCCGGAAAATTGGTTCACGGCGGCAGCGATCGGCTCAGCGGTTCTACCTATTCTATGGTGGATTACAACCGCGCCGGCGTACCTCTGATCGAAATTGTTTCGGAACCGGATTTGCGATCGGGTGCGGAAGCTGCCGAATACGGCCGAGAATTGCGCCGCATCGTCCGCTATATCGGTGTCGGCGACGGGAATATGCAGGAAGGTTCGCTCCGGTGCGACGTGAATATTTCGGTGCGCCCGGTTGGTCGAAAAGAGTTCGGGACAAAGGTGGAAATTAAAAATATGAACTCTTTTAATGCGATCGAACGCGCGATCGATTACGAGATCGATCGGCAAATTCAAGCTTTGGAAACTGGCGAAACCATATTCCAAGAAACGCGACTTTGGGATGAAGGTAAACAGTGTACTTTCAGTATGCGGATGAAGGAAGGGGCGAGCGATTACCGTTATTTCCCGGAACCGGATTTGCCTCCGATCGAAGTTTCGGCAGATCAATTGCGCGATTGGAAAGCTCAACTCCCGGAATTGCCGGCAATGAAGCGCCACCGCTACGAAACCGATCTCGCTCTTTCTCCCTACGATGCGCGGGTGCTGACTGACGATCAAGCGGTGGCGGAGTATTTTGAAAAGTCGATCGCCGCCGGTGCTGCTGCTAAAGGAGCTGCTAATTGGTTGATGGGCGATATCACTGCTTACCTGAAAAATGAAAAACTGGCGATCGGAGAAATTCCTTTCCAACCGCAGGATTTAGCCCAACTGCTGGCGTTAATTGATGCTGGCACGATCGGCAACAAAATCGCTAAGGATATTTTGCCGGAGTTGCTGTCAAAGGGCGGTTCTCCTCAAAAATTCGTCGAAAGCAAGGGTTTGATTCAAATTTCGGATACTGGGGCGATCGATCGGGCGATCGATGCCGTGTTGGCCGCCAATCCCAAGGAGCTCGAACAGTACAGAGCCGGCAAAACCAAGCTGCTGGGCTTTTTTGTCGGTAAGGTGATGAAGGAAACGGGCGGCCGGGCCGATCCAAAATTGACCAACGAGCTGCTGGCGGCCAAGCTGAACAGCCCGGGTTAAGCAGCCGTTAATATCAATTCCGATACAACCGGAATTGATATTACCCGAAATTAGGACACCTACAATTGATCGCGGCGCAAGAAACGGCACTGGCGTGTCCTCATCATTCCCGCGCAGCCGGAGTTGATATAACGGGGTCGTGTAGCGGATACAGCGGCGGGCGATCGGTTTTTTCTCTCGTCCGCCGCGCGATCGTCCTTCCCGCTTTATGCTAACTTTATAATTAAATACACATTTCTTTACAATATCTTCATGTTTAGGGGTATCACCCCTCAGTGCGGTCATGTTATATTGTGTTATGTAGATGCACCCTGATGGCAAGGAGAGTTACTTCGGTAGCTCTCTCTTTTTTTTGTCTTTTTTTTGCGGACACGGGCGTTTCAACAGTTGACAGTTGACCTGTGACAGTTGACAGTTAACTGTTTGAACAATATCGATGTAACCGGAAACGATATCAGCCAGAGTTTTTAATCAAAATTTAACCTAGATGGTGTTACCCCTCATCCCGGATGTGTTATATTGTGTTACGTAGATGCACCCTGATGGCAAGGAGAGTTACTTAAGTAGCTCTTCCTTTTTTTGTCTTTTTTTTGTGGGCACCGACGTGTAAATACGGATACGGGAAAAGAGGAGAGGGGAGAAAGCCAGATCGATTACCAATTACCGATTACCAATTACCGATTACCGATTAATATCAATTTGAGTTATTAAGTAATTTTGACAGTATGAGCGAACAAGCTAGCGACCTAATTAAACAGGGGATTTCACAGTATCAGGCGCACCAATTTGAGGCGGCGCTGGATTCTTGGCAGCAAGCGCTGGCGCTGTACCGCTCAACGGATGATAAGCGCCGATCGGGCGCGGCACTCGGTAATATGGGCGTGGCTTACGAAGCGCTGTTGAATTACGATCGCGCGATCGACTGTTACCAGCAGCATTTGGTGTTAGCGCGGGAAATTGGCGATCGTCGGGGCGAGGCGAATGCTTTGGGAAATCTCGGCAATGCTTGCTGTGCTCAGTCAGATTTTTCTGGTGCTATCGATTACCAGCAGCAGCGTTTGGCGATCGCGCGGGAAACGGGCGACACTCGCGGGGAAGAGGAAGCTTTGGGCAATTTGGCCCTAGCTTTCGATGCTAAGGTCGATTTGCCTAGTGCGATCGAGTGTTATCAGCAGCAGTTGTCGATCGCGCGCGCGCACAAGGACGATCGCATTGAGCGCAGTGCTCTCAAAAGTTTGAAGCTGGCTTACAAATATTTAGCAAACTACGAGAAAGCCGACGAGTACCGACAGCAGCAATTGGCGATCGTCCGAGAACTGTTTTTAACCGATAAAAATAAGAACTTTGTAGAACTTGCAGAAACAGTTGGTTTGAATCCACTCGAAGATTTTGCCGGAGCAGATTTAAGCGGTTTTGACTTGCACTACGCTGATTTTAACGGCGCAGATTTGCGTGAAACCAACCTCCGGGGCGTAGATTTAACCTTGGCGGATCTCAGCGGTGCTTTGCTGAGCGCTGCTATTTTAATTGATGCTAATTTGTGCAATGCCAATTTGCGGGATGCTGAACTCAGCAGCGCCAATTTGAGCGGTGCAGATTTGCGAACAAAATTGCCGAGAGCCAATTTAACCGGTGCAAATTTGAGCGGTGCAAATTTGAGCAGTGCTTATTTACCTAATGCGATATTAGTAGATGCAAATTTGACAGACGCTGATTTAAAAAATGCTGATTTGAGTGGTGTTGATTTGAGCGGTGCGAATTTAAACGGTGCTGATTTGAGTCGCGCTGATTTGAAAAATGCCGCAGTGCAAAACACTAGGTTTGCTGGTTGTTTGGGGATTTCGGCAGCGGTAAAAATTGAGTTGAGGGCGCGGGGCGGGATTTTTGAGTAGAATTGCGAATGTTAGTAATTGTAGAGAGTAACAAAAGCTATGACTGCTGTAACTGCAAAACGATTCTCGATCGCCGAATATCACCGTTTGGCAGAACTGGGATTTTTTGAATCCGATAACCGATTTGAATTGATTCGCGGAGAAATTATCATCAAGGCTGCTAAAAGTACGTTTCACTCTGTTTGTAATTCGCTGCTATTAGGAGAGTTGTGCCTAATGTTGAGAAAAAGAGCGATCGTGCGCGGTCAAGAGCCGATTATTTTGCCTACTGATAGCGAACCAGAGCCTGATGTTGCGATCGCTCGCAGTCGCTCTGACAATTATGTATCTTCTCACCCGGAAAGTGCTGATATCTTATTGGTAATTGAGGTTTCTGATTCTACTTTGAAATACGACAGGAGAACCAAGTTATCTCTCTATGCTGAATCGGGAATTTCTGATTATTGGATATTTAATTTGGTAGATATTCAACTGGAAATGCACAGCGAACCTTATCAAAAACAAAGAGGTGGTTTCGATTATCGAGTCAAACGAGTGGTTTTGTCAAATGAGGTTGTGGTAATTCCAGGTTTCCCAGATTTGTCTCTCGATTTATCTGCGGTATTTCCAGCGCAGATGGGTGAGTGAAGTTTGGTAGGGTGCGTCGCTGCGAGATATTGGATAAAACTTGCAGATTTTATCCAAGCGACGCACCCTACTTGCCATCAGATTATATGTACCACATACACAGGTCATATGCTGTATAATGCAAAAGTGCGATCGAACTCTTCACCAAAGTAGCCCTATGACTGCTCAAACTCTCGCTCGGCCAGAACAAAGCGTCCAGCTATCGGGGATTAGTTGGCAAACATACGAAACTTTGCTTGCCGAAATTGGCGATCGGCAAATTCGACTGACATATAATCGAGGCAATCTTGAAATTATGGTACCATCCCCAGAACACGAAGTTTACAAAAAAGTAATGGGTCGATTTGTGGAAACTTTAGCGGAAGAATTAGACGTAAAAATTCAACCTCTTGGTTCTACCACATTTAAACGTCCTGAACTTAGCGGTAAAGAACCGGATGAATGTTTTTACATCCAAAATATTAGTGCAATTAAAGGCAAAAAAAGAATCGACATGAGTCAAGATCCGCCGCCGGATTTAGTGGTGGAAATTGATATTACCAGTCGTTCGGAAAAAAGTTTGCAGATTTATGCGGATCTGGGAGTGCCGGAAGTTTGGATTTATAATGGAGTCCGACTCAGAATTAACAGATTGGAAAATGGAGAATACGTTGAGTGCGAGATCAGTTTAGCATTTCCCAGCGTGGCTGTTTTAGAGATTACCCGATTTTTGGAACAAGCAGAAACAATGGACTATTTGGAATTAATTAAAGCATTTCGGACTTGGGTAAAAAGCCAAATTCAGAAAAATTAGTCCAGGAGGGAGCGAATTTAACAAAAATTACAATTTAAACCCGCGAAAAAAAGCTGTGTTGCGCTCAATTAGAGATGATAAACTAATTTAAATATCAATTACAGTCTGGCAAAGCCAGCACTTCTACCGATATGCGATCGCTAGAGTCTCACAACAAATACCCCGATTGCTTGTGGATGCAGTTAGAAGCCATTCCAGTGCGATCGGTTGCAGCCCAAACCCAGCAGCTCGACATTCACTTGAGCCTAAATTTTAACGAGCATTGGGAACCCCTGCTCGGCGGTAGAATCAAATTTGGGCTGCAAGGCGGGACGCTCAAGCTAAACCTGGAAAACTGCGAACTTCCCGTAGCATCGCGGCAGTTAGTCGGTGATTTTAAGCTTTCGCCAATCGAAGAAACGGAGCTTATTCAAAGCAGTTCAGAAGTTTTATTGACGGAAAGTCAGCGGGGAGTTCAGGGCGGCGAGAATGCGGAAAAAATCAAGGAAACTGACTCCACGTTTTGTCACGTTTCCACAGTAGGCGACGATACAAAGCCAGCTTGGATTTTTGCATCAGAACGGGGCAACCCAGTATTGAAAGGTTGGCTGAAAAGTGCTAAAATGGGAGAGTTCTCCGCCCGAAAATTGCGGATAGCAGCGGCTTTTGAAGTTGCAAAAGAAGATATTTACATAACAGATGCGGAGGGTTTGTGGCCGCACGAGATCACCCCAAATCAACATTCAGTTTTAGAAAGAATCCTGACTGTATACCTGCAAGCAAACAAACTCCAACCGGCTCTCAGTTGGGCGCTATTATCCTACAATTTGCCTCCGGTTGAACAGCCAGAGATGGAAATTTTCCCGCAAGCTGAATCCGAATTGCAGGAAATGGTCGATCGCATTATCTGGGCTGAAACCGACGATTTTGCACAACTGGCAAAAATCGCCAATCTCAATCCAGCACAGGATTTCGCCGGAAGCAGCTTGCGCGGAACGACGTTAAGTGCAGTGGATTTTAGCAGCGCAAATCTCGATCGGGTAAATTTCCGGGGTGCAAACTTAAGCGATGCCGATTTCAGCGACGCCAACCTGCAAAATGCTAAATTAGGCGGTGCAGATTTGAGCGGCGCTTTCTTAGGAAATGCCGATTTGAGCGGCGCAGATTTGCACAAAGCAAGTCTGGCTTTAGCAAACCTCAGCGGTGCAGATTTAAGCGGCGCAAATCTGCTGGAAGTGAACTTAACGAATGCTAATTTCAGCGGTGCGAATGTCGAGTCGGCCAGGTTTGGGAATAACTCAGGACTTGCGGAGGATGTGAAGGTGAATTTAGAGCAGCGGGGAGCGATTTTTGAGGATGTTTAGTCGATAAGTGTGAGATCCCTCTCATCCATCTGCGTCCATCCCCATTTATCCGCCTGCATCTGCGGTGAAAAAAGAGCGATCGCCTTGGAGCAAAAAGAGCGATGGCTACGCCCCGGCTTGCGCCTACGAACTCCCAAACAAATTATATTGTTTCCGGTTGCATCGGAATTATTAGTAACCGAAATTAGGAGACGGCAATGCCGTGTCCCTACCCAAAATAACATTGTAGGGACACGGCACTGCCGTCTCCTCTATATTATTCCGGTGTAACCGGAATTGATATTATCCCTCATCCTCCGACTTAACAGGAGCACGCCCAGAAATCACAATAAACCCAACAGATTCGAGAGTCATGTGCGGGCGGCGAATTCCCGCTAAAACTGCTTGACTCAACAAACTTTCCGTGCTAATTTCCTCAGCCAAAACCGATTCTAAAAGTTGTTCCGATTTAGAAAGTCGATTCAATCGCAATTGCAATTGATTCACCCGGTTTTCGAGTTGGATTGCAGCACTGAGGGCGGAATTTTCGCACATTTGCACAAAATCCCCTCGCCCGCGCAGCAACTCCTCCGAAGTCACCCGCCCCCGTTGGCAAAAATCATCCCATTCCAATGGATCGACAAAATTGTCAAGAATCACAGTGCGATTTTTCGACAAATTGTAATCCCGATTCGGCCCGCCTTTCCCCTTATAAGCCCGCTGCAAAATCGCTAGAACTTCTGGATATTTCTCCAACAACATCGACTCATTACGAGCATCTACAAACACAGTTTGAAAAGTTGGCAGAAACAGAGCATCAGCCCGTCGTTGCAAAGCTTTCAAATTGTAATTTTCGATATTTTGTGCCTGCAAAACTTGCTGTGCCGGTTGTACATCAGTCTGGATTGAATAATTAAACTGAAAGCCGAACCACTCCATCCCTTCCGCAGCATCCCAGCTTTCATCGTATCGCCACATGGCAAAAGCTTGTCCGCGATCGTCCCAGCGAATATAAGAGCCAAGTGCATCGATCAATCCCTCCCCAATTCGGTAAAGAGCGACATCGGTATTTTGATGAGCAATGCGACGGTTGTAACTACCGTACTGCTGACAATAAGGAATCAATCGCGTTCTCAAATCGTTCGAGGGAATCAAGGTTTTTTGAGTAGGTTGGTAGCGCATCAACCCCGATATGCTCGGATGTTCGACTTGTTTGAAGTGGAGAGCTTGACACAACCAACCTTCCGCAACCCGCTGCATTTCTTTATGCTTAGCGTCGCAGTTATCGAGAGATTCAAAATACTGAGATGCAGTATCATCAAGAGGATCAATTTCGTCGAGAACATACTGTTCATCGATTTTGACTTTCTCTGTTTCGATCTCAGTTTTGATTGAATCAATTTCGCTTGACAAGCCTTTTGCTCCTTCAGCAAACAACTTTTCTTCAAGCTTTAGCAGTTTTTCATCAGCATAAAATTGCAGACTAGAAATAGATTTGTTGAAGATATCAAACCCGTCTTTTAAGACTTGATACCAAGCTTCGTGGGGACTCTCAGGCATATCTGGGCCTGCAAACAAACAAAATTGTACTCCCATTTTGCTACCAATGCGATCGACTCTGCCGAGTCTTTGTTCTAACTGGTTGGGAAACCACGGTAAATCGAAGTGAACTAACCAATCTGTCACTTGCAGATTTACTCCTGCTTCGGCCGATCGATCGCACACTAAGATAAAACAATGCGGCTCAGTCTTAAATCGGTGGAGACTAGCCTCAACGTCATCAGCAGATTTGCCCGTTTCGTGGCTGGCGATCGCCTTTTTACCAAAGATTTTAGCTAAATTGTCCGCAATCTCTTTACAACTTGCCGTAAAACTGGTAAAGATCACAATTTTCGGGAAACGTTCGCCCGGAATCGGCCGTTTAATTTGCTGTTGAATTCTCGACAGCAAATCGCGAGGATTGCTGTGATACTCGCGCGGAACCTTCAAAGAGACTGCGAGAAATCGCAGAATGGCGATTCGTAACAACGAGAGTCGATCGAGTCCTTCCTGGGGCTTTTCCACGGTATTGAGCAAGGTTTCCAGGATTTCTCTTTCTTCGGAAAACAGCGCAGTTTTAGTCAAAATCGCCGTGTCCTTTTGTCCGAATTCGCGATCGAGTTCTGGAGTCGATTTTTTCTGCAAGCGAGCTTTGACAACCTGTTCTAAAACATTCAGCCAAGTACCGGAAGCGCGGAAAAACAACAGAAAAATTCTCGAATATTCGCTGGACTTAGGAGTGGCAGTGCGCCATTTATCGAGTATAGTTTGAATTTCAGACCACTGTTCATCATTCAAATCGTACTCATTTTTTGGGATAGCATCTCGCTCGAAAATCACATCTTCAACTGCATCTCGGCGGTTGCGAAGGATGCGACGGTGCAGGCGGTAAGTATCTTTAATGTGAGAGCGAATAGTTTGGACAAGGCGAGCCTGTTCTGCGGTTTCTTCTGTTTTCAAGCAAGTTTCTAACTCAGTTGCTAAGCCGATCAAGTAATCATCTTTTGCAAAAAGCTTGCGGAGTTGAGCGAGTTTTGTTTGCAAAACAGCAGGCTTGGCGTTTTCTCGGAAATCCAGCAAGGCGCGACCGATTTCCTGACGGTTTTGCACCCGTTCCTTGAATTTTTCCAGGTCATCAAGACGGTAAGTTGTCGGATCGAGCAAGTGCAGCATTGTTAGAAAATCTTGCTCGCGACCGATAACAGGCGTTGCAGATAATAACAATAAATTTTTGCTTTTGTGAGCGAGTTTCTGGCAGAGATCAAAGGATTGCTCAAAAGCCCGATCGCCCGAATTTGCCATTACGGCCACTTCATGCGCTTCATCAACAATCAGAAAATCTACGTTAGCATTGCGGCTAACTTGATTGTTGATTTCGTTAATAGCAACAAGCTGCACTCGATCGGCAAAATGAGACAAATAGAATTTATTTTCCAACTCTTGGCGCCACTGCTCGATCAGGTATTTCGGGGCCAGCACCATAGCGCGCCCGTTGGGTTCGTCGAGCAAAAATTGGCGGAGAATTGTGCCGGCTTCTACTGTTTTCCCCAGTCCTGCTTCGTCGGCCAACAAATAACGCACGATCGGGTCTTCTAGGACGCGTCGGACGACTTCAACTTGGTGCGGGTAGAGGTCTATGTTCGCAGAAATTAATCCGGTCATGCCCCGGCTGACGGCCCGCTGTTCGATCGCCGATTGCACGAATGCCGATCGGCGATCGTGAAAATAAGGCGTTTCTTGACCTTTGACTGCTAAAATGTCGATCGGATCGGCGATCGGGATATTGCAGCGAACGTAAAGTTCGCTTTCCACAGCTTGCAAACTTTGGCTGTCTGGGAGGTCAATTTCGTACTCTAATTTATCTTCATCCCAGTCATAAACTCGACCAATTATCCACCTTTCCTGACTTGTGCTCCAGAGGTAGCAGCGGGTTTGGCGCTGAAGTCTGGCTTCTTGGAGTAAACCCAAGGGTACAGTTTTGTGGATGCGGTTTTTAACTGAGCAAAAATATTCAATTAGCGCCTCCGTGCGGGAGTATTCGACCACTTTTCCGATTCCCAAATCGTTTTTGGGCGATCGGACTAACGAACCAACATCAATCATAGTTTTAGCCTGACAATACTTACTAGATTACCGCAAATCCTTTCCCGTTAAAAATTTTAGCAAAATGCTGTTTTGACCTGCGTCACTTTTCTTGTCATTTGACAGTCAATCTGGTATTATAAAAACAATAATTTTAGCATAATAACTAACATTTCGGCAATTAATAAATATGCTAGCAGCGAATCAGAATACCTGTTTGCGGTGAAGCAAAAACAACCCCTGGATTGCCGGATTCCCATTTAGGATATTTGTCCATAACACTGTTATAAATTTGAGAGTCTGTGAAGGCTGCTAACCAAGCTTGCAGCCCAGGCCAAGGCTGTTCGTTGAACCAAGCTCGATCGGTATGAGCGAATTGACGGACAAAAGGTGCGATCGCCATATCGACCAATGCTATATTGTTACCAAACAAGTATTTAGCCACGCTTAACCGTGCATTTAGCCTGCCCAGATATAAAGCACCTTCATGTTGGTGCGTTTCGGCATCAACACCTGCATAACGTTCGGGGTACTTATAACGGTCGAGATGATATTTAAACCCATCATCAAATTCAGCGATAAGTTCCAGCATTTCTGCAACAGAACCTTGTTCTGGTATCAACCATTTTTCAGGATCGTGTTGTTCCAATCCCCACAACATGATATCGATACTTTCATCCAGAACTCGCCCGTCAACATCAATCAATATCGGTACTGTACCTTTAGCAGATACCTCTAACATCTCTTGTGGTTTGTCTCGCAAAACAACTTCCCGCAACTCACAAACCCGATTGCTAACCATTAGCGCCAAGCGCGCGCGAATAGCATAGGGACAGCGGCGAAAGGAATACAAAATCGGATATGTTGCTGACATATTATCTGTTTAGTCGGTGAATCATACACGAGTCAGAAACCGGGTTTCTATGTAGATTTCTCACAGAAACCCAGTTTCTCACAGAAACCCGGTTTCTTGGAGAAGAGCGAATCATACACGAGTCAGAAACCGGGTTTCTCTGTAGATTTCTCGCCGCCAAACCAGTTTCTCACAGAAACCCGGTTTCTTGGAGAAGAGTGAATCATACTATTAGTCGCAGGCATCATCTACTTTTGCCTTAACATCATAGCGTGCGCGGATATGTACTTGGTTGCGGCGCTTAGCAAGCTCAATCTGACGTTGACGTTCTGATAAAGCTTGTTTTTTGGTTTCAGTTTTCGAGTCATGACAATGAGGACAACTCACACCAACTACAAATAATTCAGAAGCCTGATCTTCCTCACTAATTGGCTGGCGACAACCGCGACAAAGCTCATAATTTCCCGACTTTAGCCCGTGAACAACAGAAACCCGTTCATCAAACACAAAACATTCACCTTTCCAGCGACTTTCTGCTTCCGGCACCGTTTCCAAATATTTTAAAATTCCGCCTTCGAGATGATAGACTTTATCAAAACCTAGACTGCGTAAAAAAGCAGTAGATTTCTCGCAGCGAATACCGCCCGTGCAAAACATTGCCACCTTGGGTTTATCGCGTAAAGCAGTTTCCCGCAGCACCCATTCAGGCAAATCAGAAAAGCTTTTTGTTTTTGGATTAACAGCGCCTTCAAAAGTACCCATAGATACCTCGAAGTCGTTACGCACATCAACCACGACAACATCGGGCTCGTCAAGCAGCTTATTCCACTCATCAGGCTTGACATATTTGCCAGCCATGAGGCGGGGATTGATGTCCGGTATCCCCATCGTGACAATTTCGCGCTTCAAGCGGATTTTTAGGCGGTAAAAAGGTGCTTTTTCCGAGAAAGATTCCTTGTGAACCAGATCCGCAAAACGCGGGTCACTGTGCAAGAATGCCAGCACTGCGCGTACGCCCTCAGACGAACCGGCGATCGTGCCATTGATGCCTTCAGAGGCCAGCAAGATAGTGCCTTTTACCTGATGACTGTTGCAACAATCGAGTAGCGGTGCTTTCAGGTCAGCAAAATCCGGTAGTTCAACAAACTTATATAAAGCAGCGGTCAAGAAAGAAGCCATACATTAAATCGATAGCAAGAATTAATTTTCATAATTCTCTGAAAATTCAGTTAAAGCGGACGGTGGGACTCGAACCCACGACGTTCAGCATGGGAAGCTGACATTCTACCACTGAATTACGTCCGCGCTTAGTCTTTTTTACCTTCTGGGAATTGGGGTCAAAAATGACTAGAACACCATTATACACCTATTTTCGGATTTTGATCGTGCGATTTTGAGTGTAATAGTCCTGGACACGGCGCGCCGTGCCTTTCGTCGTGTCCCTACGTCGATCGCGATCGGGCTGTCCTTCCTCAACCTGGAATCTGCTGTATGATGTCCGCTAAAATGACGACAATTAGATAGGTTCGTAATGAGGACTTTAGTCCTTATAAAAATCTGAGGACTTCAGTCCTCACTACAAACTTATAACGGTTATTTTACAGCAAATGATCTGACTTATGAGTGATGGCCGATCAGGAAAACTGTTGGTAAAGTTAAGTTAGCAATACTTTTAGGCCAAGATTTATGGAACTTGCTAAGTTGTCGGCAAATTTACGATCGCCCGACGAGATTGTCGATCGCCATCCTGCAATCGTTGCGCCCTCAACTTTGCTCGCAGAGGCGATCGCCCTGATGCGTCGGGCTAATTCATCACACTCAAACACAACGGTAAAAGCAGCGATTAGTTGCGCCTTAGTTGTCGAGCAAAATCAGCTAGTCGGACTGCTAAGCCCCGGAGATATGCTGAACTTAGTCGCCGAAGACGGATGGCAAACCATGAAAGTTGCCGACGCCATGACACGGAATTTAATTGTCTTAAAAAAATCAGAATTTACCGATATTTTTACCGTATATAAGCTATTTTGTCAACACTCGATTGATTGCTTGCCAATTGTGGACGAACGGGGTGAGCCCGTAGGTGTAGTCAACGAAGCCAGGATTCGCCCAGAAATTTATAGCCTCGTCGAAATATTGCACCAAGAAGCGGCAAAACGACCGGAGGAACAATCCGAATTGTTAGACAGCGAATTGGAACTAGAAAAACAAGTAAGCGATCGCACTGCACAACTTCAGCAGCAACTAGGGCGAATCAAAGAATCAGATCGCCTTCACAGCCTGCTAGCCCAAGTTTCCTCCCGGATTTGCACTTCTTTGAATATACAAGATATTGTAAACTCCACAGTTGCCGAAGTGCGCGAACTGTTGGAGTGCGATCGAGTTTTGATTTGTCAGTTCGAGGACAAAGGCGGTTTGATGGTGGCAGAATCTGCGGGGGTTGGCTGGACAAAAGCAATCGGAAATAAAGTAGAAGAGAATTGTTTTTCTGACTGGGAAAAAGCGCAAGCTTTTCGATTAAATAGATGGATTTGTGCGGATGTTAGCAAAGCAAATTTAACTGAGTGCCACTTACAACTATTAGCAAACTATCAAGTAAAAGCTAATCTGGTTGTGCCGATCGTCATCGAAACAGATCATCAAAATTCTGCTGGGCTGTGGGGCTTGCTGATTGCTCACCAATGCTCTGGGCCGCGTTCCTGGGAAGCATCAGAAGTGGAATTTCTCGATCGGCTAGCAGTCCAAATCTCGATCGCCCTCCAGCAAACTCAAATGCTCGCCCAGCGACAGAAAGCCGAAGCTACCTTACTCGCGCGCAATGAACAACTCCAACTCACCCTAGAGTTTACCAGTATCGGCAGTTGGCAGTGGCACATCCCCACGGGCAAACTCACAGGAAACGACAGCGGCTTCCGGCTGATGGGTTTAGCGCCCGGAACCGATGAGTTAAATTATCTGGTTTGGCGCGATCGAGTTCATCCAGACGATATCGGCAAAGTCGAGTCAGCCCTCGCCCGCGCCCTAGAAACCCGTAGCGATTACGAAAGCGAATTCCGGCTGATTTGTCCCGACGGCAAGCTGTACTGGCTTTTGGAAAGGGGTAGAGGCATTTATAACGAGACAGGTGAGGCGGTGGAAATGGCCGGGATCTCGATCGACATTAGCGATCGCAAACACCTAGAAATCGCCCTCCAAACTTCAAAAAGCCAACTTAGCGACATTCTCAACACCGCCGCAGCCTCAATTTCCAGCTTTCGAGTATTTCGCGATCGCACCTGGGAATACGACTACTTTTCCCGCGGGCACGAGCAAATATTCGGCTACACCCCAGAGGAACTGATCGCAGACAGCAAGCTCTGGCTGTCGCGGGTGCTGTCAGAAGACCTGGAAAACATCATCTATCCCGGATACGCCGACATCTTTGCCGAACGGCCCGTTTCATTTGAGTATCGGTTTTACCACAAAGACGGTACGGTGCGCTGGATTGCTGCGGCGATGAGTTCCCGGTACGATCGAGAGACTGACTGCTGGATCGTCACCAGCGTCGCCATAGAAGTCAGCGAGCGCAAAAATGCCGAAAATGCCCTGCGGCAGAGCGAAGCTCGCTACCGGGCGATTGTGGAAGACCAGAGCGAACTAATTTGCCGCTACCTCCGGGACAGTAAAATCACATTTGTGAATCAAGCTTATTGCCACTATTTCGGCGTGCGATCGGCAGACTTGCTCGGCAACAGCTTTATGCCACTAATCCCAGAAGCAGACAGAGAAATTTTTCAAGAACAATATACTTCTCTGTCTCCATCTAACCCGTTTTTTACTTGCGAACACCGAGTAATTTTGCCGAGCGGAGAAATTCGCATTCAGCAGTGGATCGATCGGGCCATCTTCGACGACAGCGGACAAATTGTGGAGTATCAAGCAGCAGGGCGGGATGTTACGGATCGCAGACAAGCAGAAATCGCTTTGCAGCAACTAAATGCCGACTTAGAACTGCGAGTTCAGCAGGGCAATGAATCCTACGACATGGCAGTATCGGCGGGCAAAGTAGGGGTTTGGAACTGGAATTTGGAAACCGGCGAAATTTATATCGATCGGTCTTTAAAAGCCTTGTTGGGCTATCAAGACGCAGAGATTCCCAACCACATAGAACATTGGATTTCTCTGATTCATCCCGACGATCTAGTTGCAGTCACCGCAGCAGTAAATGCTTATCTAGAGGGTGTAACAGAAATTTTTGAACTCGAACACCGGATGCTGCGTAAAGACGGCAGCATTTGCTGGCTGCTTGTCCGCGGCAGTGCGGTGCGATCGAAGAGCGGCAAGATTTGTCGCCTGACGGGGACTGACACCGACATTACCGATCGCAAACACGCAGAAGCTGCACTGCAAAAGAGCGAGGAAAAATTTCGCAACTTATTTGATGATGCTCCGATCGCGATCGGTTTGGCAAGCGTGCGCGATTACCGGATTATCAAAGTGAATGAAGCTCACCGCCAGATGTTGGGTTACAGCGATGCGGAGTTGGCGAACATGACTTTTGCTGAAATCACGCATCCAGAAGATGTACAAGCAGATATCGAGCAACTCAAGCAGTTGGTTGAGGGCAAGATTTCTCGCTTCCAAATGGAAAAACGCTTGATTAAAAAGAATGGCGAGCTGATGTGGGCAAACTTGACGGTGACGCTGATCCGCGACGGATCTGGCATTCCTGTCTATAGCATGGCTGCGATCGAAGATATCAGTTACCGCAAGCGCGCCGAAATGGAATTGCAGCAGTTAAAAGAACGCTTGCAATTTTTACTAGCCTCTAATCCGGCGGTAATTTTTACTGCTGTACCAGGAAAGATTTTTTGTACTACTTATATCAGCGACAATGTTAAGTCAATCGTTGGCTACGATCCCGAAGAACTGTTAGTAGATTGTAACTTTTGGTCGAGCCGGATTCACCCAGAAGATCGGCAGCAATTTATCGTAAAATTTTCTGATTTGTCCGAGGGTAAAAATTGCATTTGTGAGTATCGATTTCTGCACCGAGACGGATTTTACCGCTGGCTGCGGACGGAACTGAAACTATTGGTTGACAGCAGAGGTATTCCGATCGAAATTATTGGTTATGCCGCCGATATCAGCAATTCTAAATACGCCGAAATCGCCCTGCGGCAGCAGTTTGAGCAAGAACGGCTGGTTGAGGCGATCGCCCTTCGCCTCCGCCAGTCTTTGCAATTAGAGGAAATTCTCAACACCACGGTAGCCGAGCTCCAGCAAGTCTTGTTAGCCGATCGGGTATTGGTTTATCAAATTTTACCCGAAGGCGGCGGCCGAGTCATTGCTGAAGCCGTCGCAGAAGGATGCAGCCCGCTGGTAGATAGATATTTTGGCGAAGAAGTCTTTCCGGCCGAAAGTTATCAGCTTTATTTGCAAGGGCGAATTTCTGCGATCTCCGAACGGGACGATCCAGCCATTACACCTTGTGTGGTGGAGTTTATGAAACAAATTGAAGTCAGGGCCAAGTTAGTAGTGCCGATTATTCAGCACAAGCAACTTTGGGGATTGCTAATTGCTCACCAGTGCGATCGCCCCAGGGATTGGCAAGAATGGGAAATCAATTTATTTCAGCAGTTGGTGAATCAATTGGCGATCGCCATTCAGCAATCTCTACTCTACCAGCAACTGCAAGCTGAATTGAGCGATCGCAAACAAGCCGAAGCAAATTTGAAAAACTCCCTCAAAGAAAAAGAAATTTTGCTCAAAGAAATCCACCACCGCGTCAAAAATAACATCTGCGTAGTTGCCAGTCTATTAGAATTGCAATCTAACACAGTTAGCGACCCGCCAACCGCCAAAATGTTTGAAGAATGCCAGAACCGCCTCTACTCTATGGCTCTGATTCACGAAAAACTGTACCGTTCGACCAACCGGGCGCAAATTAATTTTGGCGAATATCTCGAAGATTTGGTAACTAACTTGTTTCACTCTTACAATATAAACGACAGCCGCATTCTGTTGCAGGTAATAGCTGAACCTATTTCCCTAAACCTTGAGACCGCTACTCCCTGCGGTTTAATTATGAATGAATTGGTTTCAAATACCCTGAAACACGCTTTTCCTGATGGGACGAGCGGTACCGTTAGTGTAGAATGCTATCAAACTGGCGATCGGGAAATCCACCTTTTCGTTAAGGACAACGGCATTGGTTTTCCTGAAAACTTAGATTTTCGAAAAACTAACTCGATGGGTTTTCAAGTTGTCTGCACTTTAACCGAGCAATTAGAAGGAACTCTAGAATTTTCCAGACAAATCTGCACAGAATTTCACCTAAGATTTAAAGAATCAAATTACTCTCAAAGGTTTTAAAATCATGAATTTTGGAGAAAAAGCAATTAACATTTTGATTGTCGAAGACGAACTATTAATCGCCAACAATCTATCCTACAAATTAGAACAATTGGGATATGAAATCGCCGATATCGTTTCTTGTGGAGCCGATGCCATCCAGCGCGCAGGCGAAATTAAGCCAGATTTAATCTTAATGGACATCGTGATCAAAGGCGACCTTGACGGCATAGAAACCGCAGCAATTATCAATCAAGTATTTGATATCCCAATTATATACACGACTGCATACGCCGATGACGAAACTTTGGAGCGAGCCGAAAATACTGGTTCTTACGGCTACCTGCTCAAACCGTTCAAAGAAAGAGAACTGCACGCCACGATCAAGATAGCCCTGAGCAAGCATCAAGAAGCAGTGACAATGCAAAAATTAATTGCAGTAGCAGCAGCAAAAAGCGAAAACCGCTCGCGATTTATTTCAATGGCATACCACGATTTAAACACTCCTTTAACTACCATACAGCTATCGGCTGAAATGATGGAAGATAGCGACTTCCCTAGGCCGGAAACCACAAATAAAAATGTCGCTCGGATTAAAAAAGCGGTCAGCAATATGAGTGAATTACTGGCGGAAATTTTAATGCTCAGCAAAGCCGAATCTGGCAAACTTTCCTTGAATTTAAATCGGGTAAATGTGACAGATATCTGCACGTCTATTTTAGAAGAATTGCAACCTATAGTTACCGACAAACACCTTGTAACTTTCCACACTCAAACAAAGCTGCTGTACGCCAATCTCGATGCACAACTGCTGCACCACCTCCTGACTAATTTGCTTTGCAACGCTATTAAATATTCTCCAGATGGTGGCAATATTAGTTTAGAATTAAGCTGCGAAAATCAGCAAATAATTTTTGGCGTTCGAGATGAGGGAATTGGGATGACAGGGGAATATCAAGGAAAACTATTTGAACAGTTTGAACGTGGTGCTAATGTAGGCAAGATTAAAGGCTTGGGTTTGGGACTCTGCATTGTCAAACACATTGTTGACCTGCACGGCGGTACAATAAGTGTGGAAAGTACGATCGACAAAGGTACTACATTTATGGTCGCGCTGCCTTTGTATAGTTGACTGTTGACTGTTGACTGTTGACTGTTGACTGTTGACTGGGAGTAATTCTAAAATCTATTCGGAGATAAAAGCTCGATCGCCCAATCTTTTTCTCCCGCAGCCGAGTTAGCAAATCGCTCAGCCAAAGCAGGTACGATCGCCAAAGGATTGCTCAAACCGGAAAAAATGTGCAATCCAGGTCGATCGGCAAATTCACCGACTACGGGCAGTTTATCAGCGCTAAATGCCACAATACAATCGTGCCAAGTTGCGGGTAAATCTGCCAAAGCAGGCAAAACCTTGCCAATTCCGGCACGAATTGCGGCTTCGCTGGTTGTGCGATCGACTTTAGCATTCAAATCGCTCAAAGTGCGAGACAATTGTCCGATCCGCAAACTCCCATCATTAAACCCAATTGCACCAGCATCTAAAATCGGTGGTAACAACTCCTTACCCGGTTCATCCCAAACAAAATCCACTTCAATTTTACTCGATTCAGCTTCCAATTCAAAACGTTTTAAGACCGCAGGCATCACCAAAGTTCTGAGTTTCAAATCCACAGGCGCAGTTGACAACATTTCCGCACGACTAAAATAAACTCCCGCAGAAATACCTGCCGCCTTCAGCAAACTCCGACTCCAACCTCCAGCACAAATAACCACATTTTTGCCAGCATAACTTTCTTGTACCGTCTTGACTCCCGAAATCCGATTTCCCTCTGCGATCAATCCAATTACCTCAGCAAATTCTATCGTTCCTCCCAACCGCAAAAACCCTTGACAATAAGCTTGATTTGTGGCAGTCGGCGAAATGTGACCATGACGCACAGTCAGAGCTCCAGCGATCGCACTTTTATTCAACAAAGGCTCCAATTCACCAGCTTCTGCAACACTCAAAAGCTGTGGGGGAATCGCAAAATGTGCGTAATTAGCCGCCACTTTTTCGACATCATCGCCCGCATCAATTGTCAGCAACAAATCCAACTCGCGAAACTCAGTATCAGCATCTAATTCCGCAGATAAATTGCGATGGCGTTCGATACCTTCGTGACACAATTGGCGAGTTAAATCAGTCGTTCCCGACCAATAAGCCAAGCCGCCGTAACTAAAACGAGTAGCATTTTGCATGGTAGCATCTCGCTCCAAAAGTAGCACTGCAAAACCTTTTTTTGCGAGTTCGTAACTCAGCGCAGTACCTGTAATTCCGCCGCCGACAACAATCCAATCGTAAGTTTTCATGGTAATTCAAAAGGGAAAAAGAGCGTGATTCGATTTTAGCTGAGGTTTTTTAGCCACAAGCCGAAAAGCCTCTACCTACAGAAAGAGGTTGCGTGCGATCGCCCAAACTGAAACTTCCACCCCTTGAGAGATGTTAACGCAGGCACATTTTTCGTTCAATAGTAGCAACTAGAGTCAGCAAAAAATTTGAAATACCAGAGAGGTTTTTATGAGTATCGACAAACCGGGCAAAGATATGAAGCGCACTACCAATCCGGGCGATCGCATTTCCGACGAACCGCAAACCATCGAAGAAAAAGCTCAGCAGTTGGCAGTTGACCACGTACCGGACATTACAGGAGATGTGGTGACAGTTCCAACTTATTTCATCGTAGAAGAAGAGGACGGGGAAAAGAAAGCTTTGCACCACGTTAAAGACGCTGAGGCAATTTCCGACATGATTCGGCAGGCCCGCGTTGACGAAAATGGCGATCGGATTTGGGACTAAGTTCAATCCAATAAAAACTGCTTTTGTACAAAATTTATCGTCATAAATCATGGAAACAAATCAAAGAAATACTACGCCCTATCCGAATATTCCGCCGATTCTCGAAAGTGACGACAGAGAGTATCGCGACGCCGGCATTACGAGTACAGTTTCCATTGCAGGCCATCCGCTTCACCCCGTGATCGTGATCTTTCCGGTAGCCTTTTTAGCCGCAGCCGCCGGCACGGATATCGGTTATTGGCTCACCAGCGATCCGTTTTGGGCGAGAGCTTCGGTGTGGCTGATCGGCGCGGGTTTTGCTGCGGGAATTTTGGCCGGTATCATAGGCTTTTTAGATTTTACGAGAATTAAAAGAGTCCGCGAGCGCAGTGCCGGTTGGCTGCACATGGGCGGCAACGTTTCGGCTCTGGTACTTTCGTTGATTAACCTGGTGTTGCGGCAAGGAAATGCGGCTGAGCCGATCGTCTTTACAGGTTTAGGATTGTCGATCGTTGTTGCAAGTTTACTGGGCGTTTCAGGCTGGTTCGGCGGCGAACTAAGTTTCCGCCACAAAATCGGCGTCATCGGCCCTACCAGTCAAAATTCCTAGGTTTCTTACCGTTTGTAGTGAGGACTTCTGTCCTTCTTCATTTGATAATATCAATTCTGGCTGCGCCAGAATAATGAGGACACGGCAGTGCCGTTTCCCTACTCCAGATTAATTGTAGGGACACGGCACTGCCGTGTCCTGATTTCCGGTTAGATTAATTCCGATGCAACCGGAATTGATCTAATTTAGGACTCTTTATTAGATAATATCAATTCCGGCTGCGCCGGAATAATGAGGACACGGCAGTGCCGTTTACCAACACCAAAATAATTGTATGGAAACAGCACAACCCAGTCCTGAATTAGGGTTAGATTAAATACAATTCAAAC
>JANMLZ010000123.1:0-25679 GCA_031372825.1 Cyanobacteria bacterium OTE_58_metabat_593 | reverse complement strand
TGTCGATGATCTGGAACAGCTTTAATTGCTTCAATCAAATTCATTCCTAATTCACTCCATAATTATAGTTTACCCGTCCGGGGCAGACTTGATTACCTCTTCTATCATACCTTTTTCCCCTGACAATTAATCCACCCTGCCTAACCCCCCTTAAGAAGGGGGGGGGATAAGAGTCCGATCAAAGTCCCCCTACAACCAGGGGGATGCGAGGGGGATCTAGACTTCGCGATGAACAAGAGATACAAAGGCTTTTAGGCTTAAGTTGACACTAATGGGCATTGCCGTGTCCCTACGGGGATATCATTCATTTCTTCCTACTAATCGCTGCACTTCCGATGTCGATAAATTCATCATTTGTGCAACTTGCGCTAAATTCATTCCCGAATTTAACAGGTGAGAAATGAGCGATCGCAAAGCTGATTCTGCCGCCAGCCGTCCTTGTTGTTCAGCCAGTCGTGCTTGTTGTTCAGCCAGCCGTCCTTCTTCAGATTGCTGGTAAGTCTTGAGAAATTCTCCTGTCTGAGGATTTCTAAATCTCAATTCTCCAGAGATAATGTGCAATTCTAGTCCCAAGACTTCACTGTATAGCCACAGCGTATCGAAGGCGATTTTATTGATGGGAATTTGCTCATATCGATTGTTGACTAAACGCACTCCTTGCAGTATCGGATTAAGATAATCCCCAGACGGATCGTACTGAAAGTATTCCTTTACTCCCAAACTTCGATAGGTTTCTGGTTTGGTTTCTTGGTCTACATCTTGAGTTGTTTCCGATGTTATTTCCAAGACGAACTGCGGGGCTATCCCGGCTTCTTTCCAGATTTTGTAGTTATCTCTTTGGCGTTTTCTGACTCCAAATACTACATAAATATCGGGAGCAACTACTGCTGATTTGTTGCCTTCTTCGTAATAGACGAAAGAATTGGCGGATACATAAACATCCGATCGCGCTTGAAAGTGCAACTTCAGGGCTTCCACGCCGTAAGTCATGTAATCGCGCGTGATATCGCTTTCCGCCATCGGTTCTCCGTCGCTGCTGGGATATTCTATTTCTGATTGTTCGATAGAAGTTAAAACTGTCACAGTTTAATTCTCCTCAGTTATTCTTAACTTCATTGTATCAAATGAATATAAAAATGGCGTTTGTACTTGACAAACGCCATTTTATAGAGTTACAAGCGCGGCGTTTTATCTTGTTTAAACGACGCTAACCATTCGCGAATTTGGTCGGCCGCAATCTCGCGCCCGCCCAAACCAAAAGCTAGAGCAATCCCAACTGCGATCGCCCCGAGCAGCAGCCCGAAAGCCAAATTCACAATATCGCTGCCAATGCCCATTTGTTGCAGCGCCAAGGCCGAAACAAAGGCAATAATCGCGATCCGAGCCGTTTGGCCCAACAGCCGCGCTTGGCGAGTTCCAGAACTGGCAATCAAACTAAACGCCAGATTCGCCAAATACAAGCCGATCGCAAATACGATCAAACCAGACAAAACCCGACCTGCAACCAGCACAATACCGCTGACAATTGCCGTCAGCGCTGGAATCCGCAGCACGTCGGTAGCCGCCACCACAGCAAACAGGAGGATGCCCACCTGCACCACAATGCCGACAAACTCAGAAGGCGTGCGTGCCGGCAGTTCCGGTTCCTGAAGTATCGTTGCGTCCGGATCGAGCGGGCGCACCGGCGGCGACATTACCCTCACCGGCTGTTTCGGCGGCTGCACTCCCAACCAAGAAAAGACATTGTTAAAGCCAATTCCGGTCAGGATATTAGTTACCAAATCGCCTACCCAACGCCCCAAAATGTAAGCAACCGCCAGAATCAGCGCTGCTGTAAAGATTTTGGGAACCGCGCTCAAAATGTCGTTGAGCATCGCGACTGCCGGCTGCGAAATCGCCTGAATGTCCAAAGCGTTGAGAGCTGCGATCGCCGTTGGAATCAAAATCAAAACATAGACTATAGTCCCGACAATCCACGACAGCGATTGTCCGCCCGAAGTCCGCGAAATTCCAAACCGAGCGCCCAAACTGTCCGCCCCAGCAGCCGCCAGCAGATTTGTGACAATCCGCCGCACCACCTGAGCCAGCAGCCAGCCCACAAACCCAATCAGCACAGCTTCCAGAATTTTCGGAATTGCCGCCAGAATTTGGTTGAGCAAATTATTAACCGGCAGCAGAGCCTGCTGCAATTGCAGCGCTTCCAGAATCAGCGGCAAAAACAGCAGAAAAATGAACCAGTACAGCGCATTCGCCACAGTATCGCTCAGCAGCAAAGGGCGCTCGGTGGGCGCAGTGCCCACCTCCTGATTCAAGCGCTCGTCCACGCTAAAAGTCCGCATCACCCGCGATACGGCCAATTTAGCGACAGTTGCCAACACCCAAGCAATCCCCAACCAAATCAGCGCGCCAGCTAACTTCGGCAAGAAAGTAGCTATTTGATTGAGAAAAGTATTGAGCGGTTGCGAGACAGCCGTTAGATTCAGCCGGTTGAAAAAGGCAACTAGGAAAAAGATAAAAATGATCCAAAACACCGCTGCGGAAATCCATTTTTCCACTTGCGGGGATCCTGCTCCTTCCGGGCGGCCGGTAATCCAAGCAGCCAGCCGGTTGTCGATCGTAGTCTTCTTGAGCAATCCCCCGACTACAGATGATACAAGGGCTGACACTATCAAGCCAATTAGCAGGATACCTACAGCCCAGATCAGATTTTCAATGTTTGAGCCCTGAATGAAATTGTTAATTCCGCGTTCGGCATCTACCAGCGGATTCGCGGGCTGGGCCTGGGCAAAAATGCGATCGGACTGAGCCGCTATTCGGGCCCAGGTCGGTTGAGTTATTTCTTGCCAAGTTTCATTCATTGTTTTTTCAGGTTAACGTCAGATTTGACAAGGAAAATAAGAAACTGTAAGAATACGCTTCTAGCTTGCAGGTTCTCATGTCAATTCGTCAAGTTTTCGAGCAATCTATTGAAATTCGCGCTGCTGCTACTCTGGTGGAGCGCTGTATCGTCGATCGCACTTTGATGCACAAGTGGCTAAATCCCCTGCTCCGCTGCGATCCCGAGGGCGAATGGGATACTTCTGTAGGAAGTCGCAGCTTATTTATCATAAAAATTCCGGTTTTGCAACCCACTTTAGATAGTGTTGTGTTGGAGAGACAACCCGGTTTAATTGTTTGGGGGTTTGACGGATTTTTCAAAGGATGCGATCGCTGGGAATGCCAGCCCCAAATCCAAGGAACTCTCTTAATTAACCGCTTTGAATTTCAAATCCCCAATCCTTTAATTAGATTTGGTTTCAATCGCTTTGCCGCCCCTTGGACGCAGAAAGATATGAAAGACCAACTCCGGCGGCTCAAACGGGTAGCCGAGAAATTATCTCAAGGCATTGGCTAGGGAATAGGGCATCGGGCATCGGGCATCGGGCATCGGGAATTGGTAATTGGGAATTGATAATTGGTAATTGGGAATTGATAATTGGTAATCGGCAATCGGGAATTGGTAATCGGTAATTGATAATCGGCAATCGGTGAAACTAAGAGCTAATAAGAAAAAAACCACCAATGCCCTATTCCCAATGCCCTATTCCCAATGCCCTATTCCCAATGCCCAATGCCCAATGCCCTATTCCCAATTACTTCATATTCGATGAATTTGGCTGGCAAATCATTTGTCTCGCCGAATTCACGGCTTGACCGGCCGTACTTTGCAAACCCGGGGAATTCTGATACATAGCTTGCAAATCTTGCACGTCTTTAATCACTCGCTGGTAGACAGCCATAGCTTGATTCCCGTCAACTTCTAAGGCAGGAAGGCTGTAACTTTGCATCACTTCAATCAGCGATATTTTGCCATCGCGAGAAGCTGCCACTAAAGCATCGCGCAGTGCCGGCGCACTCCCGGCCCGAGTTGCGGGCGTATAAGCAACCTCGCCCAATTGTTTGAAAACAATTTCCCCAAAATAAGTATTTGCGAGCCGCGCCACTAATTGGGAATCTAAAGCCACTTCTTTTGTTAATATTTCGCGCACCGACTCAGGGGTTTGTTTCGCAAGACTCAAAACGCTTTGCAGTTGAGGTGATGGTTTGCCAGTTTGTGCAAAACTTTGCAAGTCGCTAATAGGTAAAGTTACGTCAACAGCACCGTATTTTACGGTAACATTGTCTAATGCAAAGGCTTTACCGCTGCTGAGGAATACTGCACTTGTTCCCAACAAAAGGGCCAAACCTAATGATAAAGACTTCGACATTCTTTTGGTTGAATTGGCTGACTTCGGTTGCATTGCGTTTAGATGACCTGGTTGAAACTGAAACTTCATGGGTTTGTGCCTCTTTACGTCAAAATACTTTTTCGATCGATCGTCTCTGCGGGTATCAGTCGGGAAAGTGGACTCGGGAGTTCCGTAAATGACCTATAATTTTACAGTCATGTCAAGCAAATTTAACCTATCAAAAGATAGGTGTCAATTGCCCATTTATATGTTAATTTTTTTTAGATCGAATCGAGCCTTTCGAGCAATTGGCGAATTCTAGCAGCATCAGGAGCATTCGGAGCATTTCTCAGATATAGTTCCAAATCGTAGCGCGCCTCGGCCAAGCGGCCAAGTTGATAGTAGAGAATTCCGCGATCGCGCCGTTCCCCCAGCGCATCAGGAAACAGCAGCAAAATCCGTTCGATCGCACTCAGCACCCTCAAAGCATCACGCTGCTGCAAATAAATCGCCTTCAGATTTCCCAGCATTCGCCCCAAAAACTGCCGCCGACTTACCGGGGCGAGAAAAGCCGGCTGTAACTCCATCGGTTGACCATAAATTTGAGAAAGTCTCCCTTGACAATCTTCAGGAAATAATATCTCGCCGCCGTTAAACGCATCAACAAAAATGCCAGCATCTTCAAAATCCGGTCGAATCAAAAAATGTCCCGGCATCCCAATTCCCACCATCGGAAAATCGATCCGCTTAGCAACCTCCAAATAAACCAAAGACAAAGAGATCGGAATACCAGTACGGCGATCGATCACTTGATTCAAAAAGCTATTGCGGGGGTCGTAATAATCAGCATCGTTCCCCGCAAACTGGCAATCTTCGTATAAATAGCCGTTAATAGTTTGAATAATCCGCAGCGGATAATTCTGTGACGGGAGGCGCGATCGCACCTCATCGGCGATCGCATCCAAAGCATCTAGATACTCCTGGGGTTCAAAATTCGGGTATTCTTCCAAAGCCATGTAGAGAGCAGCTTTCGCCAGATCGATCGCACCATCCGGCTGATTAATTTCTCGATAAAAAAGTTGTCGCGCTCTGGGAAAATCCATATTGATAATTTATGTGATTTTAACTAACATTTTATCCGAATATCCCGAACAGGCTCTCCGGCCTGTTCCACAAAAGATATATTTTTAAATAGACATTTTTTCTTTTGAAATCGGTAGTTTTTCTTGTGGAACAGGCCGGAGAGCCTGTTGCTAAAAAGCATTTAAAAAAACATTCCCGTATGTAACGCTGAACTTTTAGCCTTCAAATCCCATGACTTTTACCAATCACCCAACTGCGACGAAAAATGCGAGCCAGAGTCGATTCCTCCAAAGCAAAATAGATAGGACGCCCGTGAGGACAAGTGCGCGGATTGCGAGTTTGCTGCCATTCATCCAACAAATTTTGCATTTGCAAAACACTCAAAGGAGTACCATTTCGCATAGCGCTGCGACAAGCAGTAGCGACTTGAGCCGCTTGCAAATCTGCAACTTTACTGAGTTCAAAAAGCGCATCAGCACAGTCATCTCGATCGGCTAATAATGCAGGAACTTCGCGGGCGGCCCATAGCTGTTCGCCAAATGTTTCTACTTCCAAACCCAATCGCGACAAATTCTCAATTTGTAGCGCCGATAATTGACGGAGAATCACTGGTTTTTCGAGAGATTTTAGCTGCCAATCGGCGCACAATTGCTCGTACAAAACGCGCTCGTGAGCGATGTGTTGTTCCACCAACCACATTCCGCTGGAATGTTCCGCCACAATGTAAGTATTGTGAACTTGAGCGATCGCCCTCAATTCCATCAATCCTATTTTATGACTTTTTGCCTCTTCGCTGCTGCCATCATTCTGTCGTGAAGCGAAGCTATCCCGCAGGGAATCGCCAATTCCGACACTATAAGCACTTTTTTGTTCCGACGCCTTCAGCAATTGTCCCACTCGATCGGGAATTGGGACAGCCGGCAAAATTTCATCATTGAGGTGCAAAGCCCGATCGATCGCAGCGCCAACTTGTGCTTGCCAAAAGCTCGGATCGTGCAGGTAAATTTCCACTTTCGCCGGATGTCGGTTCCAGTCGATTTCTGAAGGGGAGAGTTGCAGGTGGACAAAACACACGGGATAGCGATCGCGCGGACAAGTGCGAGCAAAGGCGCTGAGAATAGTTTGCTCTAATTCGGGCGATCGTACAACCCGTCGATTCACAGCCACCTTCACCCAATCCGGCCGTCTGCGGTGACAGCGATCGGGCAAACCAATTACTAACTCCAAAGACTGGGAATTGGGAATTGGGAATTGGGAATCGGGAATTGGGAATTGGGAACTGGGAATTGGGAATTGGGAATGATGTTTGGCATTTGACAAAACAAATTGCTTTTCCAAACAAGAATTTGCTGCTTTATGGCTGGCTGGACTTGCAGGCAAATCTAACATTAAATATTGTAAATCGGTCGATCGCACGCCCCGCACAAACTGAGGTAAAATCTGTTCCGGTGTGCTGCTAGGAGTTATGTAAAAACAAGGCGTATTTGCTTGACGCAACTGCCAATTAACGTGCGGATGACAAATCGCAATTTGCTGAATAATTGATTGGATCGATCGCATTTGCTGTGCGACAGTCAAAAAAGTGCGACGCACAGGCCAATTCCCAAACAAATCAGCAACACTGACTACCGTACCCGGAGCGATCGCCGCTGTTTCCACCTCCACAGCCTCGCCAGAGTTATTGTAAACTACCCGCCAGCCCGATCGAGCATTTTCAACTTCTCGCTGGTTCAAGGATGAGCTAGCCGGGGTTTTCGCAGACCCTCGATTTTCCCAAAAATCACCCAATCCCAAATCATTCGGCCGGCTCAAAACCTCCAAACAGCCCAACTGAGCCAAACTGTGCAAAGCTTCCCCACGAAATCCCAAAGTAGCAATTTTGTAGAGATCTGCTTCAGTGGTAATTTTGCTCGTACTGTGAGGCGAAGCCGCCTGCTGCAAATTTTCCAGATCCATTCCTGTACCATTATCCGCAACTTGCACCCGCCATTGTTCTGGCCAAACAGACACAACGATGCGAGTTGCGCCAGCATCCAGAGAATTTTCTACTAATTCTCGTACCGCAGCGGCGATCGAGTCAATCACTTCGCCTGCGGCAATTAAATTGATTACTTCTGCGGGTAAGGTTTGAATAGTAACTGGCATCAGATTTTTAGCAGTTCGTTAATTCCATTCTACTTGATTGTGCAACTCGCCACACAGTATTAGGACTTATATCAATTCCGCTTGTACCGTCAGGTGACTGTTGACTGTTGACTGTTGACTGTTGACTGTTTGAACAATACCGATGTAACCGGAAACGATATTGCACTCTTCTATCCAGTTTCTTAAAAAAATATTGTCTAGTAACGAGATATCTACTCAAAAACCAGGTTGCTGAGGCTTTTTGCAAAAATTCTAATTATATATCTACCTACTTAAACTCGATCGGCTAAAGCCACAACTTTAGGCAAGCGAATGAAAAAAGTTGTCCCTTTGTCGTTTTCCGACTCATAAGTAATTTGTCCTTTATGAGCATCAACTATCGACTTTGCAATCGCCGTACCCAACCCAGTACCAGTGCGCTTTCCATAAGTCACAAAGGGTTCAAATAACTTTTCCTTAATTGCCGGCGGAATGCCCGGGCCGTTATCATAAATGCTAATGTCTGCCCACTCCTCGGTTTGTCCTACAACAATCTCTACCAAACCTCCGCGCCCGCCAAAAGCTTCAACAGCATTCCCAACTAAATTTTGCAAAACGCGCAAAATCTTATTTTCGTCCGCTTCCACTATCACTTCTGTTACCCGTATAACCAAATCTACTTTTGCCGCCTCAAAATAAACTCTGTTCAACTTTTCAAACTGCTGCAAAGTCTGGATTAGATTAACTGGTTTTTTATTTAATGCAGAGTTCCCGCGAGAAAATTCTAAGACTTCTTCAGCCATTCCCAACATTCGCTGAACCTGCAATTGAATAAGTTCGCACCATTCCTGAGTTTCTTCATCCGGGTGCATTTCTTTTAGCATTTCGCTGGAGAGTTTAATCCCTGTAAAAGGACTTTTGAAATCGTGAATAATTGTACTCACCATTTCTCCTACCAATACCATTTTTTGTTTGTGTACGAACTGGTTAACATATTGATCCGTGGTAGACCGCAAATTTTTAATAATGAAACTAAACATTTGCAGTACCGAACTGCCTTTAGCAAACTGGAGAGTTGCTATCAGTTCCTCGCGACCTATTTTTGCCAAAGTCGAGCCGGCAACAGCCACAGCTCTAGCACTGCGCGGCTCTCCGTCTAATACTCCTAGTTCGCCAAAAAAATCGTCGGGCTTAGCGACAGCAATAGTTTGATATTTATTGTTTTGAACTTGCTTGCTAAACTCGACTTCACCTTCTAAAACTAGATATAAAAAATCTGCTGTTTCTCCTTCATCAAAAACCAGCGTTTCCTCAGCAAAACTCTCCAAAACAGCTATTTGGCACAGGTGAGCAGCTTGAAGAGGTTCAAAATAAGACATAAATCGATGAGATGCCAGATCCATGTGAAAATACCTAAGCCTTAAATTAAACAGTTTCTTTTTTCTATTTTCGCCGATCGGCATCAATGCGTTGATAAAATACAATTTTGCTTTGATCTGCCTCTATTTTCTGGCATCCCTGACTTTGACGGAAGGGTAAGCGTCAGGATGCAGAGCCAGACTAGCACAGCACCACCAGCAACCTCACCAAAATTCTCAGTTAATTGACTAAAATACATAAATATGATATTTTGGATCAGATTTTAATTGAATGTGCAGGGAAGCTCCCCCACAGGCCCCACAAAATTTTAACTGTAGAGAGAGCGTACAATTTAACTGACGATCGACCTAATTGACCAAAAATTAACGATCGCCAGATAGAACTATCGCAGCATTCTGCCCGCCAAAGCCAAAACTCAAACAAACCGCATTTCTGACAAGAGTTGCGCGCGCGCAGCGAACAAAATCTAATTCAAACCCCGGTTTGTTCATTCCGGTGCAAGGCGGCAGCATCTGATGCTTAATACCCATCAAACAAAAAGCCACGCCCAAAGCTCCCGAAGCTCCCAAAGTATGACCCGTAGCTCCCTTAGTCGAACTAACAGCAACTCCTCGGTGAAACAATTTTTGAATTAACAGTGCTTCATGTCGGTCATTTAAATTAGTTGCAGTACCGTGAGCGTGAATAAAATCTATATCAACCGCCCCTAAATTACTCCGTTTCAAACATTGATTTACCGCCGCGATCGCACTTCCCCCTCCCAACTCCGGCGCGTTAGCATGACTTGCATCATTTGTCAAGCCAAAACCGGAAATCCGACCGTAAATTTTAGCACCGCGACGGTTTGCCAACTGAGCCGATTCTAATACAAATAAAGCCCCACCTTCGCCGAGCACAAAGCCTTCTCGATCTTCGTCAAACGGATAGCAGCCAGTGTTTGCCAAAGCACCCATCCGGTTGAATCCAGCCACAGTCAGCGGTGTAACCGGCGCTTCCACAGCACCTGCGATCGCCCGCTGACACTCACCTGTACGGATTAAATCAACAGCACGGGCGATCGACCAAATAGCCGTCGCACAAGCAGCCATCGGTGCCAGGACAGGCCCCGTCGAGCCAATTGCCCTCGCGGCTGCGATCGCCCCCATGTGAGGCAAAAAATTCACGAATTCAGAATTGGGAATTGGGAATTGGGAATTGGGAATTGGGAATTGGGAATTGGGAATTGGGAATTGGGAATTGGTAATTGGGAATTCTCTTCCCTCTTCCTTCCGACTTTCGCCCCTTGGGGGGAGTAGGGGAGGGTTGACTTCTTCCTTATTGCTTCTATCCGTTACATCCGTTACAGAATCCGCTGCCGAACTTCCTTCTCTTGCCAACTGTTCCAAATTTCCCTGGAAACCGCGGCTAGAACCGATCGCAATCCCGCAATCAGGAAGCGGCAAACTCAAATTAGCATCTTGCAAAGCATCTGCCAAAACCAGCCGAATTAAAGTGATTAAATCAGCAGGTTTTGTGCCAATCAAAGCCAAAGGTAGCGGTTCAATTTCTAAAAAAGGTTGATGTTGCCGAATCCCCGAATCCCCAGCCAACAGTCTTGTCCAGCTATTTTCCAGAGTACCCAAAGCTGAAACAAGACCAATTCCAGTAACGACAACATCCATAAGTATCAGGTAGAAGGCAGTAGTTATTCGTTAGTTGTGATTAGTTATTCGTAATATATTACTTGTTGGTTTTTGATGCGTAATATATTACTTGTTGGTTTTTGATGCGTAGTTATCAGGTATTAGTTTTGGCTTGTTACCAATAACCAATAACTACTGCTTTCCTCCCAACTGCAAACTGTCAACTGTCAACTGTCAACTGTCAACTGACTAACTAACAGCCTTAAAATTTTCCAAACCCTGAGTAACAGTAGCCTTCTCAATCCGATCGCCCGCTTGAATCTTATCAATCACGTCCATCCCCTGCTTCACGTAGCCAAAAACCGCATAGCTACCGTCCAAAAACGGCACATCGGTCAAAGTAAAGTAAAACTGACTAGAAGCCGAATCAGGACTCTGCGATCGAGCCATAGCCACAGCCCCGCGACTGTGTACCAGCACAGGTTTCTCCTTAACTCCAGCTTGTTCTAGCGTTTGGCTGTAAGTCGGATTCGGGGCACCTTTAGCTTTAATTTCCAGAGGAATCATCCGTTCGGTAGAAGTTTTCGGGTCAATAAAACCCCCAGTTCCCAGTCGCGCTGTCGGGAATTTAGGGTCTTTTCCCTGCGGGTCGCCGCCCTGAACTACAAAAGGCTGAGGTTCCCGGACGACTCGGTGAAATACCAGCCCGTCGTAGACACCTTTCTGAACCAAATCGACAAAATTGCCTGCAGTAATTGGCGCATTTGTGCCGTCAAGTTCGATCGTAATCGGAGCACCTTTAACCGTCATCACCACCGTTGCTTTTCCTTGCAAACGTGCCAAATTGCTAAATTGCGAACCTGCGGCCACAACAGCAGGAGACGGAGATGAAGACAAAGAAATGTTTTCACCCGAAGCCGGATTCGGTGTCGGAGTGGAGTTTGCAACAGGGGAACTACCGCATCCCCCGACAAACAGCGCGCCTACTATTAAAATTGAGAAGAACCACCGCTGAATTTTGATTTGCATTTTCATTTGTATTTTTACTTTGAGTCAATTACCGACTTGGCAACTAGAGATTTTAATTGATAGATTCAAAAATTGGTAACGGCCTACTCCCCGATCGATCTTTTTCACTTATCAGGTAGGTAAGGTGCTCTTCTACCGTGCACCCTACGAGACATTACCAATTCTTTAATCTAAAATCCCAAATCCTTAAAGTCCTTCTAGGGGAACTTGCAAAAATCGAGCCAATTCGGCAGCTTGATTTTCCACCTCAGACAAAGCAATCGGCTGTCCAACTCTAGTCAGGGGAAACTGACGGCGGTCTTTGAGCTTAAGATAAATACTGCGGCGGGGATTGAGACCTTCTTTAATGTCCACGCGCACAGATTGCACCTCGGATGTTTTGCAACTAAAATCAACTTTGCGGTTTTTGCCAGGAAATCCCCAGCGAAAGATCCGAATGTTGCCAGTTTGTCGATCGAACTCATTGTAGCCACCGCCAACATCCCAGAGAATAGTCAGCCACAGGTAAAGCGCCAACAGTACGCCACAGACGCCATAGAAACCCATAGCGATGCCTTGAGGGATAAAAATGAGCTTAGTCGGGTCAGCAAAAGGCAGCAGATTAACGTGCAAGTAGCTCGAAAGCCCCGACAGCAGGAAACCCGTCCCGCCAATGGTGACAATCGTCCCCCACCAGAAATTGCTAAAGCGGCGGGAGCCCAAAACCTGGTAGCGCAGGACAGAATCGATCGAAGTCGTCGTTTTTGCAGTCATAAAAGTAAACAGCCTTAAACCCAAATCTTAATTCAACTAGCCCACGCCTGCGTCACACTTAGCGCGATCGATCGGCATTGTGTATCAACTTCTGCTAATTATGTTGAAAATTTATCAACTTCTAATATATAGTTATGTTAACTTTAATTAGAAACCTTAGTTTTTTAACAAGCAAAAGGATTTATCGCTATGACAATCGCAGTCGGACGCGCCCAGAACGAACGAGGCATCTTTGATGTACTCGACGACTGGCTCAAGCGCGATCGTTTCGTGTTCGTAGGTTGGTCTGGCATCTTGCTATTCCCGTGCGCCTACATGGCGATCGGTGGCTGGTTGACCGGCACCACCTTCGTCACATCCTGGTACACCCACGGTTTGGCAAGCTCCTACCTTGAAGGAGCCAACTTCCTCACCGTAGCAGTATCCACCCCAGCCAACAGCCTCGGACATTCCTTGCTGTTCCTGTGGGGCCCCGAAGCACAGTGGGACTTCACCCGCTGGTTCCAGCTCGGTGGACTGTGGGCATTTGTCGCCCTCCACGGCGCTTTCGCACTGATTGGCTTCTGCCTACGTCAGATCGAAATCTCCCGTTTAGTCGGCATCCGTCCCTACAACGCCCTAGCATTCACCGGCCCCATCGCCGTGTTTGTATCGGTGTTCCTGCTTTACCCCTTGGGTCAATCAGGTTGGTTCTTCGCCCCCAGTTTCGGCGTCGCAGCAATTTTCCGCTTCCTCTTGTTCCTGCAAGGCTTCCACAACTGGACGCTCAACCCCTTCCACATGATGGGGGTTGCAGGCATCTTGGGCGGCGCGCTATTGTGCGCTATCCACGGTGCAACCGTGGAAAACACCCTGTTTGAAGATGGCGAAGGTTCAAACACCTTCCGCGCCTTCAACCCAACTCAGTCTGAAGAAACCTATTCGATGGTTACAGCTAACCGCTTTTGGAGCCAAATCTTCGGAATTGCCTTCTCCAACAAGCGCTGGTTGCACTTCTTCATGCTGTTCGTTCCCGTCACAGGCTTGTGGATGAGCTCTTTGGGCATCGTCGGTTTAGCATTAAACCTGCGCGCCTACGACTTCGTATCCCAAGAACTTCGCGCTGCTGAAGATCCTGAGTTTGAAACGTTCTACACTAAGAACATTCTGCTTAACGAAGGCATTCGTGCTTGGATGGCTCCTACCGACCAACCTCACGAAAACTTCATCTTCCCAGAAGAAGTTCTGCCTCGCGGTAACGCACTTTAAAAAAATCTGGATTTCGATTTCAAATTAATTTTTTTAAATTGAAATCCAAATCCCTATTCCCCAGCCCTAGCACGGTACTCCCGTGCTAGGACTGGAGAACAAAAAAACCCAAAATCCAAAACCTAAAATCGTTGGAGGTTCTACCGCGTGGTAACGCTCTCTAATTCCTACGCAAGCGGTCGCGACCAAGAATCCTCCGGGTTCGCTTGGTGGTCTGGCAACGCTCGTTTAATCAATCTCTCAGGCAAACTGCTGGGCGCACACGTCGCTCACGCTGGTTTAATCGTTTTCTGGGCCGGAGCAATGACTTTGTTTGAAGTCGCTCACTTTATCCCAGAAAAGCCCATGTACGAACAGGGCTTAATCTTGATGCCCCACGTCGCTACCTTGGGCTGGGGTGTCGGCCCCGGCGGTGAAGTTACGGATATCTTCCCGTTCTTCGTAGTCGGCGTTCTGCACTTGATTTCATCTGCTGTTCTCGGTTTGGGCGGCATTTATCATGCTGTTCGCGGCCCAGAAATTCTCGAAGAATACTCTTCGTTCTTCGGCTACGACTGGAAAGACAAGAACCAGATGACCAACATCATCGGCTATCACCTGATTCTTTTGGGTGGCGGTTGCTTGCTGCTGGTTGCTAAGGCCATGTTCTTCGGCGGTGTCTATGACACTTGGGCTCCGGGCGGCGGCGACGTGCGTATTATCACGAACCCGACTCTCAACCCCGCTGTGATTTTTGGTTACTTGGTTCGCTCTCCTTTTGGTGGCGAAGGCTGGATTGTCAGCGTCAACAACATGGAAGACATCATTGGCGGTCACATCTGGCTAGGCCTGATTTGTATCGCTGGCGGTGTTTGGCACATTTTGACCAAGCCTTTCGGCTGGGCTCGTCGCGCCTTAATCTGGTCTGGCGAAGCTTATCTGTCTTACAGCTTGGGCGCTTTGTCCCTCATGGGCTTCATCGCTTGCTGCTTTGTCTGGTTCAACAACACTGCTTACCCTAGCGAATTCTACGGCCCGACGGGCCCGGAAGCTTCTCAAGCGCAAGCTTTGACCTTCCTGATCCGCGACCAACGCTTGGGTGCTAACGTCGGTTCTGCACAAGGCCCTACCGGTCTGGGTAAGTACCTGATGCGCTCTCCTACTGGCGAAATCATTTTCGGCGGTGAAACGATGCGTTTCTGGGATTTCCAAGGCCCTTGGTTGGAACCTTTGCGTGGTACTAACGGTTTGGACTTGAACAAAATCAAGAACGATATTCAGCCTTGGCAAGCTCGCCGCGCTGCTGAGTACATGACTCACGCTCCTTTGGGTTCTTTGAACTCTGTGGGCGGCGTGGCTACTGAAGTTAACTCGTTTAACTTCACGTCTCCTCGTTCTTGGCTGTCTTGTTTCCACTTTGTGATGGGTTTCTTCTTCTTAATCGGCCACTTGTGGCACGCGGGTCGCGCTCGCGCTGCTGTCGCTGGTTTTGAGAAGGGTATCAATCGCGAAAATGAACCAGCGCTGTCTATGCCTGATTTGGACTAATCGATCGAGCTTATGCTGATTTGATTGTCTAATTGAAAAAAGCTCCTGCTTAACGGCGGGAGCTTTTTTTAATTGGGAAAAGCAGCTATAGCAACCGCCAAGGCGGTTAGGATGCAAGGCGTAACACATCCTCGATCGCATCTCGTAAACAATCAAACTGATCGAGCTGTTTACGAATGCGACTTTTGAGCCAAGACCAGCATTTTTCAATTCTGTTCAAATCTGGGGAATACGGCGGTAAATACAACAATTTACACCCTACACTTTGAATCAATTCCTCAATTCTACCACCTTTATGAAACGTGGCATTATCCATCACTACCACTTGTCCTTTCACAAGTGTCGGCAGTAAACAAGTTTCTAGCCAAATTTCAAAAACTGTTCGATTACACGCTCCAACAACGGTAAAAGGGGCAAGTAATTTTTGGTTACATAGAGCAGCAATCATATTTACCCTACCCTCACGTCGCCCAGATTTGAGTGCATGAAACCGTTGGCCCTTGGGGTTCCAACCGTAATCATACTGGTCTCTATTATCCATGCCAGATTCATCAACATACACAAGCTGAGCCGATGGAATGGTGGACAATTCGGTTACAAAAGCCTGCCTTTTTACTTCATCCCGCTCCCGGTAGCCGTAAGTCTTTTTTTTCGAGTAAAACCAATTTTTTTCAAAGCCCGCGAGATTGTGCGATCACTAATTTCTCCATCCCAAAGTGAGGCCATTTCAACTTGAGTTTTATCCCCATGAGTCTTGGCAAACTCACGAAATTTTTCCCAATCAGTAATTTTATGGCCGTTACCGCGAGGCTGATTCGGTAATGCTAAAAAGTTTCCTGTTTCCGTTTGTCGCTTCAACCATAAGCTGATTGTGTTGCAACTGATACTGAATAGTATGCTCACTTCACTAATCTTTAAGCCATCTAGTTTGATAGCCTGAATGACTTTCTGACGTAGATCGTAACTGTAAGGTTTTGGCATGGGTCGTGCGATCGGTAAACAACACAATGGATCAGGGACTTCCTCCACCTTACACCATAACCGCCTTGGCGGTTGCTATAGCTTTTAGTTTGAATGTGGACGAGAGCGATCGAACACTCATCAGAAACAAGAAAGGGCGATCGATCTTATTTGAAAAGAATCATCAGGGCGATCGCGCTTTATTTTGCAGGGTCGATCGCACTCACGCACTCAGTACGAACCTTTTCGAGAATCGATTTGCAATTAATTTTTAGATGCCAATCTGATTCATCAATTGATAAGTTGAGACTTACTAAAGTTAGGAAAAACCGTAAAAATTTATCAATATGTTAAACTTTCTGTAAAATTACAGAAATTCTTTTTGCCATGACTTATCGCCAGATCATTACAATCGAACCCGGTAAACGAGGTGGCAAGCCCTGTATCAGACGAATGCGGATTACTGTATACGATGTTTTAGGTTGGTTAGCAGCAGGTATGTCTCATGGAGAAATTTTAGAGGATTTCCCAGAGTTGACTGAGGAAGATATTAGAGCTTGTCTGGAATTTGCTGCCGATCGAGAACGTCGTTTAATTGCTGTGGTAGGTGAAGTTTGAAATTGCTATTCGACCAAAATCTGAGTCGCAAGTGAGTACCTCGGTTAGCTAATCTTTTCCCAGATTCTAGTCACGTTCAGTTTCACGGGTTTACAGAAGCTATGGATAGCGAAATTTGGGAGTTTGCGAAATCTCAAGAGTTTTGTATTGTTACTCAAGATGCTGATTTTGCAGAAAGAAGCCGTCTTTACGGCTCGCCGCCAAAAGTGATTTGGTTGCGGTGTGGCAATACACCTACAAGCAATGTGGAGGCAATACTGCGATCGGGAGCAGAGGAAATTCAAGAATTCCTTGATAGTGCTAATTTGGATTGCCTTGAGCTTTATTGATGAAAAGGCGAGCTCCTTTGATTTTGTTGGAGCGATCGCTCCGACTGAATTACACTCACAAATCTCAATTAATCGCAGTATAATTATAGTTGTTTGTCATCAGGGCTTTATGTCAGCAAAGGATAAATTTCATGATGTTGTGAAGATTGCCTTGGAAAAGGATGGTTGGCAGATTACAGATGACCCACTTTCCATCAGTGTGGGTGGAGTTGATATGTTAATCGATCTGGGGGCGGAACGTTTGCTCGCAGCCGAACGCCAGGGCGAGAAAATAGCTGTAGAAATCAAGAGCTTTTTGAATACTTCAGCCATAACAGACTTTCATTTAGCGGTTGGACAATTTATCAACTACCGTACAGCACTCAAGTTCAAAGACCCCCAACGTCAGCTATTTTTGGCAATTCCTTTGACGGCGTATAACGATTTCTTCAAGCGTGAATTTACGACCGCTGTTATCGAAGATTACCAGTTTAAATTATTGGTCTATGACGTAGAACAAGAGGTGATATCTTTATGGAAAAAGTAGAAAAATATCGGGATTGTATCAAAGAGGTTCTGACAAAATATGCTGCATACAAGCCTTCTTATGGGGAAGTGGAGATGCAAGTTGTTTTTGACACAGAACACAATCACTATCAAGTTGTTCGAGTCGGTTGGGATAACAAACAGCGAGTTTACGGTTGTCCGATACATCTCGATATTAAGGATGGCAAAATCTGGATTCAGCAGAATGGAACAGAAATCGATTTAGGGCAAGAGCTGGTTAATATAGGTGTACCGAAGTCGGACATTGTGGTGGGGTTTCATCCACCTTATATGCGTCAGTTCACAGAATTTGCAGTGAGTTAAAACTAACGTTGATGGTTTTGGTTCTAGACATCGATCACTCTTGATGCGCGATGGGCGATCGCACTCCGTACAACGATCGCAGTGTTTGGTATGTGGTGTGAAGGGCGAGATCCTTCATCCTGACTCTGGCGATATTAAAATCCAGGATTCCAACTCCAATGGCTGAACCGCTTGAATACGTTGGAAGTCTCGATCGGCTGTCACTAAGGTGAGTTGATGCTGGATTGCAACGGCGGCAATCCACAGGTCATTTTCGCCGATGCCCAATTGAGTCATGTTGGTTCTACGGCGTTGGGCTTTGTCTTTTGGGGCGTAGCGATCGAAAACTGCCGATTTGAGGTTGCCGTAAATTTCGGCGGTGGTTTCGTCGATGGGGTGGATGTATAGCCCAAGCAGAAAGCTTTGAACTAGGGCAAGATTAGCCTGTCGTTGTTGCGATCGCGCCGCCATGTCAATCAGTTCGCCCTTAACAATGGTGCAGGTGGCGATCGACTCATCCCCAAGGTTGGCAAGGCGATCGAGTATTTGAGTGTTGCCTAGTAGGGCATAGCTACAATGGTTGGTGTCGAGGAGAAACATTATTCAAAAGGATTGGGGCTGTAGTCATATTGTGCTTCACCGCGTGAGTTTTGGACGGCTTCTAGACATTCTTGGAAGTCGTCGCCTGACCAAGTGCCGATTGTCTGGAGGTGAGCGAGGAAGGATTTAGCAGATGTGATAGAAGGTTTGGTGGAGAGAGATTTCATGAAGCTGAGGGCTTCGGCAAGCCTTGTGCTGGGGACAGCTTCGATTGCTTCCAGGAGTAGTTCTTTGATGGTCATAGGGTGTGCCGTGGTTCTTGAGTTATGGGCGATCGCTCTTTCATTTTAGGCGATCGATCATCAGAAACAACAAAGGGCGATCGGTCTTGATGCGTGAAGGGCGATCGCACCAAGCTGAGAAGATGAAATGGGTTGTGTTAGCATGACTCGATCGCCTATACTAAATAATATAATTCAATAAAATCTATGCCTGCGAAAGATATCTTTCACACTGTTGTACGTTCAGCGTTGGAAAAAGAAGGGTGGATAATTACTCACGATCCTCTGTATCTCAAAGTAGATGAGGATAAGTTATATGTGGATTTAGGTGCAGAAAATAATTTATTAGGAGCAGATAGGTATGGAGAAAAAATAGTAGTAGAAATTAAATGTTTTTTAGGTCTTTCATTGATTAATGAGTTTCATGAAGCTATGGGCCAAGCTTGGAACTATAAAGTGGTTCTAGAAGAGCAACAGCCCGATCGAGTCCTTTACTTAGCTGTTCCGAAAGATATTTATGAGGAGTTTTTTACTCGACGTTTAGCTCAAATGTCAGTGACGCGAATGCAATTAAACTTGTTGGTATTTAATCCTGTCAAAGAGGAGATTGTATCATGGAGATAGAAAAATATAGAGAACTGATTCAGTTGATTATTGAAAAACACTCTAGCTGCGATGGTGACGATCCAGAAGTGGAAACTCAAATTGCTTTCGATCGCGATCGCGATCGCTACCTGATGTTTCAGGTGGGTTGGCGTGGAGAAGGACGAGTTTATGGATGTGTAATTCACATCGAAATTAGGTCTGGTAAGATTTGGATTCAACGGGATGGAACTGAGGTGGGAATAGCTAACGAGCTAATTGAATCGGGAGTAGCTAAGTCGGATCTTGTTCTGGGATATCGATCGCCCTATATGCGGAAGTTTACAGAGTTGGCGGTGGGGTAGTGGTTGCGAAGGGCGATCGCTCTTTCATTTTAGGCGATCGATCATCAGAAACAACAAAGGGCGATCGGTCTTGATGCGTGAAGGGCGATCGCAACTCGTGCAATCATCGCACTGGAATTGTGGAAATAGATCAGATTGTGAGTGAAAAAAGACGTTGGGTTTCCTTGCGTCAACCCAACCTACAAGTAAGGGCTATTCTCCCTGAGTAGGATCGGCACTCATAGTATTCAGGTAGGTAATGAGCGCTTTAGCTACAACACTTTCTTCGAGGTAATGCTTCGCAACCTCAGAAAGAGCCTCTTTAGTTGCATTGAAATGGCGTTCAGGGTTCAGTGCTTGGCGTTTCAGGAGTTTTAACTGCTCTTGAATAGCTTGCCAACGAGATAAATCTGTTTCTTTAATTTCATCGAATTCAGCATCAATGACTTTCATGGCTGCATCTTCTGTAGTAGGTTGATAGTCATGCTGAAGTTGTATTACCAATTGCCGGAGTTCAGCCACTTGTTCTTTTAACTCTTGTTATGTTAATTTTTTATCTTGGGGGTAATTGTGATTATGAGTGGTATTGCCTTTCTGAAGATAAGTGCCTTCAACATAAATACCTGCTGTGATAGAACGATTAGATTCTGACATTTTCCTTAACTCCTGTATGTATTTATCTAATTTATCACAAAAATCTTTTTCTGATGTGTGTGTGGGATTAAGTTTTTGCTCTCTAGTTGAATTAAAATAATCATCGCTTGCTATTTTCAAGCACAAATGAATGTTATCTCTAATTACTTTTAAAGTATTATCACAAGCTTCTCTTAATTTTATTTTCTCACGTTTTACCGATTCAAGTCTCTTTAATATATTTTCTAATTGTTCCTCACTTTCTGCCGATGCTTGACGTATAGTTGTCAGGTTGTCCCTTAAAATTTGCACCCTCACAAGAGGATTATCTAAACAAAAGTTTTCGGATAAATTTTTATTTGAAATTTTCAATAAATCGAAAATTAATCGCTCTTGAGATGATAGCTCAGGAAATTCGATTAAAATCTTTAAATGCTGAATAATTGTTATAAATGATTCTGGTAATTGTTCCTCCTCTGAATCATCTAAGGGTCTTTTCTCCTTTGAATAATTTGAAATCATGATTTGCTGTTACTCCTCCAAGTTAATATTGTCAGGATTAGTAGCAAATAAATTCTTCAAAAGTTGTAGCGTCGAACCATCTGGTATTTTAACTTCAGGGGCATAAGTTTCTAACAATTTTCTGAGCAACTCATTCTCAACTGGATCGAGTGGTACACCAACAATTCCAGAAATAAGCGGATTTTCAGCAGCAACATTCAACCCAGCTAGACTAAGTTGATTGGCTTGAATAACCTTTAAAGCTCTGCTCAGTGCTTGTTCCCGAATCTTTAGATATATTGCATTATTTACGTTAGCCCTACTAATTAAATTTCTATCTGACAAAATATTGAAAAATGAATCTAATGTGTATCGAGCACGATTGAACATATAGTGATAAAGCTCAACACCTTCTGGTGGTTTTTCTGTAAATGTTTCTACTTGCGTCCAAACCTGATTTACGATTCCTTTAATTGCTATAGGGCTAGTTCCTGATGTCCACTCGAATCTAGAACCATCAAGAATAACTGCTTTCTGAACTGTTGACGGAACGTCCTTAAGAAGATTCGCAATTGCGTTTGCTGTCACCTGCGATCTAGCCCGTGCATATGAAAGAATCTTGTTTGCCCATCTTGTTTCATTATCCTTCACTATATTTTCGTCATAGATTTTCTTAGACTTGCTAGCAACTATCAGTTCATCAGTCTTCCATTTAGGATCAATTGAAGTAAAAGTCACTCCAGTCTGCGTTGGCTGTAAAACAAGATTAAGTGCATTTGGACTATCTATAAAATCTTGTTTGGATATATCAAAGGGATCAAGCTGTTTCTCGCAGTGAGAACAAAAGCAATTAATTTTGACTAACTTGCTTTTCTGATCGCCTGACTGAGGATTAATATCTACCAAGTCTAAAACAATGCCATCAGGCTTAAATTTCGTGACAACTTCATTGATAAATTTCTTTAAAAGGCTATTTACTGAAGGATTGACTATGCAAGCTTGAGATGAAGATTGGCCGTACTGATCGTAAGTGCATGTGTACTCTGACTGAAGAAACTCAAATGCCATGTTTAAAGAGAGGTAAATTTTAGCATTTGGTAGTTGGTTACGAGTAAGATCCATGAGCGTAGTCAAATCATGCTTAATTATTGAAAAATCATGCTTAATTATTGAATTTTCATTATTGCTTGGCTGAGCGACCTGTGGAATATATTCATCTATGTATTCAGACTGAAAAGTTGCTCCCCAAAATCCAAGAACAGGCAAAACTACAACATCTGGTTCTCTACCTAGTCTTTTCTTGAAAATAGCCTTCAGCTTAGAAATCTCTACCACCGTAAGTAGCAAAGAATCTGGAATATCCATAATAATCTTAAGCTGATTGTTTTGCATAGTAGGTTTATTTTGCATACTAGGTTTATATCCTTTAATTAATTAATTTTCATTATTCCTTAAAAATCAGAGGTTTGTCTAGTAAAAAAATGTCTTATTTTGCCGACAACTTTCTGCTGCCTTCAGTCTCTTTACATCCAGTTATGTACTAAAATATCTAAAAATATACTAAGATATCTAAAACTGTGCTAGAGTACACAAAACTTTCCCATGCTCTTGAGCCGATGAATCTCAAAGAAATGTTAAACTTCGCCGATCGCATAATCTTCGAGAAAACGGGTCAACATCTTGACGATTTACAAGAGGCGGTACTGCGCGGAACTCTACAACACGAAACATACAAGCACGTAGCCAAAGACTTTGACTGTTCTGAAAGTCGTGTTAGGAATGCGGCTTCGGAATTATGGCAATTACTTTCAGAAGAGTTAGGGGAAGATGTCAATAAAAAGAATTTTCGATCAGCAATGGAAAGATTGCAAGTCTCGATAGTTTCACATTATGCACAAGACTCTGTGCAAATAGGTTTTGTTAATTTTTGTGGAGAAGGCAGACACCCGCCAGATATCCCAAATTCACAACCACCAAATCAAGAAACTTCACATCAAGATTTAAGCGAAATGCCGGAGTTGGGTAATTTCTTCGATCGTACTTCCGAACTCCAAACCCTCACAACCTGGATTCTACAACAAAACTGCCGCCTCATCACCCTCACCGGTATCAGCGGAATCGGCAAAACATCCCTAGCAGTACAACTCGTACAACAAATCAAACACGAGTTTGAATACGCAGTTTGGTACACCCTAGACGAATTCCCCACCATCGATAAATTTCAATCCAACCTAACACAGCTTTTTTCCCAGTCAGAAAACCCAGATTCATCCCCAACAAACCAGAAACGCTTACCGCTAATTAAATATTTACAAAACCATCGCTGTTTAGTAGTCTTAGATGACGTTCACAACCTTTTCTCTAGCGGCGAATTGGCAGGAAAATATAAACCAAACTACGAAGAATATCGCTCTTTATTCAAACAGATAGAAAAATTATCCCATCAAAGTTGCTTTCTGCTAATCGGTTGGGAACCACCCAAAGAAGTGCCTCAACTCACCAGCGAAAATACTCCCATTCGTAGCCTACAACTCACTGGTTTAGACACCGCAGCCGCACGGGAAATTCTCAGAGATAAAGGATTAGCTGAAATCGATAACTGCGAAACACTGATTCACCGCTACCAAGGCAATCCGTTATGGTTAAAAAGCGTGGCGACTTTGATTCAAGAGTTGGGAATCGGTGCGACTGAGGTATTAATAGATGATACCATATTGTTACCCGAAGATTTGAAAGATGTTTTACAGCAGCAGTTGAGTCGCTTATCCGAAATAGAACAACAAGTCCTCTCCTTGTTTTGTAGGGAAAGCGAACCAGTCAACCTGGCAAAAATACTGGAATATGCTACAGTACGATCGCCCGATTTGCTCAACGCGCTGCAATCTTTATCCAGGCGTTGTTTAATTGAAAAAACTGGAAATTTGTACTCTTTGCCACCTGTATTGAGGGAGTATATCAAAGGGTTTTAACTCAAGCAGGATTTACGCAATATTCTTGTGATACTATGTTCGATCGAGCAGCATCATATCTCGGCGAACCCGCCCGATCAGGCGATCGCGGTTAATCAATGTTAAATATCTCTTTTGTTTCTTAGTCCGCGGAGGCGGACTTCGCTTGTATAGACGCGGTTTCAAACCGCGCCCGTCATAAATCAGCGGTTATATGCCGATCGCACTCATGGTAAATTTAATAAATCAAGGCTTCCATCAAAACCTGACAAAAGAAGGCTTGTAGTCGATCGCCCGATACGCCATGCCAAATTCCGAATTCTCCGACGATTTAAAATGGACGGCTGAAGCCAAGGCCAAGCTGAAAAATATTCCCTACTTTGTCCGGGGACAAGCCCGCGTCCGCATCGAGCACCTCGCCCGCGAAGCCGAAATCGAAGTCGTCACAGTTGACCTAGTTGAGCAAGCTCGCATTGAGTTTGGGCAATAAGGGATCGAAATGTACCCTAAAGCCTTAGACTATAAATTGCCCGATCTTGATGTTCACAGAGCTACTGAGTCACCCGTGCGGAAAATAGTTATTGCTGGCAACTGGAAAATGTACAAAACTAGGGCTGAATCCCTAGAGTTTCTTCAAGGATTCATGTCCTGTCTGACGGAAACCCCAGAGGAACGGGAAGTCGTGCTTTGCGTTCCCTTCACTTCCTTGGAACTCGTCTCAAAAAATCTGCACGGCGGCCTGGTGCGGCTCGGCGCTCAGAATGTTCACTGGCAAGAGTCGGGAGCTTATACCGGCGAAATTTCAGGGCCGATGCTCACAGAAGTTGGGGTTCGCTACGTCATTGTTGGTCACAGCGAGCGTCGTCAATATTTTGGGGAAACTGACGAAACGGTGAATTTGCGCCTAAAAGCTGCTCAGAAGTACGGCTTAATTCCGATTCTGTGCGTCGGGGAAACCAAGCAGCAGCGCGATTCAGGAGAAACTGAAGCTCACATTTTTTCTCAGTTAGCACAAGATTTGGTGGATGTGGATCAGACAAAGTTGGTCATTGCTTACGAACCGATTTGGGCAATTGGGACTGGCGATACTTGCGAAACGAAGGAAGCTAACCGAGTGATTGGTTTGATTCGCAGTAAATTGAGCAATCCTGACGTGCCAATTCAATACGGCGGCTCTGTTAAACCGGAAAATATTGATGAAGTCATGGCTCAGCCGGAGATTGACGGGGTTTTGGTTGGTGGTGCTAGTTTGGAAGCTGCCAGTTTCTCGCGCATTGTCAATTATCAGTAACTGGTAAGTTGAACAAGGGCAGCGGGAAGGAAGCTGCGATCGCCTACAATTGTGATGTGCCGTTGAGTGTTTGTCCGATCGGGAGAATTGACCTATGATTGCGATCGTTAAACCAAAACCCGCCTTAGAAGAGTTCCTAAAACTTCCTGAAACTGAACCTGCATCAGAATTTATTGACGGAGAAATCCTTCAGAAGCCTATGCCACAAGGTGAACACAGCGTACTTCAATATGAACTCTGCAAGACCATCAATGAACTAGCGCAAACTCAGAAAATTGCCAAGGCTTTTCCTGAATTGCGCTGCTCTTTTGGCGGTAGGTCGATCGTACCAGATGTAGTAGTATTTCGATGGGAAAGAATTCCTTTTTTGCCATCAGGTAGAATTGCCAACATCTTTGAAATTCATCCAGACTGGTCGATCGAAATTCTATCCCCAAACCAAAGCCAAACCAAGGTGCTTGGTAAATTACTGCATTGTTCGCGACACGGAACTGAGTTGGGGTGGTTATTAGACCCAGAAGAAGAGAGTATTTTGGCAGTATTTCCAGGACAAAAAGTAGAACTGTACAAAGGTGCAGCTCTGTTGCCAATTATTAATGGAATTGAATTAGAGTTGACAGTTGATACTGTTTTTAGCTGGTTGACTTTTGGTTGAAGTTCTGGAGGAATTAAGACTCAAAGAAACCGGGTTTTTTACAGAATCTGTGGGTTTCAACGAAATATTTTCGTGAAAAAACCCGGTTTCTGTCTACCCGCGCATCTACTAATATCAATTCCGGCTGTGCCGGAATGACAAGCGAGGAGACGGCAGTGGCGGGTGCCTCGAATGTTTTTTTGGGTTGGGTCACGG
>JANMLZ010000110.1:0-65894 GCA_031372825.1 Cyanobacteria bacterium OTE_58_metabat_593 | reverse complement strand
CAAATGCTGCTAATTCCAATACTTCAAACTGCGGCGTTTCTCCGCTGAGATTGGCAGTCGAGGCTTTTAATTCGGCATTCAATAAAGCGCGTCCTTCCTTGGCTTCGGGAAAGTGTTCTGTGCGACAGGTTAAGATTACTTTCGCACCGGGAACAATCACCTTTGCTAGTTCCCAGAAGTTGTTGATCGTTTGTTGTCGATCGCACTTAGCGGCCATTTCATCAAATCCGTCAAAAATCAACAGCAACTTCCCCATCCGATTCAGTTGATCGAACACCTCACTGTTCAGACGAATATTGTGCTGAGTAAAAAAGAAACCCGCCAAAACATTCTCCACATTCAGCGCCTTCGCATAGTCGCGCAAAGTGATAATTAAAGGCAACCGAGGCCGTTGAGTTCCCTTTTGTTTTGCCTGTTGATATCGCTGCAAAGCCGTCCAAGCATAGTGAAAAGCAAACCAAGTTTTCCCCGTCCCAAATTCGCCCAAAACTGAAATATGTTCCTTCGCCGGATCGTCCATCCACAAATCGATATAACCGTCAATCCAGCCGTCCTCTTCACCGTAATAACTGGCATCAATTTGTCGCTTGTTAATCGAGTCTAACTCAGCTTTAGTACAACCGAGAGGCACGTATTTACCATCGATTTGCCTGCGCTTAACTTCGTTTTCCAACCATTCAATATAGCCGCTAAAATCCGCATCCACATCAATCAGTTCGTCAAAAGTATAACAATCGAGATGGCGATTTTCTGGTTTGTCAACTTCCTTGCGGGCTGCTTTGGAAATCCGGCGCGATGTCACCAACCAACCTTCATCGGTTTTTTGCATTTTTACCGACTGTCTCAGCGCCCCAACATCTTGAATTCCCGCTTCTCCCGCCATGCCGCGAATCAAAATGCGATCGAATCTGCCTCGCCTCACCGGAATCCGAATAATCCATTCAAAATAGTTATCTTCCCAAACCTGATACGGCTCAAAATCGTAGCCCAATATTTCAAACCAACCGCGCATTTGCTGCGCCAAAGCAAATTCTTGGGATTTTACCGCAGTTTCATTTCCTGCTGGTAAAGCCGGGTTAGTTTCCACAGCCAGTCGCGCCATTTCTGCGCGCATTCCTTCTAGGGTTGGGATGCGATCGAGCCTTTCGTGAAGTGCTACAATTTGTTTTTTTACTGAATCAATCTGATGGTTCGTCAAAACTTCTTTAGGATTGCGGCTGCGCTTGGTGACATCGATAAAAACTGCGGAAAAAGCAGTAAATTCGCGCCTAATGTCAATCCCTAAATCTTTAATTTCATCACCCAAAGCATAGGCATTGAGAAAATCTTCTCCTTGCTGGAGAAAATTAGTCGGAGAATTGCGAGCGAATGCTTGACGAAAAGCTTGTTTAATCTCTTCTTCCCGGAACAGTTCTAAAATAGGTTTGGGTTTGCCGATGCCGTATTCTACTAAAGTGTAGGCGTAAACGCTGCTGAAATCTGGTAGCGGATGTTCGGGGTCGAGGTTAAATTTTTTAAGTAATTTGATGACTGTTTCGCTGCGCTGAAACTTATCTTTAATTATAGGATTCGCAATGCTGGTAATCGCGCTGATAATCGCATCAAGAGGTACAATCATGCTGGGATTTTGAGGTAATTGGTGGGGAATTAGGAAATGCGATCGCACCCGACAGACTTTTTTTGATTATATCAGGTAGAAACACGGCAGTCTCCATTGGTGTCAACAACCAGCTTTTAGTCCACCAGTCCTCCCGCCCACCCATCATGCCGCCACGGAATGAATTCCCTGTTAAGCTAAGACAGGCTTTCGAGTCAATACAGCTTGTTCGATAATATCAGCCGCTTTTTTGACGCCGCCCGATCGCCCGATCGCACCTTGCATCTCGATCGCCCTTTTTCGATACGACTCTTGAGTCAGGACTTTCACAATTGCCGATCGCACTACAGATAAACCCGGTTGCTCTAGTCTACTCCGAAAAGCCGATCGATAATCTAGCCAAATTCCACTTAAAAGAAATTTTCACTATTTAGATAGATGTCGTAATTTGAGCTTTTTATCTACCTTGAATATATCGAGTTATTAATAGAATTGCCGTGATTTATCCCACTCCCGATCCTTTTCCAGGGCCGCAGATTCCGAGTACCGAACCGGGGTTGCCGACTATACCCGCATCGCCACCAGTGCCGGGCCCGGTTCCCGAACTCATTCCAGGGATGATACCGCAGCCTGTACCTGCGCCAATTCCGCAGCCGATTCCTGAACCGGTGCCGGAAACAGTACCTTCGCCGATTCCCCAAACTGTGCCCGGGCCAATTCCTCAGACTATTCCTGAACCTGTGTAAATTCAGAGACAGGAGGGCGGGTGAGTAAAACAGTCAACTCCCTTCTAGTATAGATCCATGTCTTACCCGCCCCGGAGGACAGGTCTAAGATATTATTGTTTTTTTGCACTTACTTACTTAGCTGTAGAAGTTAGAAGGGACAAGTCAGATATATTGCGATTTCTTATGATATTTTGATACAGTTATATGTTTGTAAATAGCTATGCTTACCGCCGGAATTGTCGGACTGCCTAATGTTGGCAAATCTACCTTGTTTAATGCTTTGGTGGCTAATGCCAAGGCGACTGCTGCTAATTTTCCTTTTTGTACGATCGAGCCAAATACGGGTATCGTGGCAGTACCAGACGAACGTTTGAAGGTGCTGAGTGATATTTCCACTTCCGCGCAAACAGTGCCCACGCGGATGGAGTTTGTGGATATTGCGGGTTTGGTGAAGGGTGCGAGTCAAGGGGAAGGGTTGGGAAATCAGTTTTTATCTCATATTCGGGCCGTAGATGCGATCGCCCATGTTGTTCGCTGCTTTGACAATGATGATATCATTCACGTTGCAGGTTCTGTCGATCCAGTCCGAGATATTGACATTATTAATCTGGAACTGATTCTAGCAGATTTAGCTCAAATTGAACGCAGGCTCGATCGCACTCGCAAACAAGCCCGTAGCAATAAGGAAGCTCAAGCAGAAGTGGACATCCTCGAAAAATTGGTCGCGGTTTTGAATGCAGGGAAACCAGCCCGCCAATATACTTTCAGTGACGAGGAAGCTGAATTAGTTAAAGGTTTGGAATTACTGACAAATAAACCAATTATCTATGCAGCTAACGTGTCTGAGGACGATTTAGGTACAGGAAATAGCTATGTCGAGCAAGTACGAGAAATAGCAGCAGCAGAAAATGCTAAGGTTGTCATAGTTTCGGCACAAGTTGAGTCAGAATTGGTGGAGTTACCAGAAGAAGAACGGCTGGATTTCCTCGAATCTCTGGGGGTGAAAGAAGGTGGCTTAAAATCTTTGATTCGAGCTACTTACGAACTATTGGGCTTGCGGACTTATTTTACTAGCGGGCCAAAGGAAACTCGCGCTTGGACAATTATCGCCGGAATGCTAGCACCACAAGCTGCGGGGGTGATTCACTCTGATTTTGAGCGGGGTTTCATCCGGGCTGAAACTGTAGCTTATCAAGATTTAGTTACGACGGGCGCGATGAATGCGGCCAAGGAAAAAGGTCTGGTTCGCAGTGAAGGAAAAGAGTATGTTGTACAAGAGGGGGATGTGTTGTTGTTCCGATTTAATGTTTAGTTTTTTTAAGGAGATGAACACATGGATATCGTTTCGCTGGCAATTGCTTGGCTAGTTACTTCGGTAAGCTTTTTTATCATTTCCAAGTTACCGCTGGGGGTAGATATTGACACTTTTGGAAAAGCGATGCTTTCGGCTGCGGTTTTTGGATTGCTGAATGCTTTGGTGCGGCCACTTTTTTTATTGTTTACCTTTCCAGCAGTGTTGATAACTTTTGGTTTGTTTATGATTGTTATCAATGCTGCTATCTTTGGATTGGCGGCTTGGTTAGTGGATGGATTTCGCTTGCGGTGGGGAATTTGGAGTGCTTTGCTGGGGGCTATTGCCCTCGGTTTTATTAACTCTATTCTCTATCAGGTGTTGGGCCCACTGCTTAGTTTTCGGTAGGTAAATGTAAGCTAGGGCGGGTTTATTTGTCACTGGTTCCTAGGCTCTGCCTAGGAATCAATGTCCAGAGGCTCTGCCTCTCTTGGAGAGCCGAAAAATTGGAGGCAGAGCCAAAGCATCTGCGTTACTAGGCAGAGCCTGGAAACGAGTATAAAACGAGTGTAAAGAGGTATTTATCAGCTAATTATCAGGCTCAAAACCCTCTCTGCTCCTCCTATTTTCAACAGGCCAGTCTATATTTTCGCCACCAATAATCAGTTCTTCAACTGTTACGAATTCTTTGCTGAGTTGCTGGAAAACATTAATTAAAACATCGATGCCGATCGCATCGCTAGTACCCAGGTCAAACCAGCAACGAGCCCAAGAACCTTCGTACTCCATTTCTCCCATATTGTGCATCAAAGCCATCATGCTCTGATCCGCTAGATTAACATCATAATTCATGTCACTGATGTCTAGGCCTTCATCTTGAACTTGCAAATTTTCGGCATTAAATCCTCCCAGTTTTCCTAAGAAAAACCAAGAGTCAAACACTTCTTCAACATACTGTTTTTCACCGTTTGAAGGCACGTTGCTGAACTTCAGCCAAATCCACAAGTCAAAGGGATTAAATTCGCGAAACTCTACTTTCATCAATTTTTACTCTGGTTAATAACAACCGCCAAGATGGTACTGTCAACTAAGAGGGCGGGCACAGGGGCACCGCCCCTACCAACTGTTTATAGTGGTGGTAAGGCCGCCGGCCCCCAGACTCCATCTGCATCTCTGATTTTATCGCGCATCGGGTCACAGTCGCGAGATTTGCTGTCGAGACGGTTGCGGGTTCTGCACTGTTGGAAGAAGATTTCTGCAACTAAACTTCTCGGTAGTTGATCTGGTTTTGCTAAGGCTGCGTCGAAGTTTTTTTGGGCTTCTTCAAGTAAGGTCTTGTTGCTATCTTTCTCCCGGGATTGGGAAAATAAGATTTGTGCTTTTAGATAGAGGATTTCTGGATTTTTGGGCGTTTCTGCTAGGGATTTGTTGGCATATTCTAAAGCGCGATCGTAGTTTTTCAAATCTCGATAGCCTACTGCCATGCCGCGATAAGCTAAGTAACGGGGAAAGGCTTTTTCTTCCAGTCGTTTAATGGCTTCGCTGGGGTTGGAAAAGGGCAGGTTTGTGGCTAGCATTAAGTCCATGTAGCCTTTGAGTAGGTTGAGTTCGGGGTCGTTGGGTGCTATTTTGTCGGCGGCATCTAGGTATTGAAATACTACTCGCAATTTAGTCAAAGCCTGGGGCGCGCCTTTGGCTGTTCCTTCTTTGGCTATAATGTTCGCCCCTTCGAGAAAGTGACCTGCTGCTATGTAAATGTTGCCGCGCAATGGATTAGTCTTGCTTAATTTTTCGCCGACTTCGCGGGTTTTTTGGGCGTAGGAATTCATCGAGTTTAAGTCTTGCTCGATGTAGGATAATGAGGCGGCCATTGCATAGGCGAGTGGCTCGTTTGGTTCGGCTGATAGTGCTTGTTGAATTTGTGCTTTTGCTTGTTTGTAGTTTCCTTGCTGAAACATTGTTTTGAAGGCGGTTTCGGTGTTGGGCCCGATCGCCTGTGGGTTGGTGGTGCGAAAGGGATCGCCCGCTACTGCGGAGTTGATGCAGATACCCAGGACGATCGCTCCTGCACTGGCGATCGCCCGTACTGCCTGTTTAGAACTTAACATCTGGTTGCCAATACACGCTAAAGTAGTTTTGATCATCGTCAATTCTCAAAAAGCAATTGATTTTCAACAGTTGACAGTTGACAGTTGACAGTTTAAGAGCGACCTCTACCTAGAAGTCCGAGTATTGGAGTAATGAATAGTCTGATTTTAATTTCTCCCTCACTCGTGTTCCGGCTTTCAACCAATTCTTTCTGGTAAACTGGGAAGTGTGAAAATTGAGAGTTCAGACTTCCGGGCCGCGACTCAAAAATTGATCGGATGGTCTTGATTTTTGTCGGCTATTGCTGTATAGTTTAATAATGGGAGTCTGAGCATTAATAAAATTTTTGCACGTGTTTCCATTATTAGAGTATAGCATCAAAGAATCTAAAAATCAAGGGGGAAAGCTCAAAAAAAAGGTCGATTTTTGTAAAGATTTATGTAAAAAATAATTGTGGGCGATCGGCATCAGCCAGAAAAAGCCTTAACTATTAATAGTACAACCGACTAACAACTGCTTTCCTAACAACTGCTTTCCTAACAACTGTCAACTGTCAACTGTCAACTGTCAACTGCTTTCCTGTCAACTGCTTTCCTAACAACTGCGATTAATGCTTTATCTAAAAAACTTAGTATATCATCCTACAGCCTGTCCGAATGCTATTCTGAAAAATATTAACTTAGAACTGCCGTCGCAGCAAATGGGGCTGATTGTCGGCCGTAGCGGTTCAGGCAAAAGTACACTATTAGAAATATTAGCAGGTTTAGCAGAAAAAACTAGCGGCGACATCCGTTGGCGCGAACAGGAATTAACACCGGAACACTTGCAACAGTTAGGAGGTTTAGTGTTCCAGTTTCCAGAAAGGCATTTTTGCGGAGGCACAATTTTAGAAGAATTGCGACTGGGACATCCTGAATTAGGACAAGAACAAATTAACTCAGCAATGGCAGAAGTGGGGCTGGGACATTTGCCGCTGGGTTCTTCCCCGCACGCTTTGAGTGGGGGACAACAGCGCAGGGTGGCGCTGGCGGTGCAGTTAATTCGGCAGCCGCATTTGCTACTTTTGGACGAACCGACTGCGGGTTTGGATTGGTCGATGCGCCGACAGTTGGTAAGCTTGTTGAGTAAGTTGAAAAATCACTGGACTTTGTTGATTGTAACTCACGATGCTAGCGATTTGTTGAGCGTTGCGGATAAATTTTGGACTTTAGATCATGGGGATTTGCAGGAGGTCGATCGGACTAAATTAGAGGCTAAGGAAACGAGTTTTGTTAGTTCTTAGTTAGTAGTCATTAGTGATTGGTTTAGAGTATGTCAAGAAAGAGTGAGAAGAGAAGATGAATCAGATTACAATGCCTGTGCTACCGGAGATGAATGAGTTGTGGCAAAAAACGCTGAATTGGCAGCCGGATGAATCGCAGCAGCAACAATTTCAGCGGCTTTATGAGTTAATTGTCGAGGGTAATCGTTCCTTAAATTTAACTCGAATTACCGAGCCGATCGAGTTTTGGGAAAAACATTTGTGGGATTCTCTGCGGGGAATTGCGAGACTGTTGCCAATTAATCACAATTCGGCCCAAAAGCCAGATTTTCCCGCAGAGTCGGTGCACAAGGCGATCGACATTGGGACTGGTGGAGGTTTTCCGGGGTTGCCGATCGCGATCGCCCTACCGGATTTATCAGTTACTTTGCTGGATTCTACGCGCAAAAAAATCACTTTCCTGGAAACTGTTTTGCCGTCTTTGGGGATAGAAAATGCTGTGAGTTTGTTGGGCAGATCCGATGAAATTGCCCGACAACCACAGCACAAACAAGGTTACGATCTAGCGCTTTTGAGAGCAGTTGGAGCGGCGCCTCTGTGCGCTAAATGCGCGCTACCGCTGCTGAAAGATGGCGGTTTGGCTGTACTTTACCGGGGGAATTGGACGGTGGAGGAAGAAGCGGAGTTGCAAAGTGCGATCGAGCATTTGGGCGGTAAAATTGAGTCAGTCGAAGCATTCACAACGCCGACGAGTCAAGGGGCGCGACACTGTGTTTACTTGCGGAAAGTTGTACAGCAGTTCGAGCGCCCCATTCTCTAGCTTGTAGGGACACGGCAGTGCCGTGTCCTGTATTTGATCTACCGTATCCTGTATTTCATCTACCGTATTTGATCTGCGGTATCCTGTATTTCATCTAATTGAAAACTACCCGATCGCCTTTTCGTAGCGTTTGTTAATTTCCGTCCAATTAACAACATTCCACCAAGCTTTTAGATAGTCAGCGCGCAGGTTTTGGTATTTGAGATAATAAGCGTGTTCCCAAACATCATTGCCCATAATTGGATAATTGCCTTCCATGAAAGGAGTGTCTTGATTAGCAGTAGTTGCAATCTCAAGTTTACCCGCTTTTGTGCGGACTAGCCAAACCCAACCGCTACCAAAACGCTTAGTACCGGCATCGTTGAATTTTGTTTTAAAATCGTCAACACTGCCGAAACTTTGCTTAATTGCTGTTGCTAAAGCGCCTGTGGGCTCGCCGCCACCTTTGGGACTCATGATTTCCCAAAACATACTATGATTTAGATGTCCGCCGCCGTTGTTACGAACTGCTGTGCGAATATCTTCTGGCACTTTGCTCAAATCTCGGAGCATATTTTCCGCACTGATATTTTTGAGTTGCGGGTATTTGCTGACAGCATCGTTGAGGTTTTTAACGTAAGCGGCGTGATGTTTGTCGTGGTGAAATTGCATTGTCCGCGCATCGATGTGCGGTTCTAAGGCATTGTATTCGTAAGGCAGAGGCGGCAGTGTAAAAGGCCCGGGGGTTTGAGCTATCTTTGTTGCTTCAGCAGTTGGACTTGCTTGCACTACATTATTTCCTGACGCTTGGCAAGCACCTGCGGTAATAGCCCCGACGCTAGCAGTTAGCAAATACAAGAAGTCTCGGCGTTTGAGTGTCATAAAAGATACGTAAGTGAGTTATTAACTGTTTTATCTCAGATTAAAGCAAAATGGGGGCGAGTTTAGGAAAAAAGTTGAATAGCCCGAATGGATGAGACGGATGGGTGATGGTTGTAAGAGTGTATCAAGTATAGGCTAATTGTGTGCGCGTAAGTAAATCTCACGTGTTCCGGCTAACTAACCCGGTTTCTCTATCGAAACCGGGTTTTTTTTAGCTTATTCGGCGTTGCTGATTTGGAGTATGATTTGCACGGCTGAAACTCGCTGAGTAGGGGCAATTCATGAATTGCCCCCTACTCAGCGAGTTTCAGGGATTGCTATAGCGAGTGAATCATACCTAAATTCAGCAACGCCGATTATTCTTGGGACAAACGCTGAACAGCTTCGCCTCCAAAAAGCCGATCGGCTGCTTGGAGAATACCGGGAATTTTAGCAGCGTGGGGGCTGTGGGCGAGAGGGCGGCGCAAGTCTAATTCATCGAGGTTATCGGCTTTTTTGCCCGGAAACCAGTGCCCCGCATTGCCTAAGAGGTTGTAGCGCATCTTGCAATAGTCGATCGTCTCGTAAGCCTGAGCCAAATTCCACAACCACAAAATCACTGGAATGTTAATACCTCCGGGAGTATTTTCGATAGTTGGTAAACCGAGATGCCAAGTTTTAAACCAATCTTCTCCTAATTGATCAATTGCTGCTTTTTCCAACCTTGCTAATATCGGTGGCAACAATTCCTCCGCTTTATCTAACAATTCTACAGCTTTCAGATGCTCGTTAAAATCTTCAGGTTTCGCAGCGCCCAAACTCAAAGTATGTACTTGCGGATGCGACAGACAAAATAAGTCGTTAAATGCGATCGGACTCAGTGGATAGCACAAATCTACCAACTTTTGCGGCGGGTTATAAAGTTGACCACCTTTGTCGGAAGGACTGATAATAAACACGCCCATATCGTGGCGTTTAGCAGCTTCAATTGCCGGCCAATTACTTTGATTGATGTAGTACCAGTGTAAGTTAAGATAATCGAATTGATTGGTTTCAATTGTCTTAACAATCACATCTGTCGGGCCGTGAGTTGAAAAACCAATAAACCGAACTTTGCCTGATGCTTGCAACTTTCTGGCCACATCCATATAGCCACCTGGACGCATACAATCCTCTAGCAATTCCCACGTATTAATCCCATGTATTGACAGCAAATCGACGTATTCTAGTTGCAAATAAGCTAGGGATTTATCAAATTCTTCGAGAAACTCCTGGGGATTAGGTTTAGGAGTAATTTTAGTTTGAACTATCAACTGTTCGCGGGGAAACTTCGGTAAGATCAACCCCAATTGCATCTCAGAACTACCGTAACCGCGAGCAGTTTCGATGTGATTAATTCCACATTCTATAGAGTAGCGAATAGTTGCTTCTAGATTTTGCTGGTTGTCGGGTGGAATTTCATTTGCTGGTACGTCTTGCCATTTGTATTGATATCTCATGCCGCCGCAGGAAAAGACAGGCATGGATAATTCTGTGCGACCAAATCTGCGATATTGCATCATAAGTAGTTGACAGTTGACAGTTGACAGTTGACAGATAAATCGCCTGGTTTTTAGGATGTAGATTTATAAACCACCCTAAAAATATTCCTCCGTCATACAGGGGTTTAAACCCCTGAATTTGGACAATCAAAGTCAAGTTATCTATTTAGAAATTTCGCGGACTGCGGGTTTTCCGTCCTTGATTTCGCCGACTAAAACTAAATCTGTACAGTTTACAAACAAGCCATTTTCTAACACGCCGGGAATGTTATTCAGAGTTTTTTCTAATTCCGCAGGATTGTCAAGGTTATCAAATTGAACGTCAATTACCATATTACCTTGATCCGTAATTACCGGGCCTGCTTTTCTGATTCCCATGCGGAGTTCTGGTTTGCCGCCCAATTTTTCGATGGCGCGAGTAACGGGGGTAATTGCCATCGGTATAACTTCGATGGGGACGCGAAAAGTCGAACCCAATTTATCTACCATTTTGGAACTGTCAACGACTACAATAAACTGAGTTGCGAGGTAATCGACAACTTTTTCGCGGGTGTGGGCTGCGCCGCCACCTTTAATTAAGTTTAGGTGCGAATCGACTTCATCGGCGCCGTCAATAGCAATATCTATTCTGTCAATTTCATCGAGTGTTGTCAGCGGTACTCCGTACTGTTTGGCTAATACTTCTGATTGAAAAGATGTGGGTACTCCCTTGATATCTTTGAGTTCACCTGATTTTATGCGATCGCCCAACGCTTGAATAGTATAAGCTGTAGTTGACCCGGTGCCGAGTCCGACAATCATACCTGATTTTACGCGATCGGCGGCAGCAAAGCCGACTTGCTGCTTCATCAATTTTACGGGGTCTTGTTCTGTAGTCATGTTAGATACTCCTCAATAATTTTAAGATTATACCATTTATTATGGATTTATTTAACCGCAGAGATCGCAGAGAACGCAGAGAGGAAGAAGAAGAAGAGAGGGAACTCGCAAATTGTTTCAAGTGGGAACTTCTCTCTTTCTTCTCTGTGCCCTCTGCGCCCTCTGCGGTTAAATAAAAAAAATCTCATTCACGAATCGGCGGATAATTGCCATAATGAAAATCGGATTTCTCGATACCTACACTTGGGATTACAATATTGAAACTCCTTACCGCGAACCTTTGGGCGGCACTCAGTCGGCTATTTGTTACTTGGCTGAGGCCTTGGCTGCACAGGGAAATGAGGTATTTTTGCTCAACAATACTTCGGAGTCGGGGATGTCGCGCGGGGTTGATTGCAGGCGCAGGGCGGCGAATAAGTCTAATTTAGAATTGCTGCGATCGCTTGATTTTTTGGTGATAGTCAATATAGTCGGCAAAGCACTGGAAATTAAGCCTCTTCTGGGCGAACATACTAAATTAATTTTGTGGATTCATAACGAACCAGGCTTTGTATTTCTCCAAGATTTTAACAATGAACGAGAAATAAATGCTTGTGATGCTTTTGTGTTTGTTAGCGATTGGCAGCGGGAGCAATTCCAGCAGCGTTTTGAGATTGACTCGAATCGCAGTTGTGTTTTAAGAAATGCGATTGCACCTTGTTTTGCTAACATTTTTGCCGATGATATTTCTATCCAATCTCAGAAATCTCGACCGCCAATTCTAGCTTACACCAGCACACCCTTTCGCGGACTAGATATTTTGTTAAAAGTCTTTCCCGAAATTCGTCAAGCTGTTCCCGGAACCAGATTGAAAGTATTTTCGAGCATGAAAGTACACCAAATAGACGATAATGATAACGAGCTTTTTTTTGGTCAACTTTACCGCCAGTGTCAGGAAACAGAAGGTGTTGAGTATATCGGTTCCGTACCGCAACCCGAACTCGTGCGACAATTGCGTTCAGTCACGGTTTTAGCTTACCCGAATACCTATTCGGAAACGTCATCTATTGCCGTGATGGAGGCAATGGCAAGTGGTTGCCGGATTGTGACGAGTGAATTGGCAGCTTTGCCGGAAACAACTGCGGGATTTGCTCGTCTAGTTTCAATGTCAGGAATGGAAAACTTGGCATCGGTAACTGATTGGAACCGTGCCGACAAACCGGATTGGGAGGGATATACAAGGCGGTTTTTGGAGGCGACAGTCGCAGTTTTAAAAGAGGGCGCGACTGCGGGCGATGCAACTGCTGAGAATCATTTGAGACAGCAGGTAGAATATGTAAATCGAGGGTGTATTTGGTCTGTGCGATCCCGAGAGTGGGTAGAATGGCTGAATAGTATTAGTGTAAAACCTGTAAGAGTGGCAGAGCAAATGATAACGGAGTCTTTGGTGGATTTAGAAGCAGCTCAAGCTTATTTTGTCAAGGGAAATCGGCTTAAGGATGTAGGCCGGCTTGATGAGTCGATCGCAAATTACAACAAAGCTTTAGAGTTTAACTGGGAAGATGCCGAATATCACAAAAAATTAGCGGAAGTTTATGTTTTGCAAGGAGAATTTGAAAGTGCGATCGCCTGTTGCAATCTCGCGATTAAATTCAAACCGAATTTTGCTCCGGCTTATTTGACAATGGGTAATGCCCTCCACGCTCAAGACAAGCTGGAAATGGCAATTAAAGCTTATTTGCAAGCTTTAAAAATTCAGCCGAGATTTGCCGAAGCCAGCGCGAATCTCGGCAGTATGTATTACAAGTTAGGGCAATTGGAAGAAGCGGCAAATTTTTACCAAAAAGCTCTTGAAATAAATCCGATTTTGTGTTCGGTTAATTTAATGCTTGGCGATGTTTTGCAGCAGCAAGGAAAGTTAGATGCAGCAATTGCTTGTTATCAAAAAGTGCTGCAACTGCAACCGGGAGATGCCAGCACTGCGGAGAAACTATCGACTTTAACCGCACAACAACAGTGCGAAACTGACGACGGCAATTTTATCGAATTAGAACCAGAATCAGGCGCACAACCATTATCTGTCAACAAAGATGAAGGTTACGGCTTGCAGCCTTCGAGCATCAATTTGCCGCCATCGCAAACTCCTGAAAATTCAAATACTCCGTTTACCAACCCCGCCGAAGTTTCGGAACAAGTTACCTCGCTGAATGTTCCAGATAGTGGACAACTTGCCAATTATCAAGAAGTAGAACCGTACAAAAGACTGGCAGAAAACTGTTTAGTTGAAGGTAAGATTAAAGAGGCGATCGCCGCTTGTCAGCAAGCCCTAAAAATTCGACCTGATTACATTCATGCTTACGTAACTTTAGGCAATGCTTTGCAAGCTGGGGGCAAAATTGAAGCTGCTATTCGATCCTATTCTCAAGCCCTAGAATTGCAGCCAAATTTTGCGGAAGTGCGCGCCAATATCGGCAGTATGTATTTCAAAATGGGGCGTTTAGAAGAGGCGATCGCACATTACCAACAAGCCATTGCTCTGAGTCCCGATTTAGCGGGCGCTCACTGGAATTTAGGGAAAGTATATCACAAACATGGTGACATCGAAGCAGCGATCGCCTGTTTTAAAAGAACATCCGAACTCAACCCCCAGCTTGTGGGTGCAGACTTCCACTTTAACTTGGCCAACCGACTTTTCGGTCAAGGGAAGCGCGACGAAGCGATTGAAAGCTACGAAAAAGCCCTCGCCATTAAACCAGATTGGGCCGAAGCTTATGGTAACATCGGCAGCGCGCGATCGCAACAAGGCGATCTCGATGCTGCCATCGCCAACTATCAGCAAGCTGTAGCTTTAAAGCCGGAATTAGAAGTTTTGCACTTCAATTTAGGCAATTCTTATTTGCAGCAGAACAAGTACGAAGCAGCGATTACTTATTACCAAAATACTCTGAGAATTAAGCCCGATTGGGCAGAAGTTCACGCGAACCTCGGCAGTTGTTTTTCGATGCAGGGGCGGCTGGAAGAAGCTTTAACCAGCTATCAGGAAGCTTTGCGATTAAAACCGGATTGGGCAGAGGTCTACTGCCGTATGGGACATATTCGGAAACAAGATAAGCCCTTGGAGGCGATCGCCCATTTTGAAAAGGCGATCGAATGCAACCCCAAATTTAGCGAAGCCCACCAACAACTCTGCGACTTGCTAAGCCACTCCACCAACCTAGCTAGAGCCCGCAGCGTCGCCGACAAATACTGCGAAAACTGCGGCGAAAATGCGCCAGTCATGTCAGCCACAGCCTACGTGTTTTCCTACCTACAATCAGGTGTTAGTAAACAGGCAATTCAGAAACTCGAAGAAATCGAAAAACTCTGCTACGAAAAAGTAGAAACATTTAGCGTCATGGAACTAAAATTGCTCTATGAAATCTTTATGTTTGCAGTTTCCCACTTGCGAGACAACCGCGAAAAAAATGCCAATTTCTACCGACTAATTGCCAAAGAATACTATCAAAAAGCAGTTCCGCGACGCCCAATTAACAGAATCAAATCTGCAAATTATACCGGACAAAAGCCTTTAAAAATCGGCTTCCTTTCCAAACACTTCCGTCGCCATTCCGTAGGTTGGTGTAGCGAAGCCTTAATTCGGGAATTAAGCCGGATCACGCCCCACGTTCACCTTTACGTGACAGGTAAACTCCACCGAGATGAAGTTACGCAACGGTTTGAAGAAATGGCAGGCAAGTTTTACTGGCCTCAAAAATATCCAAACGGCTTTGCTGACGGTGGCGAAATCCTCGCCGAAGTAGTGCAAGACGATTTGGACGTTTTAATAGACTTAGACTCGATGACAGTACCGACAAACGTCGAAGTCTTGTATCAATATCCTGCGGGGATTTGCGTTTCTTGGCTAGGATTTGATGCACCTTATATTTCAGACAATCACTACTTTCTGTGTGACGAACACACTCACCCGCCTGGTGTTGAAACAAATTACTTAGAACAGTTAGTCAGATTGCCAGTTTGTTCGGTAGCAATTGGCGCACTGCAAAGCATTTCCGTGGATCGAGAAGCGATTAGAAATGCTCTCGGCATCCGTTCGGATCAAATGACTTACCTGTGCGTTGCGCCCGGTCGAAAAACAAATCCCGAAATGGTACAAGCTCAAGTTAAAATACTCAAAGAAGTACCAGATAGTTTGTTGATTCGCAAAGGTCAAGGCGATGCGGATGTTATTCACAGCACTTATCGGGAAGAATGCGAAATTCAGGGAGTAGATTTCGATCGAATTAAGTTTATCGGACAAACTAGAACTGAGGAAGAACACCGGGCTATTTATTATGTAGCCGACGTGCTTTTAGATTCCTATCCTTACAATGGTGGGACTCACAATTTAGAGGCTTTGTGGGCGAATTTGCCAGTGGTAACTAGATCGGGCGACCAATATCTTTCGCGGATGGGTTACGCTTTTCTGAAAAGTGCAAATCTTGATGTGGGTGCGGCTTGGAGTTGGGAGGAATACACGCAGTGGGGAGTTAAATTTGGTCGCGATGCTGGTTTCAGAAATGCGGTGAAAGAGCATTTAATCAAGTCGAAACAGCCAGAAAATCTCGCACCTTTGTGGAATCCCAAAAAGTTGGCTGAGGAGATGTATGGAGTGTTTCAAAAACTGTTGACGGTTGACGGTTGACTGTTATGGGTTATTGGTTATTGGTTATTTGTTAATGGTTTGGGGCGGCTAATAACCAATAACCAATAACTTAGTCTGCACAGTCAACAGTCAACAGTCAACAGTCAACAGTCAACTCTGAGTAAAGTTTTGTAACAAAATCCCTGAAAATGCGTAAAAAATCCGCGCGCAGTCTGATAAATAAATGCTGATTCATAGTAGCGCGATCGCACTAACTTTATTTATGCCAGTTAGGTCGATCGTTTTTTTGGTAATTCGTCAGATGACGGTTAACCGTTAACCGTTAACCGTTAACCGTTAACCGTTAACCGTTAACCGTTAACCGTTAACCGTTAACAATTGACTACTGACTCACAGCCACTCGATCGCGCCCGCCCGACTTAGCCCGATAAAGCGCCTTATCAGCAGCTTCTATCAGCATTTTCGGCGAATTTTGATTTTCAGAAATCGTCGCCACCCCCATACTCAGAGTCACCGAATCGGTGACAACAGACTTGATGTGGGGAATTGCCAGAGCTTTCACACGCTGGCGGATTCCCTCAGCAATCACCTGTGCAGTCGCGGTGTCCGTATTTGGCAAAATTACCCCAAATTCCTCGCCGCCGTACCTAGCAGCCAAATAAAGGCGTTCTGCGGGTGCGTTCGTGCAAGCATCCCCAATCGCCCGCGCCACTTGCTGCAAACAAGCATCCCCGGCTTGGTGGCCGTAATTGTCGTTGTAAAGTTTGAAACAGTCAATGTCGCACATAATCAAAGATAGCGGTTGCGAACTGCTTGAGAGTTCCCATTCCCGGTTCATCACCTCATCAAAGCGGCGGCGGTTAGCTAGCTGAGTCAGACTGTCCAAATTTGCCAACCCGTCCAACCGCTGGTTTGCCACGGCTAACTGTTGGTAAAGTAAAGATTGTTCGATCGCGATCGCCACTTGAGTAGCCAACTCACTCAGCAAATCCATATCAAACTGTTGCCACTGGCGGGGTGCCGAACAATGGTGGGCAATCAGCAAACCCCACAACTTGGGTAATTGACAAGAAGAATTGCCAGCATGGTGTTCGATTCCCTGCTGGACAATGGGGACGACCAAATTCGCTTTCACCTGACACTCGGCCAAAAAATTGACGTGGCATTCGGCAAAATTAGAGGCGTGAATATCCTCAATCGATCGAATTCTGCCCTTCAAATATTGTCCGATGTAAGTATTCGCAAAACAGCAATCCTCCACCTCCATACCCATCAGCGGCTTCCATTCTGCACCAACCGACTCCACCACCACATCTCCGTTCCAATCTGGGCGGAACCGGAAAATAATCACGCGATCGGTTGCCAAAAACTCCCGCACTTCCGCTACTGTAGTATTGAGAATATCTGTGAGATCCAGAGAAGAACGGATGCGCGATTGTATCTGCGCGATCAGGCGTTCTCGCTCAACTTGCTGCCGCAGGGCGACTTGAGCTTGCTTGCTTTCAGTAATATCTCGACCTTCGGGCAGTAGCAAGACAATTTTTCCAGTTTCGTCTGCCACTGGTTTGAGAGAAAAATCAATAATTGCCGTCCGGTTTTCACCTTGAAATTCCACTTCATAGCGGACAAATTCACCTTTTGCCGATCGACTAATAGCATCTTGCAACTGTTCCCGAACTTCCTGAGAACCTCCCCACCAATGCCCCTGCCAAAACGGCTTATTTGCCACATCCCGCAGCTTAATTCCCGCGAAATCCAGAGAAGTTTGGTTAGCTTCTAGCAGAGTCCCGTCCGGTTTCAACAAGCTGACAAATTGGAACGAAGAATCAAAAATTGCCCGAAAGCGTCGTTGAGAATCGCCCAACATTGCCGTCACCTTTTCGCGAGAAGTAATATCGCGGAAGCGCCAAACCCTACCAATAATATTTTGTCCGACTCGAATCGGCTGCGTGTAGCGCTCAAAAGTCCGGCCGTCTTTAAAGTCGAGAATATCACAGCCGTTTGACTCCGCATCACTATAAATTTCTTTAACTCTCTGCAAAAAAGCCCTCGGATCTCTAACTTGCTTGGTGAGAAAGCTCAGCCGCACCGTTCTATCCATCGAGTTTCTAACTTCTTCTGAAATTCCCCAAAGTTGAACTAACTTTTCGTTAAAACTAATCAGTTCTCCGGCGGTAGTAACGGCGAGAATGCCGTCTGCTGTTGCTTCCATAGTAGCGTGCAGCAAAGAGCGCGATCGATCTAATTCTGCTACTACTAATTTGCGTTCCGTGAGGTTTCGGACTGCTTTCACCTGCACTAAACGACCTTCGCAAAGTGCGAATTTGCTGCGAACGTCAGCCGGAAAAGCAGTCCCGTCCCGCCTGAGAAAAATCGCTTCGCAGACTGTATTGCTGGCTGCGGAAATCATTTGTGGTGCCACTTTGTAAGATTTCGGTGACAGCAGTTCCAACAAGCTCATTCCCACCATTTCCGCAGGTTCGTAGTCGAATAGCGCGGCAAAATCGCTGCTGACGCTCAAAATTGTGTCGCGGTCGGCTACGGCAACAGCTTCAAAATAAGCTTCGCATTCGAGCAACCGCGCTGCTGCTGTGCTGTTGCCGTGTTCGCCGGCATAGCTGTTGTTAATTAGCTGTTGCATTTGCGTATTTGCAGAATACAAAGCTGCCATTGCCTGCCGATACATGGCAGTGCGTTTCTCGACTTTTTCGGCGAGGCGATCGCGATATTCTCGTAGTTCTTTTTCGACTCGCATTAAATCTGTAATATCTACTGCAAATACGATCGCGCCAACAACTTTACCTGTTTCGTCGTGGTAAGGTATTGTATCTTTCCGCACCCAGCATTTTTGACCGGATGCAGTTGGCAGTAGTTCAACTTTTCCCAGTTTAGCAACGCCGGAATTGATTACTTCCAAATCTTCTAAATAATATTGCTCTGCTTCGTCAGGATAGATCTCATAAAAAGATTTTCCTTCTAATTGATCGGCGGGCAAACCTCTTGATGCAGCGGCGGCTTGATTAATTCGCAACAGGCGGCTTTCCGTATCTTTATACCAAATCATTGCCGGCACGGAATCAAAAATAATTTGCTGTTCTTGATGCTGTACCCGCATTTCTGCTTCTGCTTGTTTTCTTTTAATTATTTCTTGTTGCAGTTTTTGGTTAGCTTTTTTGAGTTCGGTCGTGCGTCTTTCTACTCTTTCTTCTAGTTGGTCGTAGTATTGGCTGAGCAAGTTTTGCTGCTGTTCGCGCCGTATTGCTTCTAATTTTAAGCTTTCGCTATCTGACAAACTTGATGATACAAAGTCTGCTAATATTTCGGTTAATTCGTGTTCTTCTTCCGTCCACTCACTGCCAGAACCCGGGCGTTCGACGCTGACTATTCCCAACCTTTGACCGGCCAGCATAATCGGTACGTTTAACAGGGAAGTCGTGCGACCTCTGGCAAAATAAAGACTAGCAAGTTCTCGGGTTCTCGGGTCATTTTCGGCGGCCACCGTGGCGATCGTACTTTCGGACTTTAAGGCTTGAAAATACAGCGGACAGTCGGCTGCTGTGATGATTATTTGTACTGAATGGAGTTTTGTATTATATTCGTAAAGGTCAATGCAGTGAAGCTGCGTTTTGTCTTCGCCGTATAGCCAAATGCTGGCTCGATCGCACTTGACAATACTAACAGCGGTTTCTGTGACTTCGCGGATAAATTGTTCTATATTATGGCGTTCTTTAACTTGACTTTTGGCTAATTTTGCGATCGCCAAAGTTTGACTGCGCCAATTTCCTTTCTGGTTGGGCGGCGCGGCTACGGGTGAAGCCACCTTAACCTTAATTTCTTGGCAAACTAACAGTACCGCCGGCCGTAGGAAATTGGAAATTGACCGACCGTCGCTATTATTTTGCTCTATTTTCCAATCTACCGCAGGCATTCCGTGCGCGGTTGCTTTTACGGAGATAATGCTGCCGTCTTTGCAAGTCAAGCGACCTTCCCAAGAGGCAAGTTTTGGACTTGGCGTCGTACCGTTTTTCGGATATGCCAATCCCGCAAATTCTGCCTGCATTTTCCCTTGATTTTCGCAGTAAAATATGTTAAAAATTGAATGACAAATTAATTCCTGCGACCTGTAGGCGAGACGATATTCGCCGAATTGATTTAGCGAAAAAACTCTTCCCAAAGCGTCTAGAACGAAGTAAATGCCGGGAAAATGGTCGTAGAGAGTTCGATACCAATCCTGTTCAACTTGTTGGCTGGACGAAAGTTTTACTCCCGCGAGTTCGTCGCCCGTACCGGTTAAGTGAGAATTGTTGGTTTCTGAGTTACTTGAATGACTTTTTTTAGCAAACACTTTTAGCTTAACTCGACTGTAATTAGTTTTACTTTCTGGAATTTAACTTTTTTGTGAAACTAAATTAAACCTGTTATGGGAGAAGGAAGAAGGAAGAAGGAAGAAGGAAGAAGGAAGAGGTAATAATAGTTCATGTTTCAGGGATTAAGAATGTCTTAACCGTCTTAGAGGTTGCTATCTTGGAAAAAGTTACGACTTGTAAGGAAAATACAACTTATCCAGGGCCCTGGTTTCGGCTTCCCCAAGCAACCCCTGTGTTTGTTGTTGGTAGGCCATCGGCGATATTTCTCGCTAGTTACGGTACTAGCAGATTTAGCTGCTAATGTACCCGGTTTGTACTTTTAACGCCCCCGACAATCGAAAAAATCGGCAATCAATGGTTTTAACTATCTATGATAACACTCAAATATCTAGTGTTGGGACTGACTTACTCCGGTTTCGGTTTGGGATATTTGCTCGGGCTGGGGATTCGCCGGGCGGCGGTAGCAATTGTAGCGTCAGATGAGTGCGGTGGCTTTGGGCATACTCGACCGGAAAACTGCCCGGCTGTGCGATCGATGTTGGTTGGCAATGGCGATCGTGAATATAGTTAATTCGACTGTTTTATCAAAATTGGTAATAATTAAATTCAGTAAATTCGGTGCCACAGGCTTTAGTCCTATAGTTTATACTGAATCTTGTGCAGCAAACGCTAAGGAGGTAAAGAAGAGTGACTACCCTAAAACCCGTTGCTAAACCCCGACTTAATTCTGCGTTCAAACAATTGATGTCCTTACACTGGGTGATGTCAGTTGGCTATTTAGTGCTGTTTGTTGGCGGTACATTTATGGCTCAATTGCCGAGAGAATTGTGGATTCGAGGCCCCCTTTACGATTTTCACAAATCTGTAGGAGTGCTGACAATGGCTTTGCTGACTTTGCGGATTTTGACTCTGCTGCGGGTAGGGTGGAAAAAATACACCAAACGCCTACCCAAGTTTACGCGGGAATGGTACAAAAATCTTGCTCTCCACGCGACTTTGTACGTTTTTATGTGGCTGGTTCCAGTTGCTGGTTTCTTTTTTTCTAACTCTTTCAAAAGTAACAACGTGAAATTTTTCGGAATTGTTTTACCGGATGCGTTTCCGCAAAATTCCGCAATGGTTGAGGTGGGAAGGAGTTTGCATTTTTGGCTGGCGTACACGTTTTTAGCCTTCGTGATTTTGCATATTTTAGCTCAAAAGAAAGTTGTCAGGGCTAATTGGCGCCGGTTGACAAATTTTGTTCGCACCAAGTTTGCGTAGAAGTTCGGCAGCGGATTTTGTAACGGATTTAACGGATATCAAGAAGCAGGAATAAGTCGATGTGTTCAGGCAATTAAGATCGATGGTTCCGGCAATTGAGAACATCTCGATCGCCGAAAGGTTGCTATAATTTTACTGCAAAACTGGCTATTTTCCACGGTGATATTTTGAAAGTTTTCCCATCGTCTGACTTCAGGGGTGAATTTATGGGTTGTTCTAATAAATTGACGGGCTGACTAATCGCCAAATCCAAATCGCTGTTTAATTCCAACTTCGCCTCTTCACCGTGACACTCGTAACACCGCAAGATCCACAAGTTCGGATTGTCCTCCGACTGTTTGAATGCCATCAGCACTAAATTTTCGGCGGACAAATCTAACAATTTGCCAACTACTGGCAGAGTCTTATGGCAATTTGCCTCTAACTTTGGCAACACCTTTACTAGCAGTGGCAAATTCAACTCGTAGCCGCGCCGAACAGTGCCGGCTTCTTGCCAATTTCCAGCGTGGGGATAAACTGCACAAGTAAATTCGGAAACTCCTTTATCTGCTTGTTCATCCGGCCAAGTCGAACCCCGGAGTAATGTCAGCCGGATTTGATTTGGTTGAATGTCGCACCCGTATTTGCAATCGTTGAGCAAACTCACTCCAAAACCGTGATTGCTGATATCAGTCCAGCGCAAAATTGGTACTTCCCATTTAGCTTTTTCGGCGGCTGTTTGTGGTTTGGTCGTGCGGGCGATCGCACCACCGGGAATTTCGCAAGTTGCAAAATCTGCTTCTACATTTAACCCAAAGGCTGCTTTTACTAAAACGTGAGTTTCTTGCCAATCTGCCACTGTCTTGATTTTCAGCAGCGGCGAACCTATTTCTACTGTATAATCTTGGCAAAACTCCGATTTACCCATTTGCAGAATTACGCGCAAACTCTGCCGCACTTCTCCCCGCTCTAGCCAAGAAATCTCTTTGAGTATCGGCGCGGGTAATGGATGTTTTTGATAGTTCGGATCGATGTTCCAAGCATCCCAATATTGACCGCTATCTTGAAATGTTTGCAGTTGATTTCCCCCGGCTGCATTCAGGACTTCTCTGTTATTTACTTTATCCCAAAGGCTGGATAAACTGCCAGTTTTTGCGTCTATTTTTGCCATAATTAATTCATTTTCCAGCACCATTCTTTCGGCTGCAAAATGCGTTTCTTGACAAGGCGTGTTTTTTTGTGCTATACCGTATGTAAGTTTTGATAAATCTGTCTTTTTATCAATTTCGGGGCTGGCGGACGCATTATCTACGGTTTGAGCGGATTCGCGACACAGCCAAAACACTCGATAGCCGATCGCCGGTAGATGATTTGCGTAAAATAACAGTGTAGATTGCGGTTGGAGTCGATCGTCCTTGACAATCTGCGAAGTCAGCCGCTGTCCTGAAAAATCGTAAATTTCCCAAGCTGAATCAGCGGAATCGGGAAGCGGTACAGCGACAACCTCAGAGCGCGACCAATTGAGGGTATTGAAAACTAAAATCGGTTGAGCGTCGGGCTGCGGGGGATTCGGCAGAGAAATTTGAGAGGCGATCGCATCCAAAGATTGTAGCAGGATGTGGTGGCAAGTGCGATCGGTCTGGGCAAAGGCTAGATTAGCATCTGCGTAGACTTGGGCGATCGCAGAACCGGGCAGAATATCGTGAAACTGGTTAAATAAAACTTGTTTCCAAGCTGATTCTAACTCAGATTTGGGATAAATCGCACCGGTGCAAATCGTTGCCAGAGACGAGAGTAACTCAGCTTGGTAGAGCAACTCTTCACAGCGACGGTTTTGGCGTTTTTGGTCGGCGCGAGTCGTATAGCAACCCCGGTGAAATTCTAAGTAAAGCTCATCTTTCCAAATCGGGAGAGTGCGGGAGTGGGGGAGTTTGGATTTCTCGTTTTTGAGATTAGTTGGGAAATCAAGGCATTCAGGCTCTGATTCCGATATTTTCCCTGAAAAATTACCGCCTAACGCTGACAAATTCTCGGCTGTTTTCCGAACTTCCCAATTTTTCCGACTTAGTGGCTGCTTTGTGCGACTTTCGGCTAAAGTTGCCGAATTTTCGAGCAAGTTTCCAGATGCGACATCGGACAAAGTTTCGTCAACCTTCCCAGCTTCCACACTGGCGGGATTTTCTCCAGTTGAACTTGCTGTTTCGGCTAAAGTTGCGGAATTTTCGAGCAAGTTTTCAGATGCGACATCCGAGAAAGTTTCGCCAACTTGAGGAAGTTTCCAACTTGCGCGACTTGACTGCGGCGCCACATCAGATTGAGACTGGATTTCCGCAACTTCCGGCAAAAACTGACTTGCAATCAAAGACAAATAATCAACCGCTTTCGCAAACTCCATCCTCGGGAAAAAAGGCGACATATTCCAGCGTTTCGCCACCTCCAACATATCACGAGTCGGGCCGCCGCCGTGGTCGCCAACTCCCGGCAACCAAAGAGCGTCTTGCAAATTAGTTTTAACTTGCCAGTCAAAAGCATGACTTGCCATTTTCACAGATTCTATACTTTCGCCGATCGCACCAGACATCATGCTAAATATTTTAGTACCGTCCAACCCTTCCCACCAAAACACACCGTGGGGAAACTCGGTTGAATCGTTCCAGCGCAGCTTTTGCGTCACAAAATATTCTACTCCGCCACCGCGCAAAATCTGAGGCAATTGCCACCCAAAACCGAAAGTATCCGGTAGCCAAGCCACCCGCATCAATTCCCCAAACTTTTCCTTGGCGTAACGCTGTCCGTAAAAAACTTGCCGCACCATTGATTCGGCCGAAATCAAGTTTAAATCCGGTTCAACCCACATCCCGCCGACAACTTCCCAACCTCCGACGGCCACCTGTTTTTTAATCTCTGCAAATAAGTCCGGCCGGTGTTCTTCTATCCAAGCATAAAGCGCTGGAGTTGAATGGCAGAAAATCAAATCGGGAAACTCCGATCGCAATTTCAATACAGACTCAAAAGTTCGCTCTGCTGCTTCCCAAGTTTCCGGTACAGGCCACAGCCAAGCTAAGTCTAAATGAGCGTGACCAACCAAATAGATTTTACCTTTATATATAGATTTCAGCTTGCCGCTTTCTCCTATATATATAGATGTAGCGCCACCACTTTCTGGAACCTGAGAAACCTCATCCTTTCCTTCCCTCTCTGCGCCCTCTGCGCCCTCTGCGGTTCCATCATCTAAGTCAACAGAAAAAGAAGTCAGAGAATCACTTTCTCCTATATATATAGATGTAGCGCCACCACTTTCTGGAACCTGAGAAACCCGATCCTTTCCTTCCCTCTCTGCGCCCTCTGCGCCCTCTGCGGTTCCATCATCTAAATTCGCAGAAAAAGCGCGCAAATATCCCAGTAAATTGTGGCGCAAAACAGATAACGAACGATCGAACTTTTGTCGATCGCACACAACAGACCAATCGATCGAATTAAGCGCCAAATCAATCTGAGATTTCAGCATTTCCCCCTTGACAAGAATTGCGCGGTCGGCTACTATTTCAGTGGGGAGGTATTGGGAATTTAAATTTTCCAGATTTCCAGACAGCGAATTTTGTAAAATCTCTAATTCCGCAGCCACAAAACCCGGATCGAAACAAGCAGGATCGGCAGCTTCGTACAAACAAATCGATCGCACTAAAGCACCGCAATCGTGGCCGGGACTTACCAAGTGCAAAACAACTAAAAATTCATCTCCGGGATTGACCGACTCACTCAACAAAACTCGATCGGCACAATCAAATAAATCACCTTGTCCGACCAACTCGCCGTTCACAAAAATCTGAGCATCTTCGGCCCACCAAGTCAAACTTAGTAGCAACCGCAAACCAACTACAGGATAGCCGTGCAAATTGTCAGGAATTACTAAGAGCTGGCCCAAATAAACAATTTGCTTCCGAGCAGGCCAAGCAATATGTCCTTTTCCATTAAGCTCAGCAACAGGCCAGTTACAAATACTTGAAGAGACAGCAGAGTCAGAATCGCCATATCTCCAACCAGACTGAACCTCCACTTGGTTGAGGCGGCGCAACTTGTCTACAACTTTAGAAATATTATTGCTTGCAGGTGACACAGAAGCGCTCATTTTTGGCTAAAATAGGAGTTGCGCGAGAATTAAAGATCGGATTGAACCGCGAAGACGCAAAGGACGCGAAGAAATAAAGGTTTCAGAGGTTTGGAAACTGTGATCGATCTCTCGATCTGATTTTACAGCAATTTTCGGCAATTCCGGCGCGAATCTAAAAATCAAAATTCAATAATTAAACTTATGTCCAACGGTTATTACGGCCCATACCAAAGCCGACTATTAAATTTTATATCCAAACAGTCCCGCCAAGTCGCCGATAATTGCGATCGAACTTGGCGACAAATTAAACAAGGAACTCTCACCGCCACCCAAATTTTACTTTATCCAGCTTACCTGCTCGTGCAAAGTTCCAGAATGCTGGGGCGACAGTTGCGGGAATCAAGCAAAACAGTAGATTTACCCGAACTGCAAGAATTTGGTAGCGACGAAAATCCAGACTTGCCGCAAAATTGGTTTGGGGAAGTTTCCGAGTCAAGCTCGTTAGCGAAGCCCTCGCAGAGGATCGCCCAAATCTTACACCTCGCCGAAAATTTGCTAAACTCGTCGCAAACCGCGACAACTTTAACTAACTTCCCGCTGTTAATCAATCAGGGAAATGCTGCAAGTCAGAAAGTCACTAGCGATTTAAATCCAGGAATCAACTTTAGCGGACAAACCGCAAAGCATCAAACAACTTCCGTCTTAGAACACTCGCTGGCTAAGACTCAATTAAAATCGCAACTGAAAGTCGAGGGAATCGCCAGTTTTATCCCAGCCCGGACTTTAGTCTTAATCGGACATGAAAATCAGATATTAGATATTCTGACACCCGAACAGCAAGAACTGCTGGAAAATCGCCTAACTTGGGAAATTGCCAACGGCGGCCCGGGGCGGCGGCAAATTGCCCAAAAAGAATTAAAATTTAATCTCGGTTTGGAGTCGGCGGCTAAAAAATCTCAACTTCCGCCGGTACGCAGGTTTTGGGAATTGATGGCCTGGCTCCAGACGAGTCCGGTTGCTCTGAAAAGAAATCAGTTTGGAGAATCAATTTTTGCGGTGAAAAAGTCGATCGACCGCAATCTAATTTTAGTCCAAAAAGCGCCGATCGCCCCTGCAAAAATCCCACAGCCCTCAATAGCTGCATCGAATTCGATCGACCAAAACATCCCAAAATTAGAAACTCATTTTAACAGCAAGCTCGATCGATCTCCCATGCCTCTGTCATTTGTAACATTACTCGATCGCGCCGCCGTCAACCTCGAAGAATTTACCCTACCCTCATCAGCAAAAACAACCGCCGAACCCACACCGCCATTCAAAGTAAAAATTGATACATCTGCCACAGAAACCAATTTAGATTTTTCCGCCCGCGACATCCTCGAAAAATACGCTCGAAACATCGAACAAATGATTTGGTCGTCAGTTGATCAACTTTTGGGCAAAGAAACCGCGGGTAGCGATAATACGGAGAAATCAGTTGCAATTCAGTATTATTTGAAACAGCGACAATCACAAGAAGACACCGAAAACAGTCCAGAGGCCGATCGACCGTGGCTGAATTGGCAAGAATTATTCGGGGAAGCAGCACCGGAGCATTTAAGCGGGGGAAGTTCCGAAGCCGAGAATGCACAAGCCAGCCAAAAAGTCAAGCCCCAAATTGCAGAATTAGGAGAATTGGCGGAAAGTCGATCGACCGCAGTCTCAATATCCCCTTACCCAGAAGCAGTCCACCGCCTGCTCGGACAGCTAAAACAGAGCTTGCTGGCAAAAAGTTCAAAAATTCAACCCCAACCAGCATCAAACTTAGCTGTCACCCAAAAAAATAGCTCTGCACTCGCAGCAGAACCAACCCCAGGGCGCGCGCCGGAAACCCAAGTACCAAAAAACACAAACCCGAACACCGCACAAAACAGCCAATCCCCAGCAGCAATCACCGCCCAAACCAGCAGATACACCGCCGTACAACCAAAAAATCAGAGCGCAGGCGTGCAACCCGATGGCGACTACTTAGAAACAAAAGCAGAATCGATGGGATACATTAAGCACCCCTTAGAACAAGTGCTCGAATGGCTCGATGTACTCATGCTGCGACTAGAAAACATCGCCGAGCAACTGTGGAATTGGGCAAAAAGCAACTTGCCAAAAATCCTCAAAAGCAAAGAGAAAATTGACTAAGCTTTAGCTTATGATAAAAAAGCTGCGGCAACAGCAGCAAATCAGCTCAGTATTATGCCATCTTTGGAGACTCCCTAGCGTGCTAACCCTCAAAATCGTCGTTAATGTAGTTGTTTTATTTTTTGTTTCCCTGTTCATATTTGGGTTTTTGTCCAATGACCCAGCCCGGAACCCCAACCGCAGAGACATGGAATAAATGGGAAATCTCGGCCGCAGACTAGGGGCTACGGTAGCGCGCCCCTAGTCTGCGGCCGACAAACCAGCAAAAATTAGTTCAACAAAACTTGACCTCGCGCCGCCAGCGAGGTTATCTTATGGCGGAAGCAAGTTTTGAAAGCAGCCCGATTCCATTGTTCCAAAGCCACTGCAAATTTTAGATATCAGAATTAATGTTTAATACCATTTCTCTAAAATCATGCAACACTCTTTGACCCCCCCCTAGCCTCCCTTGCAAAGGGGGGGAACCAGAATACTGTGATTTCGTTTGAAATTGGTTTAAACAGTTGCCTTTAGATGCAAAAATTTTCAATAATTTGCACCCTATAAAATCTAAAATCTAAAATCGAATGACCCACACTTTGTAATTATGTCCTATCCGGTACCGCCGCCAGAACCCTCTGCCATCATCTACATCGCAAAGCCGAAAAAAGTCGCCCTGACTGTAGCTGCGGGTGGTGGAGAAACCCGCAGCAACTCCACAGAAATACCGGAACCAAGCCCAGAAATAGTTCAGCTACCCCAGCAGCAACCAGCCGCCGCACTCCTCGGTACCACCTCCGTCACCGGTCAGCCTCCAGAAATCCTAGACCCCCTAACCGCAGTAGAAAGTGGCGACGCAGTAGTAGGATTTGGGCGCCCGGTTCCAGTCGGAAAACCGGAAACTGCGGAAGCTCAAAAAGATAGCTCGTTTACTGCTTACCAGTTGGGTTCGATAGAAAATGCCGTTGCTGCTCGAAATCAGCAAAAAACCGCACAAGCGCCAACAAAAGCCGAGATAAATGCTGTCCGACAACCGGAAAATTGGTATCAGGCAAAAGGTCAGCAGTTACAAGATAACTCTCCCGAGCCTGCTGAAATAATCATTCCAGAACCAACACCAGAAAGACTTCCCACCGAACAGCAACAGTTCGAGATTCCAGCACCCGGAACCGCCCCCACACCCGCAACGCCCCCACCGCAACCAAAACCGAAACCAGCCGCGCCGGGAGTCCGCACCGCACCTTCTCAGAGGACAGTGCCATTTCCGGTTAGCCCAGCCGATACGATCGAAATTAAGGCCGACAGCCAAGAATTTGACGAGAAGCAGCAAATTGTCACAGCGGTTGGTAGAGTCATCGTGCGGTTTCGGCAAACTGTGATAGATGCCGATCGGGCGATCGTCAACTTAGTCACCCGCCAAGTGGTAGCATCCGGCAATGTCGCCTATACCCGCGGCCAACAAGTAGTGCGCGGACAGCGGATGGACTTCAATCTCGGGCTAAATAGCGGCGCAGTCGAACAAGCAAGCGGCGAGATATTCCTACCCGCAGCAGGTAGCGAACTCACCCCCACACTACCCACAGACATCAGTGCGGGGACGATTCTCGAACAACCCCTGAGCGATCGAATTACCAGCCAGCAGCCCGTGCGCGGAGTCAAATCCCCCGGCGCAGCCACAGTTACCATCGGCGGCGGCGGACAGTTAGCAGCCCCCCAAATTACCGGCGCCGTCAACCGCGTCCGCTTTGAAGCAGAACGCCTCGAACTCCTCCCAGACGGCGTGAGAGTAGCAACCAACATTCGGATTACCAACGACCCATTTTCCCCGCCAGAACTTGAATACAGGGCCAGGACAGCCACGATTAGAAGGATTTCGCCCACGGCCGAGGAATTAGTCACAACTAAACCCCGCTTGGTATTCGACAACCGTGTCAAAATACCCGTCTATCCCCGCAGGCAAGTTTTTGACAGCAGACAGCAGAGCGGCCCGTGCTTGACCTTTGGCTACGACGGAGGCGATAGGGGCGGTTTGTATGCCGAGTGCGCTTTTGAGGTGTTGCAAAACGGGCCCGTGCGGCTGAGTCTGACGCCCCAAGTTTACCTCCAGCGGGTTGTCGAAAAGCACGGCGGTAATCCGTTTTTTCCCGACAGCTACGGGCTGAAAGCCAAGTTGGGCGCTACTCTGGGCCCGCGCACCAAGCTGGACGGCTCAGCAATATTTCTGAGTTTCGACAATTTCCCAAATTTGCCAGAAAACAGCTTTCGGGGGAATTTGCGCCTGCGACAGTCGATCGGCAATCACAATTTAGCAGCAGAATATAGTTACCGCGATCGACTGTTTAACGGTTCTCTGGGCTTTCAAACCGTCAACAGCAGCCTCGGCGCAGTCCTCACCTCCCCCGTCATCCCACTCGGAAGAACAGGTATCAATCTCAGCTACCAAGCAGGGTATCAGTTTATCAATGCCGAGACCGATCGACCAGACTTGCTCGAACCAGTCCGCGAAAACAACCGTATAGACTTAGGCCGTGCCCAAGCCAGCGTCGCCTTGAGCCGTGGTTTCAACCTCTGGCAGGGTCAACCGCTGCCCCGCACTCCCACCCAGGGTTTGAAGTACACGCGGACGCCAGTGGTTCCCTTCTTGCAACTAGCCTTGGGAGTCCGGGGAGTTGGCTCTTATTACAGCAGTGGCGATCGGCAAAACTCGATCGCCAGCAGCATCGGCATTCAAGGACAATTCGGCCATTTCTCCCGCCCTTTCCTCGATTACACTGGATTTAACGTGACTTATACTCAGGTAGCACGGGACGGCATATCGCCTTATTTGTTCGATCGCTTAGTAGATTTGAAAGTTCTGTCTTTTGGACTCGTCCAGCAAGTCTACGGAGGGTTTCGAGTCGGCTTTCAAAGTGCGATTAATTTAGAAAGCAGGGAAACAATCAGCACGAACTACACTGTAGAATACAGCCGCCGCAGCTACGCAATTATTTTGCGTTTTAATCCCGAACGTCAAGTCGGCAGCCTGACTTTTAGAATTAGCGACTTCAACTGGAACGGCACTCCCCAACCTTTTTCCGGGGACGTGAAAACTGTAGAAGGAGGCGTCCGTTTATCCGATTAATTCAATTGGCTAATTGGTCATTCGTCATCGGTCATGGGGTATTTGGAACCAACAGTTAACAGTCAACAGACAACAGACAACAGTTAACAGTCAACAGTCAACAGTCAACAGTCAACAGACAACAGACAACAGTTAACAGTCAACAGTCAACAGTCAACAGTCAACAGTCAACAGTCAACAGTTAACAGACAACAGTCAACAGATAACAAATGACAGAAGTGACAGCAATATCTGCACAAGCAGCGGCTCTGCTGGTTCACTACGGTTTTGACCTAGGTGGCAAAAAAGCAGAGAAATTAGCGGGAGAATGGCTGACAAAGTATCCCGGCTATTGGCTGCGTTTAGCAGTGGTTGAAGCGCTTTATCAAGGGCGCTACAAGGCTGTTTCTGTCGGACAGCTATTGAGTATGTGGCAGCGTATCGGCCAACCTCTCTATCATTTCAATCGCGAGTTTGAACGCTTAGTATGCAACAATTTTCCTCAAGATTTAACCATTGAAAGAGATGCTAAACTACCGCCGGACGATATACTTTTATCGTACCCAGAATCGGAAGTCAGTGTCGCAGAGTTAGATATAGTTGAGCCGTCCGAACCTGAAATCGATCGCGCGCCTGATGCAGAAGTCCCGAACACAGAGGCCCAGGAAACAGAAAAACTGCCCGCAGCCGACGATCGTACAAAAGAAAATACAGAAGTTGTAGTATATGAAGATGTGGCTATTAGCGCCATAGCCGATCGAGCAGAAGCCGATCGCAAATTACCGGACAAATCTGAGGCAAAATCATTCCCAGTGGTCAAACACACTGATTTTCACACCAAGTTAAAAGCCGTTGCCCGAGAAGGCCGAAGAAAGAAGGGAGAAAGCAGAAAACAGAAATAATATCAATTCCGGTTGAACTCATACATGACTGTTGACTGTTGACTGTTGACTGTTGACTGTTGACTGTTGTCTGTTGACTGTTGACTGTTGTCTGTTGACTGTTGACTGTTGACTGTTGACTGTTGACTGTTGACTGTTGTCTGTTGACTGTTGACTGTTGTCTGTTGACTGTTGACTGTTGACTGTTGACTGTTGACTGTTAACTGTTGACTGTTAACTGTTGACTGTTGACTATAGTTATTTTTTACTCTGGAGTTTTCGCAGTTACTCCCATCCGAATTTCCGAACAAAAAGATGCTTGTTGTGTACCGTTAGCTTGCTTGACAACGCTAGTCCGCAGCCGCAGGTTGGGCATCAGATACCACAGCTTTTCTTCGGCATGGATGGTATCGGATTCTGTAATCAATGTCAGCACATCGTCGCCACCCATCACGTAGCGAGTGTTTCCCTTGTCTTGCAACACTTGTCCTTCGCTGGGATTGTCAGGATTTGGGACGATCGCTAATATTGTAGAACCAATTTGTTTAGCTGCGGTGCGATCGGGAATACCATCCCAACTAATCCGAACACTGGTTAGGTTAGTTGAGGCTGGGTTAATCGAATGCTGTTGGCAAAGTTTAACGACTGCTGCATCGGTAGCTGTCAGTATTTCTATTTTTAGGTCAGATTTACCTGCCTGCAACTCCCCAGAATTGAGATTGTGTACAGTACGCTGAGAAAACCATTTGCCTGCACTTAACTCAAAAAACTCAATAACATCCATGAAATTTGTCTCTAAACTTAAATACTTCTTTATTTTCGATCGCGACTTGCGCGCTATGAAGTCAGAAACCCGGTTTCTTCCTGCGTACTAGCGGCCAAACCAATGATTTTGGCTAGAAACCCGGTTTTATAGTGCAAGTCCTATTCTATATTTTAAAGGAATGGGGCGCGCCTGCAAAACTTTCCGAGAGGTTTGGGTCAAGCAGATTGCAGATGCGGTTGAGGTACGAAGCCCAACCGGCGGGACATCTGCCTCGCTGATACAGCCCAATTGACCAGAAAATTAGAGCATCCGGCATCATGTTTCCTTAAAAAAGCCTTATTCCCACATCAAATAGGATTGCGACACATCAAAATTTTTAGCTTTAACAGTGTCGATCGATCGACAATCATTGCCCTACATACAAGCTATATTAAGAAAAAAAACGATATATGTCAGCTTTTGTCGATCGAACGTTCAACAGTTGACAGTTGACAGTTGACCTGGGACAGTTTGAGAGCGACCTCTACCTAGAAGTCCGAGTATTGGAGTAATGAATAGTCTGATTTTTATTTCTCCCTCACTCGCGATCGGCTTTTAACCAATTATTTCTGGTAAATTTGGCGCGGCGCCGGTTGAATTACATTTGCCGTGGTTTACTCGAATCAGACTCATAGAAAAATTCTCAAAGTAGACTCCGACTAAAAAACGAACAATTCATCAACCAGGAGCAAACCGAGGGCAACACGCCCGCGTAGCAAATAGCATTCAAATATGTCATGCTAAGTCAAGAGCTAAATCAAGATAAAAGATTCTCGATCGAGTTTAGGGCAGGGTGCAGCTAGCGATCGCATACATTTAAAAAAGACATCCACAAATTTATGAGCGAGTTTACACAATGGCTGGATAAAATGCAGCCCTCAGAACAAACACACTGTTTGGGAATCCTACCAAATCAGCTAGCAGCCACTTCAGACTCAGATAAATTATACAGCTTACTAACAGATTATAATTTTATTGAAGCCAAGCTGTCAGCATCGTCCGTACAGGCACTAATAGAAGATTACGATTTAGCGACAAGTCCCGACATTATAACCTCAGATCAAAAAGCCGACAAACTCAAATTAATCCAAGAAGCAATTCGGCTTTCCGCCCACATTTTAGCAAAAGACCAAACCCAACTAGCCACACAACTAATTGCCAGGTTGATGCGCTTTGAAATTCCCGAAATTCAAGAACTACTAGCACAAGCGACCCAGCAAAAAAAACCTTGGCTGCGGCCTCTAACGCCCAGCTTTACCCCTCCTGGCGGGAGATTGCTGCGAACCCTCACCGGACATACAGATTGGGTACAAGCTGTAGCAATCACCCCCGACGGCAAGCGGGCAATTTCTGCATCCTCCGACCACACTCTCAAAATTTGGCACTTAGAAACAGGAGAAGAACTTTCCACCCTAAAAGGTCATCTTACCTACGTCAATGCTGTAGCTGTCACCCCCGACGGCACCAAAGTAATTTCCGGTTCTTGGGACAATACTATTAAAATTTGGAATTTAGAAACGGGAACAGAAATATTGACATTTGCAGGCGATACTTTTGCGGTAGAAGCAGTAGCAGTAACTCCCGACGGCAAGCGAGTAATTTCTGGTTCCTGGGACGGCAGCATAAAAGTTTGGAATTTGTCAACAGAGGCAGTAATTTTCAACCTCAAAGGTCACAGCAGTTTTGTCCAGTCCGTAGCAGTAACTCCCGATAGCAAACGGTTGATTTCCGGGTCAGGCGACAACAGCATTAAAGTCTGGAACCTAGAAACCGGAAAAGAACTTTTTACTCTCACTGGTCATGCAGATTGGGTAAAAGCCGTAGCAGTTACTCCCGACGGCGAACAAATAATTTCTGGTAGTTATGACGGAACTGTGCAAGTCTGGAGTTTGTCAGAAAGGAAGCAACTTTTTACATTAGGAAAACACAGCAGTTTCGTTCAATCTGTGGCCATCAGTCCCGATGGAAAACGGGTAATTTCGGCTTCCGGCGACAAAACGCTGAAAGTTTGGAATCTGGAAACAAAAGAAAAACTTTTCACTTTTACCAATCACATTGCGCCAGTGAATGCTGTAGCTGTCACCCCCGATGGTAAGCGGATAGTTTCTGGTTCCTCTGACAAAACTCTCAAAGTTTGGCACTTAGAAACAGGTAAAGATAATTTATCATTTGCAGGTCACGACGACTGGGTAAATGCTGTAGCAGTGACGGCGGACGGTACGAAAGCGATTTCCGGTTCTGGAGACAACAGCATTAAAGTCTGGAATCTCAAAAACGGAGAGGAAATTTTCACTATTCCGGGACATCAAGATTGGGTAAAAGCGATCGCAATAACACCGGATAGCCAGCGAGTAGTTTCGGGTTCCGGCGACAAAACTGTGAAAGTTTGGAATCTAGAAACTGGACAGGAAATATTTACTTTCACGGGTCATACAGACTGGGTGAATTCTGTGGCAGTAACTGCGGACGGAACGATGGCGATTTCGGGTTCGACAGACAAAACTATTAAAGTTTGGAGTTTGGAAACAGGAGAGGAACTTTTTACTTTTACAGGTCACACCGACGGGATAAAAGCTGTTGCAGTTACTCCTGACGGCAATCGGGTAATTTCTGCTTCCAGCGACAAAACTCTCAAAGTTTGGAGTTTGGGAAAAGAAAAGCATATTTTTGCTCCTTTGTGGAATTTAGGAGTAAAAAATCAACTTTTTACTTTCAAAGGTCATGAGAGTTGGGTGAATGCTGTGGCAGTTACAGAAGATGGAAAATTGGCAATTTCTGGGGGGCGAGAAACAACTTTGAAAGTCTGGAATTTGCAAAGTAGAAAGGAAGTTTTTACTTTAGCTGGTCATGCCGATACGATAACCTCCGTGGCGACTGTGGGAAATAAGGTGATTTCTGTTTCGGATGACAATACTCTGAAAGTTTGGGATTTGTTGAGTCGAAAAGTAGTTGCTACTTTCATGGGAGATAGTGCTTTTAAAGCTTGCGCTATTGCACCTGATGGGGTGACAATTGTGGCCGCGGAAGCTTCGGGACAAGTACATTTTTTGAGGTTGGAAGAGGGGAAGTAGTCAGTTGACAGTTGACAGTTGTCACTTATCGTGGTTCCGATCCTCTTCGAGGGCTTTCCTTCGGATCGCTTCGCTAACGCCAACGCACTTTTGGTAAACTTGAAAAGTGCGACCTTCCCCGATATAGTTTACGCCTGAAAATAGGGTCTAAAGCCTCCCCGTTTAGGGGGAAATCAAACAAAATGATTCATTGCTACAATCCTCTTCTATCGATGGAAGAGGTAGCTGTCAACTGTCAACTGTCAACTGTCAACTGATCAAAATTGTTCCGGGTCAATGCCCATCGATCGCAGTCTTTCTGCTAGCACAGCAGCCCGCTGTTCGGCTTGTTCTGCGCGCAGTCGTTGTTGTTCTGCACGATGTTCGGCTTGTTCCAAGCTGCGAGAAACCTCCTCATAACTTGTAAACAGTTGGCCGTCAGGGCGATAAATTTGCAACTCTTCACCCGACGAATCAAAGCGAATTCCGAGTCGGGGACTGACCCAATTGTCGATCGCATCAATGACATCCAAACGCCCCTCTGAACGCATCCAACCGCTAAAATCATTGCGTTCCGGATCGTAAAGATAATATTCCTCAACGCCGTGGCGATCGTAAAATACCTGTTTTTTATTCATTTCCGTCAGCCTGTTACCGGGAGAAAGAATTTCAAACACTACTTGCGGCGCGATATTCTCTTCTTCCCACTGTTTGTAAGAACCTCTATCTCCTTTCGGTCTGCCGAACACTACCATCACATCCGGGCCGACGCAAATCTTGTTATCTCCTTCGACAGGATACCACAGCAAATCACCGGCGACAAATACATTCGGGTCATCAGCAAACAGCCACGCTAAATTTTGTTGAACGATGAGTATCCAGCGAAATTGTTTGGTATTGTCAGACATCGGTTGGCCGTCACTGTCGAGATAAATTACATCAGCTTTTTGAGGGGACTTGAGTTGAGTTACCATAACTGTTGTCCGGGGTTAGGGAATGTTTAATTTGATTTTAGCAGTTTTGGAAGAGTGAGAAGCACGCGCCTTAGCTATCGAGCACTTTTTCATCCTTCCCAAAACATCGAAATTTCTAACTTAATTCATCTGGGTTAATGCCCATTTCTCGCAACCGTTCCATCAAAATCTGCGATCGGCGTCGTTCCTCTGCTAAAGTTGTTTCTGCAAGTTCGGCCCGCTGGCGTTCTTCTGCTAAAGTTGTTTCTGCAAGTTCGGCCCGCTGTTGGGCTTCCTCTAACAGTTGACAAATCTCAACGTAGGAGAAAAACCTAGTTCCATCCGATCGATAAATTTGCAATTGATCGCCCGATAAATCAAAGCGAATTCCCAATCGAGGACTCACGGAATTTTCCATTAAGGCGATCGCATCTAAGCCATCTTGTCCGCGCAGCCAGCCTCGCAGTTGGTTGTTGCTAGGATTGTAGATGTAATATTCTTCAACTCCGTGGCGATCGTAAAATAGCAATTTCTTCTCCATTTCATCCTGCGTGTTGCTAGGAGAAAGAATTTCAAACACAACTTGCGGTGCAATTCCTGACTCATTCCATTGCTGGTAAGAACTGCGTCTCCCTTTCGGTGTGCCGAACGCAACCATCACGTCAGGCGCATTAACAATATTCGATCTTCCCTCGATTGGATACCAAAACAAATCACCAGCTACAAACACATTCTCGTCATTAGCATACATCCATTCTAAATTTTGTTCGATGACGAGAATCCACCGAAATTGGTCAGTATTATTTGCCATTGGTAAGCCATCGCTGTCGGGGTAAATAACTGCTTGCTGAATAGGAGATGAGATTTGAGTTACCATAACAGTTGTGTGGGGTGAAAGACTGTTGAATTTAATTTTAGCAGTTTCGGAAGAGTTAGAAGTGCGACTTAATCCTATTCCTCTTTTTCTCCCTCTCTTCCTCTGCGCCCTCTGCGCCCTCTGCGGTAAAAAATCTTATTCATAAAAAATCGCATCAAAAATAGGGCAGACACCGCGCCCGCCCTACAAAACTAACTCCTCGGTAACTGCACCCCGCGAATCGAATAATCCAAAAGCTCGATCGGGTGCATCAACGTAACTTCCTTACCCTGCAACTCCAAATGCTTCTTAATTTGCAGCGAACAACCCGGATTAGAAGAAGCAATCAACTCCGCACCAGTATTCAGCAAATTCTCCACCTTTTGCACTCCCAATTCATCAGCAATCTCCGGCTGAAGCATATTATAAACCCCCGCACTCCCGCAGCACAAAGCAGCATCCAGAGGTTCTTTCAACTTCACCCCAGGAATTTGTTGCAGCAACTGACGCGGCTGCAAACTAATCTTTTGTCCGTGCAACAAATGACAAGCATCCTGATAAACAATCGTCAAATCTCCCTCAGTCAAAGGATTGAGTTTTGCGGTGATTCCGGCACTTGCCAAAAACTCTTGTATGTCCTTAACATTCGTAGCAAATGCTTCGGCTTTTTCCCGATATTCAGCATCATCTGCTAAAATGTGACCGTATTCTTTCAAAGTGTGACCGCATCCAGCAGCATTGATAATCACAAAATCAACGCCAGTATTTTCAAAGCTATCAATCATCTGTCTCGCCAAAGCTTTCGCCTGTTCTGCTTGTCCTTGATGTTCCGGCAAAGCAGCACAGCATCCCTGACTTTTCGGAATCACAACCTCGCAGCCATTAGCAGTCAAAACTCGCACCGTAGCCTCATTAACAGGCGAGAATAACAGTCGCTGCACGCAGCCTAAAATCACGCCGACTCGATAACGTTTTTCACATTGTGCGGGAATGATTTCGGGTAAATTATCCCGAAAAGAATCAACTGTTACCTGTGGCAAAATTGATTCCATCGCCGCCAAACGGGGAAATACTTTTTTCAGCAAACCTGTTTTGCGAACAAGCTTTGGCAGACCTAATTTTTGATAAATAAACAGCGGTACAAGCAAAGGCCGCAATCTGTGAGGATAAGGGAAGAGATTAAAAATCAGAGTCCGAATTACATTGTCAGAAAAAGTGCGTTTCTGATTTCGAGTAACTTGGTGGCGAGTTGCGGAAATTAACTTATCGTATTGAACTCCCGACGGACAAGTTGTCACGCAGGCCAAACAGCCCAAACAAGTATCGAAATGCTGCGAAGTTGCTTCGTTTAAAGGTGCGTCGCCTTCGTTAATTGCATCCATTAAATAAATGCGGCCTCGGGGCGAATCCATTTCTTTACCGAGTACGCGATAACTCGGACAAGTTGATAAGCAAAAGCCGCAGTGGACGCAACTATCGATCAACTTCGGATCGGGCGGGTTATTGGCATCGAAACCGGGGATTTCGAGAGTTTGCAAGTGGGGATTTTGTGCTAGGAAATTGCTTTCTTTAGCAGGTTTTAAATCGTCGCTGGGAATTCTCGAATTTTCAGAAGTTTGCATATATATCAGTTGACAGTTGACAGTTGACAGTTGACAGTTATATCAAGTCTAGTTAATTGCTGATAAATCCTGTATGGGCATCGGGCATTGAGCGAACAAAAACTTCTCTGCTTTTCTCTTCCTTCGCGGTTTTTGCGCCTTCGCGGTTCGTAAAAAAAATCTAGTTCGCAAATGATGTAGACCGCGATTCAATAAAAACTGAATTCCTGACTGCAAACTTTAAATTAAATACCGCTGATAAAACGATTGGGACTCAAAATATTTTCCGGGTCAAACTGCTGCTTGATCCGGTGCATTAGATCGATCGCACTTCCAGTATAGCCCCAAACATCTAACTCTTGCTTGATGTGAGTCGGCGCGACTAAAACAGTCAAAAAGCCGCCTTTAGCCTCGCACCTTTGGCGTACTTGCAACAGCGTTTGAGCAGTCGCAGCCTCAAACCGCAAAACCCCCAAACCGCTGCCGGCATGAATCCAAGCGTCCTGTACCGGCAATTGGTCGATCGCAGTTACAGCTTCCGACGGTCTGATGCCTATTTTGCAAATAATTGCCGATTTTGTGCCAGAATTCCACATTGTTTCTGGCAATCTTTGCCATAACTGATGCTCATCATTTTCGCTGGATTTAGTGCCTTGCAAACCCAACTTTTCGCCAACTTCCAACAACCGGGCTGATTGTTGTTGAACGCTTTCTGCGATGCTTTGAAATCTGACGATTAATCCTGTACCCTTTCCTAAACCTAATTTTGCGACTAAATCAGGTGACAGCAAATCAACGGCTGTGGGTGTCAAAGCAGAGGATAATAGGATTTGAGCTGCTTGAGCTAAAGCCCCAGCTTCCCCAATTAATATTACAGTTCCCGATGATTCAGGCAGTGGATAAACTCGGAAAGTTACTTGAGAAATGATGCCTAATGTGCCGTAGGAACCGGTAAACAGTTTCATCAAGTCGTAACCGGCGACATTTTTAACGACTCGACCTCCGGCTACCGCAATTTTACCGTCCGATCGCACAAACGTCATTCCCAACAGCAAATCGCGCACGCCCCGATAGCGGTGTCGCAGGGAACCCGCATCAGCAGTAGCGATAATCCCGCCCAAAGTTGCCTGTTGTGGATATGCGGGGTCGATCGGCAAAAATTGACCTGCTGCACCTAAAATTGCTTGCAAATCGGCAAACTTCATCCCCGCTGCCGCAGTCACGGTTAAATCGCCCACAGCGTGTTCTACAAGCTTGTTCAGGCGCGCCGTACTGACGGCCGCGATCCCCCCTGCATCAGGAGATCCCCCTAAATCCCCACCCCCCCCTGCCCCCCCCAAGGGGGGAAAAAGGGGGACTTTGACAACATCTTGCTCCCCCCTTGGTAGGGGCGGTGCCCCCGTGCCCGCCCTGGGCTCGGGGGGATCGGAGTCTAATTTAACTAAACCGCCCCAATCGAGTTTGCTGCCGCTCCCGCAAGGCAAAACGGCCCAGCGATTTCGCCGAGCACAAGCAATGACAGCGGCGAGTTCTTCCTGAGTATTGGGGTAAACGGTACAGGCGATCGAAGTACCGGGTGCAACTGCTTTTTCTAGCCGTTCTTGCCAAACAGCTTCTGTATCTTGCCACAGACAGATGCCAGAAGTGCCGACAATACTTTCTAATTCTTGTGTGGTAACGTAATTTTTAGTAGAAAAAGATTTCATGAAGGTTATCAGACGCCCGGTAAAAAAATAATTACAACACTACCTAAAACCATTAAATATTAATACGGGCCCGATATTCAAAACATGAAGAAACAAATGTCTCAAAACCGACTTTCTGTAGGAATTACCGGTCTCAACGAAGTGATTGATGGCGGGCTGATTCCTCAGCGCTCTTATCTGGTGCGCGGCGGCCCCGGTACTGGCAAGACTACACTGGGCTTTCACTTTTTGGCCGCAGGTGTGGCTGTGGGAGAAACGCCCCTGTTTATTACTCTAGGAGAACCGGAAGCGCAATTGCGCGCCAATGCCGAAAGTCTCGGTTTTGATATTGAAGCGATGGCGTTCCTCGATTTGAGCCCATCTTCAGAATTTTTTACCGAAGTTCAGACTTATGACATTTTCTCGCCTTCGGAGGTTGAGCGAGAACCCACTACACAAAAGATTATCGAGCGAGTCCAAGCTGTCAAGCCGCAACGGGTGTTTTTGGACGCGATTACCCAATTTCGCTACTTAGCTGCGGATGAGTTTCAGTTTCGCAAGCAAGTTTTGTCTTTTCTGCGGTTTTTGGTGGAAGGGGGGGCGACGGTGGTGTTCACCTCAGAAGGTACATTAAGTGCTCCCGACGACGATTTGCAATTCATCAGCGACGGAGTAATTTATTTGGAACTGCGCCCTGAAGGACGCGCCCTGTCTGTTACCAAGCTGCGCGGTTCCAACTTCCGCGACGGCCGCCATTCGCTGCGCCTGACTCAGGCTGGTATGGAGGTATTTCCGCGGCTGCTTCCAGACAACTACCAGCAGGATTTTGTGGCCGAACCGATTTCTGCTGGGGTTCCAGAAATGGACGAACTGCTGCACGGGGGACTGGAACGGGGGACTGTGACGGTGATTACCGGGCCTAGCGGCGTGGGTAAAACGACGGTGGGGATTCAGTTTATGAAGGAGGCTGCGGGAAGGGGGGAGCGATCGGTAGTTTACATTTTTGAGGAGTCAATGTCTACTCTGCTGCGCCGCTGCGAATCAGTTAACATCCCGGTTGGGGCGATGATGGCGCAAGGAAGTCTTTCCGTGATACCTGTCGAACCTTTGCTGTACTCGCCAGATGAGTTTGCCAATATGGTACGCCAGGAGGTGGAGGAGCAAAAGACGCGGATTGTGATGATTGACAGTATTTCTGGCTATCAGATTTCGATGCGGGGGCAAGATTTGGTGAACAATTTGCACGCTTTGTGCCAGTATCTCAAAAATATGGGAGTCACGGTGATCTTGATTAATGAGATAGAAGCGATTAGTGGAGATTTTCGGCTGACCGAGATCGGGATTAGCTATTTGGCGGATAATCTTGTGTTTATGCGCTACCTGGAACGCCAACTGCATAATAGAACAGAAATCCGCAAGGCGATCGGCGTAATTAAAAAACGAGTCAGCAATTTCGAGAAATCTCTGCGAGAACTCGATATTACTCGCTACGGCATCAAAGTCAGCAAACCGATACGGGGGCTGCGCGGCATTTTGAGTTCGGCGCCAGTGTGGGTTGAGGGGGGAGCGGATGAAGATTGAATCGGTGAGAGGAAGCTGATAGATGATTAGCAATTCCATAATTTTAGCCGTAGACCGCAATCAGCGAAACTTGGAACTCTTAGCGCAATTTCTCAACAAAGAAGGATACCAGACGATCGCGGCTTCGAGTTTTGAAGAGGTTGCACGGGCGATCGACCTTCCAGATAAAATTGGGATGGCTTTAGTAGATATTTCGGGTTTCGACCGCCGGATTTGGGATTGCTGCGAACAACTGCGAAGTCACCAAATCCCTTTTCTGATACTTTCGCCGAAACAAAGCGCTGCCATTCAGCATGAAAGCTTCTCCCGCGGTGCTCGGAGTATACTGATAAAACCTTTGATCGTTAGAGATTTGCTGTCCATTGTTCACAGCTTGCTAGGAGAACCTGCGTGAGTCAAATTTTATTGCTTGTCGAACAGAAAGAAAATCGCCGCCTGTTATTAGAATGGCTGGCAGTTCACTATGAGGTATTGCTGCCCAACTCAACAGAAAATATTGATAATTTTTTACCATTTAATCAATCTTTTGATATGGGGATAGTTGACGGTCTTGCCCTGAAACGCCACTGGCAATGGATCGCAGCCCAAAAACAGGCAGAACACCCAGTATGCTTGCCTTTTCTTTTGATTACAGCGCGATCGGATGTCGGGATGGCAACGCGGTTTATTTGGCAAACTATTGATGATTTAATTATCGCTCCGATCGAGAAGATAGAATTGCAAGCGCGGGTGGAGATTTTGCTGCGATCGCGCCTGTTGTCTTTAACTCTCAAATTGTCTCACGACCAACTCGATCGCAGCCTGCAAACAGCGAAAGAACTCAACGATATGAAAACATCTTTGCTGTACATGATTGCCCACGACGTTCGCAATCCTTTGAACTTTATCATCGGCACTACACAAGTTCTTACCAAGTATAAATCGAAATTAACAGATGAGAAAGCACAAGAATTGCTATACAAAACTGAAGCAGCAGCAAAAGGCATCGATCAGTTATTAGAGGATGTTCTGCTGCTCGGCAAATTTGAGTCGGGAAAAATCCCGTTTTGCTTGCTACCGCTTGACTTAGCCGCGTTTTGCAATCAGTTGGTAGGGGAATTTCATAGCAGCCTGAAGTTGAAACCTCAAACCGATCCGGTGACGCTGATTTTTGTGAATCACAGTCCATCGGCGATGGCGTGTTTGGAGGCCAGTTTGCTCCGGCGCATTCTGAGCAATTTGCTGTCTAATGCTATTAAGTATTCTCCCCCAAATACTCAAGTAATATTTGAATTAAAACTTACTGAAAGTGAGGCTATTTTTTCGGTACAGGATGCAGGAATTGGCATACCTTTAACCGATAGAGAACGGCTGTTTGATTCGTTTTACCGGGCTAAAAACGTCGGTCAAATTCCCGGTACTGGATTGGGACTGAGCATTGTTAAAAAATGCGTGGACTTGCACGGCGGCGAAATTACTTTGAGCAGTGAAGAAGGTGTGGGTAGTACATTTACGGTAACGCTGCCGATCGCAAAAGTTACAGAAGAGCAACTATCGCCTGCAACGCCTTAAACTAGATCCAGATATTATCGTGGGATATTAAGTATGGAACCCGAAGATGTAATGGCGCTCGTCCATCCGGCGATCGCAGTGGCGGTAGTTTTCCCGATTATTGGTACTGTTGTCAATGCGGCTTGGCAAACTCGCCAGCGCAGGCTGCAAGTCGCCAGCGGCGACAAAAGCAAAATTCCTCCTACCGTCGGCCCGGAACATCTAAAATTGGGCCGTTTGCTGACTGGGGCGATCGTCGGAATTACGTTAATTGCGCTTGCTTACTCTATTTATTTTAAAAGTATTTTGGGAAAGGATCTGTGGGGAAAATCTCCCAGTCAAGTCGTTTTCATTGCGCTGATGTTTGCCGCGACAATTGCTTCTCTGGTGTTTTTGTATCAAGCAAGGCAGAAACTTTGGCGGGGAGTTTTTGCGACTTTGAGCGGTGTCGGCTTGGTAGTTTTGGGATTCCAAGATGGCGTTTTTCGCAGGGACGATGAATGGTTAGTTTCTCATTTTTATTACGGCATCGCTGCGGCGCTGTTGATGATTTTTTCCTTGGCAATTGCGCCGGAAATTTATCAGGATCGATCGCACGGCTGGCGGAAAATTCATACTGTTTTAAACTGCATCGCCCTGCTGCTCTTTCTCGGTCAAGGTGTTACGGGTTCTCGCGATTTGTTGGAAATTCCTTTGAGCTGGCAAAAAGAACACGTCTATCAGTGCGATTTTAAATATAAAACTTGTCCGAAACCAGCCCCAAAAATATAAGCTGTTGTGCGTCTATTAGAGGGGAAGAGGATTTGACGACTTTTGATAGGTCGCGAAGTATACTTTTTTGTTTATGACTAATATCAATTCCGGCTGCGGCGGAATGACAAGCGAGGAAACGGCAGTGCCGTGTCCCTACCCATTAATTGTAGGGACACGGCACGTGCAGTCTCCTGATTTCGGGTAATATTAATGGCGATGCTAATTCAAAGTTCTAAAGGAGCAACGGCGTTCAATAATTCTTCTAGGATAAATCTGAGCAAAGATTGAGTTGCTAATACTAAGCCCAATCTGGATTGAGCGAGTTTTGGTGTTTCTATTTTAACTTCGCCCCAAATTCGACATTGACTGTAAAAAGTCTGAAATGCCACACTCAAACTATTGGCTAATTTTAGATAATTGATATCAATTCCGGTTGCACCGTCAGGATAGAGGAGACGGCAGTGCCGTGTCCCTACAATGTTATTTTGGGTAGGGACTGGTTTTTCTAGGGTGCAATTCCCAAAAATAGGTGCTAAGTTATCCAGCACTGTTATTAGTTGCGAAATTAAATTGCGTTCTGCTGGATGTATTAAGCGCAGCCGATCGCCCTTGTCGAGCCAGGGAATGGGATTTGGAGCCGTCAGAGACCAAATTTGGGGTGCTGTAGCTACATCGGGCTGTGCGATCGAAATTAGGCGATCGCGGTGGGCCATTCGCAGCAGGGAACAGCAGCGTGCGTGGCTGTACTGAATCGGAAACAGCCGATCGGCATCCACAACAGGGGATAATATCGGAGATTCTGGAACTGGGAGCTTCGTTTGAGCTAAACGCTGCAACCAGAAGCCTAAACCAGCATCAGTGAGTTCCAGCTCGATAAATCCCGACGGCGCAACTTTAACGGCGAAATTTGGGGAGCACAGCGGTTCGAGAGTTTCGGCTAACTGTGCCGCGATCGCCTGCGGTGTCTGCTGCCAAGTTTTAGCCAATTTCAGGGCGATCGCCGACACGTACAGCACCCGCGCGCGATTTTTGCTCCGATTTAACTCAAGAACAGGCAAGATGCCTGTTCCACAATCAAATTCAGTCTTTGTGGAACAGGCATCTTGCCTGTTGCTGAGGGGCTCTATGTCCACCACACAATCAAATTCAGTCTTTGTGGAACAGGCATCTTGCCTGTTGCTGAGGGGCTCTATGTCCACCCCACAATCAAATTCAGTCTTTGTGGAACACGCAAGATGCCTGTTGCTGAGGCTGTGGAACATTGAAAGCAAGAAACACTTGACTGAAACTTCTGGGCACTGGGAGATGTTTTGTGTATCCATATTGGCCGATCCTGCGGTAACAGCGATGGTCGAGTGTTACCGCAGGCGCTGTTGTTGTACGTTAAACTGCTGATCTTAGAGATAGTCGATCGACTTTTCGGGGCGGGACTACATCGGAATCCTCGGCTTTACAGCGATTTTTGGGCTAAATATACAAAATTTAAGACAAACTTTTTGCTGAACTCTACCATTTAGATGTATTTTTTGCTACATTGAATTTTCCGGTAAAACTGAGTAGAGTCAGCACAGTTAATCAGCGTGCAAGCTCGATCGGGGTTGGTTGTCTCACTTTGTATCGCACTGCTGGCAGAAGCTGTTTTTCTCACCGATCAAATATATCCCAGATCCTCACCTATGCAATCAACTTCCACACCTCTAGAAACTATCGATCGACCGTTTATCACTTGGCAGCGAATTATCGACTGGGCCCAGGAACACTACCGCTGTCGGACTTTTAGCAAAGACGAGCGGATTCCCGCTAGACCAGGACTGTTATATTTAGTCCAGAAAGGTGCTGTGCGGCTCGTAGGCAGCGCTCAAGTTAGCGCCGCGACGAAATCGTCAAAATCCGCTGACAAAACTACAGAAGAAGCTTTTTTAGGCTTCGTCGGCGCCGGTCAGCCCTTTGAACTGGTGGCTCAGTCTCCGTTTACCCTCCAAGCTTACGCCCACGCCGATCAAACTCACGTAGTGTGGATGTACTGGCACGACTTGGATAATTGGCCTCACTTTCGCAGGGAAATTTTGGATGCGTTTCGCTACCAGCACCAGCGGAAACTCCTCTGGCTAAGCACTTTGGGACAGCGCCGGACGATCGATCGACTACTGGGATTTCTCACTTTGTTGATCGAAGAGTTCGGCGAACCCTACGTAGGTGAGGCAGAACCGGATGTGGTTCGGGGCTATCGGCTACCCTGGACATTGACTCACGCTCAAATTGGCAGTGCGATCGGCTCAACGCGGGTGACGGTGACGCGGCTGATGGGCAAATTGCGATCGAAGGGTTTGATTAATACTGAGGATGACAATTTAATCTGTTTGCCTGCTAAAGCTACTCCCCAAAAAACCAAAAATCAAAAGCAGGAAACAGAAGATTCCCTTGACGACGACGACGAAGATTTCCTCGACGACGACGAAGATTCCCTCGACGAAGATTCCCTGGAATAACCTGTATTAAATCCTGCGGGCGATCGCCAAAAAACAGCGCGTATCTATTGATTTTTGGCTGTCGCGGTGTCTGTCTTTCGATCGTGTACGATGAATTGTTTCAACAGTTGACAGTTGACAGTTGACAGTTGACAGTTGACAGTTTAAGAGCGACCTCTACCTAGAAGTCCGAGTATTGGAGTAATGAATAGTCTGATTTTAATTTCTCCCTCACTCGTGTTCCGGCTTTCAACCAATTCTTTCTGGTAAACTTTTATCTTTCTCGAAGAGTGCGACTGATAATGACCGACGATCAGGAAAAATTTCCAATCCCGAACCATCACAAACGGATAGTATTCTGCGACTTTGATGGCACAATAACTATTGAAGAAACTTTTGTGGCAATGCTCAAGCATTTCGCACCTGAACTGTCGTCTCAACTGATGCCGGAAATGTATGCTAGAAGGCTGAGTTTGCGATCGGGAGTGCGGCAGTTACTAGAGTCTATTCCGTCGGAACGTTACGGGGAAATTGTGGAATTTTCTCGGGGACAACTGATGCGGCCGGGATTGGTAGAATTGCTGGATTTTTTGGACGCCCAAAGGGTGGATTTTGTGATAGTTTCTGGTGGGCTGCGGATTATGGTAGAAGCAGTAATGGGCGATTTGGTGGAACGGGCGATCGCCCTGTACGCTGTGGAATTGGACGCGACGGGCCCTCGCTTGCAAGTAAATGCGGAATTTGAAGGGGATACAGAATTGGTGTCTAAGGTGCGGGTGATGGGGCTGCACCCGGCCGAGGAACAGGTGGCGATCGGAGATTCGCTGACGGATTTTAACATGGCTTTGCAGGCTTCGTCTGTGTTTGCGCGCGATCGGCTTGCCGAGTATCTAGACGAACAGCAAAAGCCTTATACTAAATGGGATAATTTTTTTGACGTATTGGAAAACTTGTCCCAAAAATGGCGTTAAAACTATCACCTTTTTCAGGTAAGGTGTGCAATGCGAAACCTACATTTAGATCAGGGCTATTTCATTCTCAAGAAAACGATAATTTTGTAGGGGTCGTGCCCCCGTGCCGACCCTCTTCATCGACATTTTGTATGTATTTGATATCTCGGGCGGGCTCTCTTGGCACCGCCCCTACAAGAGAATGAAATAGCCCTACATTTAGATCGGCCAGCGCAATTCCTAATTAACGTAAAAAGTAGATAAAAAATTGAGGATTTAGAAAGAATGAGTGGCGATTTGAGATCGGATTTAATTGCAGCAGCCAGACATTTTTACGATCGGGGTTGGATGCTTGGAACTGCTGGTAATCTTTCAGCCCGCTTACCAGACGGCAGTTTTTGGATTACTGCTAGCGGCCGCCCAAAAGGGCAGTTAACTCAAGCAGATTTTATCAGAATGAACTTAGACGGCGGTATTGTCGAGCAACAATCACCCGACAGCCGCCCTTCCGCCGAAACCAGCATTCATTTAGCCGTTTACAATTGTTTTCCAGACGCTAAAGCTTGCTATCACGTTCACTCAATTGAAGCAAATCTAGTTTCTCGGCTGGTAGCAGGAGATGCAGTGCCTTTACCTGCGATCGAAATGCTGAAAGGTTTGGGGGTGTGGGAGGAAAACCCACAGGTGTCGATGCCCCTATTTCCAAATTATTTGGAAGTGCCTAAGATAGCCAAGGAAATTTGCGAATATTTTGCGGTTTGTGCGCCCTCTGTACCCGCTTTGTTAATTCGCGATCATGGCATCACAGTCTGGGCCGACTCAACCGCCGCCGCCTACAATTACGTAGAAATTGTAGAATACATTTTTCGCTACACGATCGCCGCGAGCCAATTAAATCTAGATTTGAAATGTTAGATTAGGACAGTCTTGGACGCAGCAGAGGTAGGGATACAGCAGTGCTGTGTCCCTACGGCAGTGCCGTGTCATATCGTTTCCGGTTGCATCGGAATTATTAGCCGAAATCAGGACACGGCACTGCCGTGTCCCTACAATTAATCTGGCGCGCAAGAAACGGCACTGCCGTGTCCTCGCTTGTCATTCCGGCGCAGCCGGAATTGATATCAAATCACTTTTTGCGTCCAGAACAGCAGGAAACCAGCAAACATCCAGAAGAGGCAACAATTATGGCTAAATATACCAGAATTTTATCCATAGATGGAGGCGGAATTAGAGGGATAATTCCCGCACAAATTGGAGTTAGCATTGAGTCAAAACTGCAACAAAAAAGTGGAAATCCAGATGCGAGAATAGCTGACTATTTTGATATGATCGCCGGCACAAGTGCGGGAGGAATTTTAACTTGCATCTATTTATATCCCGATGCCAAAAATCCCAGTAGACCTCGGTGGTCTGCCCAAGATGCTGTTAATTTTTCGATCAAAAGCGGCCGTGATGTTTTTCAGAGTTCATTTTGGCAAACACTCAAATCTCTAGACGGTTTGGTAGATGAGAAATATCCGAGCGATCGGTTAGAAAAATTCTTTTTGGAAAACTTTAGAGATTGCAAACTCAGCGAACTCCTGAAACCTTGTTTAATTTCCAGTTACGATGTCGAAAGGAGAAGAGCGCACTTTTTCAATCAAATAGATGCTAAAGAAAAGCCTGAACAAGAGTATTTTATCAGAGATATCGCTAGAGCCACATCTGCCGCTCCCTCTTACTTTGAAATTCCTAAAATCTACTCTTTGACAAAGCAATCCTACGCTTTAATTGACGGGGGAGTATTCGCCAACAATCCCGCACTTTGTGCCTATGCAGAAGTGAGAAATAAATTCAGGATTCCCGACGATCGCCCGGACAGAGGCCCAACAGCAAAAGATATGGTAATTTTATCGCTGGGGACGGGACAAGCTCAGAAAAAATTCCCCTACGAAGAAGTAAAAGATTGGGGTCAAGTTGAGTGGGTTGAGCCTTTGATTAATATCATGATGACGGGAGTTGCTGAAACTGTAAACTATCAAATGATCCAAATTTTTGATGCGATTGAAAAACCCAATCAATATTTGAGAATTAGTCCAGATTTGAGCGGCGAACTACCGCTTCCTATTGATGATGCTTCGGAAGAGAAGATATCGGAACTGGTGAGAATTGGTAAGGATCAAGCCGAAAAATATGATGAACAGTTGGATAAGTTGATCGACTTGTTGCTTGCTCAGTAGTCAGTCATATTGTAGGGTGGGTTGGTGCGGCGATTAACTTAATTCACCAATAAATAAATCTTAAACCGCGCCTAACCCACCAACCGCAGGGCCGTCAGACTGAAAATATATGTTGACAAATCGTGCAATAATTGCTGTAGAATTGTCGAAATCTCTATTTGGCAATGCTTCGCCGTGTTTGTAATTAATCGCGAGCCGTCAGTAATTGGTTAAAAAATACCAAGAAAAGCGCGATCGACATTTAGATGAAACCTTCAACAACAGGTGGTTTCAGCGGTTTTTAGTGACGCTATTCCTGGGCGGTCAAGTGCTGCTGCGCGTACTAATCGGCAAAGTTGACCGCCGCAAAATCATGGAACATTTAGTCACAGTAGGGCTGGATTCTTTGCGATCCGTGCTGCTAATCGCCTTTTTTGCCGGGATGATTTTTACTGTTCAATCCGCCAGAGAATTGATTCGGTATGGGGCGGTTGGGGCGGTGGGAGGTGCTTTTGCTGTGGCATTTTGCCGCGAATTAGCACCAGTTTTAACGGCTGGTGTGGTGGCGGGACAAGTAGGTTCGGCCTTTGCCGCAGAGATAGGAGAAATGCAGGTGACGGAACAAATAGACGCCCTGTATATGTTGAGAACAAATCCGGTTGATTACTTAGTAGTGCCGAGGGTGATAGCTTGCTGCATCATGCTGCCGATTTTAACAATTTTTTCGGTAGCGGTGGGGATTTTGGGCGGGCTGTTTGTGGCGGTTTATTTTTACGAGTTGGAACCGTCGGTATTTTTGGAATCGGTGCGGACTTTTTTGGGGCCTTGGGATTTAGTAACTGTGGCGATTAAGAGTTTTATTTTTGGGTTGATAATTGCCCTTGTCGGTTGCGGTTGGGGGTTGACGACGGCGGGCGGAGGGAAAGGAGTAGGTCAAGCTGCAACGGCGGCGGTAGTAACTTCTTGGGTGTTTATTTTTATGGCGGATTTCTTTTTATCGCTGTTGATGTTTCATGAGTTGGGGATTACTAGAAGTTGATTGTCTTGGCGATTGAAATCAATTCTTAGAAACGGGCAAGATGCCCGTTCCACAATTCTTAGAAACGGGCAAGATGCCCGTTCCACAATTCTTAGAAACGGGCAAGATGCCCGTTCCACAATTCTTAGAAACGGGCAAGATGCCCGTTCCACAATTCTTAGTATAAATGGGCTCTCCGGCCGATTTCACAAAATATCAAGTTGCTTGTGGGGTGGGCCGGAAAGCCCGCCCCTTGGGACTTGTGAGATTTTTTGCTTCAGGCTTGTAAGGAGGGCGATAGACTCGAATTGCCTGAATTGGCACTTTTTCGTCTGTTTCAGGAATGATTTCGAGGATGTGTTTGGAATTGGTCAAATTTTGAGCCAATGTTGTCGGATACTCGCGGCTTGAATCTACAATTTGTGGCGCAACGTATGAATCAACAAACATTGGCCGCACTTCCCAAGTAATCTCAAAGCCTTTTGGTGTTAGCTGTTTGGAATAGTCATAGGAATTTTTCAGCCACCAGTTTTTAGGTTGAATCACAACGCGGCCCGAATTTGAGACAAATAATTGCTCATTTGTACCGCTGCCGTCGTAACCTGTTTTAGAACCTATAACGTCAAATTTAAACTTGCTAGCGTCGCTGTTAATCTCCGTTATTACAGCTTTCCAATCTTCGACGACTAGCGGTTTTTGACTGGATATTTGGATGATAGCTGGCCAGCCGACACCAATAGCAGCGCTGGGTCTGGTGATGCTGTAAAGTTCAGGAAATGCTGAGGGTTTTTTGCCGTCGATCGCAATTCTAGCAGAAATTGCCTTGCCGTTGAAGGTACGATCGGCGATCGCATCTACTCTATTCCCTTCAAACTCTAGAACCAACTTACCATCTTGCCACTTAACATCGCTGCCAACTGTATAGGTTTTGACTAAATCCTGCTGGGTTGCTTGATGAGGAAAATTTGGGTTGTATCGCAGGTGCGGTTTGATCAAAGCAGCTAACAGAAAATTTCCCCAATCGTTGAGGTGAATAGTATCGCTCAATAGCTGTTGTGGCTGCAAGCGATTGTCTTTGAGATATCGCAGCCAAGGTGCGCGAATTTCAGCGATTTCGCAGCCGTATTTATCCGCCAACTCAGGTAGCCATTTAGTAGAATGAGTATTGTGCCATTCGTATCTTTTGACTTGTTCTGGATCGTCGCTTTTGCCTGTCGGCATCCAGTCGATATGGTCTGAATGCAAGAGTATTTCGCTAGTAGTGCGACGGCGGACATTGGCAATTATCGCTTCGTAATCTTCACCGCCTCCGTAAACATGAAAGATGAGTAAATCGGGATAAAAAGGATACAAATCGTGTTCGCTGGGACGAATTAAAATCGGGGCGGCAAATCCTCCGATTGCCCGATTTTCAATAATCAAATCTGCATTGGGAAATCGTTGTTTCAAATCCTGCGCTACATCTTTCCACCAATCTTGCTGAGTGATGGATTGACCGTAAAATAGGATGCGTACTTGACGGCGTTCTGTGGGAGTGCTGGCCGCAAGTAACCCCATCGTCCTTTGAATTCTCGCTCCAAAATTAGCATTATTGGCAATAGCGGGCGGGGGAAATGGCGTTTCGGCAGCTAGTTTTTTGATAGCTGGAACTAACAGAAAGATCAGACACAAAAAAAACAGCCACAAGTAGCGATAAATCTTTAATTTTCTGCTATTTCCCTGCCGTTTTGTCATTGTTTTATTTTGGCGTTCTGTAAAAACTACTCATAACTATCAAGAGTAGCTGTAGGGTGCTTATTGCACCTTACGAGAGCTTTCGGTTGCAGGGCGGGCGCACCTGTGCGAGTAGCTGTAGTTTAGCCTGTATGGAAATATATTACCAAATTGAGGGGGACAAAAAGTGATATAATGCCACCTAATTAATTGCAGGAGATCGATCGCACATCAAATGGATTACAAAACAGCCCGCAGTTTTCTGATCGACCAAGGAACCGCCCTCGAAACCAAGAAAAATCCCGACGCTTTCCTGATGCGTCTCAAACAAGGTCAGCCGCCCGTACCCGGACAGGTGACATCGATTTTATTAGCTTTAAAAATATTGTTTGAAGGGCTGCAAGAATCTCCAATGCTCGATCGACAATTAATCTCGGCACTCCATTTACTCTCGGTAGAAAGTTTGCTGCAATTTGAAGCAGGAATCCGCAAAGGAGTTTCTTGGCCGCCGCTGCTGAAAGAAGACTTAACTCGAATTGCGAGATCCGTCAAGAATATCTTTTCCGGCGTCTGGCAATAATGAGCTCAGTCAACTCTCATGTTTAACAAGAAAATTGTCAAACTCTACTCGCGAAAGCTTTCCAGCGATGCCAAAAGAGCCGGCAGTCCCGCCAGCGAGGCCGATACCAAAGCCTCATCTTTGTAAACTGGCGATCGAACAGTGTGGCTACTTTGAGACGCAGAGGTGGTAGAGCCTCGCAGTTCCGAGTTTCCGGTTTCAACCCGCCCTAAATTTTTTGTTCTTCGCGTCAGCCCAAACATAGCAGTATCCTCCGTTTATCCTTAGATATGCGCCCGCCAAATTTCTCAGGGCTTGACTCAATACTTCTATTATCACTCATATCCGTAAAAGAGATGAAACCATGAAAGAATTATTCACCATAGGCAGGGATCAAGTAAAACTATAGCTTTTATTAGAAATATGAGGTACTCATGGGCATAGGGCATAGGGCATAGAGCATACCTCACTTTTTTGAGAACCGCTATACCTAACAATTATTATTAGTTTGTTACGGGCTGCTCCTATTTAAGCCGTTAGCGAAGCCCTCGAAGAGGATCGCCCAAAGCGACGCCGACACCGACAACTAAAACCGCCGATTTCACAGGAGGAACTGATATAAATGATGCTAACTCTTAGTGCAGCAACAGTATTTCCCCGAAAACAGCACAGCAAGCTGAGTGGAAATTAGAACCTGGAAGCCCAATTAATTTCGACAAGCTTTATCCGCTGCAAGCTGGGCCGGGATTGGAATTGTACAAATGTCTGACAGCATTTTTACCAGACAGAATTGAAGGATTAGATTAGTTATTTGTTACTTGTGATTAGTTATCCATTATATCAATTCCGGCTGCGCCGGAATGATATTGAGGACACGGCAGTGGCGTTTCCCTACCGTTATTAATTGTAGGGAAACGGCACTGCCGTGTCCTAATTTCGGTCACTAATAATTACGATGCAACCGGAAACGATATAACATTCGTTAACAGCCAACAGCCAACCGTTAACAGTCAACAGTCAACAGCCAACATTCAACCTAAGAACTCGGATTGTCCAATTCTTGCCGCAGCATTTCCCGATAGACTTTCGGCAAACTAGAACTCATAGAATTGTTCTCAATTCCATAGCCCAAACTAGTCCAAGTTCCCGATAGCATCCGCAATACATCAGTTAATTTTTCATCTTGCAGCATCTGTGGAATATCCGCTTTCCAAAACTTGCGATCGCTCAACCAAGCATAAACCACAGCATCCTGATCTTCCGGTTCAAAACTATAATCTTGCCACCATACAAAATTATTACCAGGTCGCGGGTGATAGCGCTTAGCCTTATCCTTCCAAGTCGTAGTCAAAAATTGATATCTACCAGCAGCCGTAGTACATTTGCCGCGATTCGGGCCGTTAACAATCCTCACGCACCAGTCAGGATGGCGGCTCAAATCTAAGATGTATTTGCCACCGTAAACAACGTGATAAGGTCGAGAAACATTCGACTCGCTAGCAGAAATAGTCCGCATCAAAGCTCGAATGTAAGGATCGCCCGTTTTCATCGCCAGCGGCGGCGATTTGCTAACTTCACTCGCCGACTGTGAAAACTGCTGATTTCCGCGCAAATTGGCAACCAAAAAAACAGCGCCACTAATCACAATCCCGATCGCAATTAGAAATCCGAGGATTTGAGTTTCGGATCGCCTCAACAAACTCCTTTTGCGGCGGCCCAATTTCTCAGCTTCAAATACACTCATTTCCATTTCCGCAATTTCGGCTAGTTTTCGAGCCACCCGCATCCGGCGCACCCGAAAATCGTATTGATATAGCGGCGCGGCTAAGAGCGTTAAACTCGATAAAGCCCCCGCCAATTTGATGAGCCAGAAATCGAATTCACCCGCAATTGCCACATTTGTGAGAGTAGATATGTTTGTGAGAAACTGAGCCGGATCGATCGCCCGCGCGGGCCAATAAAAAATCGCCAGTTGTACTAACAGCGACAGATTAAATGCGAAAAAAATCACTACAACAGCATTCAATCCTTCTCGAAAGTGCGATCGAACACCTGTATGCCGGCGCTTGAACTTGCGCGCTATGCGAAAGCGGCCCGGTAGCATAGTCAGTAAGGGATTTAAGATTTTGACGGCTAAAAAGTGACAAACAAAGAATAAAGGCAACTGAATTAGCCAAGCCGCCAGCAGTAGAGTCAGAAAGCCGATATCGTCGCTGACAACGGGAATGCCTTGGCGAAGCACAAAACTAAAACTCTGAGCGAGAGCAAATGCCCTTAACCACGAAATCGGATAGGGGAACCAAGCTGGCCACTTGAGAGTTTTCATGCTGGAAGAGGGAAATTTCAACGGCGAATTACAAAACTATTAAGATTTTGCCAGATTTGGCGATCGGAAAATTATTGTTGTAGGGTGCATCAGCCCAAATCTTTGAGCTAAATCAAATTGTGCACCATTCTCGATAAGCCTTTTTTGGGGCAGGCAGGATGCCCACCCCACAAGAAAATGCACTTTTTGTGGAACAGGCATCTTGCCTGTTCTTGACAATGGTGCAACGATAAGCCTTTTTTGGGCGGGCAGGATGCCCACCCCACAAGAAAATGCACTTTTTGTGGAACAGGCATCTTGCCTGTTCTTGACAATGGTGCAACATCTCAGATCCAAATCAAATTTTTTTTGTCTGATGCACCCTACCCAAGGGAGCCTAATTCAATCAAACCACAGCGGCAAACAACTCCTCAAAACTCTTTTGTGGAGCTTCCGACTTCGCCACAATTTCCACAATCTTGTTGCGAGAAGTCGGCTGAAACAGCGCTTCTACGCACACTTGGGCTACCTTAGTGCGGGGAATGCTGCTCTCAAACATTGTGTCCGGGCCAGTCATGACGATCGCATCTGAATTATCCTCATTTTTGAGACCGCCCGGACGGACGATCGTATAAGTTAAGCCACTTTTTTGCAAATACTCCTCGGCTTGCTTCTTCCAAACCAGAATCAGCCAAAACAAATTCAGCGGGTGAAAAAATTGAGAAACGCAGAGGGAAGTCACGAGCACAAAATGCTCAATTCCCTTAGCCTTGGCTGCTTCCACCAAATTTTTTGTTCCTTCCAAATCCACCTTGTAAGGGGCTGTGGGGTCAAAACCCGGGGCCGCCCCCGTCGCGCACAGCAACACCGTACTGTCGCCGATCGCATCGCCCAGAGAAGTGGCATTTAATACATCGCCTGTCACTAGCTCTACCTCTGGTGGTAAAATCTGTCTAGCTGTCTCTAGATTTCGGACTAAGGCGCGCACGGGAATGCCCCGCTTGACTAATTCTGTGACAATTCGGCGGCCAGTTTGGCCTGTGGCTCCTGCTACAAATGCTTTCATAAGTCGAGTTATGCTGAACTAGGGTAAGTTTTGTTGCTATCTATTTCTCAATTGTAGGGAGAAAACTCCCGCGAGCACATCCCCAGCCCGATCGAGAAAGCGTGTATTAGAGGAGAGCATATGATCAAGCAGGATTCCGCTGAATATCAAACTGTTGAAGCTTGTGACGAAAATTACTACCCAGATGCGAGTTTTGGGCCGCCCGAGAGTCGAAGTGCCGATGTAGGAGCAGAAGTTGAGCCGATTTGGTTTCACACGCATTTTGAAGACAGCATGGAGATGTACGCAGATGCGGAGACGGTGGCGCAGCATTTGAACAACCACAAGAGTTGGTTTCAGCAGTGCGCTTCGCCGATGAAGACCGAGCCGATCGGCGAAAACGGCTACGATTTATTAATCGGGCGTTTTGGGGCTTTCGGCTACCGCGTAGAAGCCAGAATCGGTTTAGAGTTGCTACCGCCTGACGCTGAAGGCGACTATTTGATTAAGACGATTCCGGTTCCGAATTATACCTCGCCCGGGTATGAAGTGGATTTTCGATCGGCGATGAAGCTAGTGGAGATACCGTCTGAGGAGTTTGCCGCCGATTGGCCTGCGTCGGAACGTGCTAAACTACCGCCTGCGATTACCAGTGCTACGTGGAAGCTGGATTTGGCTGTGGGGGTTTGCTTTCCCAAGTTTATTCGATCGATGTCTCAACCTTTAATTGAAAAAACCGGCGATGCGCTTTTGGAAAAAATTATCAAACAAGTTAACCGTCGCTTGACTTATAAAACTCAGCTTCTTTTTCACGAAAGTTTGGGCATTCCTTTTCCGAAAAATCCGAAGAAACATTAACAAGACTTGCGCCCTAACTCACATATGTAGGGTGCGCCCGGCCGCGCACCTTACCCCACCGATCTGAAAATTCACGTTTTTCGTAATATCATTCCCCTTTGATTAAGTCCTGTTGATTGAATACCAACTCTATCTCTATCGCCTTTCCTAATTATTGATAATTAGTCGCTTTCAGAGAACAAATCAGAATTTTGCGTTGCTAATTTGGAGTATGATTTGCCTCCGAAATGAGCGAGTAGGGGCAATTCATGAATTGCCCCTACTAAATTTCAGGGATTGCCGTCGCTGAGTGAATCATACCTAAATTCAGCAACGCCCAGAATTTTAAGTAGCGATCGGAAACTCTCATGTTTGTGAGAAATTAGCAGATTTAAAGACTCTATTTTTGTCAGTATTTTACTTGTTTATTGCCTCATTATCAAGCAGTTTAGGCAATGCAGGCAAAAAGCCGCTCAGTTCCCCGTCCCAACGCCGCAAGTGTCTCAGATCACAAAGCCAGTAGATCGCCCTCACTGCCAAAAAACCTAAAATTATGTCAAATTAAGTAAGAGGTTATAAAATAACTCTTGACAAATCCGTAGACAGTTATGACAACAAAACTAAGAGCTACAGACACAGAAAAAATGGAGATAGACTTGCAGCAGTTGAGGGCAGACCAAGAACTGATTCTCAACCAAGTAGATAATGCGATCGCTCTGTTCGACTCGTCTGACTGCTTAGTTTTGTTTAACAAAAAACTGGCCCAAACCTGGGGACTGTCCCCAGAATGGCTCGCCACAAAGCCCAAGTGCGACTTGCTGTTTGCCGAAATTGTCGATCGGGGTTACTTGACAGTGAGGCAGTGGGAACAGTTTCAGCAAGCACTGCAACAATCTCAGGATGAAAGTTTATCGTTTTATTTCGAGCAATCCAATGGGGTTTGTCTGGAAGTGTGCGCCGCAATTACCAACAGCGGCGGGCGGCTGTTTACCTTTCGAGACGTTACGGTATACCAAAACTCCCAAGCTAGCTTGAACGCAGAAGTCAGGCGGCTGACGTTTCTTTTAGGTTTAACCGAACGCCTGCAAAACTCTCACAGTTTGCAAGAAATAGGTCAATTTGCCCTCACCTATCTCGTAGAGGCAACGAATGCTGCTTTCGGAGATGTGAAAGTGATTAGCGGCAAGGGAAACGACCGACAAGCGGGGGCGATTTCCAACCAAGTTTCTACTCAATTTTTGGCTAGTTACGGGGAACCAGTAGCCGCAGGAATGCAAGAATTGCTCGACAAAGGCATTCCCTACGGCACCGGTTTGCTGTGGAAAGTGGTGGAAACCGGTTTACCATTGTTTGTCGAGGATTATGCCCAACATCCCAATGCTGTGCCGCAGTTTCGCCATCCGGGAATCGGACAATTGGGCATTTTCCCGATCGCAGCTACTGACGGCACGATCATCGGAGTGCTGACGCTGGAGTCCCGCAACGTCAAAAAACTGCAAGCCTCCCTCCACCAAGAAGTGCTCTCGGCTGCTTGTCGGACTCTGGGGGCGGCGATCGAGCGCGCTCAGACACAAGAAAATCTGCGCCAAGTTAACGAACAATTAGAGTATTCTTCTCAGTTAAAATCCGAGTTTTTAGCCTCGATGTCCCACGAATTGCGGACGCCTCTCAACAGCATTCTCGGGTTTTCTGACTTGCTGCTGCGGCAAACAGCCGGACAGTTGAGCGATCGACAAATCAACTATGTAGAACTAATCGAAAAAAGCGGCCAACACTTATTGCAGCTAATCAACGACATTCTCGACCTTTCTAAAATTGAAGCGGGGAAAGTAGAACTCAATTTACAGCCGGTTCGCGTTCACGAACTTGCCACAGACTGTCTGAAAATGATTCAACCCCGAGCAGACAAAAAGCGAATCGCTTTGTCTCTAGAACTCGACTATCGCATTACAAAAGTTCTGCTTGACGAACGGCGCGTGCGGCAAATTGTGATTAATTTACTTTCCAATGCCATCAAATTTACCCCAGAACGGGGACAAGTTAAACTCAGCGGACGTTTGGCCTACGGCAGCGAAATGAAGGGCGACTATCGGCCGGATTGTTCTCCTGTAAACGCCAGCACTCCTTATTTTTGTTTGGAGGTGAAAGACTCCGGCATCGGCATTCCTGAAGACCGCTGGCACTTGCTATTTCGACCTTTTCAACAGGTGGATTCTTCCTTGACGAGGCGGCACGAAGGCACTGGTTTGGGTTTGGCTTTGACGAAGCGGCTGGCGGAATTGCACGGGGGGACTGTTTCTTTTCAATCTGTTTGCGATCGGGGCAGTCTTTTCCGCGTTTGGCTGCCTTTGACGGAGATGCGTCAAGAGTTGGGAACCTTTGCTGCTTGTAGCTTGGATTCTAAGTTAGTTCCTGCTTCTGCGATTGTTTTACCAATTGGCAGCAAGCGGATTTTGGTTGTCGAAGATCAGCCTTTTAACCAAATGTTAATTTCTGAGGTGATGGAATTGGAGGGTTACGGGGTAGAGATACTCGCGGATGGTTCGGCGATGGTCGATCGGATTCTTGCAGCCTCTACTGCGCCGGAGTTGCTGCCAGATTTGATTTTGATCGACATTCAGTTGCCCGATGTTGACGGCTTTGAGTTGATGCGTCGAGTTAAAGCCGATCCTGTCTGGGATTCGGTACCGATGATTGCGGTGACGGCGATGGCGATGCCGGGCGATCGCGATCGATGTTTGGAAGCTGGCGCTTCTGCTTATTTGAGCAAGCCGCTGGATCTGAATTTGGCGATCGCGACTATCCGTTCTTTTCTGGGCTAACAATCATTAAGCTGTTGTACATTTAAACTGTATAGTCGAATCTGATAAAGTTCTTGTGGGGTGGGCCGTATAGCCCGCACAAAAAATATAATTTAGATGCCCAACAGCTTATTTGCACTTCCAGCACCGTCATTTATTACAACTCATAACCAGAAACGTTAGACTCAATACATAAATATCTATAAGACTTGTGCCGACTTGCCCCAGAAACGCGGTTCCTACCAAAAACATCGAATTTAATCACGAGAAATACAGGAATCAACCAGGTTTCGACCATGTACACGCGCCAGTCCCGAGCTAAATTCAATATATATCATATTCCATGTCAAACAAGTCGCCCTGCATCATGTTGGTTGATGACGAGCCAGCTAATCTGATTTTACTAGAAGAGTTATTGCACCTGGAAGGATACGCCACAGTATCAGCGCTATCTGGCGATGAAGCGCTATCCCTCGCCCGCACATCTCGACCTGATTTAATTTTACTGGATATTATGATGCCGGAGATGGACGGTTTTGATGTGTGCGATCGCCTGCGGAAGGATACGGCATTGCAAACAGTACCTGTGATTTTTTTGACTGCCCTCGATGACGATACTTCTCGCCTCAGAGGGTTAGAAATGATGGCCGATGATTATTTAACCAAGCCTTTTAACAGTCGCTTGCTGCTGGCGAAAGTTGAAAATATTTTGCAGTTGAGCCAAATGCGATCGCAAGCTGTATCTTCCAAATTCAACCAGCAGGTAAAAGAGCAAAGCAAGCGCCAAATCGCCGCTGCTTGGGAGGCTAACGAATATCTTTCCGAAAAATTTCACCTATTTGTCCCGGAACAGCTTCTCGGACGAATTGCGCCGCAAGGAATAGAATCGATTCAGTTGGGCAATGTCACAGAAGAAGAGCTAACTATTTTATTTTGCGACATTCGTGGGTTTACTGCGATCGCAGAATCTCAAGAAGCCCGCGAGACTTTTGAATGGCTGAACGCTTTTTTTACTAAAATGAACGATTGCATCACCTCCCACGGCGGGTTTATTGACAAATACCTCGGCGATGCAATCATGGCCGTATTTGATAATCCGAATTCTCACGCTATGGATGCGATCGAAGCCGCAGTAGCAATGCAAGAAAGTTTGCAGGAATTTAATGCCAACCGCCACAAATACAATTTACAAAATCCAGTCAATATCGGTACGGGAATCAACACAGGTATCGGCATGATCGGCACCTTGGGTTCCGACCGCCGCATGGACTCTACAGTCATCGGTGATGTAGTCAATACAGCTTCTCGGTTAGAAAATTTAACTAAAATATACGGCTGCCAAATTATTATTAGCGAAAATGCGATCGTTCATGCCAGAGAATTTCTAAATAGCATAAGTCCGAACTCAAACTCAAAAGAAAATCTCTTATTAAAGTGCGACTTGGAAATAGAAACACAAGATAGTATGATTTCAACTTCTGAGGCGACTGTTGCAAACAACCATTCGCCCAGCAACAACTATTACTATCGCTGGATCGATCGAGTAACCCCGCGCGGCAAGCAGCAAGCCATCGAAATCTACGAAATCTGGGCCACCTCCAGTCCCGACTCCGAAGCAAAGCAGCATACCCAGGTGTTATTTGACAAAGGAATTCAAGGATGGCAATCCGAAAGATTCGTCGCCGCATTGGGATATTTTCAGCAACTAATCGAACAAAACCCTGCTGATACAGTCGTCAGTTTTTATATCAACCGCTGCCAGGAAAAACTCGGTTTGATACCTGCAAATAGCAGCTCAGAAATGAGCTAAATATCATATCAATTCCGGCTACGCCGGAATGATATAGAGGACACGGCAGTGCCGTGTCCCTACAATTAATCGCGGTAGGGAAACGGCACTGCCGTGTCCTGATTTCGGCTAATATTAATTCCGATGCAACCCGGAATTATTGATATCACTCGTTCGCAGGGAAAAGGCAACGCCGTTTCCCTACTAATTTTAGACCATCAAACAGCCGTCAAAACTTGCTCTCTCAACTTCCCAATTAACTCATTAACTCCCCCCGAATTCAAACGGTAACTCAAAGGATGACCGATCAAATAAGCCGAACTTTGAAACAAAACATCAATTTCCACTAAACCATTTTCCCGCAAAGTTTTGCCAGTCGAAACCAAATCCACAATAGCCTCCGACATACCCGTAATCGGCCCCAACTCCACAGAACCGTAAAGCGGCACAATTTCCACCGGCAAATTCAAATTATGAAAATATTCTCTCGCACAGTGTACGAACTTAGAAGCAACTCTACCGTGAGGAGGCAAATCCACCGTTCGCCGGTAAGAACTAGATTCCTTCACCGCCACAGACAGCCGACACTTGCCAAATTTTAAATCAATTAAATTCGCAACTTTCGGATTTTTTTCCCGCAAAACATCATAACCAGCAATCCCCAAATCAGCTTGACCGTATTCCACATAAACCGGCACGTCATGCGTCCTTACTAGCAAAGCTTTTGCAGTTCCGGTAGTGTCATAAATTTGAAGTTGTCGGTTAGAGGAATCGAGAAAAGCACTGAAGTCTAATCCAACCGATTTAAACAGCCGAATGCTATCTCCTAACAGTCCGCCTTTGGGAAGTGCTACGGTAATCATATTGATTTGAAATTGTAAATTGCTGAATCTGAGATTGGGGATAAGCGCAGCCTAAGCGGAAACAGCTTTTTCCTAAACTACAATAGCACAAATGGTTCAAATATCAAAACAAATTTAGGTATTGCTAATAATTGTGTTTGTGTATATATTATATTTAGACTTACTTAAATCTAATTGTCTTAACGATTGTCTGCTGAATAGATGATAGCTGAAAGCAAAAATATGACTAAACTGACTCTGGTAATCGGCAACAAAAATTATTCGTCTTGGTCGCTGCGTGCTTGGCTGGCAATGAAACAAGCTGGACTGGAATTTGCAGAAGTCAGAATTGGTTTGGACGAGTCCACAACCCACGAGGAAATTAGGCGCTATTCTCCATCGGGAAAAGTGCCAGTTTTAATCGACGGCGATCTAAAAGTGTGGGAATCTTTAGCAATTTGCGAATACATTGCTGAACGCTTTGCTAGTGATTTGTGGCCGGCTGATGTAGCGGCTAGGGCTCACGCCCGTTCCATTTGCGCCGAAATGCACGCGGGATTCCAAAATTTGCGCGAAAATATGCCGATGGACTGCCGCAACCGCTATCCCGGAGAAGGAATGACTCCCGGTGTCGAAGCAGAGATCGATCGCATTTTGGCCATCTGGCGCGAATGCCGCGAGAAATTCGGAACAGGCGGCGATATGCTGTTCGGAAAATTCACAATTGTTGACGCTATGTTTGCCCCGGTTATTATGCGTTTTGTTACCTACGATGTCAAACTAAATTCATCAGCAAAAGCTTATGCTGATGCGATTTTGGCACTACCTGCAATCCAGGAATGGGTAGCAGCAGCTTACAGCAAATCCGAAAGCATTGCACATTTTAAAATGTACCAATAATTCAGTTTACTTAACCTCAAATCTCAAATTTTAAATCAGGATGCGGATTCTTTTAGTTGATGATGAAGTTGAGTTGACTGACCCTCTGAGTCGAGTTTTGACCCGCGAAGGTTATATGGTTGATGTGGCATTTGACGGAGAAAATGGCAGCAATTTAGCCATGCAGAGAAATTACGACTTGCTAATCTTGGATTGGATGCTACCAAGACAAACCGGACTGGCAATTTGTCAGCAATTGCGATCGCAAGGACGGAATACACCAGTGCTATTTCTCACCGCCAAAGATACCCTAGACGATCGCGTACAAGGACTCGATGCTGGTGCAGACGATTACTTAGTCAAGCCTTTTGAACTGCGAGAACTGCTAGCCAGAGTCCGCGCCTTGCTGCGACGGCCTCCTACTTTTGATGCTGATGTTGCCGCCCAGCGGCTGCAAGTTGCAGATTTACAGCTAGACTACGACAATCAATTAGCTTATCGGGGCGATCGTACAATTGACTTATCCGAAAAAGAATGTCAGTTACTAGAATACTTAATGCGCTATCCCGGTCAATTGCTAACACACGAACAAATCCACAAATATTTATGGAGTGAAGCAGAAAAACCCAGCAGCAACGTATTAGCAGCTCAAATTCGCCTGCTGCGGCGCAAAATAGAAGCCCCGCACGAATCCGTGCTAATTCACACAGTCTACGGCAGAGGTTATCGCTTTGGAGAAGCCAATTAAAAATAATAGGAATTGTACACAATAAATCCGATGGAAGTCGGAAAAAGGAAGAAGTAAAATGCAGCCATAGCAATAGTTTCAGCGTTCGAGAATCTCCTAACTATCTTGACGGTTGCTATCACAGTCAATCACCCGTCAATTTTTCGATTAACAGTTAACAGTCAACAGTTAACAGTCAACAGTTAACAGTCAACAATCATCTCGCTTGAGTGCAACCGGAATTGATATCATCCCCTACGAATCTTGACAAATCAAAGTAATTACTGTCACCTCCGGCGGACAAAATAATCTCCCCGGCGCATAGGTTCCCAAACCACGATTCACGTATAGCCAATTACTCCCAACCTGATGCAAACCACTAGCCCATTCCCAGTGAATCACCACGCGATCGCAAGCCGACAGATAAGGAATCCACTTTCGTATTGGTTGAGGAATCAAATAGCCAATTTTTCTAACCCAAGCGTACAAAGGCCCGATACCAGGAATCACAATTTGACCGCCGTGAGTGTGCCCAGAAAACTGCAAATCAATCCGCCATTTTTGCAGCTTTTCAGCAGTATCAGGATTGTGAGACAATACAATTCGAGGAATTGCCTGATTTATTGATGCCATTACAGGTTGAGGAAGAAAATCGCCCGACCAAAAATCTGCCAGCCCAACTAAAGCCAATTCAGACCCCAAAGGATAGACTACTTCATTGTACAAAACCCGAATTCCGACGCTATTTAAAGCATTAGCAACCTTTATTTTTGCCCCTGGGTAATAATGGTCGTGATTGCCCAAAACCGCGTAAACTCCCGCCCGACTTTGCAAGTTTTTCAATCGCTGCACTAAGTCATAAATAGGTGCAGGTTCGTAAGTAATAAAATCGCCAGTTAAAAATATTAGGTCTGGTTCAGCTTTATTAGCCGCCGCAATCGCCTCGAATAGCAACCATTCCGACAGCCGCACCCCGTCATAGTGAAAGTCAGTAAGCTGTACAATTTTAGTACCGGATAGATTTGCTGGCAGATTGGCGATCGGTATTGTTAAATAATCTACCCGCAGTTTCCCAGTTAATAACCTGTGCATAAATCTAAGGTTTATTGACAGAGCGCAACCTCTAGTCTAGCAAATAAATATGTAAGATTGCAAAACTAGCTATTCTTCCCTCTTCCTTCTGCCATCTGACTAATAACTACTAACTGATAACTAATGACTAAGCGGTAAGGTGCGCACTGCGCACCCTACTAATAACTAAGTGGTAAGGTAGGGTGTGCATGGAAACTACACAGAAGTGTTGAATGATAGGAGAAAATTGCTAAAATTGGCCGAGCAATGTATAATTTCAGAGTGATAAATTATGAATAATCAACTGAAATGCTATTTTCTAACTTCCCCAAAATTGTCAAACGGTATCTGGCCCATTTA
>JANMLZ010000106.1:0-88271 GCA_031372825.1 Cyanobacteria bacterium OTE_58_metabat_593 | reverse complement strand
GTCTCGCTGTCGGAGTAAAAAAGAAATCAGTAAAATCCAGTAGATTTTGCTGAGAATATACGAATAACAGAGTATATATTTTTTGGGTATGCTTTAATTAAACTAGACCTCTTGCAAAAATCCTTTTAATCAAATTTTGGGACGCTGCTCAAAGCCCATCCCACAAGAAAAAAGATTTTTGTGGGATGGGCTTCTAGCCCGTCCTAACTATTTTTCCAAGAAGTCTAATAAATCCGTTACACAATCCATTGCCGAACTTCCTTCTATCCGTTAAATCCGTTGCCGAACTTTCTTAAATCCGTTACATCCGTTAAATAATACGTTGCCGAACTTCCTTCTTTTTACCAGAAATAATTGGTTGAAAGCCGCTCCCTTTGAGGGAGAAATAAAAATCAGACTATTCATTACTCCAATCCTCTTCCTTTTAGGTAGAGGTCGCTCTCAAACTGTCAACTGCGTCGCCCTGAGCGTAGTCGAAGGGTCAACTGTCAACTGTCAACTGTCAACTGTCAACTGTCAAAAGCATCTATCCCGAGCCTAATTTCAAATATTAATTATGATTGATTCGCACTGCCACCAAGATACCGCAGCACAGCAAAACAATAGTTCCCTGCAAACACTCTCCCGAACTTTGAGAATGTCTCAGGGGCAATTTTCGCTAATTTTGCTCAGGTGTAATTACAGTGCGATGAGAGAAGAAACTGTACGGCAATTGCGGGAAGATTCTGGTATCGAGATTCGAGAAATTTTCCTCCCGACATCTGTTAAAACCCTTTACACGACGATAGAAACTGAAGTGGCGGATCACCAGCCCCCAGCTTTAATGGTGTTTGGATTGGAATCGGTAAGTGCGATCGATCGCCTGCTGACTTCTACCAACTACGTCAGGGAAGAATTTCGGAATAATTTTCCCTTCCCGGTGGTGCTGTGGGTGACAGACAAGATATTAAAAAAACTGATTCGGTTAGTAACAGATATCGAGACTTGGACGACAACTGTTGAATTTGTGCTTGGCCCAGACGAATTGGTGGATTTTCTTGGCAAAAGTGCCGATCGCATTTTTTCCAAGATTTTAGAAAGCGGCAATTGCAGTTTAAGTAATTCTGCCATTCTCGGAGCCAATTCTTTGACTGAATTAGAGTCGGCTAGCCAAGACTTGCAAACTTGCAACATCAGGTTAGAACCAGCTATAGAAGCGAATTTGCAATTTATTCGGGCCCGACACGAATATGCTTGTCACCGCATACCTGCGGCTCTGGAATTATATCAAAAAAGTCTCAATTTCTGGAAATATCAAGTAGCATTTATTGGAGGAAAAACAGAATTTAGCGATTTGTTATTTACCGTTCACCCTGCATCGGTGTTAGAGGGAATTCTGCTATTCCACATGGGTCTTTGCTACCGCTTCCAAGCAGAACAAAACCGCAGCAACAACCGTCCTTTATGGACGGAAGCTAAGAATTATTTTCAGCAATGTATTGATGTTTTAGAACGCGCCGGAAAGTCAGATGCCGTTGGTCTATTCATCAATCAACTCGGCGAAGTATTGCAGCATTTAGAAGATTGGGATGCACTCTGGAATTTAGCTATCAAAGCTCGGAGGTTACATCAAAACATGGAAAATTCAGCAGTTAATTTGGCTCAAGATTATGGCTTTTTGGCTAGAGTAGCCTTGGAGCAACAGAACTGGCAAGGGGCGAAAGAATGGGCTTTAGTCGCTCTCGACGTTCTCAACTCGAATTTAGAAGCGACACACGGAACTGCTGTCAAGTCGCAGCATCAGGGCTTGTATCTGTTGATTTTAGCAGAGGCCGAGAGCCAGTTGGGTGAGATGGATGAGGCGATCGCCCATTTAGAGATTGCTCGCTCGGAAACCGAACCTTGCTACAACCCGCAACTGTATTTGCGCGTTTTAGAAATGCTGCGAGGAGTTTATTTTCAGCGGGGAGAATATCTCGCAGCATTTCAAATTAAGCAAGATTATCGATCGGTAGAACATACATATCGATTCCGAGCTTTTATTGGCGCCGGAAAATTGCAGCCACACAGAGAAACGATTAATCCCGCCGAAACTGTTGCCACCGCTGCTACTATTGCTGACGAAATTACTGCTTCCGGTAGAGAACAAGACCTCAACCGATTGATCTACAGGATGAACAATACCCCAGATAAACTAACAGTAATTTACGGTCAATCTGGAGTTGGTAAAAGTTCAATTGTCACTGGGGGATTAGTGCCGACTCTCAAACAAAAAAAGATCGAAATGCGGACTGTTTTGCCCGTAGTATTGCAAGTTTATAACAACTGGCCGCGGGAATTGACCAGACAGTTGTCTGCGGGAAAAGCTGAAATATTCGATCGCGAAATTTCCGAATCAGGCGCAGTGAATGCAAGTCTGATTTCGGGATTTAATAATGGTGAATCTGGGAAATATCGGGATAATATTGAGCAATCACAGCCTGTAGAAGTAATCGTAGCAAAACAGGCGATCGAATATGAAAAAATTATCCACGAGTTACAAACAAATTCAGAACATCTCGTGACTGTTTTGGTATTTGACCAATTTGAAGAATTCTTTTTCGTCTGGAAAGAACCAGCGGAAAGACAGATATTTTTTGATTTCTTGCGGGAATGTTTGAAAATCAAATATTTAAAAGTCGTCCTGTCTTTGCGGGAAGATTACCTACACCATTTGCTGGAATTTTCTAGACCCAAAAACCCTACAGAATTCATCAACAATGATATTTTAGCGGACATTCTCAGCAAAGATATTCTGTTTTATTTGGGAAATTTTTCGATGGAGGATGCGCGATCGGTAATTCACACTTTAACTGAACGATCGCACTTTTATTTAGAAGCCGAGCTGATCGAAGAATTAGTCAAGGATTTAGCTGGAGAATTGGGAGAAGTCCGCCCGATCGAACTACAACTTGTCGGCGATCAACTGCAACAAGAGGATATTAGAACTTTAACTGAATATCAGGAACTCGGCAATAATCCGCAACAAAAGTTAGTGGAAAGATTTCTCGAAGAAGTCATCAAAGATTGCGGCCCGGAAAATGAAGGAGTGGCGCGCCGAGTTTTGTACTTCCTGACCGATGAAGATGATATTCGCCCTCTCAAAACCCGCGCCGAATTAGCCTCAGATTTAGCCACATTTGCAGAAGCCGATCAGTTAGATTTAGTCTTAGAACTATTAGTAAAATCTGGTTTAGTTTTTCGATGGACAGAACTACCGGCAGAGCTTTATCAGCTTGTTCACGATTATTTAGTGAGCTTTATCCGCCAGCAACAGGAATCAGATCAAAAGGCAGAATTTGACGAACTGCGAAAGCAAAATCAAATTAACCGAGATGAAATTGACCAAATTCGTAAAGATAGAGAATTAGATGCTTTGCTGTCAGAATCGAGAGACAAACAGCGTCAAGCCAGAGACAAACAGCACGAAGCGGAAGCTCAACTTTATCAAAATCGGAGATGGCAATTGCGGGCGGCGATTCTAGGATTGCTGGTACTCGGAGGTGTTTCATGGATGGGATTCGAGCAAGCAAAATTAGCAGAAACGGCGCGCCAAGAAGCTGAAAAAAGTCGGACTGATGCCTTGAATTCGGCATCAGAAGCTTTGGTGCTTTCTAATGAAAAAAATCAGTTGGGAGTGTTGGAAAATAGTATCAAAATAGGTCGCGATTCTCTGAAAAGTAAGGTACTACCTGTCGATACTAAAAATCAAATTACTGAGAGACTCAGACAAGCAGTTTCTGGGGTGCAAGAACGCAATCGTTTTGAGCAGCATGGCAAGTCTGTTTTGGATGTGAGTGTGAGTCCTGACGGCAATTCAGTTGCTTCGGCAAGTGCTGACAAAACTGTTAAGTTGTGGAGCAAAGAAGGTAAGTTATTAAAGACTTTTCAGCACCCTGATACTGTGACGAGTGTTAGTTTTAGCCCGGATGGGAAAACGATCGCTACTGGTTCTGCTGATCGTACAATTAGAATTTGGCAAGTAGATAACGACAAAAGTGCGATTGTCACTTTATCCGGCCATACCGAAAGTGTTACCAGCGTCAGCTTCAGCCCAGACGGCAAAACCCTAGCTTCCGCGAGTCACGACAACACCATCAAAATCTGGAACCTGACAAGCAAAAAATTGCTGCAAACCTTAACCGGACACAAAGACTGGGTGCTGGGCGTCAGTTTCAGTCCAGATGGCAAAACAATAGCCTCAGCAAGTGCTGACAAAACTGTCAAACTTTGGAACCGAGAAGGTAAAACCCAGAAATTTGAAATCAACCCCAAAACATTAACCAAACATTCTGACATTGTTTACAGCGTTAAATTCAGTCCGAACAGTCAACAACTCGTCTCAGCCAGTGCCGACACCACCGCCAAAATTTGGAACCGAAACGGTGAGGAAATCAGAACTATCAAAGGACATAACGATCAAGTTATTAGCGCGAGTTTCAGTCGCGACGGCGAAAAGATTGTCACCGGTAGTGCAGATGATACGGTGAAAGTTTGGAGTCGCAGCGGCACTTTGCTGAGCACTTTTCGAGGACATCAAGACGACGTGAGGGCTGTAAGTTTCAGTGGCGACGGCAGTATAGCTTCCGCAAGCAAAGACAAAATGGTGAAAATTTGGAATCCGAATAGCACTCCGTTGCATAAGATTTTATCGGGACATGGAGACTGGGTTTACAAAGTCAGTTTTAGTGCGGACGGCAAAACAATTGCTTCTGCTAGCGGCGACCAAACGGTGAGACTTTGGCGCGCTGACGGCAGTTTATTCAAAACCTTAGAAGGTCACAAGGATTCTGTTACCTGGGTGAACATTTCGCCCGACAATAAAACTGTTGCTTCTGCCAGCAATGACAAAACGGTGAAAGTCTGGAATTTAGATGGTAAACTGTTAGATACTCTGAACCATAGCGGGGTTGTTAGAAGCGTGAGTTTTAGTCCAGATGGCAAGACAATTGCTGCTGCAAGTGCCGATCGCAAATTGTACCTCTGGCGCTGGAATGGTTCTAAAGCAACATTGCTGGCAAAACTCGATCACAGCAATCCTGTAATTAGCGTGAGTTTCAGTCCAGACGGCAAAACTATTGCGACTGCTACGGCTGCTGACAACAAGCAAAGTGGGGAAAAAAATGCTGTGGAAATTACCGCAGAAAAGAGAGTTTACCTCTGGCAATTTAACGGTTCATCGGCGAAGATTCTGAAAACTATCGACCACGATGACAACGTAAAAAATGTTATTTTTAGTCCAGACGGCAAGACTATTGCGGCTGCTTGTGCTGACAAAAAAGTTTATTTGTGGGGGTTTGATGGTAAGGTGGCAAATTTAACTGAAAAACTCGATCATACCGATACTGTGGAAAGCGTGAGTTTTAGTCCAGATGGCAAGTTGATTGCGGCGGCGAGTGCGGGAAATACGGTTAAAATATGGAATTTTGACGGCAAGAAAGCGATTTTATCTAAAGCTTTGGAATCGAGCGATCGGGTGTTGAGTGTTAGTTTTAGTTCTGATAGCAAAACTCTGGCTTTTGCTAGTAGGGATCGGACTGTAATTCTCTGGCCTTTGGAGAATTTGGAACTGAATAATATTATTGCTAGGAGTTGCGAATGGGTAGAAGATTATTTGCAGAATGACCCAAATGTCGCTGAGGGCGATCGAATGCTTTGTCTTGGGTTTGGGAAGCAGGCGTTAAATAAGAATAAGCGGTAAAATTGACAGCGGTAAGTTGCGGGCTGCGAATCATACATAATTATATTTTGCTAATTCTCATCAACATAATTTTATGGAAAAATTCTGTATATGTCTCGGCGGTGCGCTACTCGCTGACAAATTAAAGTTTTTGTCGGTGCATCAACTGTGAGTCCAATACGGTAGTCACCAACACGAATTTTATATTTATCTGGATAACCTTTCATTTTTTCCAGATATCCTAATGCAAAGGGATTGTCTGATTCTAAGAATTGAAAAACTATAGGTTATATCCTACTTCTAATTTCAGCAGGTAAACCAGCTAGTTCTTTGAGGAACCGATTTGTATATTCAACTTGCCACATTATTTTGTTTGATTGAGTTATAATACTTTAGTGCTGGTTCTTTGGATAATCTCTCATCACCTTCAGTTTCTTCTATAAGTTTAGCCAGACCATAGTTTTCCAAAATCTCCTCGATTTTCTCAAATTGTTCAAGGGGAATTTGAACAGCAATTGGCTGCTGATTTTCGTCGATTACATAACTTTTATCTAGTTCTAACATTTTGTAGTGTTTATATATGAGTGTTATGAATTATTATAAGAGATACATTTTTTTTGTCAAGAGGCGATCGCGTCTGCCTGTCTAGTTGCTCAACCGATCGGTTAAACAAATCTATCTATTGGCTAATTGTGTTGGCAGTAAAATTGCGCTAAAATTCGACTGACAAGCTTAACCTTTTTGGCGGTTCGCCCGCCGCAGCAACCCGCAATTTAAACAACAGGTAAACCGCATGGACACCAACTCCCAAAATGTGCAACCCATTCCGCCCTTCAACGAGAAAAACGAGGAAACGCCAGAGATAGGTGGCGGTTTGCCGGTAATTGAGTATTGGGCAGAACATACATTGTCCCCGGAAGGCCCGAAACTTTGGAAAACTTTGCTGCACAAAAGTGCGTGTTTATCTTGTTCTTGGGGCACTGGCGGGCAGAAAGGAGGCTTTACCAATGAAGAGGGCGAAAAACTTCAACGCTGCATGAAAAGTGTGGAAGCAATCTCCGCTGAAATTAAGCCGGCTATCTCAACTCAAGTATTTAAACAGCAGAGTATTACCCAACTTCAGCAATTAACTTCAATGGAATGCGATCGGCTGGGAAGGCTCAGTTTTCCGATGATTTTACGCGCTGGAAAATCGCATTACGATCGCATTTCGTGGCAAGAAGTTTATGAAATTGCCGCTGATGCTTTTCGCAAACCCCCGGAAAGAGTAGCATCCTACAGTTCCGGCCGTTCTTCCAACGAGGCGGCTTTTTTGCTGCAATTGATGATGCGCGCCATGGGTTCCAATAACTTAGCAGATTGCTCGGATCTTTGCCACGCTCCCTCAACAACCGGGCTAAACCAGATGTTTGCTACCCGCACCTCGGTAGTGAGTCTCGAAAACTTGAAGCAAGCAGATTGTGTCGTGCTCGCAGGCGCGAATTCTGCCTCCAATCATCCCCGCTTGATGAACGAATTGATTAAAATTCGCGAGAAAGGCGGTAAAATAATTGTAATTAACCCAATGATGGAAATCGGGTTAGTCAAGTTTGGTTCTCCGGCATTTCCAGTCAAGTCGCTCATCCCCGGTTCAGATATTTCTTCCCTCTACTTGCAACCAATTCCCGGCAGCGACACAGCCTTATTTCTTGGTATTCAAAAGTCTGTAATTGAACAAGGATTGTTGGACGAAGCATACTTGCAAGCTTATACAGAAGGCTGGGAAGCAGTAGTACAGCACGCCCGTGATACTTCTTGGGAAACTATTACTGAAACTTGCGGCGTTTCACAAGCAGAAATTGAGGCCGCAGCCAAAATCATCGGCAATTCAAAGCGAGTTGTCTTCGGTTGGGCGATGGGAATTACTCAACACGATAACGGCGTAGATAATGTTTTTAGCATTGCCAATACTGCTTTGATGACGGGAAATCTCGGCAAAGAAGGGGCTGGATTAATGCCGGTGAGAGGACACTCAAATGTCCAAGGATTCGGCTCTATGGGCGTGACTGTGGATCTAAAAAAAGAAATCCAACAAGCTTTGGAAAAGTTATTGGGACGTTCTCTGAGTCCCGTTAAGGGTTATGAAACTCGATCGCTCATTGAAGCAGCAGATGCGGGCAAAGTCGATACGCTGCTATGTCTGGGTGGTAATTTGTATGGGGCGAACCCAGATTCAACTCAGGCAAAACGCGCTTTGGGTAAAATTGAAACCATCATTTACCTGGCAACTAAACCGAATTTAGGGCATTTTAGCGGCTTGGCTAAGCACAATACAATTGTACTTCCGGTACTGAATCGCTTTGAAAATCCCCACAAAACAACGGTGGAATCTGGGAATAATTTTGTGCGCTTGAATGATGAAGGTGAAACTCATCTCAAAAATGCCGATTTAATTCCAGAGGTTGAATTTTTGACGGAGTTAGCTAGTAGAATTCACGGTGAGTATCCCGTTCATTGGCGCTTGCTTCAAGACACAAAATACGTGCGGCAACTAATTGCTCAAACTATTCCGGGCTATGAAAAGTTAGGGACAATCGATCGAACTAAAGAAGAATTTACAATCGGTGGGCGGATTTTTACTGAACCTAAATTCCCTACTGAGTCTGGGAAAGCGAAGATGTTTGTTGCGCCTTTGCCAGTTCTGAAATTACCGGAAGCGCAAGAGTTTGGAGTGTCGGAATCAACCCAGGGTATAGTTGTGGCATTGATGACGGGACGCAGTTATTCTCAGCACAATACTGTTGTCTACAAAATTGATGACAAGTACCGGGGAATGCCGCACCGCAACTGCATTTTAATGAATCGTGCGGATGCAGAAAGTGCTGGTTTGCAGGAACATCAGCGGGTGACGGTGCAGGGAAATGTGGGGAAAATGGCAAATGTTGAGGTGATTTATGGCGCGGTGCGTGTGGGTGCGGCTTTGATGTTTTATCCTGAAGTTAATGTGATTTTTCACCCTGAGATTGAAAAGCGATCGGGCACCCCTGCTTATAAGCGTGTACCTGCTTTTGTTTATGCGGAAGTATAGAACATCTTACACCATTCTTAAGAACAGGCTTTCCGGCCTGTTCCACAAAGAGTGAGTTTTATTGTGGGGTGGGCATCCTGCCCGCCCATACAAGGGTTATTGAGAATTGCAAAAAACCCGGTTTCTGTGGCTCCATGCTTAAGTCTTAATTAACTCTTAATTTGCAATGCTCTACCTCGCCAAGTCCATCCCCAGCCTGTTTCGGTTTTAATTGCAGAGCCGATCGCAATTGCGGCCACTAACGCTCCTCCCAAACCTCCCAACCACCAGTATTTCGTCGAACAATCGGAAATCTCGGCACCCAAACGGCGCAAATTGTACTGTTGCCAAATTACTATTACTGCTAATAAGGAAGAAGCCAGAAGAACCCCCCCTTGCCACCCCCAAAAAGTCAACCCCCCCCAGCCCCCCCCAAGGGGGGAAGAAAGAGGGAAGAGGGAAATTAGCTGTTTTAGAATAATGAATAATCCGATCCACGGTATCGGATACAGAAATAACATGATTGCAGCCATGTAAATCATCATGCCCCAACTGCGATTAGCACCGAGATACAGATTCTTTGTCCAGCCTTCCCACAAGGCGCTCCAAGACCTATACATCCGCACGGATGCCAAATTTGACCCGGCATAAAGTGTGAGCTTTAAACCCGCACGTTTGATGCGCCTAGCTAATTCCACATCTTCGACAATTTCGGCAGCAACTGCTGCATGACCGCCGATTTTATCATAAGCCGATCGCCTAAATAGCATAACAGGCCCCGCAGCAAAGGCACTGTCTGTAGTCGGATCGTTGACGGCGGTAAAATCGAAGCAAACTGCTAGGTTATTGAACATTAACGGCTGTACTAACCACTCAGAAAAACAGTCACAAACGAGGGCTGGCATACAGGTCAATAAGTCTATTTTTTCGGTTTCAACTGTTGCAATGGCAGTTTCGATCGCCCCCGGTTTGAGCCGCACGTCGGCATCGATAAATAATAAGAAGTCTCCGCTTGCTATTTGCACGGCTTGGGCGCAGGCCCAGTTTTTGCCCGCCCAATATTGGTTGGCAGGTCGCGCTTGACCTGCTAATATTTTGAGGCGGGGGTCATTGAGCTGTTGTTGCAAAGTTTGCCCGATCGCCAGCGTGTCATCTGTCGATCGATCGTCTACAATCAAAACCTCTACATTGTCCACAGACAGCCGTGTACTCTCCAAAATGGCGATCGCGCAATCCCGAATATTCTCTGCCTCGTTGTACGCTGGTACGATTACCGAAACTTTAGGGAACTGAGCAGTAGACTGCGGTGACTGTTGAGTCGGACTTGTTCCCGTTCGAGGTGCGTTTTTGACCGATCGGCGCAAATTCTTAGTGTAGGCTGTACTGACAATTAGAGAAAAAATTAACAGGGTTAACAATATCAAAGCGAACTGACCTCAAAATTTCGGTGCACGATTTGTCTCCTTAAATATTAAAAAATATTAAAACAAAAAGCTAGTCGATCGCCCGAAAAGTTATTTCGATCGCCTCAAGCGCTATAATTTGTGAGCATCTTTCGGCTCGCCCGCAACAAGGGGCAAGACCCCTCACCCAGTCAGCGACCGAAAAGCCAAAGATAGATATCAGTCAAGAGAGGATATTGTAATGGGCGAATTTGTGACAGTCGATGTGTTAGCGGACACGATAGCGGTACTTGGTGCTTTGGGCTTCTTCTTTTTGGGATATCAAGCTTTGCAGATGTTGAAAAGATAGAGTATGGCAGATGTAGAAGGAAGTTCGGCAACGAGCAATGTACGGGATGTAGCGGAGGTCAGAAAGTTCGGCAACGGATTCGTAAGAGCGGATGTAGCGGAGGTCAGGAATAATGAACAAAGAATAAGGAAAGTTCGGCAACGGATTATGTAACGGATTTAACGGATGTTAGGAAGAAGTCCGATGGAAGTCGGAAGAAGGAAGAAGTTCGATGGAAGTCGGAAGAAGGAAGAGGAGAGAGGGAAGAAAAAGCAACTATTCCGAATGCCCAATGCCCTGTTTGGCCAATTCCCAATTCCCAATTCCCTGTTTGGCTAATTCCCTGTTTGGCCAATTCCCAATGCCCGATGCCCAATGCCCAATGCCAAATGCCTAGGAGCAACTAAATTATTATCATGGTGAGCCAACTTTTAGATGGACGCTATCAAATCATTGAAGTCATAGAAACAGGAGAATTTGGACAAACCTATCTGGCCAAAGATATTCGCCGTCCGGGAGAACCGCAGTGCTTTGTCAAGCACCTGCGTCCCGGTACCAGCGAACCAAAATTAATTAATACCACGCGCCGTCTTTTCCAAAAAGAAGCAGAAGTTCTAGAAAGGCTCGGTCAACACGACCAAATCCCTCAGCTATTCGCTTATTTTGAAGAAAATGAAGAATTTTTCTTAGTTGAGTCATTTGTTGCCGGTCACTCGCTATCAACCGAGATTGTACCGGGTAAACCTCTAACAGAAGAACAAATGATTCCTTTGCTCAAGGAACTGTTAGAAATTTTAGTATTTGTACACGGACAGGGAGTAATTCACCGAGATATTAAACCTGCAAATTTAATCCGCCGCTATTCAGACAACAAGTTAGTTTTGATTGACTTTGGCTCGGTGAAAGAGATTCATATCGCCCAAAGACAAGCGCCGATAACTGTGCGGATTGGTACGCTCGAATATATGCCGATCGAGCAATTTCAATATAACCCGCAACTCAACAGTGATATCTACGCTTTGGGAATGATTGGCATCCAAGCAATGACGGGTTTGCCGGCTTACGATTTGCCGAAATTGCGGGATTTGAAAAATTCTAATAGAGGCGAAATTGTTTGGCGGCATTTAGCTGTGTGCTCCCAAGCGCTGGCCGATGTTTTGGACAATATGGTGCGCTACGATTTTCGGGAACGCTATCAGTCGGCGGCGGAAGCTTTGGCGGATTTGAGGAAAATTGGCGATCGATCGCGGGCGCGGGTTCCCAAACTGACAATATATCGCGAAGAAGTCGATCGACGCAGCAGCAGTCGCGGTGACATTACCGTCGTCGGTAGAAGAATATTAGAAGAATTGCGCGTTAGTTTGGAATTGCTTCCAGAAGAATCAGACGCGATCGAAGATGAAGTATTGAACCCTTACCGCAAATACAGGGAAAAAGGCGAACGCTACGAACAATCACTGCAAGAAGCCATGCAGCAAGAATATCCCTTTTCTCTGGAAACTCGCGACGAATTAAAACGCTTGCAACAAGTTTTAGGACTTACCGACGAAGATGCGGCGAGAATTGAAGAGTTAGTCGTTCCTAAATCTTTATTCTCCAAATTGTACAAGGCAATTGCCATCGTTTTGGAGGGACACCGCAACCCCAACCCCGACCCGCCACCAGCTAGCAGCGCTCAACTCGAAGTGCAGCCAAGTTCGGCGGTATCCTCGAAGGTAAATTTGAACGGAAAATCAGATTTGTCGTTAGCGCAGCCCGCCCCTACCGCAGCAATTGTCTCCAAAGAACCTCGCAAATTCAATCCTTATCTGGCTGGGGTAACAATTGCAGCGCTGTTAAGTGCGATCGGCGGAATTTACGGATATCTCAAATGGCAAGAAACGCAGCAGCGAGTGCAGCAAGACTCCCAACAACTCAGTCAAATAGAAGCCCTTTATACAGCCAGCAATTACGAAGGCTGCATCAGCCAAATACCAACAGTTGCCAACACTTCCAGCAGCTATGCGTCCGCTCAAAACTTACAAAAACAGTGCCAATCAGGTTTGCAGTGGAAAAATGCCAAAGTCAAAAGTTTCGCTCAACATTCCGATGCAGTCGGGTCTGTTGCTTTCAGTCCAGACGGCTTAATGTTAGCCAGCGGTTCCAAAGACAAAACAATCCAAATTTGGGATTTAGCTACAGGCAAATCCATCCGCACTTTTCCAGGAGATTCATCCACCGTTTGGTCAGTTGCTTTTGACTCAACCGGTACGAAACTTGCAACCGGAACTGGTTTTTGGAGAGTCATGTTGTGGGATTTAAAAACAGGACAAGCAACTCGCACTCTTGACCACACTGCTTCTGTTTGGTCTATCGCCCTTAGCCCCGACGGAAAACTGATTGCTAGCGGTAGCGGAGACAAAACCACAAAGATTTCGGATGCCACAACTGGCGCTTTGATTTACAATTTACCTGACCATACAGATTTTGTTTATTCTGTTGCTTTCACTCCCGATGGCAAAAGCTTGGTTAGCGCTTCTAAGGACAAAAAAATTACAATTGTTGATGTAGAAACCGGAAAGTTGCTCAAAACCATTGAGGGACATGGCGACCAAGTGAGGTCTGTTGCTATTACCCCAGACGGCAAGACAATCGTTAGCGGTTCCTACGATGAAAGTATTAAAATCTGGAATCTTGAAACAGGAGATTTAATTCGCTCGATCAAGGGACATTCTGACGATATTGTCTCCGTTGCTATCAGCCCGGATGGGAAATTCATTGCCAGCGGGAGTAAGGATAAAACTATTAAAATTTGGGATTTGGCTACCGGAGAATTGCTGAATACTTTGACGGGACATTCCGATGAGGTTTATGTGGTGACTTTTAGTCCTGACGGCAAAACTATTGCTAGCGGTTCTAAAGACAATACTATTAAGTTGTGGTTGAGGTAATTCCAACAGTTGACAGTTGACAGTTTAAGAGCGACCTCTACCTGGAAGGAAGAGGATTGGAGTAATGAATAGTCTGATTTCAATTTCTCCCTCACTCGTGTTCCGGCTTTCAACCAATTCTTTCTGGTAAAAGAAGAAGAAATAAGCACTCTTGGACATGATAGAGGAGACGGCACTGCCGTGTCCCTACAATTAATCGGGCGATAGTTACATCTCTCGCGAACGCTTATGATTATTTTGTGGTAGGGAAACGGCATTGCCGTCTCCTCCGCTTGCGAACGCTTATGATTATTTTGTGGTAGGGAAACGGCACTGCCCATAGGTGTCAACTTAACGTCAAACCCCTTCAGAGACTACTGTTTGACTATTAAGGCTCTTGTCCCCCCTAACCCCCCTGGTTGTAGGGGGGGACAGGAGTCCGATCAAAGTCCCCCTACAACCAGGGGGATTTAGGGGGATCTAGACTCAGGTAAAAACCAGATTTCTCAGGGCTTTCAGGCTTAAGTTGACACGCTTTGGGCACTGCCGTGTCTTCTTCCGTCCAGGATGAATAAGTCAGTTAACAGTCAACAGTTAACAGTCAACATTCAACAGTCAACAGTCAACAGTCAACAGTTAACAGTCAACTGCAATGAACCTCATTTCTTAAGGTTTTGGGAAAGTGCCAAGAAGGCGTTTCTAATTCGTCCTGACTTGGATAATTTTTAGTTGAATCCTCGCGGATTTGAAAAAAGTAGTAGAGGTTAGCCACAGTTAAATCGGATATTTCTTGCCAGTTCGAGGCAGCTAAAGCTGGATAGCCAGTAGCGATCGCCTGCTGGCTGACATAAAACTCGTATCCCCGGCGGAGTTCCGGCGACACAGCGAAGGCTAGCTGGTCGCGCAAGGATAGGAAGTGAGACTTTTGCTTTAAATTGTCATAAAGTGAAGGTTCTGCCGCTAATACCGCAAATGTAGTGTGTACGCTGCTTTTTAAAGTATCGCCGCTGAGTTTATCTAAACTAGCTAACTGGTGCTGCTCTTTTGGAGACAAAGTTTGCATCCAATCAATCTCATTTTGCCAAAATTCTATGACACTCAGATCGTGACCGAGAATCCTAGTAACTTCTGGAAATAAAAAATCAAGTTCTGATTCCGATTGACATCCTTTAACAACAGTTAGAATATCTTGACGGATTTTTGATTGAAGTTCTTTCAGGCGCGAACTCACCGTATCGTAGCCCCGCTGCAACTGAAACGTCACGCCGATCGCCAAATCGATCGCCCAAACACATTCCATTTGCCGGAGCTGTCCAGCAGAACACAGCCCCTCCAGCAAACTAGGATTGTCATAAATTTTTAAAGCCTGAAACAACATATCCCGCCCGCTATTAATTTCGGAATTCCGAAGTTTGATATCGGGCAATGTCAGGGCTGACTGGCAGCGTTTGACAGCCTTAGAAAAAATATCGTAACCGTTAACCAGTTTCTGACGGTGCATTTCAAAATTAGAGTCGTGAGCCACCTTAAAAATCTGCTGAATCACCTCTACTCCCCGATCTTTGAGGATGTGTCTGAGATCGATAAACCCATCTTTAATTTTTAGCTTTTGGTGCTTGGCTTCTTCTCTCATTTTTAATATTTGATCAAAGTTTACTGCTGACAAAACTGTGCTCGATACAGTGCCAATACCAATTACAGCAGCAGTCGCCTGCATTACTGCCAAATTAATTTTCAGACAGTTAAGCATTCTGTATATTTTTTGAAACCCCTGATGAGTTTGAGCAACCTGCAAAGGCACCAATGTCACGTACACGGGAGCTACCAGTGGCTGTACGGGCCCACCTCCGCCTAACTGTGCGAGCAATCCTAGAACTCCGCGATCGTATAGAGTTGCAGTTGTTGATGGATAAAAGATTTTTGCGATCTCCACAAACTCCCCTGTCACCGGATCTCTAGCTGCGGGCAACAATTTTCCTGTTTTTCCCGCAGGTTGTAAGAGTTTGCCAGTATTGAGTCTAGCCTGAGTTGTAGGGGTGAATAGATAATCCATGTTATGACTCAGTTTGCATTGAAAAAGGCAGATGTTCTGTATTGTATGCTATTTAGGGAAAGGAGGAATGAAAGGAAATGAATGAGTATCTTAAGGTATTCGGGGCTATTATCGAGTTTAGCGAGCAATTGCTGGCAGACGAATATAAATCCGTGGAGATTAAACAGTCAGCTACCCGCCTTAGCCTAGATGTGGAACCCTGTATTGAGGAAATTAAGCAATCTGCCCTCAGACTCAAGGGGTTACTTGAGGTATGTTTCAAAGATGTATCTCAGGCTGAGGATGTCTGGAATAGCAAGCCGAAAATTGCTTCAGCATCTCCTGTTGAGGTGTGGGAGCAAATTGGCGAACTAAGCGGATACGATGTGAGAATTCGCAGTTTAGGAAAAAAGGGTAAATACGATGCTGTTGTTAAAGTTCGCAAATCCTGGAGCGACAAGACTACAAAAATAAAAAATCAGTGGTTTTTGTTGGATAAAAACAATCAAGTGTTTCAAAGAGATACTATCGGTTTTTTTGAAAAAGATAATTTGCACAAAGAGTTTCGGAATGAAGTTGATTACCAGGTCGAGCGAGTGATTTTAATTGTGGAAAATGAGCTAAATTTAATTTTTAAAGAATTACAGTCTATTGATATAGAAAAAATTGAATCTTGTATTGAATGCTTCGACCTCAAAAATCAATCGAGATTTAGAGAGCGACTCCAATCAATAGGCGGCGAGATTGTGTCGAAGTTTACTGAACCTCTGAAATATTTGCCGGAGTCTTATGCGAAGACTTTTAAAGAAACGCTGAAAGCTCCTGTAGAAACTCTGGTTCACAAAAGCAAGATGGGAATCAGTTTGAGCGATTTTGAAGAGTCTTGTAAAGTGATTGGGTCAATCATGGATAATTTAATTTTAGAAATTTTTGATCGACGGATCAAACTGGCAATTCAAACAGTTGAAAAAGCGCTGAGGTTCTACAATGATTTTTTAGAGAAGCAGGCGCGGTACCAGCAAGAAACAGCCCAACAGCGATCGGCGGAGAAAGATTGGATGGAATGCCAACGGCAGCAACTCCTGGAAATTCAGCAGTATATTGAAGCAGTCATTAGTCATTAGTCATTAGTCATTAGTCATTAGTCATTAGTCATTAGTCATTAGTCATTAGTCATTAGGCATTGGGCATTGGGCATTGGGCAGTTGACAGGAAAGCAGGAAAGCAGGCAAGCAGTAGTCAGTAGTTAACAGTCAACAGTCAACAGTCAACAGTTAACAGTTAACAGTCAACAGTTAACAGTCAACAGTTAACAGTCAACTAACTATTGATATTGACCGCTGAGTTCGTAAACGATCGCCCCCAAAGACGCCAAACTAGCTAAAATCAGCATCCCAGCGGGCATGAACTTGCGAGTTTTGACAAGCCGTAAAATAAAAACTACTACTAAAACAGCGGAGATGGCTGCGGCTAATGTCAAACCCCAACTTTGTCCCATAAGTTGTGCGGAGCCTGCAAAAATCAGCAGCGAACCGCTAATCAGCCCAGAAATGAGCGAGGCTTGGCTTTTGGCCTTGATATAACCCATGATGCCGCCAACCAGTGTTAAAATGCCGTAGCCGATCGCCGCTGCTGTACCTAAATTCATTTGTAATCCTCGAAATTTCAGTCTTTGCCTCTAAATTTATACAGCGCGACCTGCAACTAAGGTCGCAAATTGTTAGAAAATTTATTAAACCCAGTCAGAATATCTAATTGTTATACAATTGCCATTATGTCAGCCCTAACTTCTGGTGCGATCGCCCAAATCCGTTACCTCCAGCGCCTCGCAGCATCCCTGCTGCTGTATCAATCGGTTCTCGAAAGCCCCGCAGGTCAAGCTTTTGTTGATTTGCTGCAAGCCCTCCACCACAGCGAAGCCAGCGGTTTGGACTGTCAGGTAGCTTACGGGAACTGGTTCAAAGTCCAGGCCGCTCAAAATCTGAACTGGAAAGATGCTCTGATTTGGGAAATTCTCAAAGACGAAAACCCGTTTTCTCGCCGAGCTCAGGAAACAGATTTTGCGAGTTTGTCCCCGGCTTTGGTGGAAGCCGCCCGACACGATTTACAAGTGCTGCAAAATATTTACGAATGCAGCAGCGAACAGTTGAGCAAGTGGGTGCGGGTAGCTGGTCAACTAGACGCAGTACCTCCGATTTGGCAGTCAGAAACTGTAGCAAAAAAACGTGATTTGCCGCTGCACGAGAAACTAGAAAAATGGTCGGGCGCTGCGGAATCTTTGGCAGTTTATTACCGACTGTTTGGCACAGGTTTGTTTGCCGAATATCGCGCTTTTGCGTGGCGTTCCGGGCAGTTGGCGAGTATTCCGCATCCCGATCGCATAAATTTGAAAGAGCTGGTTTGCTGCGATTGGCAGCGGGATGCTCTGGTAAAAAATACGGAGTTTTTGCTGGCAGGTTATCCGGCTTTGCACGTCTTGCTGTATGGGAGTCGCGGTTCGGGTAAGTCTTCTTTGGTGAAGTCGCTGTTAAATGAATTTGGCGATCGCAATTTGCGCTTGATTGAAGTATCGAAATCTGACTTGCAAGATTTGCCGCTAATTGTGGAAAAGTTGCGCGGAGTTCCTCAAAAGTTTATTATTTTTGTAGACGACCTTTCCTTTGAGGAAGATGATGATGCTTTTAAATCCTTGAAAGTGGTTTTAGAAGGAAATGTCACCGCGCGCCCTCAAAATATAGTCGTTTACGCCACATCTAACAGGCGGCATTTAATTCGAGAGTTTTTTGACGACAGGCCTCGCCCCAGCGAGGGAGATGAAATTCACGCTTGGGATACTGTACAGGAAAAACTTTCATTTAGCGATCGCTTTGGCTTGACTTTAACTTTTGAACCTGCGGATCAAAACACTTATTTAACAATTGTTCGACATCTGGCAGAACTTGCTGGAATCAAACTCGCTGCTGAGGATTTGGAACACCGGGCTAAAGAATGGGCAACTCGTCGCAATGGGCGATCGGGCAGAACTGCACGGCAGTTTGTTGATTTCCTAAAATCAGATTTAGCTCTGTTTGACAAGTAGATATCCTGGGCTGGGAGTACGGGTTTTACCTGAGATATGGGAAGGCAATTAAGGCTCTGAATAAACCCGCCTTCCCAACACCGGAGGGCGCAACAAAAATTCTTAATTTTTTCATAATTTTATCGATAATAAATAACTAACAAGATTTGATATAATTGTCTAGATCCAAAAAAAACTCCCAAGCCAGAACCTTCGGGAATCCATAAATCCACCACTAAATAATGAGGAAAATATCATGGGTTTATTTGATAAAGTATCGCAGATTCGCCAACAAACGGACGTAACATTAGGGCCTGCGGAAGCATTTGCGGCGATCGCCCTAATTGCCGTAGCAGCCGACGGTTACATCAATGACAGCGAAAGTAAAGCGATCAGCATGACGCTATCTCGGATGCAACTGTTCCGCAGCTATCCAGATGACGTGATGAGAAAAATGCTCGATCGGCTACTGATGATTCTGCAACGGCAAGGAGCTGAGGTACTGTTTAATGCGGCTTTGGTAACACTTCCCGACGAACTTAAAGAAACAGTTTTTGCTGTGACAACTGATATCGCTTTAGCAGATGGCGAGGTTTCAGAAGAAGAAGAACAACTTTTGAACGATCTTTACGGTGCATTGGAGCTTTCCGAAGAAGTTGCACTCAAGATTATAGACGTGATGTTGATTAAAAACAAAGGTTAAAAAATCAGCCCGAGGGAAAGAGTTATGAGTTTTGAATGGAATCAAAACAATATTTTTAGCTCAAAACTCATAACATTCCTAGAGATATTGCGACACTCAGACAAAAACAAAAACCCGGTTTCTGCGTCCAAGACTGTCAAAACTCAAAACGGCTTTAAATGTCTTTTACTTACACCCGCACTGTGCGCTTTCAAGATACCGATGCTGCTGGAGTCGTTTACTTTGCTAACGTTTTGGCGATGTGTCACGAAGCTTACGAGACATCTCTAGCAGCCTCGGGAATCAATCTCAAAGGATTTTTTAGCAATCCCGAGGTTGCTTTTCCGATAATTCATGCTAGTGTAGATTTTTATCGTCCCATGTTTCCGGGCGATCGACTGATAATTCAGTTAATGCCCAGACAGGTTACTGGCGATGAATTTGAAATTGCCTATCAAGTATTTTCTGGCGAAGTTGCAGGAAAAAGTGCGGCGAAAGCTCTTACTAAGCACGTCTGCATCGATGCAGTTAGCAGAACTAGAAAACAGCTATCTGAAGAATTGATGCAATGGCTGAGGCAATTTTAGACTTGAGATTTCCGATTGCTTCTAGCTTTTAAGAATAACAGAGGATGACAGTCAAATGTCTGTTGAGTTGATGATTTGTTCTGACTTTTTGATATTATGCCAAATCGCAATTATGCCATAGTCGGTACAGGAGCTTTAGGTGGATTCTACGGTGCTAGACTGCAAAAAGCTGGTTTAGAAGTCAATTTTTTGCTTCGCAGTGATTACGATCGCGTCAAAAAACATGGCTTAATTGTCGAGTCTCCCGAAGGCGACTTCACCCTCCCGCAAGTCCGCGCCTACCACGACGCGCGTAAAATGCCTCAATGCGACGTAGTAATTGTAGCGCTGAAAACAACTCAAAATCACTTATTGCCCAAAATTTTGCCTCCTTTATTAAAAGATAACGGCACGGTTCTAGTATTGCAAAACGGATTAGATACCGAACCGGAAGTAGCTCAAATTGTCGGTGCAGAACGAGTAGTTGGCGGGCTGTGTTTTCTCTGTTCTTATAAAGTTAGTCCTGGTCACATCTGCCACTTAGATTATGGTGAGATCACGCTGGGCGAATATGCCCAAGACTACAAGTTCATCGGTATCACTGATAGATTGCACCAAATTGCTAGGGATTTTCAACGCGCTAAAATTCCCATAAAAATGAGCGAAGATTTACTATTATCGAGGTGGAAAAAGCTGGTTTGGAATATTCCTTATAATGGGCTGTCTGTAGTGTTAGGTGCGAGAACAGACGAACTGATGGCTAATCCCGATACTCTGATTTTAGTCGAGCAAATCATGGGGGAAGTGATAGCGGGGGCCAAAAGTTGCGATCGGATTATTCCCGATGACTTTATCCCGCATATGCTGGAATACACTCACAAAATGAAGCCTTACCGCACCAGCATGAAAATCGATTACGATGAATCTCGTCCCCTGGAAGTTGAGGCGATTTTTGGTAATCCGATACGGGTGGCGCAGCAAGCAGGTATTAATTTGCCGCAGATAGAGGTACTTTACCGAATGTTGAAGTTTGTGGACGTTCAAAGACAAGAAGCAGAGAGGAAGAGAAGGCTGTTAGGTGTGGAGTAATTAGTCAGTTGACTGTTAACTGTTAACTGTTGAGTGTTGACTGTTGACTGTTTTCAGAAGTTGGAAATAAGCATAAAACATTCTGCATTCTGCATATATTGTCATTACCTAATAATTATTGAAATTTTATGGCGATTTTTTGTAATTGGTCTCGATTGACTTTTCCTTGAGAATTTCGAGGTAATTGTTCGACGACAACCCAATTTTTAGGCTGCTTAAACTTGCTTAATTTATCTGTGATTGCTGCTTGTAAATCTGTGACAGTAACTGCGGAATTTGTGGGGACGTAAATCGCTGTTACTACTTGACCCCAATCTTTATCTAGCAAACCAATTACAGCAACATCAGCAACTAAATTAGTCGTCCTAATGGCGGCTTCTACTTCCGCAGGAAATACGTTTTCGCCACCAGTAATAATTTTATCGCCGCTGCGTCCGACAATATTTAAGTAGTTGTTTTCATCAAAAAATCCCAAATCGTCTAATTGCAAGTATTCGCTATCGCCAAAATTATCAGGATAATAACCCAAGGCCAAAGATTTTGCACTTACCAGAATATTTCCAATCTTATTATAGCATAAAATCTCGCCTTTTGCACTGCGAATAGTTATTTTAGCGTGGGGTAAAACTTGACCGGAACTATTATTTCCAGCCAGAAAATCTTCCGGTTTTAGTGTAGCAATTTGCGAGGCAGTTTCTGTCATGCCGTAACTCGGCGCTAATTTAATTTGATAGTTTCTAGCTGTTTCTAAAAGTTCCGGCCAAGCAGGAGCACCGCCCAAAAGTACGGCATGAAACCGTCCAAGCCAATTAGCTGTATCTGGGTTTTGCAGCAGCCGTTGCAGTTGAGTAGGAACTAAGGAAATAAAAAACTTTTCTGGTTTGATATCGAATTTTTCGCCAGATTCGAGTGCTTTGAACGACCGAATTGCCAATTTGCCTCCCGTCGTAAACGATCGCATAAATTGCATTAAGCCGCTGACGTGGTATAATGGCAAGACACAAAATGAGTTAATTTTGTCAAGTTCAAAATATTGTTGGAAACCTTGGACTGATGCAGTGAGTGTTTCCCAAGTATGGATGGCAAAACGGATTTTGCCCGACGAACCGCCAGTAGGAATCATTATTGATGGTAATTGGTTAATTTCCAGGAATTCCGGCGAATGGAATTCCGGCGAATGGAATTCGCTGCTACACGAACAAAGTCCGCCTTCGCGGACTGTAAGAAAGGGAAACCTTTCTTCTAACTCAGCAACTTGTCCTAAGATTATGTCTGGTTTGACTAAATCGAAAACTTGTTGCCATTCTGATTTTACCCAGTTGGGATTGCAGAGAAAAATCTGGGATTTGGTGGCACAAGCTGCGATGAAACTGGCAATGAATTGTATGGGTTCTGGTTCTGCTATGAAGATTGTTTGTGGTGTTTGCGGTGGTTGATTTTGGGTTAATTGCTGAAATGTGCGATCGACAATCCGACCAATTTCGCAACTATCACCACCCATCAGCCAATTATCCGGAAATCTGGATGCGATACCCAGAATATTTGTTGTTAAATTTTTTGCCATAGATGCTGTAACCAGATATCTTGATTATCGTCAAACCAGTCATCGGTACCGAAGCCTAGTGCTCTAGAATTAAGAGATAATTCTGTTGCTAAATTCAATGCTGCTTGTCTGCCGATTTGGGTTTCAAATACAGACGAGAAAACAGCATCTATATTGTGGGTTTGACAAAACTTCCGTAGTTGGGATGGGGAACCGCAGATGGCTGGTTTGATGACGAAGATTCCGCGCCAGCCTTGATTGTAGCATTCTTGGATGCGATCGAACTTGGCGACTGACTCATCTAGCGCGATCGGAGTTTTGTACACAGCACTTAATGCTAGCATTTTATCAAATTGTGTGATAGGTAATGGTTGTTCTAAAAATTCAACACTTACGAAAAAGTCTGGAATCTCTAACACATTATCACAAGCTTGCAGCCATATTTCAGCTTGCGAGTAATTCAGTCCGCCGTTAGCATCTAATCGTAAAAGTGCTTTTTTGCCATCTCCCAAATTGTGAATTGCTTTTACTAATTGCTGAAAAATCTGTAATTCTTTATCAATTGTAGCAACGCCAATTTTCCATTTAAACGTCCGAAATCCCTGTTTCCAAAGCATTTGTAAAGCAGACAAAGCAGTTTCTCCCGCTGGCAATAAACCGCTGTACTGACTCAGCGTTTTCTCGCCTTCGCAAGGATAAATTAAGTTTCCAATTTGCTCTTGCCAAGGGGGATCTGAATTTCTCTTATCTTGCTCCCCCCCTTGCCAAGGGGGGGCTGGGGGAGGTGCATTTCTCTCCTGTGATAATGCTGACTCAAAGCCAAATTGACAAGCGGGTAACTCAGCCGAAATAGCGAAAATAGTCTCTTCTGAAATATTACCTGACAACTGGCTACAAAAGTCTAAAGCTTGGTCAAAACTTTCGGAACCAAACCAACTCAAAGGCGCAATTTCTCCCCAACCAATTCGATTGTTTTCGCCAGTAAGTTTGAGGATGATTCCTTCTCGATCCTCCCAAACTCCGTGACTTGTTCGCAAGGGACGCTTAAATTTTCGCTGATAAGTACGAAACTCAAATTTATATAGCATTTACTTTTCGCAGCGCCTAGAAACCGGGTTTTTACCGAATCTGGGGGCTACAGCGAATATTGTCGTAAAAACCCCGGTTTCTGAACCCCATGTGTAAGTCCTGTTAATCATAGAATTCTCTCACAACTGTGACAAATTGACCGATATTTTCAAAATGGATATTGTGACCAGATTTTGGTACAATCTTGAGGCTGGCTGCGGCACACAAATTTGCAATTTCAGTATTAATAGTTGTAAATTTATCATCGTATTCTCCCACTAGCAAGAGGAGAGGGATTTGATTTTGCGCTAATTGTGCCCAGAGAGAGGGCTGGTTGCCGGTTCCCATGTTGCGGAGGGATTTCGCTAGTTCGATCGCATTATTTGCTAAACGGGCTTCTATGAGTCGATCGAAGTTGGGAGATTTTTTTAAGGATTGGAACAAAGGTCGATCGTACCAGTTATATAAAAATTCTTTAAGGTTGCTATTTTCCAGTTTTTGTGCTATGTGTAAATCGGATTCCCGGCGGTGCGATCGATCTTTTGCTGTCTTCAATCCCGGCGAGGCTGACTCCAGCACTACTTGATCGAATCTATCGGGAAAATGCAATGTCATGTACAGCGCCAATCGCCCGCCCATTGAATAGCCCAATAAAAAACATTTGTCTATTTGTAAATCATTTAATAACTCGATTAATGCTTGCGCTGTCTTTGACATATTGTAGCAACTTTCGTCGCCACTGACTCTTGTTCTTCCGTGGCCGGGAAGGTCAACTGCTAAACAGCAATAACTTTGAGATAGTAAGGAAATGACGCTGTTAAAATCTTGACTGTCGCCCGTGAATCCGTGGAGTAATAAAATTAGTTGCTGATTTTTGTTGCCAGTTAAAGAATAGTGAAATTGATAACTTTTAGATTCGTTCATTTACACTATTAAGCTCCTATTTTTACAATATCATTACTATGTTATCAGGTATAGAGCCAGTGTATTCTATTGCCACCGATTTTCCATTTCTTAATGACAGCTTACTGTAAATGTCATCGCGTTCTATTGCATGGGCTAAAACTGCACCTCGAATTACACTCAAATCCTCATCCAATTCAGTGTAAGCAATTAGCACCCACTCATCAGGATACAGACTATAAATTTCTTCGAGAGTTAGGATTGGGCTAATTTCTACTGGCGTACTCATGATTTGCTTCTCCTTGTTGGTGATTCAAGATCAAAGTTTGTAGTAAGGACTTTAGTCCTGCTTGACTAAAATATTAGAGACAGGACTAAAGTCCTCACTACGAACCATACTTCTATTTTACCGAAATTATGGACGATCGCACAATCTACAAAACAAACCCCAATGCCAGCAGCAAACCGCTTGAAAAATGGAGGGTGACTGCGATAAACTTAGAGTTGCTGACTTTGGCTGGTTGGTCGTGATAGTCTGTGACATGGCGGCAAAGGTCGATCGCAAAAAACACACTCCCAAAAATCAACAGCGTCCAAATTGGGAATATTCGCAACAGCACAAACAGCACAGTCAAAGCATAAATACTGCCACACAACCACTGCAACAACTGTGCACCTTTCTTTGTACCAAGTCGGACAATTGGTGATTTTTTCCCCGCAGCCACATCATCCGCAACTTGATGAAAGTGCGAACAAAATAAGATGATACTGGTAGTAATTCCCACGATAATCGAAGCCGCAAAATTAGTCGCAGACCAAGTTTGAGTTTGACTGTAATAAGCAGCAGCAAGTGCTAGCGGGCCGAAGGTAAAAAAGCAGATAAACTCGCCTAAACCCTGATAGCCTAAACGAAAAGGTGGCCCTTGATAAGTGTAGCCGAGGGCGCAACACAAAACTACTAGCAAAATGACTGTTGGGTCTTGTTTCCACCAGGAAATAGCGCAGATTCCTGACACTCCCAAAGCTAAAAATAAATTAGCTAACCAGAAAATCAAAGCTTTATTTCCGGTGAGATTAACTAAGGAATGTGCTTTGTTTTTATCTATCCCAGTTTCCGAGTCAAATACATCATTAGTGAGATTTAGCCATGCTATAATTAAAATGGCTGACATTAAAAAAGTCGAAAATATTGACGAATTAATCGTTTTAGTTTCGGCAAAGGCAATTGCTGTTCCTACTGAAATAGGAATCACAGCAACGCTGTACATGGGTGGCTTGATTGCCGCTAGCCACAATTTACTATTTGGACGTTCAATTAACTGTGTTGTCATTATACAAAATTGATTCAATTAATAGCAGTCTAGTAATTTTACAATTTTATTGGTTCAGTAGCTGTACTCCGTATCAGTTTGAGTGCGTGCGAGGCATCAATTCAAGGGCTGTGGGGCCACTAAAACTGTGGAAGATCCGTCTGTAAACGTCTTTGGGGGCGATTCCCTACGGGATAGCTACGCTTCACGACTTTTGGTGACACTGAGGCGATCGATCTATAAAGTTTTGTGTCTAAATGTTTCGTGCGATCCTCTTCGTTGGCGTAGCCCCCGTAGGGGCGGGCTGCGCTAACGACCTAGCATCTGTTTTTCCCGCAACAGAGCCCACTTGTAGAAGAAAACGTGAAAAGTGATGTTTGGCGATCGCCCTGGCGTGCTTAGATCGAAATAGGGGTTCTAGCGAGACAAACTCGCACTCTTGCTGACAAATTTGCTATTCTCGATTTAATGACAGTAATACCGCACCGTGCTAATCTTTTGCAAGACCGCAATCAACTGCATCAGTTTCTGTTAAATTGCCAGCAGTCTTTAACCGAAAAAGATCGCACAAAAATAGTTAGTATTTCTCATGAGATTTATACCCTCGATCCGCTAGCTGTACTGCAAGAGATTTCCGAACCTTGTCAGCGGCACTTTTACTTTGAAAAAACAGATTCTATTCCAGACAAAAGTTTTGCAATTGCCGCCCTCGATTCAGCAATCCATCTCACAGTAGGCGGAAGCGATCGATTTACCTTAGCACAAAACTTTATTTGTTCAACACTTGCCAGTACAATTACCATTGGTGCGGAACGATTACCATTTAGCGGGCCTCACTTTTTTTGCAGTTTTGCTTTCTTTGATGAGAACATCTATGACAATTCTTACTTTCCCCCCGCTACCATATTTTTACCAAAATGGCAGATTTCTCGACAGCAAGATAGCTGCATCCTCGTCGCGAATACTCTTGTAGAAAAAGATATAAATGTTAAAAATATAGCTGAAAATATCTGGCAAACTTTTGATAAAATTGCATCTCGCAAATACCCTAAATTAAATAATCATATCAATAACTCGATATCTTTTAAACAAATTCCAGCAAACGATGCCAATCAATTTAAAACATCTGTCAAGTCTGCCTTAGAATTGATCGAGTCTAAATATTTTAGTAAGATTGTTTTATCCCAAGCAATCAATGTGATTTCTGAAACCAGCTTTAGTGTCATCGATTCATTGAACAACTTACGCCTTAGTTATCCAGGTTGCTATGTATTTTCAACCAGTAATGGCAAAGGTCAAAACTTTATTGGTGCCAGTCCCGAACGCTTGATTAGCATTCACAATAATCAATTATCAACAGATGCTTTAGCTGGTTCTGCACCGAGGGGAAAAACGGAAGCCGAAGATGCGATTTTAGCGACAGGTTTATTGCATAGTGAAAAAGATATTAGAGAACATCAAGTTGTGATTGATTTTATAGTTGAGCGCCTATCTAAACTGGGCATGAATCCCAATTTTTCCCCACTTCCCAAACTTCTACAACTATCAAACATTCAGCATTTGTGGACACCTATAACTGCTCAGATTCCGGCTGATATTCATTTATTAAAGATTTTAGCTCAACTGCATCCAACCCCAGCGGTGGCCGGTGTACCGAGAGATATCGCCCTAGAGCAAATTCGTCGCTGCGAAACGTGCGATCGATCTTTGTACGCAGCCCCCATCGGCTGGATAGATGCCCGTGGGAATGGGGAATTTGCCGTCGGGATTCGATCGGCATTAATCAATGGCGATCGGGCTATACTATATGCTGGTGCCGGTATTGTCGCAGGTTCGGAACCGGAAAAAGAACTAGCAGAAATTCAGCTCAAATTACAACCACTTTTAAATGCTTTAGTCTAATTCAGCTAATTTTGACTCGTTACTAGGCTCTGCCTAGTAACGCAGATCCGGAGGCTCTGCCTCCTATTTGCCAGTAATCAAAGCGAGGCAGAGCCTCTAGATATGGGTTCCCAGGCAGAGCCTAGGAACCAGTTAAAAGTATGCTGGTAAAAAACCCGGTTTCTTTGGTGGGAGTGCGTCAGTCAATGTTTAATTTTAATCTTTAATTCTCACTTCCTCAAAATGTTCTACTATGGGAAAAGGATCGTAAAAATGGTGAAGCATTCTTTTCCACTCTTGATATTCAGGAGAATTTCTAAATCTAATTGTATGAGATTCTAAATTTTCCCATCTCACCAATAATAGATACTTTCCTTGAACTTCTGTGCAGCGGTGAAGTTCGTGAGACAAATATCCATCTATAGATGCTATCAGACTAGAAGCTGTTCTAAAAGCCATCTCAAAATCACCCTCACAGCCAGATTTAACATTCAGCATAACCGCCTCAAGAATCATAAAAATATATCCTGACAATTATTTGGCTATAATATCGTAGCATCATACAGAGTTGAGCTACTCAAATTTAGCAATGCCAATAGATTTTCGCAATACAAATACCCTCTGGGCTTCAATATTAGTAGAGACTTTACAGCGGTTGGGATTAACTACGGCTGTGATTTGTCCCGGTTCGCGATCGGCACCATTAACAATAGCCTTTGCTCAAAATAACCAAATCGAAACTATTCCCATACTCGACGAACGTTCAGCCAGCTTTTTTGCATTAGGAATAGCCAAAAAATCCCATTTACCCGTCGCACTGATTTGTACATCTGGAACCGCCGCAGCCAACTTTTATCCTGCGATCATAGAAGCCAGAGAAAGTCGAATTCCGTTGCTAATCTTCACAGCCGATCGACCTCCAGAACTCCGGGATTGTCATGCTGGACAAGCGATTGACCAAGTAAAAATGTATGGCAATTATCTCAACTGGCAAGTTGAATTAGCCATACCTTCTGCGGAAATAGCAATGTTAGGCTATCTGCGACAGACTCTAGTGTATGCTTGGGACCGATCGCAATTTCCAACACCCGGCCCCGTCCACCTCAACATCCCCTTTCGCGATCCACTTATACCCATTTTAGATATTGCTGTAGCAGCTTTAGAAACACAATTTGATTCAGAAGATTTCTTTGCAGGATTAGAACCGATTGTTGCAGAAACCTTTACCCCCCCCAGCCAGGGCGGGCACGGGGGCACCGCCCCTACAAGGGGGGGAGTAGGAAGTGGAATAGAACAATGGCAGAAGTGCAGCAGAGGGATAATTATTGCGGGAGTTGCACAGCCTCAATTTGCCGAAAAGTATTGTAGTGCGATCGCCCAAATGTCAAAATTATTAAACTGGCCAGTTTTAGCAGAAGGACTATCCCCACTCAGAAACTACGCCCAACTCAACCCCCATCTAATTTCCACCTACGATTTAATCCTGCGAAACCGCGAACTAGCCGATAAATTAACCCCAGAAATCGCCATTCAAATCGGAGACTTGCCCACAAGCAAAGAACTAAGAAACTGGCTAGAAAAAACCCAACCAAAACGCTACATAATCGACCCCAGCCACCACAATTTCGATCCCCTACACGGCAAAACAATTCACCTGCGAACCTCCCCAGAAAATATCGCAACTGCTATCTCCCTTCATGTCCCCCCCCTTAGCAAGGGGGGGTTAGGGGGGGTTCAATACCAGGGCAACCACGGGGGGATTGCCCCTACAAACAATGAAACGAAAAACCAGAATTTTGTAGGGGTAGTGCCCCCGTGCCTACCCCTCCCCTCTCCATCAAACGAATACCTCCAACTTTGGCGCAACACCGAAACCCAAGTCAGACAAACAATAGATCAAAAACTATCAACAATTAATAACATCATCGAACCCAAAGTTTCCTGGCTACTTTCCCAGATTTTGCCAGCAGGAACACCGATATTTATTTCCAACAGTATGCCAGTCAGAGATGTCGAGTTTTTCTGGAAGCCAAATAACTTAGAAATAAAACCTTTTGTCAATCGCGGGGCTAATGGCATAGACGGCACATTATCAACAGCTTTGGGAGTTGCACACCGCAATCAAAGCAGTATAATGTTAACAGGCGATTTAGCACTTTTGCACGACACGAACGGTTTTTTAATTACCAATAAATTTGTCGGTCATGTGACAATCATTTTAATTAATAACAACGGCGGTGGCATCTTTGAAATGTTGCCCGTTGCCAAATTTGACCCGCCATTTGAAGAGTTTTTTGCCACACCGCAGCATATCAACTTTGCTCAGTTGTGTGCAACTTATGGCGTGGAACATGAGATAATTGACGATTGGGAGCAGTTAAAAGAAAAATTAAGTTTTCTACCAAATAACGGGATTAGGGTCTTAGAATTGCAAACAGATAGGCGTGCCGATGCTAAATGGCGGCAAGATAACCTAAGTAAATTTGCTAAAGGTTTGTAGTCGGGACTTCAGTCCTTCTACTCGTTATATCAAATCCGGTAGCATCGGAATTATTAGTTAGTTGCCGAAATTAGGAGACGGCAGTGCCGTGTCCCTACAATTAATCGGGTAGGGACACGGCACTGCCGTGTCCTCTATATCATTCCGGTGCTTGAGCTAGCAGCGAATCTAATTGTCCTTCTGCGTCGAGTTTGTGAATGTCATCGCAGCCGCCGACGTGTTGGTTGTTAATAAAAACTTGGGGCACGCTGCGGCCTCCGTTAGCGCGTTGGGCCATTGCATTTCTCGCCGCGTCGTCGCCGTCAATTTTGTATTCGGTGTAATTTACGCCTTTCCACCACAGCAACGTTTTGGCGCGGATGCAGTAGGGACAGGTTTGCCAAGTATAGATTTCGACATTGGCTTTGATACGATCGGGCTTGCGGCCCAAAATTGGATTGAGAAAATCAAGCATTTCAGTACCGAGGTAAGAATTGAACGGGTTTAGGTATTAACTACGATCTTAGTTAAGATTTTCTTGGCAAATCATACCAAATCTTTTTAAAGTCCTGTGTAATACGCACATCCCACACAGGTAGGTTTTGAGCTGTCGGGCGATCGTACTGTGATGCAAGTCACAACTTTATTCTATTTGTATCACTTACTTTCACCCCAAATAATCACCTCTGTCACCTCATTGGTGTCACCGCTCATTTCGGGAAACCAGGGGATGATGTACATATCGAATTCAACCGCACTGCCATGAACCCGTTACAACTCCTCCCCGGCGCTATCTCTGAAATCATCGCTTCTGTAAGCGACACAGGTGTTTTGACTTTAGCCGATCGCTACGGTTTGATGGCCGCCACCTTCGACGAGTCGCTGAATGACGAAGATAGAGGCTGTGTGAACCGCTTGCTGCGGGCAGTGCTCAGAGGCCGAGTGAAAATGGTCAACGAACTTTCAGCAGCAGCGTAAGGTGAATCAGCGGTAGATAAAGGTGCGAATTGGTTGGCAGCCGATCGCCCCGCCGGAGTCCCAGAGACTTGAAACAACGGCAATTTGAATTCGATTTAAAAGTTTTCTCCTACAACTAAACAGCGGTTTTTTCGATGTGCAGCCTGTTACGGGCTGCTTTTTGTTGGATGGCTAATCGCGGATTTCCGTAGGGAAACGGCATTAGTTTTGGGAAATTGTGTTATGAACTTAAGCAGGAAATTTTAGAACTAGAAGCTCAGTAAAAGTTAACTATGCTCCAAATTGCCCCAACACTGACTGAACTTCAGGAAATTGCTTCACAACTTCCCGAACAAATTCCTTAATTGCTCATTTCGTGGCGCGAGATGGAATTTTACTCTACGAAACAGAATCATGTCAATTTGAAGCTTTTAAACAACAATGTTTGATGACTGATGCAGAATTAGAATTGCTACGCCAGGAGCTGCGACAAAAAATCGAGGTTGCGTTGCAAAGGAGGGGAGTATGAAGGAGATTGAGCCTGCGATCGTCTTAGCTAAGCTGGATTTTATGACAGACTATCTAGAAAGTTTAAGTTCTTTTGAGTCGATTACTTTAGAAGAATATCTTGGCGAGACAAATGAACAACTGTTTTTTTGTGAAAGCAGCCTTTAAAGGCTGCTTTTGTTTGTGACTATTTTGCTAGGTAAACGGTATTTCCATGTCCTCTAATCTCGGATTTCCAGGTTGTACTGACGGCAAAGGGCGATCAGTTTTTGTTGGAAGCGATCGCGCACACTGTCTGGAGACACGATCGCGCAATCTTCCCAATATGGGGTAATTTCGCGAAAAAACCAGAAGGTATTGGAGATATTCCGAATCACTCGTCTAATTGGCGGATCGCCTTCTAAGTCGCTGACTTCCACATCGCCTTGCTTGCGCCTGTAGTTAAAGGCAAGTCTGCCGGATAAATGAAATTCTACGGGAATCCTGGCTAAATCTGGCAGCCAAGGTCGATCGACCGAAATCACCGCAGCATCTTCAATACGATCGAGTAGTAGCGTCCAATTATGTTCGAGTCCCGGTACGTCTTGATTTCCCTCAGATTCCTCGCAGCGACACATTAAATACTGTCGCTTTTCAATAGGGACAATCCGAGCGTGCAAGACTGTGTAATTCCAAAGGCGATCGGCTGCATCTCGATAGGAAAGGCGAAATGGTTGCTGTCTGTGGATGAAGCTATCGATTTTTTGCCGCCAAGCAGGTAAAGGGTTGCTCAAAAACGCCTCGATTTCGGCCCGGAAGGGGAGAGTTAGTTCGCTGCGCGAGCTCAATAATTGGGCAATTGCCAGCGCTTCATCGATTTTGCCCAAGTCAAGCAATTGCTGTCGGGCGATGTCTAGGGCTTGGATGCGGGTTTGGGGCCAGTCGTGGTTGGGGGCGATCGTCAGTTGGCGGCGGGCGATCGCTTCTATCAGTTTGGATATGTTCGGGCGATCGCCCCACGTCTTCCCGAATTCTTGGGCCAAGGCTTCCAACTGCGCTTTATCTCGTTCAGAAACCGACAGAGTGATCGATTGACCTTTGCGACTCATAAATGTACGGACACTTTCTCATTGTACAGGCTTGATAATCTCTATTGTCGGTGTCAATATGGGAAATATCCACTTTCTACGGACACAGATTCAGCATATGTCCGATTACCAGATTACCCTCAAATCCGTTTACTCCTGTCCCGCTGCGGAAATTCCCAAGGGAGTCAAATTACCGGAAAATTGGACACTTTCTTGGCATCAACTCGAAACTTTAAAGGCAATTCGCGATCCGAATATTGATGTCATTTTAAACTCAGCTATCACTAGCGATGGCAAAAGTTTAGCCGCTTTGTTAGAAACATTGCAGACAAATTGTTGTGCAGTGGCGCTATATCCTACGAATGAATTGGCGCGAGATCAGGAGACTCAAATTAAACGCTATATCGAACAATTTCAGCCCGATCATCAACCCCGTGTGGTGCGACTCAGCGGCTCGGAATTAGAAATCTATGCAGAAAATGAAAAACTGAGAAAAGCAGCCGCGATCGCATCTCGCACAAGTCAATCAGAGATTTTATTAACTAATCCTGATATCTTGCACCATCTGCACCGAGGAGCGTATTTAAGCTCTGAAGATAGCCCCGATAAACTGTGGGGTCGAATCGACAAAGATTTTGACCTATTCATTTTTGATGAATTTCATGTTTTTGCGGCTCCTCAAACTGCCAGCGTCATCAATACCCTGTTATTAATTCGTCATACAAACCGCCGGAAAAAGTTTGTATTTCTGTCAGCAACTCCAGACGAGCAATTAATTAGCAGACTAGAAACAGCAGGGTTTCGCTGTCAAAGTATCGATCCTTTAAAAGAAAGCAAATATCGGTTTCCCGATCGCCCTGCTGAAATCGAACAGTTGAAAACAGACTGCTGGCGGCAGATATTGAGGGAAAGTACGCTGACTTTTATTTCCCTAGAACCCAGTTCAAAAGCTTCTGAAACTTGGCTAAAAGACAGCGCAAATCTCATCCTGACTCACTTTAAACACAATCCGGGAAGTAAAGGAGCGATTATTCTGAATTCAATTGCTGCTGTCAAGCGGCTGACACCATTTTTTCGGGAATTGTTCGCGCCTCACGGTTTAGTTGTTGGCGAAAATACCGGGTTATCGGGAAAGACGGAAAAAGAGCGATCGCTCTCGTCAGACTTAGTTCTTGGTACTAGCACCATTGATGTCGGGGTAGACTTCAAAATCAATTTGCTAATTTTTGAATCCGCCGATGCGGGCAACTTCATCCAAAGGTTGGGAAGGTTGGGCCGACACGATGGGTGCGATCGAAATGGAGAGTTTATTCAGTTTAAAAATTTCACAGCCATCGCACTCATCCCTAATTTCTTAGTTGAACGCTTGTTTGCAGGCGATACTGCCACTTTAGAGTCTAGTGGAATTTACGATCGTCCTTTTTTCTATCAACAAATTCGCGAAAACTACCGCCAAATCAACAATTTTGAGGGATATTATTCGCGGTGGGGTGCGGTGCAGTCTGTTCAAATTTGTTGGGAATTAGGGCACAGGACAATTAAACAGCAGTACGCAGCAAGTCAGAAGGCTTTTCAGGAAGCTGCTCAAAAAGTATTTAAAACTAGCTTGGGGAAAGTGGCCGGTAATATTAAACAGTGGGGCAAAGAGTGGCAAGAGCGATCGGGAAATAAGACAGGAAATCCGATAGTTGAAGATGCTAGCAGTTTTCGAGGTTCTAGTCCCCTGCAATGCGGCATCTGCGATTTAACCGATTCCCATGAGGCGGACAAATTTAAAACTTACGATTTACCAGGAATTTTGAGCAACTTAGAAATCGAACCGATGACGGAATCTGCATTTATGCGAATGTTGAACGAGACATCTGAACGCCTTGGGCAACCGATTGCCAAAGGTCGATTTAAACATTGTCTTGCTTTTTTGAAGTTGCGTAGTTATCGGGAGGAAAGACTGAATTGGAAATTTACTTATTCGGGAAATTTAGAGGAAAACGCTGCTGTTTGGAAAGTTCAGGTGTTGACGGGGATTGAGGTTGTGCAACCTGAGAATTATTGGATCGGGGAAATCAACAAGCGTTTGAAGAAGCAAGCATTGGTTTGTTATGTGCTGCGCTATCCGGTGGCTGAAGTGCGATCGCGCCTGCAATTGCCGGTGCACTTTCAGATTTATCCGATTTGCGATCGGTACAGTATCCACGATGCGACTGCACCTTATTCGATCGCCTTTGGGCAATCGGCCCTGTTGGTGGACACGCTGGCCCACTGGCTCAAGAGTAAGGGGGATGAAATATGGATTGCGTAGAAGGTCAAGCCCTGATAGGGAGTTTACATTGTACAGAAGTCAATGCTGGGAAAGCATCAAACAAAGGAGTAGGCGAGGTTTCAATCCCTAATAGGGGCTTGGATTTGCTTAAACATTTGCAAGCAGTTTTAGTTTCCCAGGAGGCAACCATAGCAGATAAAGGTGAAAATGTCAAAAATTACTTTCTTGCCACATTTAAAGTTGAGGTTGGTAGGAGGCGGTAAAAAAGAAATGGTTCTCGCTTACTCATTAAGCAGTGTTACACTGACAGTGTTGTGATCCACGAGGAGAACTGCCCATGTCCCAGCAAAATCTTGACGCTGACCAACTACGCCATTTGCTTTGCGCTCTAACAGAAGACCTGAATCAATTCCGGCTTAGTACATTGTTTATGCGCGAATGTCAACAATTTGTAACTGTTATCTACAATCAACAGACTAAGATTGAGTCACTTGAGGCTGAAAATAGTTATCTCAGAAGCATTAATCGCGATCGAGCAGACAAAATTTTTGAATTGGAGTGTCTAGTAAATCCTTTTTCTCAAGATGGAGATGCTATTTGCAATGAATAATCTGTTTTCGGTATCAACATAGACTCCCTAGAAGCATAAAATGGCTAAAAAACGTCAAAAACCAGACGAAGAGTACCAACAACTCTCATTATTTGATATCCCAGTTAATTTGAACTCAGAACGATCGGATGATCCAGATGATGACTGGTTGCAAGATGAAGAATTAGGGTCAAACTTTCAAACGTCCGATCGCACAATTGAACCTCAAACTCGCGACTTACTAACCCTCAAACTCTTGCGAGAAGCGATTCAGAGTCAAAATCCAGGCGATCGCGTCATGGGAGACTTCGCAGAATATGTCTTGCCAAATCTGCTGCGAGTTGCCATTGGTGTCACAGCCAAAGGCGGCAAATTTTTTGACGAACTCGATCGCAAACAAGGAAAAGAGAACGTCAGGCGCGATAACGCAGGCGATCAGTCCCTAAATACTCACCTACTAAATGGATTATTTCCTGCTAATTTAATTGAACAGCGGTTAGAAAAACTCGATACCACCGTGCGGCGCTCCGTAGGAGAAAAAGAACGGCGGTTAGTAATTGCTGGATTTATTCTTCACGACTTTGAAAAATTCCCCGATGTCCCCAACGATTGTCGCAAGTTACCGCTAGAAGAACACCGTCAAATTATCGATCAAAAAGTGCGACAGTTAGGACTAGATAGCTTCATCAATCCCGACGATCCAGATGCTTATCGAGAATACATAGACGATTTGCTGTGCCTTGCTTACAACGCTCAGCGGCGTTGGGATACTAACTGGAATTTTTCCGAATTTGGGTTAAATCCAGTGTTGCGCGATCGTACACTCCGCAGTCTCTCAGACTTAACCTGTTTAGCAGATTCCCTAGCATCTATTATCAAACATCCCCAAGATGCAGAAAATACCAGACTAAACGAATTAATCCACAGCCTCAGTGACGGGCAATTAAAATTCACTTATCACAGCATCGCTGAAAACAGAGGCGTACTTACCAACGTCGTCAATAACGCTTTAATGGAAGTGCATACGGCGCTGAATACCGATGCTTACACCTACTATGAACCACTGCTTTACTTGCCAACAGGTGTAATTTACCTAGCACGATCGGATGCTCCTGCTATTTCAATTGCAGACTTGCCAGAACGGGTAGTTAGCAAGATTAAACAACTCTGCGCCGGACAATTGCAACGGCGACAAACTGGTTTTGGCAGAGATGGTAAAGGCATGAAATATGCCGAGTATTATAACCTGTTTTTTGATACGTCAGAGTTGATGCTAGTTGCTGTTGATGCTACTTTACGCATTCTCAAAATAGGGAAAAACTCTGTCGCCAAAAGTCGCAGCGATAATCTGATAAAATTTCAGCGTCAGGATGTTTTGTCTGCTGATTATAACTTCAATTTTAACGACGATATTCGGATTGACCAGATTGCTGAACTAGGCGATTTAGTAAGTCGCAAGATTTGGGGAGAACAGGTTAATGCCATCGAAGCCGCACGTAAGAAAGACAAAAAACTACCCGCACTACCTCATCTAGATATTGTCGATGAAATTGCTAAATTTTGGAACCTGTCCAACTATCTGCCAGCCCTGAGAGAAATTCAACGGATTAATGAACGCCTCAAAGAACTTAAGCTAAAAGGCAATACAGGTGGCGTTCCTTACGAATGGTACTATTTAGCAGCAAAATACCTAGAACATCACCCAGGAATTGAGGATGTGCGGGAAGTTTGCGAACAGGCGATCGCCCACATTTCCCAAATGATTAAACCCATTCTTTCACAGTACAAATTGCCCGACGGTTGGGATGATTTGCGACTGTGGGTAACGCGGGTTGTGATGTTACCCGGAAATACACCATTGGACATAGCATCCAGTGACGTATTTTTAGATGAGTTGGAACGCTACCAACTCGCTAAGAAACAAGGTAGAGGAAGACAGTTAATCTGTTCGATTTCCCATTCAGCTTACACGGTAACAGAACAAATGGAATCAGCCGTTTTGTTCACCCCTCAAGTTTACACTAACAAACAAATGTTGGGAGGTTCTAACGCCAAACGCAATATTTCTAGTATTGCAGGTTTGGAAATGATGCTGAGGCAAATTTTAATGAATCAAACTCAAGCTGTGGGCAAAAAATTTGAAGATGGCAAATATCGCTATCTCTATTTTTATCCCACATATTACTTCACCCCAGAAACAAATAAGTTTCTGCAAAAAGCCTACACTAGCATTGCCCAAACCCGCTTTGATACCAGCATTCGCAATCATTTTATTAGCAAGGATTTGCAAGCCGATTTTGGACGCGATCGCTACCAAAGCATCGATAGTTTCCTAATAGATGAAAACATCGAACCAGGAAAAGACCGCACCTTCAAACTTTCCTATCCCGAAGATCAGCCCCTAACATTTTACTTCATGGCGCTTCCCCCCGGCCGAGATGCAACTGATACCGAATCTTGGGTAATGCCAACTTGGTTAGCTTTTGCCTTCCCGATGATTCTGGATGTCAAAACCGTAGTTTCCGAGTCGCCAATTCCGCCTTTTAACGACGGTGCGGAATTTGAAGAAAGCGTATTTCTTGACAGTGTACCCCAAGCTTTTCGGGTTTTGACGAAGCGCGATCGCTTTCGCCTCGACTACATCCTAGAAGGTTGGGAAGAAAACGGCAAATCTTATCCAGCACCTTTGAATGTTTTAACTGCTGCTTATGCGATTCACCTTGATGTTAATGCAAAACAAGGGAAGTCCGGTTATGACTCCAACTGGGGAAAATTAACTGAACTCGCCACTGATTTTGAAACCAGCCCGCTTTATGTATTTAGCTACCTAAATAAGTGGGTTCGCAAACAGAAAAATGAAACGGCGTCAATTCAAAAGATTAAGCTTTATGCTTATCATTTTTACCCTTGCTTTGACTCCTATGCCAACTATAATCATGAAGAGGATCGATTGATTGTGACAACCGCATCAAGTTTAAACCACCCCCAAAAATTGACGGATTTGTATCGCATATTTTACCGTGCAAATAAGCGATATAACCCCAAGGCAAATGCTGTACTGAAACCGATTGATATTGCCTCTAAAACCATCCTGGAAGCCGATCCAAGTTTTCAGGGAAATGCTTTAGTTTCAGTTGTGGCTGCTGAAGTTTCAAAACTCATGGATCGCGTTCACTCTTCTACTGCTGAAGGGCGCTGGATTTTCAGCAAGCGGGAGGAAGAACGAGAGGCAATTTTAGAGTTTGCTCGCTACTTTGTTGAGGAGGTATTTGAGAAATCATTTGCAGGCGATCGCGCTCGTTTAGCCGGCCGCCAAATCAACTTAATTCGAGATACCTGCGAATTCCTTTACCGTTTAGAAAATGACAAGGAAAATCGGGCGCGAGATGACAAATCTCCTGACGTATCTCAGGAAGAAGGTGACGATTAAAGCTGAATCTTTTGTTCGATCGGCTACACGCAAACTAGAAATCTAACATTTTTACATAGGACACAAATCATGCCTTTCTTGAAAACAGTTGACTCTAAATTTTTCCACGCTAATATCCCCTACAAACCAATGGGTAAATATGTACATTTCCTGACTGTACGAGTCACAGAATCTTATCCCCTATTTCAGACAGATGGAGAACTGAATAAAGCGCGGGTGAGGTCAGGAATTCAAGACCAAAAACCGATCAGTCGCTTGACCATGTTTAAGCGCAAGCAATCTACACCAGAACGTTTAGTCGGTCGCGAGTTGTTGCGTAACTACGGTTTTATGACTGCTGAAGACTGCGAATACAATGTCAAGTTTGCAATGAATAACCCTGATTGCATTATCTACGGATTTGCGATCGGTGACTCTGGTTCAGAGAAATCAAAAGTAGTAGTTGATACCGCATTTTCAATTACCGCTTTTGACGAATCTCACGAGACTTTTACCCTCAATGCTCCCTTTGAAAATGGCACAATGGCATCTAAAGGTGAATCAGGTTCAAAAGTGGGCGAAGTTACCAGTCGCATCAATCAGCAAGACCACATCAAACCCCAGATTTTCTTTCCTAGCATTGTCACCCTCAAAGACCCTACAGAAGCTAGTTTTTTGTATGTTTTCAACAACATTCTCAGAACGCGGCATTATGGCGCTCAAACCACCCGCACGGGTAGAGTCAGAAATGAGTTAATTGGTGTGGTATTTGCCGACGGCGAAATTACCAGCAACCTCCGTTGGACGCAAGCAATTTACGACAAATTGCAGCTTGACGATAAGCTAAATTCCAACAACCCTCTCAATGAAGATGATGTCATTGTGGCTGCTAGCGCTGCTATCCAAACATTAATGTCTGAGGAATTTATCGTGCATGAAGACTTGATTGGGGATAAGTTTACGCCATTAGTGACAGAGGTTAAAGCGATTATTGGCAATGAAGATGAACTCAAAAAGATGTTGAAAAAAGCTGATGACGAGGCTAAAGCTTACGCGAAGAAGCATATCAAGAGTAAGGCAGGATCTACAGCAGCGGAGTAACAACCATGACTTTGATTTACCGCTGTCAAATCGAGTTGCACGATAGCCTTTATTTTGCAACTCGCGAGATAGGAAGACTTTACGAAACAGAGCCGGTAATTCACAATTACGCGCTTTGTTATGCCCTCGGTTTGGTGGATAGCGAAATTTATGCCACCACCGTTGGTGAAGAACATTCCTATCGCTATTTCTGTCCCGAACAAATCCCTAAATATGAGCAGCATTTAACGGCGCTCAACCGACAGGGGATTTATGTGACTCCGGCGCGATCGATCTTTCACTCCTCCACTCTCAACACTTGGAAATACGCCAACAACAACTATCACGTAGAAATGGAAAAAACTCAGAAAAATATCCCCAGTTTTGGCAGAACTAAAGAGATTGCACCGGAAAGCAAATTTGAGTTTTTCATCATCTCAGAGAAGTCTCTGAAACTGTCTAAATGGATTCGTTTGGGAAAGTGGATGAGTAAAGCAGCCGTCGAAATTGTAGAACAGAAGGAAGTCAAACTATCGCAATCTGAAGCAGACGTAATCTTTCCCTATCTACTCAATCCTTTAGATGTGATGTTTTCCCATCAAGTGATTAGTTACGATGTGGTTAATATGCCTCCGGTTAGCCTGATTCAAAATGTCAAAATGCTAGGGCGATATTACGAGTTTGACAAACTCAAAATTCCCGGTTGCATGGAATACCGCTTTCGCGCTGATTAAGAGGAGGCAGAGCCTCTAGAAATGCGTTCCCAGGTTCTACCTGGGAACGAGAAATCAACACAATCAACCATTAACCAATATGCCGCACAGCCTCATCCTCAACCTTCTTCCCATCGCCCCAATTCCCCCCGGATACCTGACGGGAAGACACCTGCACGCCCTCTTCCTCACCCTTGTGAGCTCTGTTGACAAACAACTCGGCGATCGCCTCCACGATGCCACCGCCCAAAAATCCTTCACTCTCAGCCCTTTACAAACAAAAAAATACCCTTTCAAAAAACACCATTCCCTGCAATGGGAACACACAGAATCGATTCCAGAACATACCCTCTGTTGGTGGCGAATTACACTGCTTGATGATAGTTTATTTGGCAAATTAACGAATCTTTGGCTGAATCTCAATCCATCCCGTCCGTGGCACCTTGGCCCGGCGGATTTGCTGATTACTAAGATTCTCGGAACACCTCAAGTAGATCAAGCTTGGGCGAATGCTTGTACTTACTCTCAACTTTATGAACAAGCTTCTGATACTAATCGCTTAATTGCCTTCAGTTTTGCGACTCCGACGACTTTTCGACAGGGGAAGTTCGATTCGGTGATTCCGACTAGGGATTGCGTTTTTAATAGTCTACTGAGTCGGTGGAATAAGTACAGCGGGATTGAGATTCCTAATTTGCCATTGGATGCACTTTTTTCGAGTTTTGTCAATATTAAAACTGAAAAATTGACTAACTATGAAAGCAATTTTGTGGGGATGGTTGGGGAGGTTAGCTATCGGATTTTGGGTGATGTGGAGCCTTTGGTGATTAAGCAAGTTAATGCTTTGGCGGATTTTGCTCTTTACTGCGGGGTTGGGAGGAAAACTCCGATGGGAATGGGAATGACTCGGCGGATTGTTGTTAAGAAAATCGGCGATTAACTGGTTCCTAGGCTCTGCGTGGGAACCGATATCCAGAGGCTCTGCCTCGTTTGTTCATGAAGGAATTTTGGAGGCAGAGCCTCCGGATCTGCGTTACCAGGCTCTGCCTGGGAACGAGTAGAAACGAGTAGATTTGTTAGCACAAATTATTGGAATTATGAACGATTTTGATTACATTTCGATCGCACTTCTCAACCAATACTCTTACTGTCCTCACCGCTGTTGGCGAATGTCTTGCGCGGGAGAATTTGCGGACAACCAGTATACCATTGAAGGGACGAGTTTGCACGATCGCGTTCACACTCTCAGTCAAATCAACCGCGACGAAACTTGGCAGGTGCGGGCGATTTGGCTGAAGTCTGAAAAGTATATGCTGATTGGGAAATCGGATTTGATTGAATCAACGGATGGTGAGTTGTATCCCGTTGAGTACAAGCGCGGGCGCAAGGGCGAATGGGATAACGACGAGTTGCAGGTTTGCGCTCAAGCCCTTTGTTTGGAGGAGATGACTGGGAAAAGTATTGCGACTGGATATGTGTATTACGCGCAGTCACATCAGCGGCAATTAGTCGAGATTTCTGAGGGGTTGAGACGGGAGGCGATCGCAACTATCAACGCTATCCAAATTTTACTGCAAACTGGCAAAATTCCTCCAGCAAATTATAGCAAACGCTGTCAGGGTTGCAGTCTTTACCAGCAATGTTTGCCCCAAGCTGCTGAAAAAGTATTGCGCTATCAAGAAGCTAATTAAACCTCGTTTTTTGGAGTCAATCATGGGAACACTTTATATCAATCAAGATGATGTGTTTATCGGGAAAACAGATGAACGCCTGAATGTCAAGGCAAAGAATCAAACGTTACAGGATGTGCCTTTGATTCATTTAGATGGAGTGGTGATTGTGGGACGGGCGACTATTTCGCCGGCGGCGATCGCAGAATTGCTTCAGCGGAAAATTCCTCTGACTTTTATCACCGATACTGGTCACTATTTGGGTAAGCTGGAACCGGAATTAAGTAAAAACATTTTCGTTCGGAATGCTCAGTGGAAAGCGGCGGGGGAAACTCCGCAAGCTATTCATGTTGTCCAGGGTTTTATTCGGGGGAAATTGAAGAACTATCGCACCAGTTTATCTCAAACTCAGCGAGAACATTCCGAAGTAAAATTAGATTCGGCAATTACTCAGATTTCAAATGCGATCGCCAAACTTGACAAAACTGACAACATTAACTCTTTGCGCGGGCATGAAGGTGCTGGGAGTGCGGCGTATTTCGGGGTTTTCAACCAATTAATTCGGGCGGAAGGCTTTGTGTTTAAACCGCGACACCGCCCTGCTACTGATCCGGTGAATTCTTTGATTAATTTTGGTTACACGCTGCTACGTCACGATGTCCAAAGCGCGATTAATATTGTGGGATTTGACCCTTATTTAGGATACCTTCATGTGCAGCGCTACGGCCGCGTCGGTTTAGCATTTGATTTGATGGAAGAATTCCGCCCTTTGGTGGCTGACAGTGTAATTCTGAACGCGATTAACCGCCGGATTCTGACACCGAATGATTTTACTGTGGAACCGCTGAGTAATGTGGTGCGACTGTCGGAAACGGGACGGAAAGAGTTTCTGAAGTTGTATGAAAAGAAGAAGCAGTCTGAGTTTAAGCATCCAGTTTTAAAACGTAAGTGCACTTATCAAGAGGCTTTTGAGATTCAGGGGCGGCTGTTGGCGAAATATTTGATGGGCGAGATTGACAAGTATCCACCTTTAGTTTTGTACTAGATATGCACATTCTGATTTCTTACGATATTTCGGAAGATAAGCGGCGGACAAAGATTCACAAAATGCTCAAGTCTTATGGGCAGTGGATGCAGTACAGTGTGTTCGAGTGTGCTGATTTGACTGAGACGCAATATGCTAAGTTGCGATCGCGCTTGAACAAAGTCATCAAACCGAACGAAGACAGTATTATGTTTTTTCCGCTGTGCGCCTGCTGTCAAGGTAAGATTGAACGTATTGGTGGGGTCGTGCCTGCCGATCGCACAATATTTTTTGCTTAGTTTCCGTGAGTCGGTAGGTGTTAAAATAGGGGTATCAAATTTTTCGGCTGAAACTGATGTGCAGCAAGAGTTTGATGCCCCTAGCCTGAAAAAATGATTCACGGAAAGTCTGAAAGCTTTACAGGATAATGTTTTTGGAGTGAGTATGAAAAATTGGGGATTGACAAGCCTAGGGCTGGAATGGTACTTTTGTTTTAGATTCACGGAACTGCACCTTGAAAACCAAATACAGCAAGGCTTCTGGAGCGGGCGGCCGGAAAATACCTAAAACCCTATCAGGGAACAAAAATGTCAATCCCAAAGCCACATTATTCTGTAAGCTGGATTTATCTAATGCTTTCTGTCGTTTTAGAAGCAGCAGGCACTATATATATGAAATTCTCAGAGGGTCTCACAAAAGTGGTTCCCTCGATTTTGATGCTAATTTTTTATGGCATTAGTTTTATCTTTTTGAATTTAGCCATGAAAAAGTTAGACGTAAGCATAGCTTATTCAATTTTCTCCGGGTTGGGAATTGCTCTTGTCACTATTGGAGGCATTTTATTTTTTAAAGACCCAATAACTATTTTTAGAATCATTGCCATTTCCCTAATCTTCATTGGTGTGATTATGTTGAATTTAACAGGTATATCTCATTAATTGGATTTTTTAACCCACATTCCGCACCCTCCAACTGGCACATACACAGATTGAGCCAAAGTGAATCCGTCGAGAGAATAGTGAGTAAAAACACCCAAAAATCTCTGTCACACTCGCATTACCCAGTTGGGGATTCCTCTGACCGGCGTTGGGGATTCCTCAAAATTGACAGTCAGAACATAAGCTAAATTTTTAGCCACATCGCTCTTGAATTCTCCCCTAAGCAGGTTGAAGTAGGTGCACCCGCGTGCGGTGTGAAAGCAGGGCGATCGCCTTATGCCAATCGGCTGTTATTCGAGGATTTCTTCAGGGGACGATTCATTTTCGAGGGTGTGTGACAGTTGCGATGGGGGCAATGGCACGGACGGCGCGGCAGTCGATTCATCTTGTACGTGAGGTAATGGAAGTTTTCCCGCGTAGGAAAGCATCGAAAGACTGGCGATCGCCCCCCGCACTTGATCCGGCCCTACCTCCAAATACCGCTGCAATTGTTCGAGGTTGCGGTGGCCGCTGATTTCTTGAATCACCCGCAGCGGGATACCGGCATTGCTCATCTGAGTCAGGGCCCGAAAATTTAATTCCTGTCTGTTAACCCTCACATAAGTAGGTAGGCGGTTGAAACCGCTTCTATACAAACAAAGTCGGCCTGCGCCGACTAAAGAATAAAGGGAACCCAAAACATGGATTTGGGATAACAACTCAAATACAGCAGACGTTGGCAATCTGGTTTTGTTAAGTTTCATACGCCCTGCAACGCTTCGCTACTTCAATTAACACCAACAACATTATCGATCGACTGGCTCTCCTGATTTTGAGGTGATAAGCAAACCGCATATCCTTGACGAAGAGGGCATCACAGAATCACGAACAGTTGTGCTTGATACCGTATACACCATAAACCCAGGAGAGCCGATCGACTGAACCATGAAAAACACTTCCTTCCTGCATTCACTACTGAAATTGACCCGAAACACTAATTCAATATTCTCTATTACTAGGGTAAGTGACTTACTCAAAATGAGTATAGATCGGGAAAGATTGGCTCTTGATTTCGTCAGAATCAATGAGGAAGTTTGGGGAAATTTAACCGATCAACAGTATCTTTGGACTCTTCCTCAAGTTCAACACCATTTCTTAATTTGTCCAGAATTGCTCTACTGTGCTTTCCAAGATGGCAAGATGGTGGCAACATTAACAGGAATTATAACCACACCAGAAGATTTACATCAGAATAAATCATGGTTTGACAAGACGGGAAATGGTTTTCTGACTACGCATAATTCCAAAGGAAGCATAGCATTTGGTGTGGATTTATCAGTGGTCAAAAATGCGGCAAATAAGATCTCGGATCGGCTAGTGTTAACGAGTCTTTTTATCGTATTGTTTGGGGAATCCTTAGAGTCAGTCTATTTGGGTTCTCGAATTCCCAGCTATTGGAAGCACCAGCACCTTCCTGTGGGAAAATATGTTTATTCTTTGAGAAAAACAGGTAAACCTCGCGACCCAGAACTCTACTTTTACCTGAAGAATGGGTTTAAAATTGTCGAAATTATCCCAGAATATATGGAAGACCCGAAAAGCCTAAATTATGGAGTGTTAATCAAATGGAATAATTCTCTATATCAGATCACCAAAAGATTGCCATTCGTCGCTTATCTAATCAAAAAAATGGGCGAAGCAATGTTATTGGAATGCCCAAAAGATTTATATCAGCGTAAGGGGCTCTCCTGAGCCGGAAAATACCTATTTCCCCATCTAGGGCTTGAAACGCCCAAACTACAAAATTATTGGCTCAAAAATAGATTTCTTCTCACTCTTTTTATTCCCTCCCATAACCTCAAGCAGCCGATCGACCGATCGCCTCCAAGTAAAATTATCAGCCACAAAACCCGGGCCCGCAACCCTAGCTTTCGCAGCGATTTCAGGCTGCTCGATCGCCCGCTGCATCAAATCAGTCAAATGTTCCCACTCAGGAGCTAACATAAATAAGGTTTCCCCCTCAATTACCACAGCCGTAAATTTACTTTCGATTCGCAGTGCAAAGTCCGATCGAGTAAAATCGTCAGTCGGCCCACCCGCCGTACAAATCACGGGTAAACCGCAAGCCACAGCTTCCAACACCGGCAGATTAAAACCTTCCGCCAAATAAGGAGAAACATAAGCATCTGCTGCTTGGTAAAACTCCGCTATTTGAGCAAAAGATAGCTGACTGCCAGTATAAATTAATCTCGGTAAAACTCTCGCTCTTTCCGCATCGTCGAGCACAACTCGGCAGGCTTCGGCAATCTCGTCTCTGGACGGATAAAGTAGTTCAGAACCTTTTAAAACTAATCTGGCATCTGGATATTTGTCAACTACCGCCGCGAAGGCTTTTAACAAAGGACGAATCCCTTTGCGATCGGTTTGTCCTCCGATGTTTAAAAATATAAAATAGTTTGACCAACCGAAACTTTCGCGCAGCAATTGACGCCGATCGCCCGAGAGAGGATAATAAATCTGAGGATCGACTCCCAAAGGTACGACAGCAATGCGATCGCCCTCAACACCACTACGAATTAAGCCGGCTTTTGACCACGCCGATGGTGTAATAATCTTTACTTCTGAATTAACCGGAGTTTGGGCGATCGACCTAACGCCGATCGCCTGCAATACTGTACTGGTAATAATCCCCCATTCTGTGGCTGCAAATACCCAAGTTTCGGCGCTGCTGGATGCTGAAAAGTCCCACGGGCAGTGCATTCGCAGGGTAACATCGGCTGACTGATTTTCCGCAGGACTCGGAATGCTGCGGAGTAATGTGTCATTTGGGCGATCGAACAAACTAACTTTTGTCTCCCAAGCTGGGTCAATGTAGGGCATATCGCGGTGAAAAAGCTCAATTTGTCCTGGCGGGCGATGGCTTACGCCCCGGCTTGCGCCTACGAGCATTTCTAGTAGTTGAAATTGATTCGCTACGCAATAGGAATGATAAATAAAACGCCAGCCTTCAACAATAATTTGCAATTCAAAACTCCCGTTCCCATAATTTAAAATCATACCAGAAAAAAGTTCGGTATCAATAAATCGGGTGACAGCGGATATTCTCGCAACAGTTGCCAATCGGTGTACAAATGTTCGGTATGCGCCACAGGGCGATCGCCCAATTCCTTAAACGCTTTTTCCATCGGATCGAACGGCTCTCTTTGGCTTGCCAGAATACAGAACTCAACTAATTGATAAACTGCTTCTGGGAGTGCCTCTGATGAATGCAATCCCAAATCGTAAGGCTGAAAGTTTTCTGGCTGGCTGTAGGCTGAAAAATGCTGCACAGCCATCTGATTCTGAGTCAATGTCCCCGTTTTATCCACGCACAAAACAGTTGCGGAACCTAAAGTTTCCACGGCCCAGGCGCGACGAGCAAGGACTCATCGGTTGAGAGATTTGAGCTCGCGGAGGACGATCGCATCCGCAGACACGCGATCGTCCTCCGCGAGCACTAAAAAATCTCCCTGAACCACACCACCGCCGACGAGTAAAATAAAGATCGGATCTTGAATGCTGTTCCAGGCGTATCGATCACAGATTGCGCGACTCAGCCGAGGGGAGTTGGTTGTAGCCGTCGTCTTTGAGTCGGGCGATCGCATTTTGCTCGGATCAGCCAACCGCAGTATTGCGATCGAAAGTCGCAACCATATTTGTTTTTCCTCTGAAATATCTCGGTTGTTAGCGACTGCTGACTCCATCAGTCGTGCGCCCGCTCATCTCACTCGCATCAATGCGGTAAATTGCGATCGCCTCGGAACGCCCCTGACTATCGATCCAGGTGCGATTGATCGCAGGTGACAGCATGGGATTGCGCTCTTTGAGGAGGTGCATTACCCGATCGATATCTGCTTGCTCAGTCACACGCAAAGCTCGACCATTGACGATCGCACTGCGCCAATGAAGCGGCTCGCGTATTTCTTCAACCTGCAAACAAATTTCGGGATTTGCATCAAAATCGTGAGTCTTCATGCCGATCGTCGTAAACAGGTAAATGTCCTCTGCTTCGAGATAATAATTCATGGGTATCACGTAGGGCTTACCTTCGTGTATGCAGCCCAGATGACCGTATCCTACTGTGTGTAGGAGTTCGTGTATTTCTTTTAAACTCATTTCATCAATATCTAACATTAGTATTTTCCTCAATGTTTAGTTAATTAGTAGTATTAAAGAGAAATAGTCCACTATTGACATCTGTCGTTAGATAGAGTAGACCTGTGACAGCCAGACCAAATTTACATGAAGTTGGATAGAATAGCGGGTCACAAAATCGTCATCTTGTGCTGTATCTTCGTCGCTCATTGTGCTGGTCAACGTTGAACTAAAATGCCTGTCCTGCTTGACAGACAAAACTAGGAAGCAAGAAAACGACTATTGTGCTAGATGTATTAGCATTGACGTAGATAATCAGGCAAGATATCATGAATATTGGAAGTAAATGCCATTGTTTATACCGATTCTTGTGATCGTCGATCGGCTTAAACTCAGCTTTTATTCTCTTCTAAATTTAATTTCAAGCTCCAAATTTTGTTGTCAACCAGGGTTTGTTTCTGCCAATCAATTAACCATTAGTTGTCATGAGTAGACAGTTGAAGATGCAATCAATAACACCTCTGTCGAAATACCTGATTGAGAGTGCGGAAATTACTGAACAGGAGAACGGTATTTATAGTTTCCCTATCCCCCATGTTACAGCCGGAATGCAAGCCAATATTGATTTATTTGGTCATCCTAAGTGGGGAAGAGACTACCTAAAACCCGATCGCTATAGCAAAGCCCTCAAAGCGCGCTGGCAAAAAGCAATAGGAAGCTGGGACGACAAAATCGTTGTAGATATTGGCTGTGGACCGGGTAATTTGTATGCCACAGTAGGTGGATCGCCTCGCTTACTCATTGGAGTAGATATTTCACAAGGTACTTTAGAAATAGCACAAGAAGTAGGTTATGTTCCGCTCTTGGCTGATGCACATCACCTGCCCTTTGTAGATGCCTTCGCCGACTTAGTAGTTCTGAACGCGACCCTTCACCACTGCGATGACATGGCAAAAGTATTGGCAGAAGCAGCGCGTTTAGTTCGCCCAGGTGGGATGCTAGTGACAGATAATGATCCGCAGGTCACCGCCTGGAATTGGAAAGGTCTTGGGCTACTTTTAAGAAAAATTCGTCAGCATCGGGCATACTGGATTGTTGCTCGCAAACCTTATGTGGCAACAAGTAGACAGAGATTAGCTACGGAAATCCACAATCAAAAACCAGGAGATGGAATTACAACAGAACTCTACTATCAAGTTCTAAAACCGCTGGATTTTACGGTGACAACCTATCCTCACAGCCATAATCTGGGAGGAGAGGTTTTGCAAGGAGAGTTGGGACGAGCACCATGGACAGTTAGAGTCCCTCAGCGTTTGTCGGGAATCGATCCCAATTCTCAAGGGGCTGCTCAGTCTATCATGTGTATCGCTGAGCGAGCATTGAGGAATTGAGAGGATGGAAAGCAGGTGCCTGGTAGATTGCGATCGCTTCTGAACGTCCCTGAGCATCAATCCAGGTTCGATTTATGGCAGGTGAAAGTGTTGCATTGCGCTCATAGAAGAGAAATAGTCCACGCTTTACATCTGTCGTTAGATAGACTGGATCGCCTCACAAATCCTCCGCCCGCTTAATTGCTGCTTTTTTACCCACAGCTACGCTCGCCACAACCAAACAAGCGGTGCCAAGGGCGATCGGCTCCAGAGTCTCACCCAGCAGAATTGCCGAAGCCAGAAGCGTCAAAAATGGTTGCAACAACTGAATTTGACCTACCCGTGCAACTCCACCCAGCGCCATCCCGTGATACCAGGCAAAAAATGCGATAAATTGACTAACAATACTCACATAAGCAAAACCCAACCAGGCGATCGGTGAAGCTATCAACCCTTCTTTTAAAACCACAAAAATTGTCGGCAAAACCTCGAAAGGAGCGATTATTACCAAGGCCCAACAGATAACTTGCCACCCACCTAAAGTCTTAGCTAATTCCCCGCCTTCAGCATAGCCCAAAGCAGCAGCAATTACAGCTCCAAACAGCGCTAAATCAGCGAGCTGCAACTGTCCAGCACCGCTAATAATTCCAAAACCGACAACAGTTGCACTACCGACAATGCTAGCAATCCAAAAAGTGACATCCGGGCGATCGCCAGCCCGCAAAACCCCCGCTATCGCTGTCGCTAAAGGCAGCAATCCCAACACCACAGCACCGTGGGCGGCAGGTACTTGCTGCATAGCCCAAGCCGACAGTACCGGAAATCCCAAAACCACTCCCAATCCGACAACTGATAAACTCTGAAATTGTTGTTTTGAAGGAAGGGGTTGATGCGTGAACCACAGAGTAAATGCTGCGAGTGTAGCTGCTACCAATCCGCGTCCCAAACCTACAAACATCGGGTCTAAATCGAGCGCAGCCGCTCTCGTTGCAGGTAATGTCAAGCTAAATCCAACTACGCCGATAAAACCGTAAATTAAGCCGATATTTTCCGAATTTAAGTGAAAATTTTTACTGTGTAATTTCATTGAATCTCCAATATCTATGAATTTAAGGTACTCTGGTTGCACCTTAACCATATTACTTCTGAAAGTAGCAAAGCTGACTTTACCCGCCAATGCTACAATAATCTCTAAACTTCTCTCTTTCTTAACTCTGAGTTCTCTGTGTTCTCTGCGGTAAAAAAAATATGTTTAAACTTTACGAATATTCGCTCTCTGGGAATTGCTACAAAATCCGCTTACTTTTAACTCAGCTTAATCTTCCCTTCGATCGGATCGAAATAGACATTCTCAAACGAGAAAGCCGAACTCCCGACTTTTTGCTCAAAAATCCCAATGGGCGTATTCCAGTATTAGAAATTGAGCCGGATAAATTTCTATTTGAATCCAATGCGATTATGTTTTACTTGAGCGAAGAAACTGAGTTTTTCCCCAGCGATAAATTTGAACGCGCTCAAGTCATGCAGTGGTTATTTTTTGAACAGTACAGCCACGAACCTTTTATTGCTACTTCTCGTTTTTGGTATTTGACAGGAAAAGCTGAGGAATATCAAGAAGCACTTCAACAAAAACAAGCACCGGGTTATGCTGCTTTGGGAGTGATGGAACAGCATTTAGCAAACCATGCTTTTTTTGCAGGCGATCGCTATACTATTGCTGATATAGGTTTATTTGCTTACACCCACGTTGCGGGCGAAGGTGGATTCGATTTAACCAGATTTCCAGCAATTCAAACTTGGATCGATCGCATAAACAATCAAAATCGCTATATCAGCATTCAGCAATAACCAGATTCATGCCATTATAGATGGGTTCGGCAACCACTGAGTTTTTACCTAACACTCGCGACAAGTCTGCTACCTGAAATAGGTCATAAAAACTTCTGCGTAAGGTGATTTCGGACACAATGGTTGCCGATCGGGGGTATCATACTGATCAATAGATCATTAATCGGCTCCATGTACCAGGCGAGATACCAGTAATTTCCCCTAGGGGCAAGCGATGTAACCCTCGTGCTGACGATCGGGACTTCTACAAGGCTCGTCAACGGAATTAAAAACTGATGATCCCAACTGAAGCAGTATCGGGCGATTGCGATACGCTTGTCTAGCGTGTAACCAACTTTCTCGGTGGGATGTACCTTGGTGCTTCCGTTATCTGGTTGAATTGATGACGCGATCTCGGAACGGTGAAAGAAGAAGTATTGCACAACGGCATCGTCGGTGTCGGATGCTATAACATAGAGTGAGTAGTATGAAAATTGCCCTAGTCCATGATTACTTGACACAACCTGGTGGAGCAGAGCGTGTATTTGAATTGCTGTGTAAACGCTACCCCAATGCTGATATTTTCACGTCTCTGTACGAACCTAAACGAACTATCGATCTAGGCGAACGTGAAGTTCGTACAACTGTACTTCAGAAAGTTCCAGGGGCAAGTAAGAATTTTAGGCTAATGGCCCCATTTTATTTTTCAGCCTTTCGAGCCTTGGATCTAAAAGACTACGATCTGATTATCAGCAGTACCACGAGCTTTGCTAAAGCTGTGCGAAAAAGACCAGGAGCAACACATATTTGTTTCTGTCACAATGTCACCCGTTTTTTGTGGGATACCACAACTTATCTTCGAGACTATGCTACCTATCGAAATCTTTCTGGTATGCTCGAACCGATTTTTCAGCAGATGAGAAAAGCCGATTTAGATTCAGCTCAGGAACCTGACTTTTACATTGCTAATTCCAGCATAGTTGCCAGTCGGATCAAGAAATTTTACGAAAAGCAATCAGTGGTTATTAACTATCCCATTGACATCAAAAAATTTATTTTTTCCAAAGATAAGGAGGATTTTTATTTGACCTCAGCTCGTCTTGTTGGTTACAAACGCATCGATGTGATTATTGAAGCATTCAATTGGCTGGGATGGCCATTATTGATCACCGGCGATGGCCCAGAGCGAGAGCGTCTGGAGTCGAGAGCTTTAAAAAATATTAAATTTTTAGGTCATGTCAGCGATACTGAACGCAGTCAGTTGATGTCTAAAGCTTGTGGTGTGATTGTTGCAGCCTTGGAAGATTATGGTTTGGTTCCAGTGGAAGCTAATGCTAGTGGAACGCCCGTAATTGCCTATGGTAAGGGTGGTGTATTAGATACTCAGATCCCAGGTAAGACAGGAGTCTTTTTCAATCTACAGACACCTGAAGCGATTCAGACAGCAGTAATTGAGTCTAGTAAGATTAAATGGGATCACGCAAAAATCCGAGACCATGCGATCGCTAATTTTTCCGAAGAAGCTTTCTTTGAAAAAGTGGAGGGGGTGATTGAGGAAGTTTGCAGCCGTCATCAGCCATAAATATATTTGGTTCAATCGGTTTATAATCGAGGTGTAGAAATGACCGAAAACAATATAAACTCAATTGCTGAAACAGAAGCGGGCTATGGAGAACTGTTTGCAGTTCTCATCCGCCGACGCTTTTGGTTGCTAAGTGTTTTGTGTATTGTCTTGGCTGCTGCCACTGCAAAAGCGTTGAAGGAAAAGCCTACCTATACAAGCTCAATGCAGATCTTGGTAGAATCTAATTATCAAGGCAAAAAAGACAGTAAAACAGATAATCAGTTTGCTGATTCTAATGTTGTGATAGACAATGCTACTCAGCTTAGTCTAATGCAAGGTTCTCAGCTCATCCAAAGGGCGGTGGAATTGCTTCGCCCTAAGTACCCAGGGATCGATGTAGAGGAGATTAAAAAATCCTTAGTCGTCGCTCAAGTGGCAGATGAGAAGGCAAAAACCGAGACTAAGATTTTTGAAGTAACTTACACGGCTAATAATCCGACTCAAACCCAGAAAGTGCTACAAATAATGCAACGGGTTTATCTGGATTACAACCGAGAACAGCAAAGACTACGTTTAACTAAAGGTCTGACTTTCATCGATCAACAATTACCCAAGGCGCGTAAGAACGTTGCTCAAGTTGAAACAACCTTAGAAGAATTTCGCAAAAATCAAAATCTAATTGAGCCGGAAGTACAAGCAAAAGCTCTGACTGAGGCAATTAACAACATTCAACAGAATCGGCGAACAAACGACGCGACTAGAAGGGAGCTTCAGGCTCAATACGACTCTTTACAGCAACAACTTGCTAGTTCTCCGCAGGAAGCGCTCGTGGCAGCGCGGTTAAGTCAGTCTTCTCGTTATCAAGCCTTACTCAACGAAATCCAAAAGACAGATTTAGCCATCGCCCAACAACGGATACGCTTCACTGACAAAAACCCAGTTATGCAAAAGCTATTCTCGGAGCGCAACAAGCAACTAAATCTATTGCAAGCAGAAGGGCAACGTGCTACACCAGAAGGTTTAGCTCAGATCCCGGATACGGGAGAAAGCCTTTTGAAAGAAAGGCAACTCGGTGCAACTGACTTAACTATCGCTACTAAGCTTCTGGATATTCAGACAAACTTAAAAGGTTTAACTGCACGCGACGAAGCACAGGAAAAAAAAGAGCAGCAGCTCCGTGTAGAACTCGATCAATTTCCTAGTCTATTGGCTAAATATACTCGTCTACAAACAGACATACAACTCAAGCGTGAAACATTTCAACAGTTAGAGAAAGCACGGCAGGACTTAAGCTTAGAAATTGCCAGAGGTGGATTTGATTGGCAAGTTGTCGAAGTACCGCAGCCTGGTACAAAGAGTATTTCCAAAAAACAGCAGAACATTATGCTGGGTATCGTGGTTGGGTTGTTCTTGGGTGTTGCTGTGGCTTTTGCTCGCGATATCTTGGATGATTCTGTTCATAGCTCGAATCAGTTAACAAAATTGGTTCCCCTGCCTTTACTAGGAATGACTCCACAGTTACCGCAGGTCAAGCAGAAAAAACCAATCATTAAGCTACCATTCGGCAAGCGGCAAACTTCCGCCGCTTGGGCAACCGAACCAATCATCAAGCTACCTTTCGGCAAGCCGGAAAACATGGCGCCTTGCACGATTGAAGTAATTCATAGTCCACCTGCTTGGGAATCCTTTGACCGAATTTATAAGAACATTCAAATTCAAAATTCTGGTTCGACATTCAGTCCTTTAGTCATTACTTCAGCATTGGGTGGTGAGGGAAAATCAACGATCGCATTAGGTTTGGCAATTAGTGCTGCGCGTCTACATCAACGGGTACTGCTAATTGATGCTGATTTCCGTCAGCCGATGCTGCATAAACAGCTCAATCTTCCTAATGAGTATGGGCTTTCAACTCTGCTGGAAAGTAACGCTACGATGCCCATACGCAGTTATGTTCCATCATCAGACTTATATATAGATATTTTGACTTCTGGGCCCATACCTGAAGATCCCGTAAATCTGTTAAGTTCTCCTCAAATGCAGAGATTAATGGCAGGGTTTGAGCAGAGTTATGATTTAGTTCTGCTGAATGCACCTCCTGTTTTAGGGATGGTAGATGCTCTGCTGGTTGCATCTTGTTGCCGGGGGGTAGTGTTGGTGGCACGCATTGACCTGGTGACAAAAACCGCACTTACTGAGACTACCGCCATGTTGAACAAGTTAAATACGATCGGGCTGATCGCGAATGGAGGTATTAGTCTCAAAAAGGGTAAGATACCCCAATCCTGAAAAAATGATGGCTTCTTGACAAACTTATTGACAATGCTTTCTCATTCTCTAGGAGCCAGACCCTATAAAGTGACGATCGCCCGCTTCGATCTTTCTTGATAACACTCAACTCGAAACCTTTTCATACCAAGTCTTTCAACTTTATTGTCACCCCGTCAGGCGATCGGCATCACTTATTCGCCTTCCTTTAATGTATAAAATACTGAATTTGTCAACCGACAAATTTTAGATGTTTGAAAAAAAAAATACCAAGTATTGACTTTGCTTTTAAAGTGTGTTACAACATAAGCGTGATTCTACTTAAGTAGTCTGTATAGAAAGATTTTAAGTTCTCAATAATCTTACTGTACGCACCTTAATCGGTATAGTTAGCGTCAGGTAATTAAGAACCTATGGTCCATTCAACACTCTCAAATTTCAATATTTATTCCTCTGTAGAGCAACAGCATTCAAACAATTACTTACCTCACTGCATTCTGAAGTGGCGACAGGGACTGTTATTCGTCAGTCTTGGACAACAGACCAAACAGCCTTATATCTCAGCGTTTGAGACGGAGCAACAGCTAGTAGAATGCTTGAAACAATCTCCAGTACGGCTGGTTTGCCTCCATCCAACCCTAGGTGAGGCAACACTGAAACTCTGGGCAGATGCCTGCGAGCAAGCGAATAAACCCGTGTTTCTACGGAGGACTATTCAACAAAAAACATTTCAAAAGCAAAGCCTACTTAGTCCCCAGCCCAAGCAATGGAGGGACTCAATTGTCGCCTTTCTTTTGATTTTATTGTTCAGTCCGATTATGGTGGTGGCAGCTATATCGATCTACCTCAATTCACCAAAGCCGATTTTCCCTAAGCAATGGTACATTGGCACAGGAGGCAAGTTCTTCCGGCTGCTGAAGTTTCGCACGACATTAGCTAATGACGATGCTCGTACTAAACCTTTAATTCGTTGGATGTGCCAGTACAACCTCGATAAGTTACCACAGTTGTTCAATGTGCTACGGGGTGAGATTAGCTTGAGGGATTTATTCTGTCCTTTGACTATATCTGAGGCAGTAATGCTGGGATCGGAAGGTTAACAACAGGTAAGTAAATTTATCTCCAAATTAAACTGGCAACAATCGAACTGAAATTGTCTTGTCTAAGTAAGCAATTTGATAACTGACAATCCTATGGCTAATAACATTCTAATCACGGGTGTAGCGGGTTTTATTGGACGATACGTCGCACGGTATTTCTTGGAATTAGGCTGGTCAGTAATTGGGATAGACAGTTCTGCGTCTGAAAATGCACCGCTGGCGAGTCTGGCAGCTTACTATACACTCCGGTTGCCCGATTCAAAGTTGAATGAGATTCTGCAAAAGCACCAACCGGATGTGTTTATTCACTGTGCTGGTCGAGCTGCGGTAAGCTTATCGATGTCGGAACCAACTCCTGACTTTTATGCAAATACAGTTGTCACCTATGAAGTCTTAAATGCCCTCCGATTAAATGCGCCGCATTGTCGATTTATTTACCTCTCCAGTGCGGCGGTTTATGGAAACCCAGAGTCCCTGCCCATCAGCGAAACTCAAACGCCAGAACCAGTATCGCCCTACGGATTCCACAAGTTGCAATCGGAATTTCTCTGTCGGGAATTTACACGGGTATATGGCTTGGGAACGGCAAGTGTAAGAATTTTTTCAGCTTATGGCCCTGGTCTGCGTCGTCAGGTGTTGTGGGATATTTGCCAAAAGGTCATTACACAAAAGACTTTGATCTTACAAGGTACAGGTCAAGAAAGTCGTGACTTTATTCATGCCCTAGATATTGCCAAGGCATTTAGGGTCATTGCCTGTGATGCACCAATGCAAGGTGAAGTCTATAACCTGGCTAGCGGGCAAGAGGTCACAGTTAGGGAACTTGCGACCTTAGTTTTAAGCACTTTAGAGTCTAATTGCACGTCTCAGTTTGATGGCGTAGTTCCTACTGGGACGCCGTTGAACTGGCAGGCAGATGTCTCGAAGTTGAAGGCATTGGGATTCACCGCGTCTGTTCCTCTGGAACGCGGTGTTAAAACCTTTGCAAATTGGTGTTTGGCGGAATTAGTGGGTGTATGACAGAGATTGCTTTTTTTCTCATAAAATAGATAGATTGTTTATCAATTAGGGACTTAAATTCTATGAACCAGGCAAGAAAGAAAATACTATTTCATATACCAGTGCCACTTAAGCCTTTATATTATGGCACTCAACGTAGGCTGTTAGGCATTCTGAAATATTTCAACGATCGCAAAGATTTTATTAGTGTAGATGTAGTTGCAGCTAATCAGTTTGCAGATACGTGGATTAACCCAAGATGGGACACGGAACAAACGCAAGAAGCTTTAAATTTTGTAGATAATGTGTTCGTATACGAAGGCAAATATAATTTGTACGATCTGTTCTACACTCGCAGCAAAAGTTGGTACTATCAAAAGTTATTACGCCAGCAAATACCCGTTGATGTAGATTACTATGCCCCTCCAGGCTATGTTAAGTTTGTTAATTCTTTAGTCACTCGGAATGAATACGATTTTATATGGATCAATACTTTTAATTTTGCTCATTTGGCGGCCGAGCTAAAATCCACTTCAACTCATACCATAATTGATACTCACGATCTTTGCTGTCGGCTACGTTTGATGATTCCTCCTATTGAGGGTTTGAAGAAATTTGATTATGAATCAAATTTTCTGAAAGAAGTGAATTTGCTGAAGAAATTTAATACTATTATCTCTGACTCTAATTATGAATTGTCAGTTATTGCGCCACATTTACCATCCCACAAACTGCAATCAATTCCACACCCAGTTGACGGTCTTAGGTATAATTCAGATCAAGTTTCATATCAAGATAGAAAATTCAAGTATGACTTATTATTTATTGGGACTCATAATCCATTCAATCAAGAGGGAATCAAATTTTTTCTAGATTCTGTTTTTCCGCGTGTTTTGCAAGCTAGACCAAATACTCAGCTAGCAGTGGTAGGTAAAGTTTGTGCGAGTATTAAAGTTGATTCTCACCTCAATCAAAATGTCAAGTTATTGGGATATGTTCCAGATATATCGGAACTTCATTTGCAATCAAGATTGGTAATTTGCCCTCTGTTAGCTGGAGCCGGAACTAAAGTTAAACTAATAGAAGCAATGTCTTATTCATTGCCTATTGTAACTACCCAAACCTGTGCTTCGGCTCTACTTTTAGAGGATGGTATTAATGCCTTAGTTACTGACGATCCAGTCCAATATGCAAATCATGTTCTCAGTTTACTAACAGATTTCCAATTTGCTCAACAGCTTTCACAGGAAGTCAAAACAACATTTGAGCAGCATTACTCAACGCCAGCAATTTATTCAAAACTCGATGGATTGTTTGGTATTAAAAATTGTTAGTCTTTTAAGAATGACACTTAAATCAATCATATCTTTACCGCTTACTAAGGATGTAATCTCTTACTTTACTTAGGGTTTCCTGAAGCAGTTGCAAAAGTAAACACTAGACCTCTTGCGAAAGTGCGATCGCTTTGGTAAAATAAAAGAAAAAATTAGCTTAATAATATGAATTACGAACAATTACAAAAGTTAACCCTCAAAGGCTTTAAGCGCTACTGTGGAGTACATCAAGAGACATTCAAAGAGATGGTAAAAATAGTCAAAGCGGAAAAAATATTTCAAAAAAAATTAGGAAGACCAAGTAAATTGTGCGTAGAAGACCAAATATTAATGACATTATCCTAACTTAAAACGTAATCTAATTCAGTGTAAGTTGGGGTGCAGATTTAATTTAACTCGAAATAAGATGTATTGAGGTAAACCAAGTGAGCCAAGCAAAGAAAAAGATTCTATTCCACCTGCCAATTCCAATTGATTCTGGCAGCTACAACGGAACTCAGGGTAGGATTTTGGGGGTTATCAAATATTTTAACGATCGAAAAGACTTTTTTGAAGTAGATGGTGTAGGTGCAAACAAATTTGGAATTCCTGAATGGGGTTCGGCACAAAAACAAGAAATTTTAAATTTTGTAGATAACGTATTTGTATATGAGGGTGAGCGTAACCTCTTTGATTTCTTATACACTCGAAGCCAAAGCTTTTATCATCAAAAACTCTTAAAGCAACAATTGCCGGTCGATTCTGATTTCTTTGCCCCACCAGGTTATCTTAAATATATTCGGCATTTAATCTCTCAGATCAATTACGATTTTATTTGGATAAATAATCTCGATTATGCTCATTTAGCAGCAGAGAAAACCAGTGAAGCTACTAGAATAATTGATATGCACGATATCACGTCTAGGTTTCGTCTAGTGAGGAAAAATATACCGGGATTTGAAAAATTAAAATTTGACTATGAATCTAATTTCAAACGAGAGGTGAAACTAATCAGTAAATTTGATGCTGTAATTATTGATGCTCAAGATGAGAGGAAAATTCTGACTTCACACCTTCCAGCCACCAAGTTACACTTAGTTCCCACTTTAATTGAAGGGTCGATCTATCAGTCCAATATAGTTCCTTATCAAAGCAGAGAGTTTAAGTACGATCTGCTGTTTGTTGGGGCTAATAATCAACCTAATAAAGATGGTATAAACTTTTTTCTCGATTCAGTTTTTCCTGAAATTGTTCGCCGTAAACCTGATACTCAGTTCGTCATTGCAGGCAAGATAGTCCGAGAAATTCAGATTGACCCCTCTTTCAAAGAAAATGTTGATTGCCTTGGATACGTGCCGGATTTGGCAGATATTTACTTAAAATCGAGAGTGGCAATTTGTCCTTTGGTGACTGGGGCTGGCACTAAATTTAAGCTTGTAGAAGCAATGGCTTATGCAATGCCGATCGTTGCTACTAAGATTTCAGCTTCTGCAATTAGCTCGATCGATGGGGTAAATGTTTTCGTTACAGACGATCCAATGATATATGCTGAGAAAGTTATCCGTTTGCTCGATGAACCAGAATTAGCTCATAAATTTTCCCAGGAGATTGCTAAAACCTTTGATAACGAACACTCAAGTTCAGCGGTATACTCAAAACTTGATGAGATATTGGGTATATCCCCGTCTCAATCAGAACTTTAATCCCTACAAAATACCGTATAAATAACACTCTCAAGCAATACAAACGCAACTCACTATTACTGAGGACAATATGAACCAGACCCCAAAAAAACTTTTGCTTCACCTGCCGAATGTACTCCTACCTGTTGACACTGGTGCTAAACGCAAGTTTTTAGGAACTCTCAGATATTTTAGAGAGCGAAAAGATTTTTTTGCAGTGGACATAGTTTCCAGAAATGATTTTCGTCAAAATATATGGACTCCTGAACAACAGCAAGAAGCGCTGAAGACTGGAAACAAATTTTTTCTGTACCACGGCGAGAATAACTTACTTGATTTTTTGTATTCTCGAAGCAAGAGCTTTTATTATCAAAAATTCTTGAAACAGCAAATTCCTGTTGATAGCGATTACTTTAGCCCTCCTGGGTATGTTAAATTTTTGCGTTCTTTGATCTCAGAACACAAGTACGATATAGTCTGGATTCAAAACCCAGACTACGCCCAGCTAGGATTGAAAGCAACACACTCTTGTACTCATCGCGTTCATACTATCCTCGATATAGTTGATCTGCTCTGTCAGCTTCGTCTAGCTCGACAAAATATACCACCACTAAAAGATCTTAAATTTGACTATGAAGCCAACCTGAAAAAAGAAATTCAACTCTTAAATCAGTATGAAGATTTGATTATTACATCCCAGGAAGAGATGGCAATCATCAAGCCCTATATTCCCTCTGATAAACTCCACTTAATTCCCTATCCACTTGATGAATTAAATCCTACAGATTCAGTTCTTCCGTACCGGAATCGGGAGTTTAAATACGATTTAATGTATGTGGGTGCATCTTACTATCCTAATGTAGAGGCAATGAACTTTTTCTTATCATCTGTTTTCCCAGAAATCGTTGCAACAAAGCCAGATATTCGGTTTGCTGTTGCCGGTAAAGTGTGTGATTTCATCCAAATCGATCCGGCGTTCAAGCAGAATATTGATAGTTTAGGATTTGTGGATGATTTGTCGGAACTTTACTCAACATCGAGAGTAGTCATCTGTCCATTGCTCCATGGTTCTGGGACAAAGATTAAACTTCAGGAAGCTATGACTTATGCAATCCCAATTGTGACCACTAAATGCGGAGCCTCTGGACTCAACCTCAAAGATGGTATTAATGCCTTCATTACAGACGCTCCAGGGCTTTATGCACAGAGCATATTAAGCTTACTTAAAGAACCAAAGCTAGCTCAACAAGTTTCTGAAGAAGTTGCGATAACGTTTGAAAATGAATACTCAAATTCAGCTATCTATTCCAAACTTGATGCAATGCTGGGAATTTGAAGTTATGATAATTTTATCCCACTTTATTTCCAAGTTGAGCAGTTCTTCAGTCCTGGATTAAATGAATATCACCTAATCTATTGACCAGTCTCTTATTTTATCCCTCTTGCCTAGAAAAGCTCATGTCCTTTAAACTTCCCACTCCGGTTCGCAGTCTCCTGAAAGCTACGAAGTTTTGGCAGGAAAACTACATTTTCCTACGAGAGTTCAAACACTTTCGTAAGGTTGCGCTCTTGGCTTTAGTGTTCTCTGTTCTAGCTGCAACGTTTGAAGGAGTAAGTATTGGTTTCTTGCTTTCCTTCTTACAAAGCTTGACCAATCCAAACGCGAAACCGCTTCAGACAGGAATTAGCTGGTTTGATATTTTGATTCTCGGAGTAAATACATCTGCAACTAGTCGGCTCTACCGCATATCTGCTCTGATTTTGCTAAGTACATGGATTCGTTCAGCCTTTAATTACTTAGCAAGTCTTTATATCGATATTACTCAACTGAATTTTTTGGATCTGCTTCGCAAACAGATTTTTGAACAACTTCAGGCTGTGAATTTAAGTTTTTTTACAAAAACTAAAACTGGTGAAATTATTAATACTATTACCACTGAGATTGAAAGAATTAAACAAGCTTTTGGTGGAGTTGCTTTCTTAGTTGGCCGTGGCTTGACGGTCTTCACTTATTTACTTTCAATGTTTTTGCTATCGTGGCAACTTACAGTGATTTCTCTACTCTTGTTTAGTCTGATGGCGGTGGGTTTGTCAACTTTCATTGCTAAAACGCGCGAAAAAAGTTTTCCGGTGACTGCCGCTAACGGTCAGTTAACTTCAACAGCAATCGAATTCATTAATGGAATTCGTACTATTCAAGCATTTGCTACTCAAGATTTTGAGCGTAAACGTTACTATAAAGCAAGTTCTGAACTGATCCATGCTTCCACGGAGCTTTCTCGCTCCTGGATAGGTATCAAGCCTTTTTCAGAAGGACTAGCTACCACAATTCTAGTAGGACTAATTATTCTTTCTTTTGCGGGTATTTTAAAAGGTGCTACATTAAATCTAGCTTCATTATTGACATTCTTCTTTATCTTGTTACGCCTTGTCCCAATTTTGCAAGATGTTAATGGAACCAGGGCATTTCTTGCTACTATGCAAGGAGCCACAGATAATATCAAGGAACTTTTACGGAATGATAATAAAAATTATTTTCAAAATGGCGATATCGAGTTTCCAGGGTTGAAACGCTCAATTGATTTTGGATCGGTAGATTTTGGCTACGATCAGACTAGCCTGGTGTTAAAGAACATTTCATTAACGATCGAAAAAGGGCAGATGACAGCATTAGTGGGGGCTTCGGGTGCTGGAAAAACAACTCTAGCAGACCTGATTATGAGATTTTATGACCCAATAAGTGGGAAGGTTTTGATTGATGGAGTCGATCTGCGACATATAGAAATAAACTCGCTGCGGGGTAAGTTAGCTATGGTTAGCCAAGATACATTTATTTTTAATACAACGGTTCGGAACAATATTGCTTACGGGACTAACGATGCTACCGATACGAAAATTATGGAAGCAGCCCAGTTGGCAAATGCGCTAGAATTCATTGAAGAAATGCCAGAAGGGTTTGAGACTATTTTGGGCGATCGCGGAGTCCGTTTATCTGGGGGTCAGCGACAACGAATTGCGATCGCCCGCGCATTACTCCGAAATCCCGAGATTCTGATCTTAGATGAGGCAACTAGTGCTTTAGATTCTGTATCTGAACGCTTAATTCAGGATTCGATCGAGCAACTGACAGTCGGTCGGACAGTGATTGCGATCGCGCATCGACTATCAACCATTATGCGAGCCGACAAAGTTATTGTACTTGAACAGGGAGAAATCGTAGAGCAAGGAACCTACAATGAATTGCTGGCGCTACGCGGTAAACTTTGGAATTATCACCAAATGCAACATGAATCGAATTAAGTAATTGAAGATTATGCTAGTAACAGTGAGTTCAAATGCAGGAATTTTACGGTGTATGACTTAGCCAATATATCCATGATTCATTCGGTTTTATTATTGCATCCAATTATCCCTAAATCAAACTACCAAAATAATGCCAATATGATAGTTAAATCCTTCGATATTTTTGATACAGTTCTAGTACGAATTTGGGCCAGACCAACGGATATGTTTTGGGAATTAGGGGTTCAACTTCGCCAAGCTCAACTCATTCAAGTATCACCAGAAAATTGGCAACAGATGAGAGTTGAAGCGGAAAATGTAGCACGACAAAAAACTGCTACAGGGGAAATCACTCTCTGCCAAATCTATGAACAACTGATGTTTTCTTGCAACTGGTCGGTATCCGATGTTGAAAAAGCAATTCAGTATGAAATTGAATTGGAACGTGTCAGTCTCGGGCCAGTGCCAGTTAATCAACAGAAAATTCAGGAACTACATAAACAACGCCAATCTATTATATATATCTCTGATATGTACTTGCCTTCGGAAGTCATCCAAGGCTTCCTCAAAGACCATGAAGTTTGGGCAGAGGGTGATACGATCTATGTATCTGGTGAAGTGGGTGAAAATAAAGGATCGGGAAAACTATTCCAGCACCATCTCACACAGCATCAACTTACAGCATCGCAACTCCACCACACCGGAGATAACTTATACTCTGATATTAAAGTTCCTAAAAAACTTGGCATCAACGTTCAACCTTTCCTGGAAACCCATTTGAACCGCTATGAATCGTCGATCGCAGACGATCGACTTTTACCATTACGATTCCGGTCATTGCTAGTTGGTGCTAGCCGCTTGACCAGGTTACACTGTCCTGAATCAGACCCACATAGAAAAACAATCTGGAACACGGCTTCCAATGTCATTGGCCCGATTTTCTTCGGGTTTGTACACTGGGTATTACTAGAGGCAAAGCGCCTGGGTATCCAAAGACTCTATTTTATGGCTAGAGATGGACAAATTCTGTGGAAAATTTCCCAAATTATCTGTCGTAAATGGGGCTATGATATCGACTGTCAATACTTTTATGGCTCTCGGCAAGCCTTTCACTTTCCCTCCATTCAACAAATTGGTGAAACTGAACAGGAGTGGCTCTTTGACAGACCCCCGTTCTTCTCAGTGCGGTTGGCGTGCGATCGCGTCAATATTCAGCCAGAAGAGATTGCTGATGCACTCACGCGCTACGGTTTGTCTGCCGAGATGTGGGATAAAAATCTGACCGAACAGGAATTCACGGCGCTGAAGGCAGCATTTAAGGATCGAGAAGCGATCGATCGAATTGTTGACTTGGCTGCCATCTACCGTGAAAAAGCGATCGGCTACTTCAAACAAGCAGGCATTGGTGATGGAACATCGTTTGCGATCGTCGATTCTGGCTGGACTGGGCGATCGCAACGCTCATTCAGTCAAATTTTGGCGATCGGCAATTTATATCCTCCAGGTGGAGTGCCTGGATTTTACTTTGGATTAGAAAGACGTATCACACCATTCTCAACTGATCGTTTGATACCTTATTTCTTAGATCCCGATGCCATCACCGAACGGCGTTCGCTTAGCAGTTCTCCGATTTTAGAGCTATTTCTGGCGGCGGATCATGGCAGCACCGTCAGATATGAGAAACAAGGCGATCGGTACATTCCGATATTGCGATCGGAGAAAAATGAAAAAGGTATTAAATGGGGAGTCTCAGTTCAGCAGCAAGCAATCCTAGATTTTACTGAGCGATTGACCGATCATTTGCAGCCTGAAGAGTGTGAAATGAAGTATTTTCATCAAGTTACAGAAGACCTGCTGAAAACCTTTATCCACTCGCCGAACAAAGAAGAAGCCCAGGTTTTTGGTAGCCAGCCATTTTCAGATCAACAGTTAGAAAATAAGTTTCATGACCTTGCGCCTGTATACTCCCTAGTAGACGGCTTTAAAATGATATTTGACAAACACTATGTCAGTGATTTTGTCTGGCTACCAGCATCCATCAAACGCAGCCCACCACTCACTAGGAGTGTCCTAGGATACATCAAAGGATTACGAGATAGCTTGAATTATGCTCGTTCCGCCCGACAGGCATACCTCGCAGGAAAAGAGCAGCAATCTTGGGATTTTGCTAAAAAAGCAGTACAATCTTGCCCTGTTATTTTGCTATCCCGCAGCTTCATTCGCACTAATGTTTCTCTCGTTGTGCGATCTAAATTGTTTAGGAGGTGATGAATCACCAATTTTAATAAACCTAGAAAAACAATAGTTATGATATGAATAAGAACGTAGTAGGTGATTTAGATTTACGTGAATATTTTGTCCCACCTGATAGCAAAACACGTAGTAAAGCTTCCTATAATTATGCTTTAGAAGGGTTACGTGGACTCGCTGCCATCTGGGTTGTTTATGCCCATGTTTTTGGCTTTAAATACGAACTTGACCCTGCTTATCATCCAACTTTCCCCTTTCAGCACTATTTTCATGCGGCTCATGGAGGCGTTTTAATCTTCTTTGTTCTCTCTGGCTATGTTATAGGTCTAACGAACCAAGCACCCTTCTCACGAGCCAATACCCTTCGTTACTTACTACGGCGTTTCATCCGCTTATATCCAATCTATTTGCTCTGTATCATCCTGGCAGTGCTAGCATCACCGCATGATACCTGGAAAACGGTTCTTGGTAACTTATTCTTCTTGCAGGGGTCAGTCGCAGCCCTTCTGTCAGGAAACGGCGTTTTATGGACGCTGCATTATGAAGTGATTTATTACTTTGCTTTTCTAGGAATTTGGTATTTCCGTCCCAAGATTCTACCCGTTGTATGGATTACGTCCATTGTGGCGTGTTTAGGTTGGTTTATTCCCTCATTTCCACAACTTCTATCTGGCTATGCTGCGGGTTGGCTGTTTTGGTTATTTGGGCTGTGGCTAGCTTGGAACAGACAGGAAGTAGGAGATCCGCCAAAAGTTCCTTTGTTTACTTATATACTTCTATTCATTGCTACGGATCGTTTGGGTACTGTGAAATTTATACTCGATAGCTTAGACTGGGTTCGTTTAAGTTCTTCAGAAATAAATCTTACCGATATTACTTATTTTCCCATCTGCGCTATTTTATTTGCAGCAGTTGCTAACAGTCCGTTTCCTGGATGGCGAGTTTTAAAGCTATGGGCTATAGGTGTCCCCTTAGCCCATACCAGTTATTTACTAGCCATCGGTAACTTGTTTGAACCTATTACTTGGAGCATTGCTGTACATACAGTTTTAGCCGTTGCCTTAATAGGTTGGAGAATAGAGTCTAAGGCGATCGCTGTTTTTGCTTTCATTGGAAGCATTTCCTATGGGATCTATGTTCTGCATATGCCTATGATGCATCTGGTTTTCAATCACTTCCCGTGGAGTAGTTCTCCCTGGAGTTTCACCCTACGTCTACTTGTCTGGGGGCTTCTAACCATCGGTCTTTCCTATTGGTTAGAACTAACGATTCAGCCAATTTTGAAACGTTGGTTTCAGAAATCGGTCTTGGATCGAATTTAGTCAGCATATAAGCTGGCTAAGCTAATATTCATGTTGTAAATAGTTGTCATTTGGGTTTAAATTAATGGTAAATATTCCTTATCATGTTGCTAGAAATCAAGGACAACTGATGCGCTCCTTATATAAATCAGTGCTACCACAAATTGCGAAAATTCCTATTTCGCAAACTCAGAGTGTTCCAATATCGGTTTACGCTCTCTCATGCGAGCGGGATCTACCAGAACAGGTAGCAAGTCTGCGCTCCTTCATCCGCCATGCTGGTATTCCAGAGCGTTTCACGATCATTTCTGATGGTAGCTATACCGAAAATAGTTGCAATTTACTCCGCCAAATTCATCCCTGTGTTGAGGTATTGCCACTAGAAGAAATGAAGCGAACCGATCTGCCTCAATCTGTCTATGATTATGCCTCTCAACATCCGATGGGCAGAAAACTATTGGCATTAATGTCAATTCCGATTAATCAGACAACGATTTATACTGACTCAGATATTTTATTTTTTCCAGGAGCAAGTGATTTAGTTGAATTAGCCAGAGCAGACAATACATCCTCTCTATATCTACCGGATTGTGCTACTAAAATGGACGATCGAGTAATTGATGATGATTTTGAAAAGTTAAATCCAGTCAACGGTGGATTTATTGTCTTTAAAGAATCGTTGGATTGGAGCTTTGCCGTTGAGCGATTGTCAAAGCTAAAAGAACTCAATCATTATTTTACGGAGCAAACTTTGGTGCATTTGACAATGCACTATAATCAAGCAAAGCCTCTCTGCTCGAAACGATATGTTCTAAATGTTGAAGATCAATTTATTTATCCAGACAAGTATGCTAGCCCAGAAATTGCTCTAAGACATTACGTTAATGATGTGAGACATAAACTTTGGTTGAATGTAGGCGTTTGAAAAAGAATTAAATCCCAATCTTAGAGGCAGCTAATGACTAACGAAAAACTAATTCATCTATATGCTTGTTCAGACCTCAGTACAGGAGGTGGCTTCCAAACTTATGTATCCACTTTGGCAAATTATGGGATTCCAGGGGTTAGTAAAGATGTCATTACATCACTAGAAGGTGTCGATCAGAGCCAGTTCAAATTGCTTCACGTTCAGGAAGAAATGGCGTTAATTGATATTACAGGAGAATGTCCTTCTATCTTCACGGCTCACAATCACACCCCGTACTGTCCTAGTGGAACTAAGTATTTTCCAACCTCTGAACAATGTTGTACTCGTTCTATGTCCGTTCTGGGATGTACGTGGGGTCATCTGATAGATGGATGTGGCAGTAGACGACCTCAAAACATTGTTCATAAAATATCAAGCTCTTATCGATTACTAGGAAAACTCAAAAAATTGAGAATTCCTGTTATTGCTAATAGTGATTATGTACGCGAGCAGCTTATAAAAAATGGTTTGCCTGCTGAGCAAACTGTAACATTGCGGTGCGGTACTTCGATTCCTAAAAGCGTTACTGCACCATTAACACTTGAAATACACCAAAATCAAAGAATTTTGTTTGCAGGGCGTATTGTTCCTGATAAAGGGCTTGAATGGCTGCTCAAAGCTTTAGCTCAAACTGATTCGCCAGTTCATCTTGACATTGCTGGTGAAGGTTGGGATAGACCCAGGATGGAAAAGTTGGTGAATCAACTGGGATTAGACAAACGCGTGACTTGGCACGGCTGGTGTAACAGTGAAAGGATTGACGTACTTTATCAGAAGTGTTTTGCCATAATTTTTCCTAGTGTTTGGCCCGAACCTGCTGGGCTTATTACTTTGGAATCTTATGCTCGTTACCGACCTGTCATTGCTAGCAGGATTGGTGGAATTCCCGAGCATTTACTTAATGGAGAAACAGGAATACTTGTTCCGGTTAATGACATTAAACAGCTAGCTGCTGCCATAAGTGATCTGAGTACAAATTATCAGAAAAGTCGCCTTTTAGGCCAACAGGGTCATGCCTTGTTTTTAAAAGAATTCACAATGGATGTTCATGTTAAGAGACTTCAAAATATCTATGAAAAAACCATCGATTATTTTCACTGTCACAAAGTTTTATTTGGCGAATAAAAAATTTAACTTATAAAAAGCCTGCTGAAATCATGAAAATCTTACTCACCATTCATCACAACCTAGACCCCAATGCCGGCGCTCCTGGTGCAACCTGGAAACTAGGTCAGGAATATCAAAAACTGGGGCATGAAGTGCATTACTACTCTTTTGATAACCTGCCACACAAATTGCCGACAATGGTAGAGTCGATGATGTTTCCTGAATTTCTGGCTAGTCACATATTGGCACTCTCTCAGAAGCAAGCCGTTGATGTTGTAGATGCCTCAACTGGCGATGCCTGGGTGTGGGCAAAACTGCGCCGTACCGATAATAGTCCGGTTCTAGTAACGCGGAGTCACGGTCTTGAGCATATTATGCACTTGGAAAACTTAGAAGAAGCCCGCCTTGGCAACTTGCACTTGAGTTGGAAATATCCGCTCTATCATGGAGGGTTCCGACTCTGGGAAGTGGTCAATTCTCTGCGGGATGCAGACTTAAGCTTATTCTGCAATCGTCGCGATTTAGATTATGCTGTTGAAAAATTGGGGGTCGATGTCGGGCGGGCTAGTCTGTGTGAAAATGGGATTCCAGAGGCTTTTCTCGATCTCACCTTTGAGCCAACGCCAGCAGCCGAAGATTCAGTTATTCGCATCGCATTAGTGGCAACTTATATCCCTCGTAAAGGGATTCATTATGGTGTTCCTGCATTAAATGAAATTCTTGCTCGCTATCCTCATGTAGAGGTGAGTTTTCTGGGAACTGGTTGCTCAGAAGCGCAAGTTTATGAAGATTTTGATCCTTCTGTACGCGATCGCATCCGAGTTGTGCCACGCTACCAACATGAAAAACTACCCGAACTTTTGCGTGGACATCACATCAAGCTTTTTCCTACCCTCTCGGAAGGGTTTAGCGTCGCCCTTATGGATGCTATAGCTTGCGGTTTAGCCCCTGTAACCACGACAACCCCAGGGCCGATGGAAGTCGTGCGTGATGGAGATAATGGTATTTTAGTCCCGCCCCGTGACACTCAGGCGATCAAGCAGGCTTTGGAGCGCTTAATTACAGACCGCCCCTACCTAGAAAAATTGCGCCGTAATGCCTATGCTACGGCACAACAGTATAGTTGGCAACGGATTGCCCGTGATAATCTGACTTTGTACGAAGCAGCTTTGTCTGATAAAAGAGGTACCAAATGAAGCTTTGTATTGTTACCCATAAAGTTGCGATCGGTGATGGTCAAGGTCGGGTTAACTATGAAGTTGCCTGGGAAGCAATTCGGCGCGGTCATCATGTTACTTTGTTAGCAAGTAGCATAGATTTGGCACTGCAACAACACAGTCAGGTCGATTGGATTTCTATTCCAGTTAAAGGGTATCCATTGCAACTTGTCCGCGAAATAGCTTTCTCCACCCAAAGCGCTTGGTGGTTAAATAAGCACCAAAAAGAATTTGACTCGATCAAACTCAATGGTGCAATTACTTCGGCTAGGGGAGATGTGAATGCAGTGCATTTTGTCCATAGTTCCTGGTTACGATCGCCCTTCAATCTCTCAGCACAAAATCTGGGCTTGCGTGGCACTTATCAGCGGTTTTATACTGCCTTAAATGCTGATTGGGAGCGCAAAGCCTTCGATCGCGCGAAAGTCGTAGTAGCTGTTTCTGAGAAAGTCGCCCAAGAATTAATGGCGATCGGTGTCCCACGCGATCGCATTCGGACGATCTTAAATGGCATTGATTTACAAGAGTTTGCTCCCGGTATTGTCGATCGGCAAAAATGGGGTTTATCAGAGGAAGTGCCTCTGGCGCTATTTGCTGGAGATATTCGTACACCTCGGAAAAACTTGGACACAGTCTTGCATTCCTTAGTGCAAGTTCCCCAATTGCACCTCGCAGTTGTGGGTGGAACCGCAGGTAGTCCCTATCCTGAGTTAGCGCGATCGCTAAACTTAGAAAATCGGGTGCATTTTCTGGGATTCCGGCAAGATGTCCCCGACTTGATGAAAGCAGCAGATTTTTTAGTTTTTCCGTCCCGTTATGAGCCTTTTGGTTTAGTGGTACTGGAAGCGATGGCAACAGGAATACCCGTGATTACGGCTGCTACGACGGGGGCGGCGGAGTTGGTGACTCCAGACTGTGGCTTCGTTTTGCCAGACTCAGACGATACACAGGCATTAGCTGAAGCGTTGAATCAATTAGTTAAATGCGATCGCCCACAAAGACAGCAAATGGGTCAAGTAGCCAGAACTATAGCCGAACAGCATAGTTGGGCTAATATGGCACGTAATTATGTGAATTTATTTGAGGAACTCCAGCCGTGCTGACTATCTCAGTTGTCATTCCCAGTTACCGTCGCCCGAAAGACTTAGCACGCTGCTTAGACGCACTCAAAAAGCAAAAACGTCCTGCCGATGAAGTCTTAGTAGTAGTTCGGGATACGGATACTGAGACTTGGACATTTGTCCAAACATTTAACCCAGAATTCTTACCACTGCGAACTGCCACAGTCAGCGTATCTGGTGTGGTAGCCGCCATGAATGCAGGGATGGATGTCGCTTCTGGGGATATCATCGCCTTTACCGATGATGATGCAGCACCTCACACCGATTGGCTGGAACGCATCGAGGCTCACTTTCTGTCAGATAGCAATATCGGTGGTGTAGGGGGGCGGGATTGGGTGTATCACGGCACTGAGTTAGAAGAGGGGGAACGCCCGGTAGTGGGACAAGTGCAGTGGTTTGGACGAGTCATCGGCGGACATCACTTAGGGGTTGGAGAATCCCGTGAGGTAGATGTGCTAAAGGGTGTAAACATGAGTTTTCGGCGGAGTGCGATCGGCCAAATACACTTCGATCCCCGGATGCGAGGTACGGGAGCCCAGGTACACTTTGAACTAGCATTTAGTCTCGCCTTGAAACGGGCAGGCTGGAAGCTGATCTACGATCCAAAAGTGGCAGTCAATCACTATCCAGCACAACGTTTTGACGAAGATCAACGCAATAGATTCAATGACATTGCCTTGATTAATGCCGTACACAATGAAACTTTAGTTTTGTTAGAAAACCTACCATCGACTCGACGTACTGCATTTGTATTCTGGGCAACATTCATGGGAACCCGAGATGCCCCTGGTTTCTTACAATGGTTACGATTCCTACCTAAAGAAGGAACCTTAGCAGGACAGAAATTAGTAGCCTCTCTACGTGGACGTTGGCAAGCTTGGGAGACATGGCAACAGTCCAAATAATGAATAATGATGTAATGGTTCAAACCTAAAAAGTAGTTAGTAATGAGTCAAATACAGGGAATTCCGAATAACTCTCGCAAACAAAGCTTCTCTCTGGCACTGCAACCGCAGGCAGCTTGGATGGCAATCCTGGGACTATTACTGATTACTGCCCTATGCCTTGCAGCAGGTCTTGGCAAGGTTCTTAACATCATCTTTCCAGCGGGTTCTCTTGGCGTCGGCCTCTTCCTATATTTTCGGTATCCCATCCTCTATGTAGGTTTCACTTGGTGGGTGTTTTTCCTCACACCTTTTATTCGCCGTGTGTCGGATTTTCGGAGCGGTTTTACCGAGCCCAGTCCCATGTTGTTAGCCCCTCTACTGGTGGCAATGATCACCATTGTCACTTTCTACCGTAACCTTCCCAAAGCACATGAACAAGGTGGCTTACCTTTTATCCTATCTGCTATGGGTGTGTTCTATGGTTTTCTAATTGGTATGGTTAACGGCTTACCTGTTCCGGCAATCATCTCTCTTATGAGTTGGATAAGCCCCATTCTGTTTGGTTTCCACTTACTTGTAAACTGGCGAGATTACCCCAGCTATCAGCAAAATATTCAGCGCGTTTTTCTCTGGGGTGTATTAGTGACAGCATCCTATGGTGTCTATCAATACTTAGTTGCACCTGAGTGGGATCGTTTCTGGCTGATAGAGACCAAACTATATACCAGTATGGGAAAACCAGAACCCCTTGGAATGCGAGTGTGGAGCACAATGAATTCACCCTTGCATTTCGCAACGGTTATGATACCAGGTACTATATTGCTATTCATCGAGAAAAGGGTTTTACGTTTTCCTGGTTTAGCGGTTGGTATCTTGTCTCTCCTGCTAACATTAGTACGTACAGCTTGGGGAGGATGGATGGTATCTTTAGTTGCCCTGCTCGGTTTTCTAAAAGGAATTGTGCAGATCCGTTTAATCTCTTTGTTGATGGTCATGGCAATATTAGTCGTTCCCTTGTCTACGGTAGAGCCATTTTCCCAAGTCATTCAATCTCGTGTCACAAGTTTAACAAACGTTAAGGACGATCAGAGTGCGAAGGATAGGGCTGGACTTTATGGTACGATGATAAATGATGCCTTAAATGAATATATAGGTAAAGGAAATGGAACTCTCACACCTATTGACAGCGGATTGCTAGAGATGATTCTCACACTAGGTTGGTTGGGCAGCATCCCCTATATCTCTGGAATGTTTTTGCTATTCTATAGCCTGTTTCAAGGCTCCAAGTCATCGAGAGCGGACTCTTTTGCCAGTGCTACCCGCGCTATTGCTCTTGGGTTCGTACCGATGCTAGCTGGTTCAAACGTAATCGTTGGTATCTCTGGCATGGTTTTCTGGGGATTTCTGGGTCTAGGGATAGCAGCGAATAAGTATCACTCACATCAAAATATTGTCAGACTGAAAGGAAATTAATACTCTTGATTCAAGAATAAGGCAGTACATTTCTTAGAATGATTCCCCAATATATAGTTAACAAAAAACACTACTCAATTCAACAAAAATCTCTAATTATGTTATCTTTCTCCAAAATCTCCCCTAGTAGTAAAGCGCCTATCAAGCAATGTAATATACTACTAATGACTGCCACTATTACCCCCCGGTCTGGAGTTCCTAACCTAGCAAGAACTGATCCCAAAAATCGCCTTCTAGATTATGAGAACTCCTTGAAATTTTATATACCATTGCTAAGCCAGGGTATTGACTTAATTGTATTTGCAGAGAACTCAAATTCTGATGTTTCAAGTTTACGAAACATTACCGCCGAGTATGGTGTTAGTGATCGGGTAGAGTTTGTGGTTTGTGACGGCTTAGATTATCCTCCTAGCTATGATCGTGGCTACGGCGAATTTAAACTCCTCGATTACACTATGAATCATTCAGAGTTCATTAATAATGGTCAGAATGAACAGGGGGAAATAATCGTCTGGAAAGTGACAGGTCGTTATATTGTGAGAAATTTAGCTCGGCTAATTAATCGTAAGCCTTCAAACTTTGATCTATACTGCAATTTCCGAAATTTCCCGAAGCATTGGACTGATATGTACTTGCTGGCGTGGACAATCAGGGGCTATCAAGCTTGTCTAAATAACGTTTATCACCAACTTAAAACTAATGTACCGGAAGTACCTCAAGGCGTAGCGGCGGAAGAGCTTTTAAGAAATTTGCTCGATCGACCTCCAGAGAATATCAAGCTTGTACGAAGGTTCAATGTGACCCCTGAGATTTATGGCATCCGTGGGGCGGATAACAAAGGCTATTCCACTGACAATTTTTGGAAGTTTTATTTCCGGAATACAATCCGCCTATTATTTCCGTGGATGTGGATATAAGAGCGGATTTCATAATCTCACTGATTGACATATAGCCTTTATCACAAAGGTGAGGTATGCCAGATTCTATATACATCAAGGTTTTCGACCTTTGATATATACCTCATCTATCTGAGAACCGCTATACATAAAACTTACGGATACATACATCAGGATGTCTCAGTTATTGTAACTTTAACGTACATTTGCCAACAACCAAGTGGAAAACTATACCAGTAACCCTGCTGCTACAGCAGCAAATATTCTTTGCGTCGGGATCGGATGGTTTCCGAAAACACCGGGAGGGCTCGATCGATATGTATATGAGCTTACACATCAGCTAGCAGCCAGTCAAGATCGAGTTGAATTGTGTGGAGTTGGTCTACCAGAAACTGAACAGAATTCTAGCATAAATCTCACTAATTTAGCTGAGCCCGAAGATCGACTCTGGGAAAGGCTTTGGCTGATTCGCTCCAATTTTTTGCAGCGAAAATTTGCAAAACTAGATGCAATTAATTTGCATTTTGCACTATATAGTTTTCCGCTTTTGCAAGTTTTACCTAAAAGGGTTCCTGTTACTTTTTCCTTTCACGGGCCTTGGGCTTTGGAAAGTAAGCAGGAGGGTGCTGGTAAATTGAGTGTTTTTTTGAAGCATTGGGTCGAAGATAGAGTTTACGATCGGTGCGATCGCTTTATCGTCCTGAGCAAAGCATTTGGTGATATTTTACATCAAGAATATCAAGTTCCTTGGAGCAAAATTCACGTAATTCCCGGCGGTGTCGATTTGTCGCGATTTCAATTTGATCGATCGCGCCCAGAAGCCCGATCGCAGCTCAACTGGCCCCAAAATCGCCCGATTCTATTTACAGCACGTCGCTTAGTGCGTCGAGTTGGACTCGATAAGCTGTTGATGGCTGTAGCCACGATTAAACCTCAAATTCCTGATATCTGGTTGGCGATCGCCGGAAAAGGGCCATTACAAGCCGATCTTCAGCAACAAGCAACAGATTTGGGACTCAATGACAACGTTAAATTTCTCGGCTTTTTGCCAGATGACCAACTACCTATAGCTTACCAAGCCGCCGACCTCAGTGTGATGCCGAGTCAATCTTTAGAAGGATTTGGATTAGCTGTGCTAGAATCTCTCGCCTGTGGGACTCCAGCACTATGTACTCCCGTGGGTGGAATGCCAGAAATTTTAGAGCCGTTTTCACCAAATTTGATTACTACTTCTATAGAAGCAACAGCGATTGCTGAAAGATTAGAACAACTGTTACTTAAAAAAGTACCAATGCCTTCTAGAGAAGCGTGTCATGAATACGCTGCTATGAATTTTGATTGGCAAAACATCGCACAAAAAGTTAGAAAAGTGTTGTTAGCTTGAGGTTCGATCTACTCAATCCGTATTTAGCTTTGAGTTCACCAGTCCTCCCACTCGCCCACCAGTCCGCCAGGGAATGAATTCCCTGTCTCATAGCGAAAGTCCTCTCAAGAGGACTAATGAGTTCTTCAGTCCTATAAAAGAGGACTTTAGCTTTGAGGCAGGGGTTTAAACCCCTGCCGGACTGAGGGTTTGCCCTGGTCGATCGACCTAGAATATGCTGTAATTGCTGTAGAATATATGGAAAAAACTTTAGGTAAAAAACAGATGAAAATACTATTTCTTGACCAAAGCGGAAAGCCCGGTGGTGCCGAACTTTGCTTGATAGACATTGCCAAACCCTATCGAGATAGCTGTTTAGTTGGCTTGTTTGTAGATGGTGATTTTAGGCAATTACTAGAGCAACAACAAATTCCGGTTGAAGTATTAGCGACCGAAGCGATCAAAGTGCGTAAAGAAAGCAGCTTGATACAAAGTTTAAGTAGTGTAACTGCGCTACTACCTTTGATTGGTAAAGTTGTCCAAAAAGCTCGTCAATATGATTTGATCTACGCCAACACGCAAAAAGCTCTAGTTGTTGGTGCATTAGCTAGCTTTTTCAGTCGTCGCCCTCTAGTCTATCATTTACATGACATTTTATCGACAGACCATTTCAGTTCAACTAACTTAAAAGTAGCTGTAACTTTGGCGAATCGCTTTGCATCGTTGGTGATTGCTAACTCCAAAGCTAGTCAGGATGCTTTTTTAGCAGCAGGAGGGCGATCGGATATCATTGATGTCGTCTACAATGGCTTTGACCCTGAAGTCTATCAGTTCGATCGCACTAATCTTAGCCAACTCAAGACACAACTAGAACTTGATGGACAATTTATAGTAGGTCATTTCAGTCGATTGTCACCTTGGAAAGGTCAACATATTTTAATTGAAGCACTTACCTACTGTCCGAAAAATGTCACAGCTATTTTCGTGGGTGATGCGCTGTTTGGAGAGCAGGAGTATGTCCAGCAATTGCACAAACAAGTCGCAGAATTAGGGCTTGACAATCGAGTTAAGTTTTTAGGATTTCGTTCGGATGTTCCGCAGTTAATGGCAATTTGTGATTTAGTGGCGCATACCTCGATCACACCGGAACCTTTTGGCCGAGTGATTGTTGAGGCTATGCTGTCTGGTACACCTATAGTTGCTGCTCAATCTGGAGGTGCTATTGAGTTAATAGAGCCGGGTATCAATGGCTTTTTGGTTCCTCCTGACCGGCCACAACTACTCGCGGAAGTTATTAATACCTGTTATAACCAACCTGAGTCTACGATCGCGATCGCGCAATCTGCACAGGAGATGGCTAGTCGGCATTTTAACCAGGCAAATATCGATCGGCAGATTGCGGATTTGCTGGGTCGAATTTTTACCTGATTTGTCTCAATATCTAATGATTAAACCGCGAAGACGCAAAGAGCGCGAAGGAAGAACTGCATCTTCTTCTTTCTCTGACTTCGTGTCCTTAGCGCCTTCGCGGTTCATTTGATCTTACGATCTATTAGCGATCGCATAGTTTACGATCGCTGTTTTACGAATTTATAAGCGTAACATTTTGCCGAATCTCACTCGATCGCCTTGCAGCATCCGCAACCTTCAAAGCGTACAGACTACTAGCATTATTCACATACAAAGGCGTACCGTTTAACAAACAGTCCAACACCATATCCATATCTTTGGCAAACAAACCGCGCCGCGTCCCCACTTCGATCGTCTGCCTATTTTCGCCCTGAATTAACTGACCTGATTCTGGAGTAAAAATTAGCGTTCCCTCTTCCCCGTAAATTGTAAAAACGTTTTCCGACTGCGAAAAAGTTTCGCCTTTGCCATAAACAGCTTCCGCAAAAACTCCATTAGCAAAGCGTAACTGCGCGTTGCACAAACAAGCTTTAAAAAAATCTGGCTGAGTGTCCCAAAATTGAGTTTGACAGTTAACGCTTGTCACTTCCCCAAACAAATCGGTAAATCGATGTAGTCGCGAAATTGCACCAATTAACGGGAAGCCAAATAACGAATGTTGATAAGTCCACCGCTCAGGTACCGAACGCACAGATGTAATAGTAACGTAGCGGGTATAAAAAACTTTGCCAATTAATGGTAATGATGTTTTGATGGCTTGGTGTAAGCCGCCTAACAGTTCGATGTGTTCGATGTGGAGGAGTTTTTGCTTTTGGGCCGCCAGCTCGATCGCCCTTTCGCCCTCAGATACATCTAAAGATAGAGGATATTCGACCACAACGTGCTTGTCGTTTTCCAGGGCCGCCAGGACGATCGCCCCGTGATCCCGATTCACCGTACACACAATCACCAAATCCAAATCGTCCCTTTCCACCAACTTGCGCCAAGAAACCGCAGCCTCAGCCCCGAATGTTTCACAAAACGCTACCGTTTTATCTGGGTTGTGGCCCGCAACTGCTACTAAGTTCGATCGGGCGTCAGCTACCAGCATCTCGGCCCTCAACTTAGCCGCAAAGCCAGTCCCTACAATCCCGACGCGAATTGGAGCATTCACCGAAAAACCAAAGCCAGTATTAATTTGAGTCATAGGATTTTAGATTTTAGATTTTAGATTTTAGGGTTCCATCGCCCAAATTTTAAGCTGTGGCGACAAACTCAAGCAAGTTTTGCTGAAAGTCGATCGACATACCGCATACCAAAAACCGGGTTTTTGAGCTGTACGGCTCAGAAACAGGATTTTTCCCACAAACCCGATTATTCTGCGTAAGTCTTGCGGGAACAGTATCACAAGGCTAATTCCCACATAGGTATAAGTAATCAAGATGAAATTAGAAAAAGTTATAACTAATCCCATTCAAATTTTTTGTAAATGAGTGTTGCAAGCTCCCTTCTATCCCCTACTATCATAGAGGGAACGAACCTAAGACCTAACCTCAAAGCTAATAGAGCCTTGAAGGTTGCATTAGGAAAAATTATCAATCTTGTTGAATTTTTGAGAGGAATTAGTGCATGGCAACTTTTAAAGTTACCCTCATCAGCGAAGCCGAAGGAATTAACCAGACCATTGACGTTGATGACGATACTTACATTCTTGATGCTGCTGAGGAAGCAGGACTAGACCTCCCCTACTCTTGTCGCGCTGGAGCTTGCTCCACTTGCGCCGGCAAAATCACAGCAGGCGAAATTGACCAATCTGACCAATCTTTCTTAGATGACGACCAAATCGAGGCCGGATTTGTTCTGACCTGCGTCGCCTATCCTAAGTCTGATTGTACGATCGAAACTCACCAAGAAGAATCCCTCTACTAAGAAAGGATTCTCGGCGCGATGCGCTAAATAACCCGGTTTCTTGTTCTCGGAATTAAGCTGTAACAGCGAAATAACGTTGAGAAACCGGGTTTTTTTTGTCAGTTAACGGTTAACAGTTAACGGTTAACAGTTAACGGTTAACAGTTAACCGTTAACTCAAATTTATGATTCCGACTCCGATCGACTATTCGCGCCAAAATGTAATCGCATCGCTGAGGGGCACAACCTGAGCACCGGGAAAATAAAAGCCCAGAATTCGATCGCCATTCCAGCCCAAATTAGCTAAATTATAAGAACCGGTTTGACTCATTCCCACGCCATGTCCAAAACCGCCTCCGACAAAAGCATAACCATTCAGGCTTTTATCAGGATTGTAAATAGGTTCTAGGTAAAAAAGCGTACTAATCGGCGGGTAAAAAGCATTCCGAATCTCATCTTTATCGATATCGATAGGCCCCAAGTCAGTTTGTACCTTCATTTGCAAAACTCGACCTGCGGGCGACCTTTCCACCACTTCCACCTGAGTGAGAGTTTTAAAATTAGCCAGCGGGTGCTGTTTCTTCTGAAGATACTGTCTGAGAAATCCACCAATCGATGTCAGAGAAACTTGTTCGCGCCAACGGAATGTTTCTTCTTTTTCCTCATTAAACCCTTTTTTCAGAGTCATAAAGCGGCGGAAATTGCCTTCGTCCGACAAACTCTGCTTTGACAAATCCCAGACATTGTTAGGGGAATCAACGATCGATCGCAAATAAGGACGTTCCGCACCGTGCCACACATCGCCAAAACGTGCTGTCACACCGCCGCTAGACGCCGAATAGAGTGCATCTACTAGCTGATTTTCGTAAGTTAGAACCAAACCGCTCGTTTGGGCGATCGCCTTATCAGTTTGCGGGTAAACTTCTGCCAAACCCTTATAAACTTGGCAATTAACATCAGCGCACAACTCGTAATTATCCACAGCAAATCGGCGCAAATTTCTCAGGGCGTAAGTCCTCGCCAAAATAGTTTGAGCGACAATCGAAGGATAAGGCGCAAAAGCCCCAATTTCGTGAGGAACCACACCCCGCAAATAAGTTTCTGTCGGCACATTATTGACTAAAGTATAAGTGCCATAAGCATTTTTTTGCAGGTGCAAACTGCCACCATAACGGCGAGTTTGTTGAATCGGTTTTTCTGGATCAGTAGCTGTCGCCTCTTGGGTAGTTTGTTCCAATACCTCAATTACATTTTTCCCAGCCCTCACATCCAACTCATTGCGGTTGAAACGAAAGCCATTTAAAACCCAAAATGCCTGGGGTATTTGTTTGAAAACTTTGGAATCTAAAAAAGCTGTTTTATTGCCTTGAGCTTGCAAACTTTGCAACAGCCAACGCCGCACCAAAGGAGAATTATAAGTATCTCTTTTCGCCCAAACTTGCCAGCGCAAAGGTTGAGCAATTTCTACATCAATTCCCTTAGCGCGCCATTGATTGGCGCTATCTTCTGCACTCTCGAAACTGCGATGGGAACTCAGAACGACTCGTTCTTCTACTAATGGGCCTTCCAGAGGTTTATTGGCTATTTCTAGCTTGATACTAGGCACTGTTTTGGTTTCTGTACCTTGAGGAGTTTTGTAACTCAAAGTCAAGCTGTCACCCGGTAATGCTTTCAGCGTCAGTTTATCCGTTGGTTTCGCGCCAAACCGCTGCACTACGCCTATTTTGATGACTCTATTTTGGGGAGTTTGGGCGTATCCCGCAGCGCTGAAAATGGGCAACAGGCACAATGCGGCGAAAACAGTGCTAGAAATGCAGCTAAACCATTTGTAATTGGGAGTTGGAGGTGCTTGAGCGAACACGGTTATCTATCTCCCGATAGTTGAAATTTGGGGATTGGCGATCGTACGTTAGCACATTTGGCGGCTGGTAGAGCAGAATTGCCAAAGATAAGCCAGTCGTAGGGTGTGTCGCCTGCGATAAATCCCTAAAAAAGAGCGACTTTTCGAGCAGCGACGCACCTAGCAAAATAGTTGTGTCCTCCAGAAACCGGGTTTCTAGGAAATTTTGCGTTTAGTAGCGAGAAATCTACGCAGAAACCCGGTTTCTAGCCTCCCATGCTATTTCCAATATTGGCAGGCGGCATAAGCCAAGGTAACAACCCCAGTAATTATCGCAGCTTCATCGACTTCAAACTGCGGATGATGGAGGGGATAATTCGGTTTATCTTTCAATCCAACTCCTAAGCGAAACATGGTTCCCGGTGCGTGTTCTAGATACATTGAAAAATCTTCCGCGCCGAGGGATGGTTCTGGTAAAATTTGGACTTGCGATCGACCTAAAGCTTCCAAAGCCGCCGCTTCGAGTAATTGGGTGAGTTTTGGGTCGTTTTGGACTCCCGGTACACCGCGCTTGTAGGTGAGTTCGTACTTCGCGCCGTAAGTTTCACAGACACCGGCGACAATTTGTTCGATCCAAGCTGGTAGTTTTTCGTGGGTTTCAGGATGCAGCGATCGCACCGTGCCCAATAATTTTACGCGATCGGCAATTACATTTGGCGCTCGTCCGCCGCTAATTTGCCCGATCGTCAAAACCACAGGCCTCAACGGATTTTGCGTTCTACTAATCGCCTGCTGCAAAGTAGTAATAATCTGCGAAGCTATCCAAATTGCATCGATCGCCTCGTGGGGACGCGCCCCGTGGCCAGATTCGCCCATTACAATCAATTCTAGGTCATCTGCCGCCGCCGTCAGTGCCCCGTGGCGAATGCCGATCGCACCGCCGGGAATCGTCGGAAAAACGTGCACTCCGAGGATGCCATCCACATCTTTCATCGCGCCATCTGCAATCATCCAGCGCGCGCCTTGGGCTATCTCCTCTGCCGGCTGAAACAAGAAGCGGACGTTACCAGAAAATTTTTCTTTTAACTCAGACAATATCATCGCTGCGCCCAAACCAACCGTAGTGTGGATATCGTGGCCGCAGGCGTGCATCACTCCCTCGTTGCGGGAGGCAAATTCTAAGTTAGTGCGTTCTTGAATCGGTAAAGCGTCCATATCGGTGCGAATTGCTAGCCAGCGCAACTCGTTGCTATTACCTTGGAGTTCGCCGATGACGCCGGTTTTGCCAATTCCTTCAGTAGCATGAACTCCACTAGATGCCAAAACTCCGGCTACATAGGCGGCGGTTTGATATTCTTGGCCGCTGAGTTCGGGGTGCGAGTGGATGTGGCGGCGAATTTCGATTAAGCGGGGGGCGAGGGTGGTTGCTAGTTCTTGGATGCGGGCAAGCATGAATTTTGTTGGGGAGTGCGTTAATTAACTAGGTTAACGCAGATGCTTGGCTGTGACACTGAGATTTGTTTTTATTAACCGCAGAGGGCGCAGAGAAAAGAGAAAAGAGAGAAAACAGAGTTAGGTAGAAATCGGGAATAATTGTGTTTTGATTATTCATCTCTCTCTTTTCTGACTCCGTGTTCTCTGCGTCAATAGCGGTTTAATAATTCTGAAATAACAGTAAACGATGTCATTTTTCGCGATCGGGCTCGTCCTCCTCATACACCATTAAATCCCCCGGCTGACATTTCAGTGCTCTGCACAAAGCGCTGAGAGTGGCTTCATCGATTCGGGTGAGTCGGCGGCGGGTTTTGATTTTAGACACGGAAGTGGGGTGCATTCCAATTAAAGTAGCCAATTCTTTATTGCTGATATTGCGATCGGCCATCACAACTGCCAATTTCCAACGGATCACTGCTGACACTCAACTGCTGGCCATGATATTGCAAGCTGATGTTAGCATTCTACAACCTTCAATTCCCCTTAAATTGCCGTTGCGACAATTTATATTGTCGTAACGCTTGACAAGTGGCAGCCATTGAACTAGACTCAGGATGTACAAACGGAAAAGCGATCGCCCCCTGGCCTAGAAAACTCAAGGGCGATCGCAATTCCACTACTTCTGTAGTTCAAAGCCTATGATATCACAGCCAAAGTCTGTTCCCGAACTGCTCCGGGAAGAAATTCCTGACGTACCTCAAGGCAAAAAACCGATTCGTTTGCTGATTTGCGGGGTTCCGAAAGCGGTAGAAAGCATTGTTAATCTGCTGCACGTTTTAGGTTTTGCACAAGTTGGAGAGTGGAGTCCGCCTTTACCATCGCCTCTAGCGGGTGAGGTGATGCGGATTTTAACTCGTTACTGGAAAGAATAGTTGTTGAGGGCGATCGGACTTTTTGTGTTAAGTGCGATCGACCTTTGTGTCTCGATAATAGCTGACAACCGGATCGAAAGGGCGATCGACAAAGCCCGGAAGTGCGTAGGCGACAGCCGAGGCGACAGCCATCGAGCTTATGAGGAAAAATCGAAAGGGCGATCGGACTCTAGGGATGATTTAGTAACATAATGCCATAACTCATCGGCTGCTGACCAAACTGAAACGAAGCTCAAAGACAAGCAAAGAAATCGGGTTTTTCGCAGTTTCTAGGAGGTGCGGCGAATAATCCTCGAAAAAACCCGGTTTCTGGGCACCCGCGAACTAAAATTGCCCTATTTTGTGATATAATTGAGACCTTAAAAAAAATAGCACAGAAAAAAGCTATGTCTGAAATTACTCTAGACGAAACCAAGCTTAAAGAATTACTCAAAGCAGCTATTTTTGAGTTATTAAAAGAACAAAAAGAAGTATTTTCGGAAATTGTAACAGAAGCCCTAGAAGATATAGGGATGGAAAATGCTATCAAAGAAGGCGAAAATACTGAAACAGTCAGCCGCGAGCAAATCTTCAAAATTTTGAAGCGACAACCATGAATGTTGAATTTAGAAAAAGCTTTGAAAAGGATTTACTCAAGATTCTTGATGCCGACTTGTTGCAAAGAATTCAGGAAGCGATAGAAGATGTTGAGAATGCAGAAAAATTAAATGAAGTCAGCAATCTTAAAAAACTAAAAGGCGATGGAGACTACTATCGCATTAGGCTGGGAGATTATCGCATCGGTATTAAAATTAATGATGCCGTAGTCTGTTTCGTTAGGATACTGCACCGCAAAGAGATTTACAGATACTTTCCCTAATCATTATCCTTCAACAACGCCGATCCAGACGGAGGTATCAATCAGAAACATTTTTGTTTTCCCGCAAGGCTTTGTAATCGTAGTCGCTCGAAAATTGAATTTGTCCGCTTAAATCCAGTAGGTTTCGCTTTTTACGGGTGCGAATTAATTCTTGCAAAGCAAAGTCAATCAGTTCTTGTTCTGTCTTGAAATTGGTTAAGCGAAAGGCTTCTTTAACCAACTCTTCGTTAAGTTCAACGGGGGTTTTCATGGTTAATCTTTCATCTCATTGTAATGATACTTACAAGCCACGATCGCAATTTCGACCTCCGTAACTTGGGAAACTAATCGTTTTTACCTATTTTTGATTACGATGATTATAGCGTTTTTAGTTTGATGACAACGAAGTATTCTCGGAAAAAACCCGATTTCTGACTACCCACAAATCAAAGAAACCGGGTTTTTCGGAGTTTCTGGGAGGTGTGGCGAAGTATTCTGGAAAAAACCCGGTTTCTCGCCACTCATCCACTATTCATTGAAGGTGTTTTACATACCTATGTTTTCGCTACATAGGTCGATCGCACTTGCAACTCCTTCAACTGCTTCTCATCCACCCCAGCAGGCGCATTCGTCAGCAAACAACGCGCTTGCTGCGTCTTCGGAAACGCAATCACATCCCGAATCGACTCCTCGCCAGCTAACAACATCACCAGCCGATCGACACCATAGGCAATTCCGCCGTGGGGCGGGGTTCCATACTCAAACGCATCCAACAAAAAGCCGAACTTATTGTAAGCTTCCTCAGTCGATAAGCCGATCGCCTCAAACACCCTTTCCTGAACATCCCGCTGGTAAATCCGCAGAGAACCGCCACCGACTTCTGTACCGTTTAATACCAAATCGTAAGCTTGAGCTCTGGCAGTCTTTAAATCGCCAATATCATCGGGATGCGGAGCTGTAAATGGGTGATGCAATGCTTCCAAACGCTTCTCATCAGCGTTCCATTCAAACATCGGAAACTCTGTCACCCATAGCAGATTTATCTTGTTTTTGTCAATCAATCCCAATTCGTTACCGATGCACAAACGCAATCTATCCAAAGTCTTATTGACAGTTGTGACATCGGCTGCTGCAAACAATAACAAATGACCGGGTTGTGCGCCCGTGCGATCGAGCAATTCCTGTTTTTGAGCCTCAGTCAAATTATCCTTAATTGCGCCGATCGTATCAATTTCACCATTCTCCCGCACCCGGATATAAGCTAATCCCTTAGCACCGGCTTCGCTGGCTTCCTTAAACAAATCGCCGCCTGGTTTAATTCGCACATTAGAAATCGCATCATTCCCGCCCGGAATTGGCAAAATTTTCACAATTCCGCCCGCAGCAACCGCACCGGAAAACACCTTAAATCCCGAATCTTTCATCAAATCGGAAACATCGACTAATTCCATACCGAAGCGAGTATCTGGTTTATCGCTACCATAACGATCCATCGCTTCGGCGTAAGTCAAACGCGGGAAAGGACGAGGCAATTCCACGCCTTTCACACTTTGGAAAATATTGCAGACTAAACCTTCATTTAATTCGAGGATTTCTTCCAAAGACATGAAACTCATTTCCATGTCTAATTGTGTAAATTCTGGCTGTCTGTCAGCGCGCAAATCTTCATCGCGGAAGCAGCGGGCAATTTGATAATATCTGTCTAAACCCGAAACCATCAGCAATTGTTTGAACAATTGTGGCGACTGCGGCAAAGCATACCATTCGCCCAAATTGACGCGGCTGGGAACCAAATAATCTCTCGCACCTTCGGGAGTCGATCGCGTTAAAATCGGTGTTTCAACTTCAATAAAACCGCCAACGTCTTCGAGGTGGCGACGCATAGCTTTGATCACCTGGTGGCGAAGCTGCAAATTTCGACTCATGCGATCGCGCCGCAAGTCCAAATAGCGATATTTCAAGCGCAAATCTTCCCGCACGCTTTCATTATCCGCCGTCGAAACCTGAAATGGTAGCTGTTTGCGAACCGCATTCAACAATTCAATCTCATCAGCATAAATTTCTACCTCACCCGTAGGCAATTTAGGGTTGAGGGAATCTGTGGGGCGAGTGCTGACTCTACCTGTAATTTTCACCACGTATTCGCCGCGCAAAGCCTCAGCCCCGTGATAGGAATCGGGGGTGCGTTGGGGATCGCTGACAATTTGCACTAAGCCCGATCGATCGCGTAAATCCAGAAAAATCACCCCGCCATGATCGCGGCGGCGATCCACCCATCCGTAGAGAGTGACAGTTTGTCCGATGTGTTCGCTTCGCAGTTCGCCGCAGTAGTAAGTTCTCATGGTTGGGGGTTATGGACTAAAAATAATGCTTTTTGATTATAGCGCTGTAGGGACACGGCACTGCCGTCTCCTAATTTCTAAATTCGGACACGGCAATGCCGTTTCCCTACCCCAAAAAACATTGTAGGGAAACGGCACTGCCGTCTCCTAATTTCCGGTAATATTCAGCCAATGAGGACACGGCAATGCCGTTTCCCTACCCCAAATAATCTGGTAGGGACACGGCACTGCCGTCTCCTAATTTCCGGTAATATTCAGCGAGAATGTTGCCAGATATGAGTTTAATGCTTTTTGTCAAAAAACTTGGTTAGGGCATTCCATGCAGACTTAGCGGTTTCTGTCAAACGAGTGCCGATCGACTCAATTTCCCCAACCACAACGTGCCAATTCTTTTCAGTTTCTTTCTGAATTTGGTCAACAGCGTGTTCAATGCGATCGCGTTCGATAAACTTATTTTGTTCTACCGCTTCTCGTGCTTGGCGAACCGCTTTCAAATAAGCCTCGCGGCTGACTTCGCCGGCATCTTGCACCTGTGATTGCGCGCGAGTTTTAATCGCATCAACTACCAGCCAATTTTTCTCAGCTTCTTTTTGAATCAGCCCCACCGCATCAGTCATTCTTTCTTTAGCGTGAGTCTTGTTTTTGGCGAGGGCTAACTGCGCTTTCTGCACAGCTTTCAAGTAGGCTTCGCGGGTGAGATCGCCCGCTGCTTGTACTTCTGCTGCTGCGCGTTTTTTGATTGCTTCAAATAATACGGCTGTTTCGGCGATCGCCTCATCAGTCGCATCGGGCATCTCCTTTTTGACGATCGCAGTCGTTTCGGGAGTTACATCTATAATTGTTGTTTCTTCGGTCATATTTGGATCTGTCATCTTAATTGTCTCCTTTCCTGGTAAACATTTTGAAAAAATTTCATAGTCCCCGGAGGCGGACTTTCTATGTCTAGATACTGAATTGATTGTGATCGTAAGTCGGTTTGGGCGATCGCCTTGTTGCCAATAATTGACTCTAGTGCCAACTTTACTTGTTTACATTGTACCTGCCCTCTTTCATCTCATGTGTAGAATACCGCCAATTGATAGGTACGGTTTAGCGTACTTTAGTTATTAGTTATTAGTTATTGGTTATTGGTTATTGGTTATTGGTTATTGGTTATTGGTTATTGGTTATTGGTTATTGGTTATTGGTTATTACACCTCTTGCAAAAATCCTTTTCATCAATTTATGGGACGGGCTCTCCGGCCCATCCCACAAGAAAAAATAAATCTTGTGGGATGGGCCG
>JANMLZ010000103.1:0-103329 GCA_031372825.1 Cyanobacteria bacterium OTE_58_metabat_593 | reverse complement strand
GAATCTGCGCGTCCAAACGCGTCTTTTCTTCAAAAAACCCGGTTTCGAGGAGTCGGAGTGCGTCCAGAACTGAAAAAGAGAAATCTTCGAGGAACGGCCAGCGACCCTTGAGAGTAACAATGCGTCCCGATCCTCCGTAAGTTTCTATTTGACACTACTCTACCTTAAGGTACGAGGATTCTTTGGCTGAATCTTGCCTCCATTGACAATGCCGATCTTGGTCTTACAGTTTCATGCTATACTGCCTATACTTTTTACAGCAAGCACTCTCTTGACACTCTCCGCCCGGTCGGTACGGAGATTCTTAAGAAGCTTTGACACTCTTAAAGGCGCTGTCAAAACACAAGAAAGACGTTCAAAACAACTACCTTTTGGTGTTGCAATTACGCTTACTTTTTGCTTTTTGCTTTCGTTCGCACTTTTCAACACTTCGGCTTCGCTCAGTGCGACGCACGCTCGCCAGTTCGGTACGCTCCCCATCCTGCGCTGCTTGGCTGTGCCATAGTCTTTCTCAGATAAAAATACTGAGGGTGTCTTACTGCCCGGAATTTCACCGTTCTAGGAATGGTTCAACACGTAGTTGATACGCCTACTTGTTCCGCATTGTTAGATTATAACACACAGATTACTCGTAGCTATCAGGCTACAACTGCGTTTCATCCCCGGCTTAAAAGACCGGGGTTCTCACGCGACGCGCTATAGGCTAATCCCCAAGCTTAAATTTCCGTATGCCCTACGGTATTTAATTTTTAGTCTGCTCTTTCCAAATGGAATTAGTTGCTACCAGTGATGGATCGATATTTAGGTGTTACGGAGTTTCACTTGTTGCCTGCGTCACCAAGGTCAGCGACCTATTAATAGGCTAACACAAAGCCGTCCTACAAGGACAGGGTTTTAAACCCAATTTCCTGATAATTTAATTTAACAATTTAATTTGACAATATTAAGTTTTAACCAAATATTTTATCGCTAATTGTTAACTTCGAGGAGCTCATTAACAATTAGCAATTTCCCGGAAATTTGGTTCTGCCTTCATAAACGGTACTATTTCCCAGAGCGGTGTGCTTCCAGTTGGGCTGTTGACCCGTTGGAATTGCTCTGGCTATCGTAGCTGTAGATGTGAGCGTCGCTCTGGAAAATGTAATTGACAGAACTAGCTGCATAGTATGTCAGCGCTAGCAGCGACACTAGATTAAGAATTCGATAAATTGGCTTCTCAGACATTTCGTTCATTTTCACTCCTACTTTTTGTGCAAATAGCAAAGTTGGATACAGTGACGGCAGTTTTTTTGAGAAGTTCCCGGAAATGCAGCACCCGATCGAAAATCCGATCGCTTTCTGAACTCCTGATACCCGATCGCCTCAAACAATTTTTGCTTGAGATTTGAAAGAGTTTTTGTTTATTTCATATTGCAGTCTCTGCCTTTAATTGTCTATCTAACTGCGGTAAGAGTTAAGCAACTTGGGCAATACCGAACTCTACAATTTTCGGTTGAGAGCTGCTAAAATTTGAAAATATAGAGACCGAAAAGCTTGCAGCGCATAGACTATACCTGTTTCTCAACAGCTATCAAGGATTTCCCCAAATTCGCTCAATGCTGCACAGCGACCCGAAGTAATAATAAATATTAAGTTGGTCAGCACAACACAAAATATGTCTAAAGTTATACTTTTGCAAGCAACAGGCAGTGTAATACTGCATATTAAGTTGGATAGTGCTGCAAGTAGGAGAAGATTTATATTGAAAAAGTTTTGCTGTCCGTGACTGAATCTAGAATCAGAAGGTAGAACCCGAGAATTTAGGCGATAATTTGGGGTTAGTGGCAGTCTTAAATCACGATATGACACAAGAAAAGCAGGCATCAAAAAGCAGAAAGCAGAATTTGAACTCAGTAAAAAATATTGTTTTGGAACTCATATTTTTTATTTTATTCTATCTTCTAGCTGCATTTTTTTTACCATGCAACACATCTGGATATAGTGGGTGCGAGTAGCCATGGACGGGGGATAATTTATGACGAGATAACTGACAGTGTTTGAGTCAGTTACTTTCACAATTAATTAGCATCTTTGCTCGGATTTAGCTGTTTGTACAACCGACTTTTGGCTGGTAATTTGCAACAGGGATAAAGGCAGAACAACAGGCCAAACTAGAGGGCCGATTACTAAGGCTATCCAAGAGATTAAGTCTTTTTTAGATGTCGCAGTATCGTTCCAAAAACTTTTGAACCAAACGAAAAAAACGATTAAGGCAATCGAAAAGTAACCTATAATTATCATTGTTTTACTGGCCGACCTATAGATTGGGTCGAACTATCTATCATTATTGTATCTCAGGATGCCTCCAGGCGATCGCAAGTTTTCGCCTGGAGGCTGCAAGTGTCGAGAACCAAAAGCTTCACAAGTCTCCGAGTCCATAGTGTGGGATGTCGCTCGGACACACCGATATAACAGCGGCGCGCGGCGCTAAAAGTCTTGCGCTCAGGATTTTTCGAGGTTTCGTAAAACTTTGAGGCGATCTGGCCCAGTTACAGCAAGTGCGATCGAGGTATCTTGTTCTGTATGTGATTTAAGTCACGTATACTCGCCGACTTAGATCACAAGTCGAGCCAAGAACGATCACACAGGTTAGCGGACGGGAATCACCCTACTCTGTTCTCAAATGCTCGATATTAGAATAGCCGATTTCAACGAGATTTCATGCAAGTTCTGAATTTAAAATCCGATCGCCCGATCCCTGAACTGTTCTATCAAGTCACCCATTCAGGCAATCTGACTCGCACTGAAAGCCACGGACTGCGCGCACTCTGCGAAAGCGCTCTCAGCGAAGACGACCGAGATGCAGTCAACCGCCTGCTTCACGCCATCCGCCGCGGATGGGTCAGGATTTCCGATTAGCCCCCTCAGACAGGAAGTTGAGTTCGGTATTTCTACTTTCTCTCCTGCAAAGCTTTTCCAGCAATCAGATTCTTCTAAGTATGTCGCTCCATTAACCATCTCAAAAAAAATTGTAGTGCGATCGAAATGATCGAACCCGGTTTCTTGAAGAAGCCGGGATTTTTGTTCTTAAGCAGTTAGAAGTAATATCAATTCCGGTTGCACTCATACCGGAATAGTTGACTGTTGACTGTTGACTGTCTGAACAATACCGATGCAACCGGAAACGATATAATTAAGTAAATACACGGAAAAAAAACCACCCCAAGACACTCAGTAAATGCAGCCAAAAGCGGGTTGTTAAACACCGTAAAAGTTTTACATTTGATTAACTCGATCGATTTATTTAGCAGTCATTAGTAATTTATTAAGAGATAAATATTAATTTATTTGTTACATTCTCTTAACAAAGACTACAGATATCGAAATTGCCAAAACGCAGGAATGGGGACGGAGTTTGTGTTTCGAGTTGCTCTCTCGATCGAGGAAACATCCGATCCCCGACTTTGGCTGACACAAATCACTAATTAAGACCGAATCGATCACATCTAATCGCGTAGTTAAATCACATAAACATTGGGGAAATAAGTCAATACTATCAAAAGTGAGTTCAATAAAAAATAGATGATAACCCAAACGTTTCTACCTCAATTTACTATCGCAGAGCTAGTCTTTCAGGTATATCACTCCGGTCTGCTGACTCCCACTCATCGACAACAGCTCAAGACAGCACTCTTAGATGACTGTCTCACCGAAGAAGATCAAACAGCCATCAACCGCTTGCTCCACGCCGTTCGCCGAGGCTGGCTGAAAGTAGTAGATTAGACTGTACACAATATTTTTTGCCACTCCTCTTTCAAATACACTGCGTCACCTGAAGGCAAAATTAAATCTCCTCAGCCAATAGATTCAGGAATTAGGTTAAATGTAGGGTGCGCCCCCAGCACCCTGCGGTTTTAAATTCTGTTTTACCAGCTTATCTACTCAGAAATTTTACCGTCAGGCATCATCGCTTCCCTCAAATTCGCCTCCTTCAAATTTGTCCCGCGCAAAGAAGCTTGATGCAAGTTTGCTCCCCGGAGATTTGCTCCCTTCAAAGAAACTCCGCTCAAATCTGCTAGATGAAGATTTGCACAGCTCAAGTTAGCTCCGCTCAAATCGGCTCCCTTCAAATCCGCTTTTTCGAGATTTGCTTCGCTCAAATTTGCCCAACTCAGATTTGCTTGAGTTAGGTTAGCAAAACTGAGGTCAGCTTGTGTTAAGTTGGCGTCGGTTAAATTTGCTTTGCTGAGGTCGATTTGGCAAAGTTTTACCTCTGTCAAGTTTGCACCTTGCAAGTTAGCGTTAACCGCATAAACTTGGATCAAAATTGCCCGCTGAAGGTTTGCATCCTTCATGTCTGCACCCCTGAGACTTGCCCCCGTTAAATCGGCTCCACTGAGCACTGCACTCCGCAAGATGGCTCCGCTAAAATTCGCTCCTACCGCCCTGCATTCGCCGAAATTAGCCGACATGAGGTTGGCTTGGGAGAGGTTGGCTTGGCTGATATCTGCTTGATAAAGATTGGCTCGGTAGAGGGTGATGCCGATCGCGCTTGCACCTTTCAAACTAGCTCCACTCAGGTCAATATCGCGCAAATTTGTCCTTGACATATTGACTCCGGCTAGGTCTACTTTACGAAAAACCCGTTCTCCGGCTGCATACCGCTTCAGAAGTTCCTCTGCATTCATGTCATTTTCCCCAAAATATTCAATAATGTCTTTGATATTTCAATAATAATATTAGGCATGAGCGACCTTTACGTTTCTTGGTCTGAGTACCATCGAAAAATTGAGGATTTGGCAGTAAAAATTGATGAATCTCAATGGAAATTCGATCGCATTGTTTGTTTGGCGAGAGGAGGGCTGCGGGTGGGCGATACTCTGTCGCGGATTTTCGACAAACCTCTGGCGATTTTAGCGGCCTCGTCATACAGTGGGGCGGAGGGAAAAGTCCGGGGTGCGATCGAGTTTGCGCGCGATTTGACAATGGTGGGCGATAATTTGGGCAGCCACATTCTGCTAATTGACGATTTGGTAGATTCGGGAATTAGTCTGGATCAAGGTATCCTTTGGCTGAAGCACCGCTACGGCGAGGATATTGAGGAAATTCGGACTGCTGTGCTTTGGTACAAGGCTTGTTCTGTGGCGAAGCCGGATTATTATGTAGATTATTTGGCTGACAATCCTTGGATTCATCAACCTTTTGAAATGTACGAAAAGATGAGTGCGGCTGATTTGGTGGCGAAAGTGGGAAATTAGTAAAATCGGCGCTTAGGAGTCTTTGATTTGTAGTTGCTCTTTAGCCCAAGCTCGAAATGCTCTGATTGTCGGGCTTCTACCTTGGGTGTTGGCGCGATCGACATATTCGGGAATTACATCAATAATCGGAAAGTCGGGGAAATTTTGGCTAGTATCCGACTCAGTATATTTTCCCTCTTGAAGCAGATAGATTTTCAGGGTTCGCCCGTCATATCTCCAAAGTTGACCCCCAGAAAGTAGGGTGCGTCGCTGGCAAATTTTTCGGTAATCTCTCATACTCTCATGGCGACGCACCGCCGTGATTGTCAGGTGCGTCGCTATGAGATTGTCGCTGTGCGTTGAATTAGTTGATCGCGACGCACCCTACAGAAACTCATATCTTGCACTTTATAATACCAAATGAAAATTAGGGACACGGCAATGCCGTGTCCGGCTGAGGTTCATAGTGAGAAATGCAAGTCCTCACACAAATCTGACGAATGCAAGTCCTCACTACCAACCAAAGAATTAGCGAACCGAAAGAATACGATCGCCCAATTCCATACTTTTTGCCAAAACTTCCTGCCGCGCCCACCGATCCGCAGCCAAAATATCATCTAAAGCGGGAGTTTCACAGTTATCAATTTGATGTTTATCGCACACCTTTTCAATCAATTTCGGAATATCCAAAAACTGGATTTTTTCCGCCAAAAATAGCGCTACCGCCTGTTCGTTTGCCGCATTCAGCACCGCAGGCATCGAACCGCCCGCACGTCCCGCCGCATAAGCCAACTGCATACAAGGATACTTTTCGTGATCCGGTTCTCGGAAAGTTAAATCCCCAGCTTTTACCAAATCCAGCCGCGGCCAATCCGTCTGAATTCGCTCCGGCCAGGACAAAGCGTAAAGTAACGGCAACCGCATATCAGGCCAGCCCAATTGCGCTAAAACAGATGTATCTTGAAGCTCAATTAATGAGTGAATGATGCTCTGGGGATGGATGACAATATCAATATCATCATAATCCATTCCGAATAAGTAATGAGCCTCTATTACTTCTAATCCTTTATTCATCAAAGTAGCAGAATCAATGGTGATTTTTTGTCCCATTGACCAATTCGGATGTTTTAAGGCATCGGCGACTGTTACTTCTGCTAATTTGTCGATCGGCAAATCTCGAAAAGAACCGCCCGAAGCTGTGAGAAGAATTCGCCGCAAACCGCCCTCCGGCAAGCCTTGCAGACACTGAAAAATCGCCGAGTGTTCCGAGTCTGCCGGCAATATTTTAACGCCGTATTTTTCGATTAAGGGGTTGACAACCGGGCCGCCGGCGATTAATGTTTCTTTATTGGCTAAGGCGATATCTTTGCCTGCTTCAATAGCCGCCATTGTTGGCAGCAAACCGGCACAGCCAACTATGCCGGTGACGACGGCTTCAGCGTCGCCATATTTGGCAACTTCGACAACGCCTGACTCGCCAACGAGTAAAATAGGTTGAGGATCGATATCGGCGATCGCCTCTTGTAATTCCTGTAACTTATCCTCGTCACAAATTGCGACAATTTCTGGTCGAAACTGCCGTATTTGCTGCGCCAGCAAAGTTACATTTCGTCCGGCGGTTAACCCGACAATCCGAAATCGATCGGGGTATTGAGCTACAATATCCAGAGTTTGAGTGCCGATGGAGCCTGTGGAACCGAGAAGAGTTATTGCTTTCACAATTTTTTAAGGTTTTGTGGATTATTCTAATATTACGATTACTGGAACTTAAATTAGCGGTTAACTATGGCGTGGCAAGCATATTTGAGGTAATCATATTTTGAGTGGTCAGTTAGTGCCAGATTTAATGCAGAATGCGGAAAGTTTTGCTGATGACGGTGAGGACATCAGGGTCTCAATGGCGGAAAATATAGACGAAGGTCGATCGCGCTTACCGTCGAGTTTGGTTTTGGCGATCGCCACTACTGCGGTAATTTTATTTTTGTGTAGCAGTTTACGGCACGCTTTATTTCAATCAACTGCTTTCGATTTGGGAATTTTTGACCAAGCAATTTACTTGCTCAGTCAAAACCAAACGCCGTTTTCTTCCTTGATGGGGATTCATATTTTGGGAGATCACGCAGCGGTAATCTATTATCCGCTGGCTTTGCTGTACAAAATTTACCCGGATGTGCATTGGCTGCTGTTGGTACAAGCCGTTGCTTTGTCCCTCGGGGCTTGGCCTAGCTGGAGTTTAGCGCGTTTAGCAGGTTTGGATCGAGAAGAGTCTCGGGCGATCGCATTTATTTACTTACTATATCCGGTAATATTTAATATCAATTTATTTGATTTTCATCCAGAAGTAATCGCTTTACCCGCACTTTTGGCAGCAATTTGGGCGGCGCGTTTAAATAAACTTGTGTGGTTTTGTACCGCTATTTTGTTAGTCTTGAGTTGCAAGGCAGTTTTGTCTATAACCGTTGCTGCGATGGGTTTGTGGCTGTTTTTTTGTGAAAAAAAGCAGCGATGCGGGGCGATCGCACTTTTGCTCGGTGTAGCATGGTTTTTGATAGCTTCCCAAAAAATCATCCCCTACTTTAGCGGCAGCGAAGTCGCCGGAGTCGGGCGTTACAGCTATTTAGGCAAATCCGTCCTAGAAATCATCATCAACCTCATATTAAAACCACAGCTAGTATTAGGAAAAATCCTTTCCTTCGACACATTCAAATACTTATTTGTCCTCACCTTACCCGTAATTTGGCTGTTGCTCCCTTTCTCCCGCAAAATCAACCTCAAATATTTAACAGCCCTAATTCCAGCCATCCCTACATTAATTATCAATATCCTCTCCGATTTACCATTTCAACGCAGTTTAGCTTATCAATATTCAGTGCCAATCGTGCCATTTTTAATCTTAGCAATTATCGCTCAAGCAGCAGCAATCAAAAACGCAGATAAACTTACATCGCTCAATCCAGAAAATATTCAATTACCAAAAATAGCAGCTAATTTACCCTTAAAAAAAATCCCAATTCCGCAACTGTGGCTCGGAATGCAATTACCCAAAGCAATGGTAATTTGGTCATTAATAATTTTCCTATTGCTGGGAGAATCTAAAGACTTTATTCTGTACGCAAATAGACTAGATACCTGGCAAGCTACGCGCGAAGCAGTCGCCCAAGTTCAACCCCAAAGCAGTATTTTAACAGACAATAGACTCGCCCCTCACTTTACCCACCGCCCCATAGTAAAATTGCTTTCACAAATTTCAGCCCAAACAAATTTAGCCGAATTTCAATACATATTACTAAACTTGCGTCATCCCTGGCCTGATACTGAAAAAATTGGTGATAGCTTAGCAAATAAACTTAAAATATCTCCCTATTTTCAACTAACTTATGAAAAAAACGAAGTTCTGCTATTTAAACGTATCGCTGATTAAATCAATAAAATGCTAACTTTAAAATCCCTAAAATTCCATCCAGTATTGTTAATGATTGTCGTAGCAACCCTAATTCTTTTTGGCGCCAGCAGTGCGCGACACGCATTGTTTCATTCAACTGCATACGACTTAGCCATTTTTGACCAAGCAATTTACTTGATCTCCCAAAATCAAACGCCATTTTCCTCATTAATGGCTATCAATATTTTAGGCGATCATGCAGCCTTCATTTTCTATCCGCTAGCCTTACTTTACAAAATATATCCAGATGTTCATTGGCTATTATTCGTGCAAGCTATTTCCCTAGCTTTAGGTGCTTGGCCTAGTTGGACTCTAGCACGTCAAGCCGGTTTAAACGAACAAAAATCAATCGCAGTTGCAGCCGTATATCTGCTGTATCCGGCAGTATTCAATGTCAATCTTTTTGACTTTCACCCCGAAGTCATTGCTTTACCTGCAATTTTAGCAGCAATCGTAGCAGCTAGACTTGATAAAATATTGTGGTTTTGTGCCGCCATTATCTTAATCTTAAGCTGCAAAGCCGTGCTATCTTTGACAGTTTTGATGATGGGTGTCTGGCTATTTTTCTTTGAGAAAACTCGCAGGTGTGGACTCATAGCGATATTTCTCGGTGCGGGTTGGTTTTTGATAGCTACTCAAGCTATTGTACCGTATTTCAATCAGGGCAAGCAACACGCAGGTATCGGGCGATATCAATATTTGGGAAACTCAGTTTTTGAAATTGCGATTAATTTAATTCTGAAACCGCATCTAATAGCAGGGCGGCTGTTTTCAGCAGATACTTTAGGATACTTAATTTTGTTATTTGCGCCCGTAATTTGGTGGCTTTCCCCGCGACATCTCGCGCCGCTGATTGGTGCTTTGCCCGTGCTAGTGATGAATATTCTTTCGGATATTGAGGCCCAGCGAGATTTGATTCACCAGTATTCTGTGCCGATATTTCCGTTTATATTAACTGCTGTAATTGCCACCCTAGCAGATAGACAAGCAAAAGGTAAGGATTTCTGGAAAAATGCAGGTAATTATCTATGGAATCACCGCAACTTGATTCCTCACATTTGGAATCGCATTAAAGTTAATCGCATTTCCATTAAATCTGTTAAGCATATCTGGACTCACCGTATTTGGGTTCACCGGAGTTGGAGAGGTGGAAAATTGGTGTTTGCCCACTTGTCAAAATTGTTGATTTTGTGGTCGCTACTAACGTTTTTGATTTTAGCGAAATACGGCTATTTTTGGACTATTTATTTAAATGGACTCGACACTTTGCCAGCTACCAAAGAGGCGATTTCTCTTGTTGAAACCAAAGGCAGTGTTTTAACAAATGCTCAGATTGCTCCGCATTTAGCGCACCGCCCTGTAGTAAAATTAACTCAGGCTAACGCACCGCCTGCAAATCTCGCAGAATTTGACTATGTATTGCTGAATTTGCGTTATCCTGGCTGGATGAGCGATCGAGCTTTTGTTCAAAACCTCATAACCAAACTAAAAAATAACCCTCAATTTCAACTAAAATATCAGCGAGATGATATTTATCTATTTACCCAAAACCCTAACAAATAAATCATCACGGGTTCCCAGGCTCTGCCTGGGAATCGATGTCTAGAGGCTCTGCCTCGCTTGCCATGAAAAATTGGAGGCTGAGCCTCCGGATCTGTGTTACCAGGCAGAGCCTGGGAACCAGTAAACCAGTAAATTAATCTTAATCCTCCACTTTCAAAGCCCTTCTTGCCAACTTGACGTAAGTTTTCACAGTTTCATAAGGCATTTCCAAATCAGCAGCAATATCAAACAAAGATTCCCCCAACTCCCGGCGCGCCAAAATCGTCGCCCAAGTTTCAGCAATTTCAGCAGCGCGACTCCCACCTGTACGCTTTCTGTGCGCCATAAACTTCTCTGTCAATTCATCTATGCGTGCCGCTAATACGCTTTGGATAGAGACTTCCGGTAGTGATTCTGTCAACCATTGCGATCGCGTTTGTCCCAACCCAAAAGTTGTTTTGTGCCCCGTGCCGCAGTAAGGCGCTAATCGCCCCAAAGCATAAAATAATTGTACAAAATCAGGACGTTCTTCGGCCGATCGCCCTAGCCCAAATTCCACAGCCCCGGTGAATCCCGTTACCATGCCTTTTTTGCCCGCCGCTACCTTTTGCGATTCCAATTTGTGGCGGCTAATAATTACATTTTCATCAATCCAATTCAGAAATTCTGCTTGGTCAAAATTCACCCCAGAAAAGTTATTCCAGCGGCGCAAATAGCTGTGAAAAACATTTTCGGGAACTGGCAGGGGGAAGTGATGGCCTTTGCTGCGAAAGCTTGTAGGACTCACAAAACTAAGTTTTATGTTGTGGGATAATGGGAGTTCGGCTATTAGTAATTGCTGGTAAGTTGTGGGAGCAAAAGCAATATCCCAAGAGCGAATTAGCAGCGGAGCATTTCGCAAATCTATCTCTTGGGGCAAGTTTTGCAGCCACTGACTCAGCCACTGCACTACTCGCTTGGAAATTCCTGTTACGTACCAGCGATAAATTCGATCGCCCAAAAGCTGAAATTCTTTGCCACTTGCGGGCAAATCACCTTCCAATCCCGAAATAGTAAAGGCTTTTTCTGACTGCTCGTCGTGCAGAAGTTGCGATAAATCCGGGTCACTTTGCTGTATCTGACCTAAAAACCAGGCGTGCAAACCAATGGCATACTGTGCGTACAGAGAACTAGCAGTGCGGGGCGTCAATTCAAACATTAATCCGACTAACTCGGTGTCAGCGGGCCAAATCTGCTCAGAGGAAGGAGATTTTTTAGTGCGGGTGGGGTGCGGGGAAATTGCCATGAGATGCCAGAAACAGGGACAGCGCTCTGATATTTTATCTTATTTGCATCCCCGTTGGGGGATGATTTTTCAGGGCGTGCGATCGCCCAAATCTTTGGGCTGCTCCAAAAACCGCGTGTGTCGCCAGTTTCCAGAACCGGGAGGGATAGAGAAAAATCCTTAAAAAACCGACAACCTAAAACTCAATTTTTGTCAAGGTTTTACTCCTTGTAACTAAACAGAAACATACAAGTGTTTAAAATCACATTCTGCGGTACAATTGTTAAAAGCTCGTAGCATCCTCAACTCCGATCCTGAACTATGAACACAACAGAAAAATCTAAACTCTCCAACCAAAAAACTTTGGAGGCGATGAAGAATTTCTCCGAAACCTACGCCAAGCGCACGGGAACTTACTTTTGTTCCGAGCCTTCTGTCACTGCTGTAGTAATTGAAGGACTGGCAAAAAACAAAGACGAACTAGGCGCTCCCCTATGCCCTTGTCGTCATTACGAAGATAAGGAAGCCGAAGTAAAAGCTGCCTACTGGAACTGTCCCTGCATTCCGATGCGCGAGCGCAAAGAGTGTCACTGTATGTTATTTTTGACGCCAGATAACGATTTCGCTGGAACCAATCAAGAAATTGGAATGGATCAGCTTCAAGCTGTCAGAGATACTATGTAATCGCTTAAGTAGGCGGTATTTAGTTGACAGTTGACAGTTGACAGTTGACAGTTAAGAGCTACCTCTACCTGAAAAGAAGAGGATTGGAGTAATGAATAGTCTTCTTTTAATTTCTCCCGATCGGGACTCCGGCTTTAAACCAATTCTTTCTGATAAAATTGGTAGCTGTTGTGAAAAGAGGTCGTAATTCAGTTGACAGTTAAGAGCGACCTCAACGATCGCCGCCTACTCAAACATAGATCCCAATTCAAAATCCCCAATCTTCAATCGAATGACAGACGAAATGCCGATCGAGTTTTGGCAAGGTATCGAACAATTTAACAGCCAAGATTTTTACGCTTGTCACGATACTCTAGAGGCTTTGTGGATGGAAGCTGGCGAGCCAGAAAAAAGATTTTATCAGGGAATATTACAAATTGCTGTCGCGCTTTATCACTTAGGAAATCAAAACTGGCGCGGCGCAGTAATCTTGCTGGGAGAAGGCATAAATCGGATTAATTATTATCGACCGAGTTATGCCGAAATTTGTGTTGAAGATTTGCTCGGACAAAGTGCTAAACTTTTGAGCGCTTTGCAACAAGCAGGGCCGGAAAAAGTCGCTGAATTTGTACCGTTGTTAACAGGAACAGAATTTGCAGACTTGCAATTGCCACGAATTATTAAAGTAAGTGAGCAACGGCTGAAAAAAACAGAATACCCAGATCCCCGCACCATTTAAAGTGCTGGGGAGAACTCTCACAACTATTCAATTCTTTGGCGTTGCTGAATTTAGGTATGATTCACTCGAGAGAGGCAATCCCTGAAACTCGCTAGCGAGTTTCAGCCGTGCAAATCATACTCCTTTCTCAGCAACGCCAATTCTTTAATCTCAAATCTTAAATATCAAATCGGATGCTAGGATAATTGATTGAGACTCTCGGGTGAATCGATCGACCTCACGGGAATCTTTCTGGCCGTTAAGATAAAATACCTAACTGAAGATGATACCCTTCAGGAATTTTACAAAATTTGAGGCTTGCAAGCTATGATGCTCTCCGCTAAACTACTTCATTCCCGAATATTCAAAGGATTATCGCTGCTTTTGCCTCTGACTCTGGCAAGCGCGATCGCCTCTCCCACCTACCCGCAAGCCGCGCCGCCCCGCACTCTTTCCGTGCGATCGGACATTCAAGAAGCCGACTCCAAAACCGGCATCGTGACAGCCCGTGGCAACGTCCAAATCAACTATCCAGCCCGCCAAATGCAAGCAACCGCAGCTCAAGCACAATACTTCAGCCGCGAGCGCCGGATCATACTCAGCGGCGATGTTTACGTGTTGCAGCAGGGCAACAGCCTGCGCGGCGAAACCATCACATACCTGATTGACGAAGGGCGATTTATTGCGCTCCCAGACAAGCCAGGACAGGTAGAATCCGTCTATCTGGTAGCCCCGGAACAAGATTCAGCAGCCCAAAACTCGATCCCACGTCCCCCAGTAAATCCTCAGCCCGCTGTTAGACCGCCCGCAAGTCCGCGAACAGCTCCCAGGTAAAAGCCGCTGGTAGCAGCGAAATTTCGCATCGGCAAAAACATACTACTTGGGATAGATGCGAAATTTCGGGTTTTTACAACTAAAAAATTTTAGTGTGTAGAATATAAACTTGATACTCGATCGCACAAACCCGCAGTCCGAAATTTAGCTGGTAGAAATTGCCTCGGCAAGCATGAAAATTGTACTCGAAAATATTCACAAATCCTACGGAAAACGCCATGTAGTCAGTCGCGTCAACCTTTCCGTATCCCAAGGAGAAATCGTAGGACTTCTGGGCCCCAACGGTGCAGGAAAAACCACAACATTTTACATAGCAACCGGATTAGAAAAACCCAATCAAGGCACTGTTTGGCTCAACGATTTAGACATCACTAAATTGCCGATGCACCAGCGAGCGCATTTGGGAATTGGCTATCTCGCTCAAGAAGCCAGCATTTTCCAGAACATGAGCGTGCGCGACAACATTTTGTTAGTCTTAGAACAAACTCAAGTACCCCGCTGGGAATGGAAAGATCGAGTCGATTTTCTGTTGCAAGAATTTCGCTTAGAAAAAATAGCATCCAGTTTGGGAATTCAAATCTCGGGGGGAGAAAGGCGGCGGACAGAATTAGCCAGAGCCTTAGCGGCTGGGCGAGACGGGCCGATGTTCCTATTTTTAGACGAACCGTTTGCAGGCGTCGATCCGATCGCCGTTGATGAAATTCAGACCATTATTGCCAGACTGCGCGATCGGAAAATCGGCATCCTGATCACGGATCACAACGTCCGAGAAACCCTCGAAATTACCGATCGAGCCTACATCATGCGAGACGGTCAAATTTTAGCATCCGGGGCTGAAGAAGAACTCTACAGCAACCCTTTAGTGCGGCAATATTACTTAGGCGACAGCTTCGTGCGATAGCCTTGTCAAAGCATTCAGTATTCAGCATAATTAGAGATTTTAAATTTTAGCTTAACCAGCAAACTGCGAGAACGCGCCACGATGAAAATAGCAATATCCAAATCTTTCAATCCCCTCAACTGGCTGCCAAGAATTTCGGTAATGGACTGGTATATTACCAAAGAACTAATCGGCCCATTTCTGTTTGGAGTCGGACTATTTACATCCGTCGCCGTCACAGTAGGAGCCTTATTTGAATTAGTTCGCAGAGTAACAGAATCCGGTCTCCCCTACGGCGCCGCCCTAGAAATTTTTCTCCTACAAATTCCCTACTTCGTAGTATTGGCTTTCCCGATGTCAATGCTGCTAGCAACCTTAATGGCCTACAGCCGAATGTCCAGCGACAGCGAACTCATCGCCCTCCGTAGTTGCGGAGTTAGCGTTTACCGACTGGTAGTGCCCGCAGTGATTATGAGTTTAATTGTTGCCGGCTTCACCTTTGCTTTGCAAGAGTTAGTCGTACCCGCAGCCAGCTACAGAGCTACTATAACTTTAGACAGAGCTCTGAAGCGAGAAAAACCGACATTTCAAGATAGAAATATTGTCTACACAGAATTTCGCAAACCAGAAAAAGGTGGCGAGGAAACGCTGGCCCGCTTTTTTTATGCAGAACAGTTTGACGGCCAGAGAATGAAAGGTTTAACAATTATCGATCGCTCCACCCCTGGCCTCAATCAAATCGTTTCTTCAGAATCAGCTACTTGGAATCCTTCAGAAAACACCTGGGATTTTTTCAACGGAACCGCCTATATAGTAGCTCCTGACGGCTCTTACCGCAATATAGTTAGATTCCAACACCAACAGTTGAAACTCCCCCGCACGCCTTTAGATTTAGCTGCGAGAGTGCGGGATTTCAAAGAAATGAATATTGCCCAAGCTTTAGAGCGTTTGGATATCCTTAAAAACAGTGGCGACGAGCCGCAAATTCGCAAGCTGAAGGTGCGAATTCAAGAAAAATATGCTTTTCCTTTCGTCTGCATGGTATTTGGTTTGGTCGGAGCAGCTTTGGGAACTCAACCGCGCCGCTCGGGCCGGGGTACGAGTTTTGGTATTAGCGTAGTTGTGATTTTTACTTACTATGTATTTGGTTTCATCACCAGTTCAATGGGCGTAAAAGCTGTTTTGACTCCGGTTATATCGGCTTGGCTGCCAATAATGTTTGGCTTTGGAATCGGGGGATTATTATTGGTGCGAGCCGCAGCTAGGTAATTCATCAGTTGACAGTTGACAGTTGACAGTTAACTGTTGACGGTTTAAACAATACCAATGCAACCGAAAATGAGATAATATCGCAATTCCCAATTCCCAATTCCCAATGCCCAATCCCCCATTACTTTAAGGATTACCAAAAGTATTAATTTCGCCGCCGCCAAGATAGCGTCCCGGAGTCAGGGAGCGGGGCGTATAAAAAGGTTGTGGTTGAGGTGGCGCGCCCTGATTGGTGTTTTGGGGCACAGCTCCAAAGTTAGGCTGAATCGGCAAATTAAGCTGACTCCGTTGAGCTGGTTGAAACTGAGAATTTGCTGAATTGGGAGATAATTGAGGGCTAATTATCCTACTTCCGCCAATCCCATTTGGAAAAGGGGACTGCCCGACATTGGGAAGTAGCTGTATGGGCGTTGGTGTGACGACTGGAATTGCCCCTGATGCAGCTTCCGGTGTCAAGCCGGAACCAGATAAATTAGTTTGGTAGGGATTTTTTGGCAAAGCTACAGTCGCAGGGCGTGTATTAATTTCGGGGAGGCTTGGTACTCTGGAATTTAACCCTGAAAATGCTTCAGGGGCTGTAGCTGCCGGGTTTAAGAACTGTTGAGATTCGTTGATAATTGTATTTGTTGGAGCCGTTCCCGAAGGAAGTGCTGCGGGAACATTCACAGGATTTGCTCCCGCTTGAGCTGTAGCGGCCGTTGGGAGCAAATTTTCCGGATTGGCCCCAGCAGAAGTAGAAGCCGGTCGATCGAGCAATCTAGCCGAGTTTGTAGTTTTCTGGGCCGTCGCCGTTGCCGAAGTATTAGCAGGGACATACTTTTTCATAGCTGCTTGCAGCGGACTCAAAGGCTGAGGATTTTCGTTTTGTTTGCCTGAATTAGCACTACTCGACTGCGATAAAGTTGCTGTCGCTGTACTCCCATATTCAGGTTCGATCGTTTTTGTCCCAGAAATCAATCCGCCGTCGCCAGATAAACTGGGAGCTGATATCGCGTTTGAAGTTGGCAAACTGGAGTTTTCCGGGTTATTGTTTGCCGCAGAGACAGCAGGATTTGCTAAATTTGGCAAGGGCAAAAATCTGTTGCTTGCCACCTGCTTCAAAGGTGAAGATGGCTGCCTATTTTGTGAGCCGCGAGCGCTAATTTCGTCGAATAAGCCTTTGTCTTTAACTACTGATGAATTTAAGAAGTCCTGTTGAGAATTAGAACGATTGAACTGATTGACTAACGCTGGTGAGCTGTCGATTTCAGCGGCAATGGCGGTATCTTCAGCAGACAGCCCCGGCAGCGAAGCGGGATTGTTTGAGGTTGCTACTTCTTCGCCATCTATGCTCAACCTTTCTGGGTGTACTGTTACTTCCCAGATAAAAAACCCCCCCGCACACAGCACGGCGAGCGGAGCCCAGACCGCTGGTTGCGTCCAGTGGCGCAACCGCGCTATTAGGTAGCGGACAGATGTAGGGAATCGCTTAAAACTTGACATAGTTTTGCTTTCATCCGATCGTGCGGATTTAAAACTATTTTTCCTAGTCTACCACATCAATCTCGAGCATTTTTGCTGTCAAGCGGGTAAGTGCGATCGGGCTATGGAATTAAAAGTTGCTACAGATATATGCAACAGGTGAAGCTCCATAAAGCACTGGTAGAAAAATCTGTTGCTTTCCTCAAATCAAGGGGCATAAGATGATAAAATCTGACTGGCTCCGGTGTTCGGCCTGCCAAGCGTGTCAGCCGATCGACCCTTTGGCAAAATCGATCGGGAAAAATTGGCAATTGCCCAGAACAACACGAAGAGCAAAATTTAGAGGAAATTAATGAAAAAAGTAGTAGAAGTATTAGCAAATCGGGAAGAACTAATCGCTCGCTCGCTGGCGATTGTCCTGTCCCAAATCGCCGAGGCGATCGCCGAACGCGGAATTTGTACGATCGCCGCAGCGGGCGGAAGCACACCGGAACCGCTATACAAAGCGCTAGTCGCCGAAGACCTGGCTTGGGACAAAATTCATGTTTTTTGGGGCGATGAACGCTACGTTGCACCAGAACACCCGGATAGCAATCAAAGAATGGCGCGCCTTGCTTGGCTCGATCGAGTAAACATCCCCGCCAGCAACATCCACCCCATGCCCACAGGCGCGGCCGACCCCGCAGCCGACGCCTCGGCGTACCAAACCGAATTGCAGCAGTTCTTCAAAGTACCCGACGGCGAGTTTCCGGCGATCGACATCATTCTATTGGGGATAGGAGACGACGCCCACACAGCCTCTCTATTTCCCGGCACACCAGCCTTGCAAGTCCGCGACGCCCTAGTCACAGTCGGCAACAAAGACGGCCAACCCCGCATCACCTTTACAGTCCCCTTCATCAACCGCGCCCGGTGCGTCATCTTCATGGTGGCAGGAGCTAGCAAACAACCAGCCCTCGCTCAAATTTTTGCCCCCGCAGCCGACGAAATGACCTACCCAGCCAGACTGGTTCAACCAGAGGGCGAACTTTGGTGGCTGCTCGATGCCACGGCTGGTGAAGCATTAAAATAGCCGATCGAGCGATGCCCACACAGTCAGCAGTATCACTCGCATCAAGAAAGCCAATCATGTTGTCAGGTCAGTTGGTAGTATTAGCTAAGCACTTTGACACTCCCCAGCTATCAAGGCGTGGGGATTCTTTGATCTGCGAGCCAACTTGCTCTAATTGGATTTCTCCAACCAAAGTAGAGGTTAATTCTCCCAAAGCGTTGCTTGCATCAAGTGCAAAGGTTCCGGTATGCCCTACCGTACCCAATCCTCGACTCAGGATATTTCTAGCTGCATTGAAATCTCTATCCATTACACAGCCACACTTACAAACGTGTGTTCTTGTGGATAGCATTTTCTTCACAATTGCACCGCAACTAGAGCATTCTTGACTGGTATATTGCGGATTTACCGCAACCGTTACCTTCTCAAATACTTTCCCAAAGTATTCGATCCAGATACGGAACTGATACCAAGATGCGTCATTGATAGACTTAGCTAAGGAGTGATTCTTCGCCAGATTTTTAATCCTCAAATCTACGCACAGCTATTAAGTCGTTAGACTGAACTACGCACCTTGCAAGTTTGATTGCATGGTCTTTGCGTTGTCTACTTATTTTGAGGTGGCGCTTGCCTAGAATCTGTCTAGCTTTACGTCTATTGCTTGAACCTTTGGTTTTTCTGGATGTTCGACGTTGAAAACGCTTAAGAACTTTTTCACATTTTCGGAGAAATTTCGGATTTTCAACCATCACCCCGTTTGAATCGGTGTAATATTCCTTTAAACCCACATCTAACCCAATGGTATTACCATTCGGTTCTGTGTTTTCCGAACGGTCAACATCAATACAAAACTGAACGTATACACCGTCTGCACGTTTGACCAATCTCACCCGTTTTATTTGGCTAATTTGATAGAAGTGCAAGTCCCGTGTTCCTTTTAGCTTGAGTTTGCCGATTCCCTTTTTATCGGTAATTTTGATGGATTTTCGTTAGCGAAGCCCTGCGAAGCAGGATCGGCAGCCAACTTCCATCCCGTTGATTTATATTCAACAGAGCGACAATTTTTCTGAAATTGTGGATATCCCTTTTTGCCAGGAGTTCCCTTTTTGCAGCGATCGTAGAATCGGGAGATAGCAGACCATGCTCGTTCGGCACTGGCTTGTCTAGCCATTGAGTTGAGTTCGTCGGCAAACGGAAAATTCTTGGCTAGTACCGCACAGTATTTGTTCAAATCGTACTTGTCCACTTTCGGGTTGTCCATCCAATAGCGTAAACAGCTATTTCTGACAAATTGGGCTGTACGAATTGCTTCATCTACCGCTGTGAACTGATGAGATTTTCCGTAGGTCTTAAACTCAAAAACTAGCATTGCTTTACCTCCTACCTTATGCTATACTTGTTGGCACAAGATTTTTGGTATGATGCAACAAAGCTTTACAATTACAGTAAAGTTAAAGCCGTCCTGATGAGGACGGGGTTTAAAACCCAACTTCCTGATAAGAATTGCGGCGGTTAAAGTTAAAATTTGACCATATACACGATTATTTTTATGAGGCTGATTTGAAAAGAAGGCCGATAGCAAGGAGAAATCGATGATTGTCTGTCCCAATTGCAATCACCAGAACCCCGACGGGGCTAGCCAATGTGAGGCTTGCTACACGCCTTTACCCGTTACCGCAAGTTGCTCGAACTGCGGTGCAGCGGTTCAGACAGATGCAGCATTTTGCGGTCAGTGCGGCTTTAACTTGCGTCCGGGTTCCACAGTTCCAGAAGTTGAGCTGACAGTACCGTCAGCCTCGTCTGTGGGGCCGACTGTGGTATCGCCACCAATGCCGGATTTGGCGCAAACCGCACCCCTGATGGCAATGGAACCTGTAGTTACCCTAAATAACGGGCCGAACACCGAACCCCCGATGGCAATGGAACCCGTAGTTACCGCAAATAACGGGCCGAACTTGGAAAAAACTCCCGCCAGCATTCCGACAATGACCGATCCCCCGCCTTTGCCCTCGGTTCCTGTTACAACTGAATCGGTGGCAACAGCAGCAAATACCTCTCCCCCGGTTCCTGGCCTACAGCCTACGGGTGTGGCTAAAACTCAACTGCAACAGCAGTCGGCCCGACTGATCCACGTTCAGACAGATACGCCGATGGAATTGCCTCACAGTCTTTCTGTGGTTCACATAGGTAAGCCAAATGACTTGGTTCCCCCGGATATTGATGTTTCGGGATTTGCTAATTCTGAGATAGTTTCTCGGGTACACGCAAATCTCCGGGTGGAGGGAGATGCTTGCTACCTAGAAGATGTAGGCAGTTCTAACGGCACTTACGTCAACAATACTCCCCTGCCCAAGGGAAACCGACATCGGTTGCGACCGGGAGACCGCATCTCTCTGGGCAAAGGAGACCTGGTTACGTTTTTATTTCAAATCTCTTAGATCGAGTTTGGATTGGGCTAGAGAAAGTCTAAAATCTAAAATCGCATCTTGAGGCGCTCTACCAAAACTCAATGCTGCCAATGTGATTAAGCTGACCTTGCTACATCCACTCCAGTCTATACCCGTCCGCAGTTGGATCTTTGAAGACGAGCAGGTCGTCCGGATCGGACGATCGACCGAAAACCACGTCGTTCTTTTTAGCGCTGTGGTTTCTCGTCGTCACATCGAATTGCGGCGCAGCGGCATAACTTGGGAACTGATTAATTTAGGTACCAACGGCACTTACCTCGATGGTAAGCCGATCGCTAAGGTTCCCATTGTGGACGGTCTGATCGTTCACTTGGCTCGCTCGGGCCCGAAAATTCAAATCAACGTCGGGCCGAATCAGTCCTCAGCCCAGTTAGGGCAAGTTAGCGTCAAGCAAAGGGATGCCAAGGCAATTCATGCTCCCTCGGGGGGCGCGATCCTGAACACAATTCCTATTCCCGAGCAAAAAGAAGTTGGCACTTCCAGGGAAGAGGAGGAGTTAACGGAGGCAGAAAATACTCGCTCTTATTCGGACGAAGAATATTAAATCGGCATCTTTGGACGATCGACATTCTACGCATGGCGGCACTCAGGAGTTTATTTATGAGTAGATCACAACAGATTGTTAGACGCAGCGAACTGCTCAACCGCCGCACGATCAACCGCAGAACTGCGGAAGAGGTCGGCAGGGTAGATCGGCTTTGGCTCGATGCTAACGAACAGCGGGCGATCGGCTTTACTTGCAAGTCGGGACTTTTGGGTAGCAAAAAAACTTGGTTCGCTTGGGCACAAGTTGATACGGTGGGCGAAAATGTTTTTGTCACCATTAACCCGGAACAGCCCCAATTGCATCAGCCGGAACAAGCTGTTTGTCCGATCGGGCTTGAGGTACTCACGGACGCTGGCAATAAAGCAGGTACGGTCGTTGACTACCTATTTGATGTCCAGACGGGTTCTGTTACCGATTATCTGTTTTCTTCGAGCGGCTGGCGTGGCGTTTTAGACGGGATTTACTTGTTGCCGGTGTCAGCGATTTCGACGATCGGCAGCAAGCGGGCGATCGTCTCTGAGGCTGCTGTATCCGACCCTCAGCAGTACGCGGAGGGACTGCACCAAAAAGTAGGCATGGTAGCAGAGTTTTTACACGAAGATTTCGATAGAACTCTCAAAAATGTGGAGGGGGTAAAGCGGGGCGCTCAGACTCTAGCAGGAAAACTCCAAGACAAAGCTCTAGAAGTCAGAGATGTAGCTCAAGAAAAAGTTGCAGAGTTGAAGCGACAAAGGCATGAATCTGCAACACCAGAGCCGACGGAACCACCAGACTCGGATTTGCTCTCTTAGTGCCGGCTTCGCAATCGTCCCAAGACGAATAATTGCCGATCGCATTTTTGGGCGGTGTCCGCCAGGAAGGTCGGTATTTTTGGCGTATCAGATTGAGGGTTTCTCACTCAGAATTCCACTGCCACTCAAAGCATTGTATTTTAAAGATATCGGATTAATCAGGAAAATGTTAGCAACTCAAAAAGACCTATCCTATTTGATACAACTTACATCTTGCACCATTGTTAATCAGCCTTTCACTCGAAGGGCAGAATGCCCAACCCCTACTCCCCACAATAAAATCTACTCTTTGTGGAACAGGCATCTTGCCTGTTAAGAGAGAATGGTGCAAGATGTGAAATACAACCAACAAAGATTTTATCAAGAGGGAGTAGCAGTGGACTTACAGTTTTAATAATTAATTTATTTGCGGTTTTATCCCAAAAAATCTATGTTGAATTATCCCCATTTATGCCTGACCCTGGAGTGTCAAAATATTAGTGATTACCTTAACTCTGCTACATCCTATCCAGTCTGTCCCAGTTCAAAGTTGGTGTTTTGAATCTGAATCGGTGGTTCGGATCGGTCGATCGAACGACAATGATGTAATTATTTACAGCGCTGTAGTTTCCCGCCACCACGTAGAGCTGTGGAATCACGCTTTGGGCTGGGAAATTATTAATTTTGGTGCTAACGGCACTTATGTAGATGATAAACCGATCGCTCAGGTGTCAGTGGCGGACGGGATGACGATTCGCTTGGGCAATTCCGGGCCAAAAATCCGAATTCGGGTGGGCGCGATGAATCAACCCGGCAAAATAACCACGCCACCGCAGCGCGAACTCGACCAAAAGGACGAAGTTTCAACAGACAAGTCAACTGCTTGGTCTCTGGGTGTGGGAATTATCGAAGACGATGAAGAGGGAGCGCTGACTCAAATCGATCTAGACTGACCGACTGCTATCTATGCCTCCTGCGGCAAACTCAAACAAAACTCAGGGTGCACAACTCGATCGTCTGACTAATATCTGGGCAATTCCACTGATTTTTGCCCAAATATGCCGATAAATTAATTAACAGCTTCTCCAGTACGAGATCAACCTTCTAAAGATAAGATTTGGGGGATATCGCTCGATATTAGCTCAGTTTCATTGCTTGCCCAGCGGCGGTAATCTAACAGCAACTGGTACATCAACCGCTGTTTTACGCTCAGCAGTACGCTCTTGAGCAAACCGTTGCCCGTTGCTTCTAAAATCGGTTTGGGCGTCAGCCAAAACGGCGGCGGTAACTCTACTTGCACTTCCAAATCTGCTTTTCCCTTCAAGTACGTTACCCCACTGCTTTGATGTACACAAAGCTTTCCTTTGAGATTGAGAGAAAAGCGATCGTTTATATAACCCACCCCGAGAATTTCACAGGCGACGGACTCCAAATTGATTGTGCCGTCCGACTGGGCCCACACCCTCATGTCTACCGTGGGTTGAATGCTCAGCATCATAAATTGTAATGGCCGCATTTTCAGGCGGAAACAGTCATCGCTTAGCTGCTCTGTGCGAGTTCGATCGACTAGGGCGTTCACCAGTCGCCTCGGCTGGCGCAGATAATGTTGAATGGGAACCCGTTCGTCTGGTACGGCGAGCTCAACGGATTGGGAAGAATTAAAGTGTATGTACATGAGAAAATATCAAAATATATGAATCGTAAGCAAATCTTAATAAACTATAACCTTTTTCAGGTAGTGTAAGTCGCGGACTCGGGCAATGTCATCCGAGAAATCACGGAGCAAAGCTTTCGAGACATCACTAATTTTTTCATCATACTTACTGACTGATGAGAGTCAAGCAAACATTTGTAAAGTAAAATTACTGATTATGAAAAATTCATTAGCAAAACCCTCGAAGAGGATCGCACATCTCGGCCCTATCGGTACTAATGCAGAAACAGCCGCTCTGGCTTATGTCAATTGGCTGAGCCTGGAAGAAACTAACTCCGAATGCACCCTATGTCCTTATTCCACCATTTCTCAGGCCCTAGAGGCATCTGCCTCTGGGCTGGTTGATTGTGCGATTGTGCCGGTCGAAAATTCGATCGAAGGTAGCGTCACAGTCACCCTAGATACCCTGTGGCGGCTGGATGCACTGCGAATTAAACACGCCTTGGTTTTGCCGATTTCCCACGCGCTGCTGTCCAATGCTCAAAGTTTTAACGAGATTCAAAAAGTTTACTCTCACCCGCAAGCCCTAGCTCAGTGTCAGTTGTGGTTGAGCCAATTTATCCCGGCGGCTCAGTTGATTCCGGCGAATTCAACCACCGAAGCATTGGAGTACCTGCAAGATAGCAGTATAGCTGCGATCTCTGCCCCAAGAGCTGCCGAACTCTATAATTTGCCGATACTCGCTCACCCAATTAATGATTATCCCGACAATTACACTCGATTTTGGGTACTCGGTAGGGATGGAGCAGAAATCGGAAACGCTCCAAAAACAGACGGCTCATCAATTACGTCCGCCACCAAACCAGCGGCTAACTCACACCTCGATGCAGAGCGGCCTAATTGCACTCACACATCACTAGCTTTTAGCGTACCTGCCAATATGCCGGGAACACTGGTAAAACCTTTGCAAGTATTTGCCAGTCGCGGTATTAATTTAAGTCGCATTGAATCTCGACCGACAAAGCGATCGCTCGGAGAGTATATTTTCTTTATGGACGTTGAAGCCGATGTTTGCTCTGCATTAGTTCTGGAGGCACTAGACGAGTTAAAAAATCACACTGAAACTTTAAAAATCTTTGGTTGCTACACCCTACTGTCAGTAGTATGATATTAGATAAACTTAGGAGGTTAGCGAGATGGATACTGATGAACTTCTCAAGCGATACGCAGCCGGAGAAAGAAATTTTCACGAAGCTAATTTGATAGGCGCTTCCCTCTCCGAAGCTTTCCTAAGTCATATTTGCCTCGCCTGTGCCAACTTGAAAGACGTAAACCTCGCTGCGGCAGACCTGAGTTGGGCTAACTTAATTGGTGCAAACCTCGATAGTGCTTGTCTGCTGCTGGCAGACCTAAATGGGGCTGACTTGAGCCGAGCAAATCTAACTCGTGCGAAATTAACAGGGGCTGACTTGATTCAAGCAAAGTTAGAAAACGCCAACTTGGGGGACACTAAAATGATCGGTGTCAACTTGACCGGGGCAAACTTGTATATGGCAAACTTGATGGAAGCCAACTTGATCGAAGCTTGCTTGGACGAAGCCGACCTCGAAAAAACGAATCTAAGCGAGGTAAAACTGCGGGGCGCGAGTCTGAGAAAAGCCAACTTGAGAGGTGCATTTTTATGTGAAAGTAACCTTCAGGGTGCTGACTTGAGAGAAGCGGATTTGCGCGGTGCTAATTTGAGCGGTGCCTTTTTATGCGGTGCCAACCTCGAAGGCGCTAACCTAAAGGGGGCGATTTTAAGCGGTGCCATACAGTTTTGCATCAGACAAGTCTGAGATCGAGCAATATATAGCCTTTCTCGGTAACATGAGGTACTCTCTCGGGCATAGGGCATAGGGCATAGGGCATAGGGCATACCTTACTTTTTTGAGAACCGCTATAGATAAACTTAAGAGGTTAGCGAGATGGATGCTGATGAACTTCTGAAGCGATATGTAGCCGGAGAAAGAAATTTTCACGAAGCTAATTTGATAGGCGCTTCCCTCTCGGAAGCTTTCCTAACGGGACTTAAACAAATTTCAAGTCCAAACAGAGCCTCGGACTAGCTTGATGAGCGAAGAATACGTCCCAATTTTCATTCAGCCATTTCACAAACCGAAAAGATATTGCGGCCCGAAATGCTTCAAGCGCCTCTGTAAACCTGTTTAAAGGTTTATTTGCCCACCTACGTCTTAACCCTCCCGTTAAAGTATGCCAGAGAATGAAACTGTAGGCACAAAACACCAAAATCAAATGCCTTTTTAGACTACGTTTATCTCTGAGTTGATATTCTTTTAGCCCTAACCATCATCAGAGCTTCCCGATATAAAACTTCGAGACAATTTGTTTGTGAATAGGTATTTAGTATCCACTCCGCTGTCGCTGTTAATAAGTCAACATTAGTCATCCAATAATCAATTTTACTGGATTCATCGCTTATTTGCTGCATTCATGACGCTCGCTATTATTGTCTTGCCTGTGCATTCTGATAACTCGATTTCTCGAAGGGCGACCCACACTGTTCTCGGTTTTTCGGGTCTTCTGTAGTGTGCTAATTTATCTGAAATTAATGGCATAAATTTTTAGACAGCAAGTATTTTCGGTCTTACTTTAGTTAATTTGGAGCCATTTTCTCCTTCGATTCATACATATAGCAATCCTAAATCATTTGTATAATTCTTGTAGGGGCAAACCCCTCGTGAAGAGCCAGGCTTTGGCTGGGGTAGGCATTCTTGGCACTACCTACATATTTGTACGACTCCTGCAAGGATTGCTATAGCTTTGGTTTTAACTACTTAAACTAATAGTTTGGTACACTAATTACGGAAGAGCCACTCTTTTGGCATTTTCCTGATAATTTAGCAAAGTACGGATGAACCAAATATTTTGCTGAAATTGGGTACAGTCAAATTTGCGGCTAATTCGGCAATGTATTGTAGTTAAAACTTGTAATTAATCTAATCGAAAGTATGGATAATGTCAATTCATAAAAGTCATAATTTAAAGTCATAAAACTCATATTTGTAAAAATATATTTCAACAAGTAGACAAGCTAGCAAATTTTAGATACATCATATATAACAACATAAGTCGAGGGATCTCAAAATGCGTGGTCCCTCTACAAATCACTTAAAATATGAAGCTATGACGGTAGAAGAAGCAATAATCTTTTTGGACAACCTGGTATACGAACAAACGAAAAAACACCTGACTCGGTTGCAACAGTCGATAATTCGAGGCGTTGTCGGGGGTTTGACGTACCAACAAATTCAGCAAGACGATCCGATCGCCCGCGGGTACACAGTGGGCTACCTGGGGCGGTATGTCGGCTACAATTTGTGGAAAGACCTCACCAAGGTACTGAAGCAAGCAGAAATTATTGGACAAGAAGAAAGAGTAGTCGGAGCAAATCTTTGGGACTGCATCATGAGAGCTGTAGAAAAAGGCACGCAACCCGTTAAATCTGTAAATGTGTTCTTGCAAAAGCTGCTGCGGATGCGTTACCGAATCAGAGAACATTTGGTCAGCACCGACTACAGCGATACATATCTGGCTGAAGATGAAAATTTGCCCGATCGACCTTTGTGTCTCGTCAAGCGCCTGAAAAGCCAGTCACAGAGAACCAGCCACCTATTCGATCGAGAAACGCGGGTTTTATATCGATTGGGTCAACACGATCGGATACCAGAATTGTTAGCTCGCTTTGAAGAAGATGGATATTTTTATTTAGTCTATCAATTCATCGAAGGGCAACCCCTGTATCAAGAACTAATCGAAGGTCAACCCTGGGAAGAACATCAAGTTATTGCTTTGTTAAAAGATATCTTAGAAGTGCTGGTTTTTGTTCACCAACAAGATGTAATACACCGCGATGTTCACCCTCAAAACTTAATCAGACGCACATCAGATCACAAAATTGTCTTAATTGACTTTGGAGCAGTTAAAGAAATCAACACCTCGCAAAGCGGCACCGGCCAAACGCGATCGCGCGGTGGGACTCAGCAAGACTACATTCCCCCCGAACAAGCCATCGGCTCCCCGAAATTTTGCAGCGACATCTATGCTGTCGGGATTATCGGGATTCAAGCCTTGACAGGGATGCGGCCCAAACAACTCAAAGTCGATAATTTAGGAAATCTCATCTGGCTGCAAAATGCAACTGTCACACCGGAGTTGGCTCGTGTTTTAGACCAGATGGTGCTATACGCTTTCCCCCAGCGTTACCCGTCAGCAACCGAAGCTTTGGAAGCACTTCAAAAGTTGGAAGTCAGTAGTCAGTAGTCAGTAGTCAGTAGTCAGTAGTCATTAGTCAGTTGTCAGTCATTAGTTGATCAATAAAACCCAACACCATTGTACACGAGCGTCTGTAGGGAAACGGCAATGCCCTTCGTCGTGTCAACTTAAGGACTGTTTAGGGGTGTAGTCGCCCTCAATAACGCGATCGCCCTTAAGCTTTAGTACGCCAAATTAGACTCGACTACAAGCGAGATTTATCATGAATTTAAACCTTCATTTGACACCAATAGGTAATTTACTATACAGTCATCACCGCAATTGTGGTAATAAAATATAGTGAGTTTCAAAGTTATGGCAAACCGGGAACAACAGTTATTACACCTCTTGCAAAAATCCTTTTCATCAATTCATGGGACGGGCTCTCCGGCCCATCCCACAAGAAAAAATAAATCTTGTGGGATGGGCCGGAGAGCCCGTCCTAATTATTTTTGCAATCTTGTCTATTGGTTATGCGCTACGAATTCCCAATTCCCAATGCCCAATTCCCAATTCCCAATTCCCGATGCCTAATTCCCGATACCCTAGGCCCAATTCCCCACTATTGTAAAACATCGCTCGAATATAACAAATCGTGACTTTTTTGGGCATCCAGCAAAGACTCAGGAAATTCGTATTGAGATAACAGAATATCTTGAAGCGCGACTTTCATCTGCAAAGCGCAGAGATGAGGCGGCACTTTGTCCATTTCCATACCCATATTAGGAATAGCAATAGTTTCAATGATATGTTTGACTGGCGTTCCGTCTGGGACTGTGCCAAATTTTACTAGAGTTAAAACAGCACGGGTTGCTAGGTAAACATTTACCGTCTCTTTTAAAACTGTGGGAACCCGGATTATTGGGGCAGCTATTAAATAGGGAATTTCTGAATGATCGGTGTCTACAACTTCAGCAGATCCTACTAATAGTTCGCCGTGATGCCGAGTCTGAATTAGTTTTTGCAGGCGTTCTTGAACGTGACCTCCAAAATATTTTAAAATTTCTAAATCTAAGCCGTATTCCATGAAGCCAAAACTATTCCCTGGACTAACAATAGCATCACATTTCACATCAAAGATTGAGCCACGGTATATCTTTACATTCGACCTATTGCCGCAAGTGATTTCCCATGCTCTAACTAAATCATCGTCTACGCTAGCCAGTACAATTTGCATAAATACTCTCTATAGATTTTAATTGCGAACAGCTAGAGCGCTCGCCCATTTAATCATACAATACTTTATATTAGTCCGCTGAATCTAAAATTTATAGCAAGCACGCCCGACTGTTAGGACATTTCGACGGAGTTGATCCGCTCGCGAAGCCGAAGGGCGAGCGGATCAACTCCGTCGAAGGACTCAGTACATCACATTGTCGAGCCCTGAAACCATTGCTATTATTACCTCTTCCTTCTTCCTTGTTCACATCGATCTTCTCCCTTCTGTTAGATATTAATTTCAAATAGCAAATCTTCAATAACTGTATGCTGCAAGACCCGAATCTCCGCCATCCGATCGCAATTAGTTTAGGTGCCGTTGTCGGCGCTTTGAGCAGGTATTATATCACCTTGTGGTTTGCCAACCGCTTCGGCACGGCTTTTCCCTACGGAACTTTTTTTATTAATATCACTGGTTGCTTGGCTATGGGATTTTTTATCACCCTCGCTTTTGAACGGGTGCCCGCTGTTGCGCCGGAAGTGCGGTTAATGGTAGCAACGGGCTTTTTGGGGGCTTATACTACTTTTTCAACTTACGGTTTAGAGACGAATGTCTTGTGGCGCGATCGATCTTACAGCTTGGCCGTTTTTTACTGGGCTGGCAGTGCCATACTAGGAGTGATCGCCGTTCAGTTAGGTGCGATTTTATCGCGAATTGGCAAATAGATAAAATAAGAATGAAAAATCTCAATCATCGTTTATTCGTTGGCTATTGATTAAATTAAGGCCAAATCTAAAAATCCAGTTTTTTGATCAAATCGGATTTTGGCGATCGCTCCTCATTTCCGCTTTAATTGATATCTGGTACATTTTACCGAAAAAATTGGGTCTAAAGCCTCCCCGTTTAGGGGGAAATCAAACAAAATGATTCATTGCTCCAATCCTCTTCTATCGATGGAAGAGGTAGCTGTCAACTGTCAACTGTCAACTGTCAACTGATGAAGCATTCCCGGCAGCAGGTCTTGCTAAAAATTACTTTATGGGGTATAGGTATGAGAACCGTTGAATCAATTTTAAGACCGCCCGACGCGGACTCATGCCTGCGGACAAATCAGTTGTCCGTTTCCTTTGAGTTTTTTGCTAATGACTAATCACCAATAACTACTAAGTAATGACTAATTTTAACCTAAATTTAAACAACACATAGGAGGTTGAGTTGTGATACTTAAGACAGCAACAGAGTGCCTCATTACCTTAGAAGGAGTTAGTAAGGCTTACCAACAGCCCAACGGTCAAAAAATATCTATTTTAGAGCCAATTGACTTAGAAGTGCGATCGGGCGAAATAGTAGCTTTGCTCGGCCCTTCCGGTTCTGGTAAATCCACATTAATGCGGATGATTGCCGGATTAATCCCGCCCACAGACGGTCAAGTTCTCTACCACAACCGTCCTTTAGTCGGGTTAAATCCTGGGGTAGCAATTGTATTTCAAAACTTTGCCCTATATCCCTGGCTGACGGTACTAGAAAATGTAGAATTAGGCTTAAAAGCTAAAGGAGAATTGCCAGAACCGCGCCGGCAAAAAGCCTTGCGGATGATTGATGTTATCGGTTTAGACGGATTTGAAAATGCTTATCCGAAAGAACTTTCTGGCGGAATGCGGCAGCGGGTAGGATTTGCTAGAGCTTTGGCGGTGGAACCCGAATTGCTTTGCATGGATGAACCCTTTTCAGCTTTAGACGTGCTGACAGCAGAAAACTTGCGGTTTGAGTTATTAGATTTGTGGCTGGAAAAAAAGATTCCGACTAAAGCTGTGTTAATCGTAACTCATGGGATTGAGGAAGCGGTAATATTAGCCGATCGCATTGTAGTCTTGGGCCGCAATCCGGGGAGAATTCGCGCCGAATTGACCGTGACTTTGCCGCACTACCGCGATCGCAAAACAGCGCAATTCCAAGCTCTCGTAGACCAAGTTTACAAAATTCTCACCAATCCCGAATTGAGCTGCGAAACAGTCACAGCACCTGCTGCAAGCGCCACTACTGTGTCTCAACCTCAACCCGATCAAAGCGCTAAATACCAATCTCTGCCCCAGGTACGAACAGGTGCGATCGCAGGTTTGCTGGAACTCTTGGAAGACCGCAAGGAAAAAGACCTCTACCGCCTAGGTCAGGAATTAATGTTAGAGGTTGACGACATTTTGCCGATCGTAGAAGCAGCAAAATTAATGGAATTTCTGGTAATTCAAGAAGGCGACCTCCTATTAACACCAGTTGGGATTCAGTTCATAGCCGGCGGAATTGACCAGCGCAAACAAATTGTCCGCACCCAAATTATGGGTAATATTCGTCTCGTACAGCAAATTTCTAGAATGCTTCAAGCCAAGCGCAATCACCGCATTTCTGAAGAGTTAATTTTAGATATCCTCGAAGCCCACTTTAGCCCCCAAGAAGCAATGCGGCAATTGAAAACTGCTATTGATTGGGGTCGCTATGCAGAATTGTACAGCTACGATGAACCAGGTGGTGAAATGTTTTTAGAATCTGAAGAAAAAGGTGAATAGTTAGTTGACAGTTAACTGTTGACAGTTAACTGTTAACAGTTACTAAATTCCCCATTCCCCATTCCCCATTCCCCATTCCAATAACTAATTATTATGACAAGACCTCTAACACCCGCCAATAGAACTTTAGAAAGGTCAGCTTGGACTTGGCAAGACGGCTTGCTGATTCTAGCAATCTTCTCTCTGATTTTCGTAATTGTCCAAACAGCTTCTCAATTCAGCAGTGACTATAACCCAAATTTTAAAATTGAGACCACGCTAAATGTCTTGCCAGCATATACAGCGCAGACTCTTTTACGCATGGCAGCAGCCTATTTTTTATCGCTACTGTTTACCCTAGTCTACGCTTATTCTGCTTACCGATATCCCCTAGCAGCGAAAATTTTAATTCCCTTGTTGGACATTTTGCAATCGATTCCCGTTTTGTCTTTTTTGCCCGGAGTTGTTTTGGCGCTAGTTACTTTATTTCCTGGTCAAAGAATCGGCGTAGAACTCGCATCGATTATCCTAATATTTACGGGAATGACTTGGAATATGACCTTTAGTTTCTATCAGTCGCTTTCCGGCATTCCGCAAGAACTTAAGGAAGCTGCTCAAGTTTACCGACTCAATGCTTGGCAGCAGTTTTGGACGTTAGAGTTGCCGGCTGGTGCGATCGGGCTGGTGTGGAACAGCGTCATGTCAGTAGCGGGCGGCTGGTTTTTTTTGATTGCGATCGAATCTTTTACCTTGGGTGACAAAAACTTTAATTTGCCCGGACTCGGTTCCTATTTGGGCAAGGCAGCTAATGAAGGCAATTTTGGGGCGATCGGCTGGGGTTTAGCAGTATTAATTAGCGTGATTATCGCCATAGATTTTTTTGTCTGGCAGCCTTTGATTGCTTGGGTAGAAAAGTTTAAATATCAAGCAGTGGAAGCTACCAATGTACCGCAGTCAAAGGTGTTAGATTTTTTAAGGAGATCGGCGACGCTGCGCGTGTTGAAGTCGCGCATTTCGCCCGTAGGTGACAGTTTCGATCGCGCTTTGGCAAGAGGTTTTGCACCTGCTAATTTACCAATAAATCCTCGCCAACAAAGCCGCATCGGAAATTGGATAAATTGGCTGTTTGTCAGCGGGTTTGCCGCGATCGTCCTCTGGGGAACTTGGGAAGCGTTGCTGCTGCTGCGGTTGCTGAGTTTGTCTGACTGGCAAAAAGTGATGGGAGGTGCGTTTTTTACGGCTTTGCGAGTCATTTGCGCGCTATTTTTATCGCTGTTGTGGACTGTACCGCTCGGAGTGGCGATCGGTCGAAATCCGCGTTTAGCTCAGATTTTGCAGCCATTAGTACAAATAGCCGCTTCTGTACCGGCAACGGCTTTATTTCCGGTATTGCTGCTAGCTTTAACTCACGCTGGAGGTGGCTTGCAAATTGGTTCTGTGGCGCTGATGATGTTGGGTACAATGTGGTATTTGCTGTTTAATGTGATTGCCGGCGCTCAATCAATACCTTCGGAGTTGTTTGAAGCCGCGCAAGTTTACAAACTTTCTCTGATTCAGCGCTGGAAAACATTGATTTTACCAGGAATCTTCCCTTATTTAATCACAGGAATTATTACGGCGGTTGGCGGAGCTTGGAATGCCAGTATTGTCAGCGAATACGTGCAGTTTAAAGGTGAAATAATTAGAACAAGCGGTTTGGGCGAGACGATTTCTGAAGCAACGGCATCGGGCAATTTTCCTTTGCTTTTAGCGGCTACTTCTGTGATGTCGCTGCTGGTTGTATTGACTAACCGTTTGGTGTGGCGGCCGCTTTACCGTTTGGCACAAGAAAAATATCAATTGTTGGTTTAAGTAGATCGATCTAAAAAACACCGTACCAAAAAACCAGGTTTCGAGAATACATCTTGGTTTGGGTGGTGAAGCCTTCACGAATAAAGTGGGTTGCTCACCGACGGGGCAGGGGTTTGAAGCCCTTACTCATGAAGGCAGATTGTGATAAGAACGGAGTTTAAATCTCCGTTCTTATCACTTCGCTGTCAACTGTCAACTGTCAACTGTCAACTGTTTAACCCGCCCGTATAAATCGTATAACTGCAACCAGTGGTGTCAATAGGCTCTAAACTGGATTCAGGAAGGCGCGCAGCACAGGTTTAGGAGGGTCATCAGTGACAGAAAAAAATTATCAATCCTCTTCGTTACCCACCTACGCGCGAAAAGAACTACGGGAATTAGTTCGATCGCAGTTAAAGGCCCTGCTGGAACAAGGAGACTTTAAAGGGGCCAAAGCGATTTTGCAGCCGGTGCAAGAAGCTGATATCGCTGAAGCCATTGAAGGGCTACCAGAAACCATGCAGGTGATAGCCTTTCGCTTGCTGAAGAAAGATGAAGCGATCGGAGTTTATGAATATCTTGACTCCAGCGTTCAGCAGTCCCTGTGCGAAAAATTCAAACGCCAAGAAGTGATTGACATTGTAGACAAAATGTCTCCTGACGATCGCGCTAAACTATTTGACGAACTCCCAGCAGTATTAGTCCGCCGCCTTTTGGGTGAATTGAGCCCGACGGAACGGGAAGCTACGGCCCAACTCTTGGGTTACGAAGCCAGTAGCGCCGGCCGGATCATGACCCCAGAATACATTTCTCTCAAAGAAAGCTTTACCGTCACCCAAGCTTTAGACCGAATTCGCTCTTTGGCTAAAACTACCGAAACCATTTATTCTCTCTACGTCACCGATGCCGCCCGCAGCTTGACCGGCATTTTATCACTGCGGGATTTAGTCACTTCCCCCCTCGACAAAACTGTGGGCGAAATTATGACCCGCGACGTAGTTTCCGTTCAAACTGGAACTGACAAAGAAGAAGTAGCTAGGCTGATCCAGCGTTACGATTTTTTAGCAGTCCCCGTTGTAGACCGCGAACAGCGTCTGGTCGGGATTATTACAGTTGACGATGCGATCGACATTTTAGAACAAGAAGCGGCCAAAGATATTTATACCTTGGGCGGCGTTCAGTCCGGCGGCGACAACTATTTTCAGACCGATTTAATCACAGTTGCTCGCAAAAGGGTCGTGTGGCTGTTTGTTCTGCTTCTAACCAATACTGTGACCGGCGCAATTATTAGAGCTCAAGAAGATATTTTGAGCCAAGTAGTCGCCTTAGCAGCCTTTATTCCCCTCCTGACGGGCACTGGAGGCAATGTCGGAGCTCAGTCGTCAACAGTTGTAATTCGCGGTTTGAACACTGACGAAATTACAGCAATGGGCCCCTTTCAAGTAATTGTTCGCGAGGGGATGGCGGGAGCGCTGCTAGGAGCTATATTGGGGACTGTAGCGACGGGCTGGGCTTATACTCTGCAAGGGAGTTTAGCAGTGGCTGTGGCCGTGGGGGTGAGTTTGTTTGCGATCGCAATTTTAGCTTCTATTGCCGGTTCATCTCTGCCGTTTCTATTTCGTTCTTTGGGTTTAGACCCGGCTTTAATGTCTGCTCCTTTTATTACCACCGCAGTTGATGTCCTCGGAGTCTTGATTTATTTCACTTTAGCTCGACTAATTTTACAAATTTAATATATTTAAGTAGATTGACATCAATAAAAAAATCATAGTAATTTTAAATTCCGTGATGTACAGCCTCCCAATTCCCAATTCCCAATTCCCAATTCCCAATTCCCAATTCCCAATTCCCAATTCCCAATTCCCAATTCCCAATTCCCAATGACCAATTCCCAATGACCAATTCCCAATGACCAATTCCCAATGACCAATGACCAATGACCAATGACCAATGACCAATTCCCAATTCCCAATTCCCAATTCCCAATTCCCAATTCCCAATTCCCAATTCCCAATTCCCAATTCCCAATTCCCAATTAACCTATGTCCTCATCCAATTCACAAACCAAAATCCAAAATCCCAAGTCGAGCAATTTGTTAGAAACTGCTGAATTGGTTTTTCTTGCTGCCTCTGCTGTGGGATTGGCTGCTAGTTTGGTTTGGCAGCAGAGCATTTATGTCGAAGTGCCGATAGTGATTTCACTGGTGTTGAATTTTGTGAATCGGCAGAAGCTGCACGGGCAAGTTAAAACAAGTACGGCCGCAACGTTCGATCGCGTCAATCAACAAGCCGCTACTACCGATCGCGCGATCGAGCAATTACAACTTACGGTAAATTCTTTAGATACAGCTCTTGCCCAAACATCTCGCGAAAATCTCAATGTTGGCCAGGCAGAAAATTCCCACTCTATAATTTCAGCAATTGAGAACCTGCGCCAGCGACTCATAATTTTAGAAAAAACTATTAAAATGATTCAAAGCGAGATCGAAATGACTGGCCGCCAATTCAAACAGCGACCGGAGTTAGCACAAGTCGAAACTTTGACAGCAATAATGCTCGATTTGCAGCAGTTTATCAACGAACTGCCGCAGTGGGGAAATTTGCAGCAGCGGCAGCTAACAGAACTTCAGCAAAAAGTAGATGATGCTTTAGGGCGGGTAGCTGAAGAAATTGCTGCTATTCCTAACCGGGTGCAGGAGGCTGTGGGCGATCGCAATTCTCAATCAGAGAGTCCTGCCGGTCAAAATAAGGCCGTTATACCTAAAACCTACGATGTTGAGAAAATTCGCCAGAAGTATCCCAGAGCTTATGTCAAATGGACTCGGGAAGAAGACGAGAAGTTGAAGAATGAATATGCTAGCGGTCAACAAATTGGCGAATTAGCAAAGAAATTTCAGAGACAATCTGGGGCCATTCGTTCGCGATTGCAAAAATTAGGACTAATAGAATAATGGTAATTGCTAATCGGTAATTGGTAATTTGTAACCACAGACAAAACTCAAAAGACAACTGATATCAATTCCGGCTGGGCCGGAATGATATAGAGGACACGGCAGTGCCGTTTCTTGCGCCGTGATTTATTGTAGGGACACGGCAGTGCCGTGTCCTGATTTCCGGTATAAATTCCGATGCAACCGGAATTTATATAACAAAACGATCGCCCTTTTTTTCAAAAGAGCGATCGCATTGTTTATTGATTCAGTCCCCGCTGCCAACAGCGGGCTACTAAAATCACATCTCAACATTCTAGAAATCTTGCGGTAACAAAGAACTTAAACGCTCCAACAACGGATCGGATTCCCGATAAGGAGCAACCTCAGCATCAGAAACTACACGATCGTCAACCACAGACTCAGACTCAATCGAGTCAGGCTCTACTACTTTTGAAACTTGGGCAAAAGAAACTTGAGCAAAGTTACTGTCAACACTCCCCTGCAACCGATCCAACTGCGCGCCCAATTGACTCAGGTGATGTTCCAGTCCCTCCAAACGGCTTAATTCCTCAGCAGAAACATTGCGCTCGAACTCAGCAAGTTTCACCGCAAGTTCAGCAATACGCTGTTCCAACCGCTGAGAGCTATCTGTAGAGCTAGCAGACTCAGATACAGACAAAAACTGCCACAAAGCTTGCTTGCAGAGATTGCTGAAAGTCTGATACTTCGTAAAAGCCAACTCTTTTTCAATAGCGGCCAGCAAAGTTTGATCCGCAGCATCTTCCGTAAACGCCACCGAGAAATTTGCCTTATTTTTTGCCCACAGTGCCATAGGGTTCAAGCCTTAATGCGTTACTTAATCGTGGCTAGCTGAGCCTCAGCATAAATAAACTGTCCTAAAGCGTTTGCTTTCCGAGAAGGCTGAGCCAAATGAGCCTTCAGACTTGCCTCTTTGAGCAGAGGTTGGAGAACTTCCCAGAAGAACTCGCCACCGCCACCAGTCAGAACCACATCTGTCACCCGTTCTGGTAGCCACTGCACCAAACGTTCGGACAATTCGTTAGCGAAAGCCTCCCGCAAATCCTTAATAATCGGATCTAAATTAGTTGGCTTAGTAGCTCCTCTGGGACGGTAGAAACGCTGGCCTTCCGGCTTGTTAACCGCTTCTAGTAAAGACAGAGATTGAGCATTTGCTCCGGGAATCTTTGCAGCAACTTGTTCGTAAAACTTATTCATCGCAAAGGAATCGCTCTTAGAAGCCGCCCGGGCGAACCGGAAACGATCGACCATGAGCAAATCAGTAGTTTGGTGTCCGATATCGACAACAGCCACCGACAGTTCCGGTAACTCCGGCGAAAACTCCTTGTTGTCTTGAGCCTCGCACCAAATCAGGCTGCCGAAGCCTTCGGGCATCACCCAAACGTGGCTGATGTTAATCTCGACGCGCTCGCCCCGATACACTACAACATGAGGAGAGCGCAGTTGGCTGATAATCTCTTCTTTTTCCTTCTCAAACTGATCCTGCGAATAAAACGGCAAACCCAGCACAACTGCTACTTCGCCTTTCATTTGGAAATATCCAGCACAGGAAAAAATCTTAACCAAAGCATCTACTACTTTTGACTGGTCGGCGGCACCGAGAGGGGCATCAAAATCCGCAGCCAGTTGACCTATGGCGTAACCCCTGCCCTGGTACTCCAGCCACATATCCAACAGAGGGTCTGTTGCTTTGGACTCAAAGCTGCCACCCCGCACCTTTTCCACGGGCATAGCAGCCACGTTGGCAGGGATGAAAACAACGCTATTTGGGTTGCGACTCACGCAAGCTTTAGTTGCCGTCCGACCCAAATCAGCACTAATAATCGATTTGTGAGAAGCGATCTTAGTCTGCTGCGTCAGCATAGCCGAATTAGGAACAAGCTGTCTAGTTGTCATTGAAATGTGTTACCTCACTGAGCCTCACCATTATCATGCCTTATCCCTTGACACTGCCGCGCTTAAAGACAGTGGGTTTTGAGGCGATTCTTCTAACTCTACCTAGATCGGTATTGAAATCAGCACCAAACATTATATTCGGGACGATCGCCAAACATGGATTTTAAATTTGAGATTTTAGATTTTAGATTGTAAAGGCGATAATAGTGGCCTGTATGGGGGGTTTGTACCCTGGTGGCCTACAGATTTGAGATCGGAAATTTTGAGATCAGAAATTTAAGATTTGAGATTGTAGAGGCGACAATAGTTGCTGGCAAGGGGGCTTGTACCCGATCGGCCTACGGTCATTTATCGCAAACCGCGCCCGACGCTCTTGACATGATTAATCGTTTCTACCGAATGCCGAATGCCTTCTGCGATATATTTTCGATCGCCACAGCCTGGGCTTGTTGCCTGAGAGTGCATTGTTAAGTTAAATTTAGTTAAGATTCTGAGTGTAAACTTTTGTCCCACTCCTCCAACACCGCTACTTTATCCGATCAGTCCCTAATTCAAGGCATCCACATTTATGAAAATTTCTTGGCGAACTATACTACTTTGGACTTTACCCGCCTTAGTCATCGGTTTCTTCTTGTGGCAAGGAGCCTTTGCGCCATCCCCCGCCGAAATGACCAAGAACACCGCCAGCACCCGGCTAAGCTACGGTCGATTCTTAGATTACTTAAACGCCGATCGAGTCACCAGCGTTGACCTTTACGACGGAGGTCGCACGGCGATCGTCGAAGCAGTCGATCCCGAACTAGACAATCACGTACAGCGGTGGCGAGTGGACTTGCCCTCAAATGCCCCGGAACTAATTTCTAGACTCAGAGACTCCAAAATCAGCTTCGACACGCACCCCCTGCGTAACGACGGCGCTGTCTGGGGAATTTTAGGCAACCTAGTATTTCCTCTGTTGTTAGTAGGAGGGCTGTTTTTCCTCTTCCGGCGTGGCGGCGGCAACGTTCCCGGCGGCCCCGGCCAAGCCATGAATTTTGGCAAATCCAAAGCTCGCTTTCAAATGGAAGCTAAAACCGGCGTACTGTTCGACGATGTAGCAGGCGTTGAAGAAGCCAAAGAAGAACTTGAAGAAGTCGTGACATTCCTCAAAAAACCCGAACGCTTCACCGCTATCGGAGCCAAAATTCCCAAAGGCGTGCTGCTAGTTGGCCCTCCTGGAACCGGCAAAACCTTGTTGGCAAAAGCGATCGCAGGCGAATCCGGCGTGCCTTTCTTCAGCATCTCCGGTTCGGAATTTGTGGAAATGTTCGTCGGTGTCGGCGCTTCCCGCGTCCGCGACTTGTTCAAAAAAGCTAAAGAAAATGCTCCTTGCATCATCTTCATCGATGAAATCGATGCAGTGGGTCGCCAGCGCGGCGCCGGTATCGGTGGCGGTAACGACGAACGGGAACAAACCCTGAACCAGTTGCTGACTGAGATGGACGGTTTTGAGGGCAATACTGGGATTATCATCATTGCTGCTACAAACCGCCCTGACGTGCTCGACTCGGCGCTGCTCCGTCCGGGACGTTTTGACCGCCAAGTGAGCGTCGATACGCCGGATATCAAGGGCAGATTGGAGATTTTGGACGTTCACGCACGCAACAAAAAACTTGGTGCGGATATTTCTTTGGATGCGATCGCCCGTCGCACTCCTGGCTTTACTGGCGCTGATTTGGCCAACTTGCTGAACGAAGCTGCGATTTTAACCGCCCGTCGTCGCAAAGAAGCGATTACGATGCTCGAAATTGACGATGCAGTCGATCGCGTCGTCGCAGGTATGGAAGGCACCCCATTGGTGGACAGCAAGAGCAAGCGCTTGATTGCTTACCACGAAATCGGTCACGCGATCGTCGGTACAATCATTCAAGCCCACGATCCCGTTCAAAAAGTTACTTTAGTTCCTCGCGGACAAGCCCGTGGTTTAACTTGGTTCATGCCTAGCGAAGACCAAGGTTTGATTTCTCGATCGCAAATCTTAGCCCGGATTAGCGGTGCTTTGGGCGGCCGCGCAGCCGAAGAAGTAGTTTTCGGCGATGCCGAAGTTACCACCGGTGCCGGCAACGACTTGCAGCAAGTCAGCGGTATGGCGCGCCAAATGGTGACTCGCTACGGGATGTCTACCTTGGGCCCGATCGCCCTGGAAGCTCAACAAAGCGAAATTTTCCTCGGCCGCGACTACACCGCGCGATCGGAATATTCCGAAGAAATTGCTTCTCGAATTGATGGACAAGTTCGATCGATTGTCGATCGCTGCTACGACGAAGCGCGCCAAATTATTCGCGACAACCGCACCGTGATCGATCGCTTAGTAGACTTGCTGATCGAAAAAGAAACGATTGACGGCGAAGAGTTGCGGCTAATCGTCTCTGAATACACTTTTGTTCCTGAAAAAGAACAATACGTTCCTCAGCTTTAAATTGAATATTCAGGGCGAATATTCGCCCTGAATATTGAGGGCGAATAGAATTCGCTTCTACACAAACAAAGTCCGCCTGCACGGACTGAAGAAATTCAACCCGCGCAGGCGGGTTTTGTCTGTGTAGCAGCGGTTTCAACCGCCGAGTTAATTTTTGAGATACCAACCGCCCCTAAACGCAGACTAACGCAGATGAAAACGAAATTTCCCCTGCATATAACTAAGAAATTGTCAATTTTTTTAATCCCTACTTTGATTTTTATTTCCATCAATACTTTGAGCGCCCGCGCCGAAAAATTAAGATGTTTTGTAGATATTTGCATCGACCCCAGCAGCGTTGAATTAACTAAATCAGATATTCCCGGTGCTCCATCTTATCCCGTCCGAACTATTCTAGGAACTCAGCAGTTTAGTAACGAGAAAATGCTGGCACAGATGGAAGTTAACTGCCGCCAGCGAGAGTTTAGAACAGTCAGAATTAGCGAAGATGGCGAAAATTGGTCGAATTTCGATCCGAGATGGACTGTAGTCGATCGCAGCAACTCTTCTTTGTCTCGGCTGGTTGACTATACTTGTAAATTGGCGATCGAATAAGCATAAAATAATAGTGATATGACTGTAGACTGCCCCTCGGCGTACTGCGGGGAAATCACAACTTCTAGCGCAACCAACCAATGACAAACCCCAGCGAATACCGGCACAGACGCGAACAGTTAATGGCAAAAATTGGCAGCGGGACGGCGATATTTCGCAGCGCGCCCGCAGCCGTAATGCACAACGATGTAGAATACGCATACCGACAAGATAGCGATTTTTTCTACTTAACCGGTTTCAAGGAAGCCCAGGCGGTAGCAGTGATCGCGCCGCATCACGAAGAGCACAAATTTGTTTTGTTTGTGCAGCCAAAAGACTTGGAAAAAGAAACTTGGCACGGTTATCGCGCTGGAGTAGAAGGCGCTAAGGAATTGTACGGCGCGGATGAAGCTTTCCCCCTCGCCGAACTTGCCCAAAAGTTGCCGAAATATTTAGAAAAAGCCGATCGCATATACTATCACTTCGGGCGCGATCGCAGTTTCGATCAAACAGTCCTCAACCACTGGCAGGGCTTGATGAAAACCTACCCTAAACGCGGCACAGGCCCGACTGCTATCGAAGATTCTAACATCATTTTGCACCCGATGCGGCTGATTAAAAGCGAAACTGAATTAGCCTTAATGCGCCAAGCCGCTAATATCTCAGTTACCGCCCACAACCGCGCCCAAGAATTTGCCAAACCGGGCAGGTACGAGTACGAAATTCAAGCAGAAATAGAACATATTTTTGGCACGAACGGCGCAACTTCCGCTTATCCTTCGATTGTGGCATCCGGTGGCAATTCCTGCGTCCTCCACTACATCGAAAACAACCGCCAAATGCAGGAAAACGATTTGTTGCTAATCGATGCCGGTTGTGCTTGCGGCTATTACAACGCCGATATTACTCGCACTTTTCCCGTCAGCGGCAAATTCACAGCCGAACAACAGATAATTTACGACTTAGTTTTGCAAGCACAATTGCAGGCAATTAGTCAAGTATATCCGGGAAATCCTTACAGCAAAATTCACGAAACAGCAGTGCGCGTTTTAGTCGAAGGCTTAATGGATTTAAAACTTTTGGTCGGCGACATTGAAGAGATAATTAAAGAGGAGAAATACAAGCCATTTTATATGCACCGCACCGGACACTGGCTGGGATTGGACGTGCACGATGTCGGCGTTTATCAGTACGGCGAAAATCCGCAAGTTTTGCAGCCCGGACAAGTGCTGACGGTGGAACCGGGGATTTATATTTCTCCTCATATTAAACCCGTTGAAGGACAGCCGGAGGTTCCTGAAAAATGGCGCGGTATTGGCGTCAGAATTGAAGATGATGTTCTGGTGACAGTTGAGGGCCATGAAGTCTTGACGGCGGGAGTTCCTAAATGATTGTTGACTGTTGACTGTTGACTGCAAGCCCGATGCCCCATGCCCGATGCCCGATCGTACCTCATGTTACTGACAAAGGCATATCATCCAAATATATTATTCCGATGCCACCGTCCATGATATAAGGATCGCGAATTAAATAATTTACACATATTTGTGGGATGGGCGTCCCGCCCGTTCTTTCTGGACGGGCGTCCCGCCCGTTCTTTCTGGACGGGCGTCCCGCCCGTTCTTTCTGGACGGGCGGGACGCCCATCCCACAAGAACAATAAAAATTGTAAGTTATTTAATTCTCATTCCTAAGTTGACAGTGAAGGCTTGACTTTTGTTAGTATTGGCTTGAAAAAGCTTAAGTCTGCAACTGCAAAATATTAGTTATTATGTGTATTGATCCGACTGAGATCGATCGACCTCTCCAAACCTGCGAAGCATTGGTAGCAGAGCAAAAAGCTAAAATTCGGCAACTCGAAGAGCATTTGCAACAGCAGAGAGAATTGTGCCATAAATTAGAAGCACAACTCACAGCAGTCGAGAATGCGGGTTCTTCGGCTTCCGCAACCGAATTTGAGACTGCCAATGACGATCGCATTCAGTTAATCGCATCTCTGCAAAAAAGCCAGGAAATGTACCGAACTCTCATCAAACATTATCCGAATGGCTCAGTGTTTTTGTTCGATCGCGATTTGCGCTATACTCTGGTTGATGGTCAAAATTTGCCAGTAGCTGGACTTTCAAAAGAACAGTTGGAAGGCAAAATACTGCGGGAAGTAACTCCACCAGAAGATTTGCAATTCTTTGAGACTAAATATCGCGCGACCTTGGCAGGATCGGAGAATATTTTTGAATATAAATACCGCGATCGCATTTATTTAATAACACTTACTCCAGTCACAAATGACCGGGACGAAATTTTTGCCGGCATGGTAGTCTCTCAAGATATTACCGAAAAAAAACAGGCAGAAATAGCGATAGAAGAAACAAAAAATGGGCTGAAAATTAAATATCAAAAGCGCACGGAAGATTTAAAAATAGCTAACCAACAATTGCGCGAAGAAATTATCGAACACTGGCGCGCCGAAGAATTCCTGCGGGAGAGTCAGCAACAATTAGAATTGTTTTTTTCACAATCTTTAAATGGCTTTTTATTTATGATGCTGGACGAACCTGTGCAGTGGGACGATACAGTTGACAAGCAAAAAGTCTTGGATTATGTATTTGCTAACGAACGAGTAACGAAGGCTAATGATGCTTTGCTGGATCAATACGGGGCGACAAGGGAAGAGTTTATCGGCTGTCCACTTAACTATTTTTTTACCCACGATCCGACTCGGGGGAGAGAAATAATTAAGCAATTGTTTGATGCTGGGAGAATTCATTTACAAAGTGAAAAGCGCAAATTTGACGGCACTCAAATCTGGGTTGAAGCAGATTATATTTGCAATTATGACAGTCATGGCAGAATCCTGGGGCATTTTGGGGTGCAGCGCGATATTAGCGATCGCAAAAAAACAGAAGCAGCACTGAAAGAAAGTGAAGAAAGGTTCCGACAGCTAGCAGAACACATTGAAAGCGTGTTTTGGATGGTAAATGTTCAACCCCAGGAAATTATTTATATCAGTCCTGGTTACGAAAAAATTTGGGGCCGAAGCTGCGCTGATTTGTATGAGTACGGGCACTTTTTTGCAGAGTCCCTCCATCCAGAAGACCGATCTCGCGTTATGGATACTTTCACTAAAAAAACTGAGTCTGAAAACGAACTAGAATATCGAATTGTCAGGCCGGATGGCAAAAATCGCTGGATTCGCGATCGGGCTTTTCCGATTAAAAATCTAGCTGGTCAAGTTTACCGCGTCGTTGGTATTGCCGAAGATATCAGCGAACGCAAGCAAGCCGAAAAAGCCCTCCGCGAAAGTGAAGAACGCTTCCGCCAGTTAGCAGAAAATATCCAAGATTCTTTCTGGCTAGTTTCTGCTGACTTCACGGATTTATTGTATTTGAGTCCAGCTTACGAACAAATCTGGGGTCGCAGCCCCGAAGAATTGTATGCGGCTCCTTTAAAATGGATCGAGTGCGTGTATCCAGAAGATAAACCTTTGTTGCAAGAGGCAATGGGGCGAGTGTTGCAAGGCGAGTCTACCAGTACCGAATATCGGATTTTTTGGCCAGACGGCACAATGCGCTGGGTGTGCGATCGAGCTTTTCCCATTTACGATGATGAATCGGGCAAAATTTACCGCATCGCGGGTATTTGCGAAGATATCAGCGATCGCAAACTTACCGAGGCCCGCATCCAAGCAGCACTCCGCGAAAAAGAAGTATTGCTCAAAGAAATTCACCACCGAGTCAAAAATAATATGCAGGTAGTTTCCAGCCTGCTGCAACTTCAAGCTCAATACATTGAAGACGAACCGACGCTAGCTTTATTTGAAGAAAGTCAGACTCGCATCCATTCAATGGCTTTGATTCACGAGCAACTGTATCAGTCCGAAAATCTCGATCGGATCGACCTCCCGATTTACGTAGAAAACTTGGTTGCTAATTTGTATCAATCTTTTGGTTGCGGCAGCAATTCCATCCAATTCAATCTCAACGTTGACCCCATTTTTTTAAACATAGAAACAGCAATTCCTTGCGGTTTAATTATTAACGAACTCGTTTCTAATTCCTTAAAATATGCCTTTACCCAAAGTTTAGAAGGTAAAATTAACATTAATTTTCATGAAATAACTTCTCAGCAATTTCACTTAAGTATTCAAGACAATGGCAGCGGATTTCCTGCGGGTTTCGACGTAGAAAACACCGAAACATTAGGAGTGCGATTAGTGCGGATGTTGACTCATCAATTAGAGGGAACTCTGGTTATTGACAGTCAATGCGGAACTTGTTACGATATTACTTTCCGTGAGTTAAATTATCGGCGGCGCATTTAAGAAAAGAATATGAACCCTATAAAAATTTTGGTTGTAGAAGACGAAATTATTGTGGCGGAAGACATAGCATTCAGATTGAAAAAACTGGGTTATGCAGTAACAGCTACAGTTGCTTCAGGGGAAGAAGCCATTGAGAAAGTCGCCGAAAATCGGCCCGACTTAGTGCTGATGGATATCGTGCTTAAAGGTGACATGGACGGCGTAACCGCAGCCGAAAAAATCCGAACTCGGGTTGATATACCGACAGTATTTTTAACCGCTTATGCCGACGATAAAACGCTGCAAAGAGCTAAACTTACAGATCCCTTTGGTTACATTATAAAACCCTTTCAACAAAATGATTTGCGAGTGGCGATCGAGATTGCCCTACAGAGGCACTCCATCGAAACCAAGATGCAAGAAGCTCTCAAAGCTTCGGAAGCAGCCAGAGAGTCGGTGGAAGAAAAAACGCAGCGCCAAAACCAGTATATTTCAATGGCTGCTCACGAATTGCGTAACCCGCTCAACGCGATTTTAATCTCTGCGGAACTCCTGGAGCTCGATCGAACTCGCAGCAGTGACGAATCCCAAGTCAGAACCCTGCGGCTAGTGCACTCAGCCACCCAAAAAATGAACAAGCTAATCGACGATATGCTGTTCATGGGGCGAGCAGAATCAGGCAAACTCAAATGCAATCCATTACCGATAAATTTAGTCGAGTTTTGTCAAGACTTGCTCGATCAATTGCAGTTAGGAAATGAAACCAAGCACAAACTAACATTAATCCCGTCAAACGTTACCAGCGCAATCTTAGATCAACAATTGCTGCACGGCATTCTCTCCAACTTAATTGTCAACGCCATCAAATATTCCCCAAACGGTGGCAAAGTCACCTTGGAATTGGAATACTGTCAGGGAGAGTCAGGAGACAAAGAATCTATTTTAGGCTTATTACCTGACTGTCAATTTGCCAATTATAAGTTCACAAATCTTAAATATCCTTCAGTAGTTTTTCGCGTTATAGATGAAGGAATAGGCATTTCAGAAGCAGAATTATGGAAAATATTTGAAATGTTTTATCGGTGCAAAAATACTGGTAAGATTAAAGGTAACGGTTTAGGATTAACAATTGTTAAAAAATCTGTAGAATTGCAAGGAGGCGCGATCGCCTGCGAAAGCAAAATCGGCATCGGTACAACCTTTACAGTCGCCCTTCCTTATGTAGCACTTTCCTGTAAGACTGAATTGTCAAAGGCTTAAATACCAGCCAACGGAGGATACGGCAATGCCGTTTCCCTACCCCAAATAATGATGAAAGATGTCACCATCGCCCGATTAATTGTAGGGACACGGCACTGCCGTGTCCTGACTGTGGGTAATATCAATTTCGATGCCATTAATCAAATTTTGGCAAAATCCACTCCACAGCCGCCGCTAAATTTGCTGCAACAAAATCCGGTTTAGTATGGTGTTGATATTGACCACTCAACACGCTTTCCCCGTAACCAGTCTGCACCAAAATACCAGTACAACCGGCATTGTGAGCCATATCAACATCCGTCGCTTTATCCCCCACCATAAAACTATTTCGCAAATCTAAATCCTGTTTCCAAGCGGCGGCTACCAACATCCCCGTATTCGGTTTTCGCCAAGTTGTATAGCGTGTAAATTGTGGGTTAGTTCCACCTTCGGCTTCGCTTAAATAAGGGCAGTAATAAAGAGCATCTAACTTTGCTCCTGCTTCATTTTCTAATAGCTTGCACAAACGTTCGTGCAGCGCTTCTACGTGGCTAATCGGATAATAATTCCTCGCCGGCCCAGATTGGTTAGAAACTAGACAGCAAAATATTTGTTTGTCATTTAATTTGCGTACAGCTTGGGCGACTCCGGGGATTAAATGCAGGTCTTCTACTTTGTGAATGTAGCCGGCTTCGATATTTAAGACGCCATCTCTGTCAAGAAATACTGCTCGTTTCATGGTTGTATTGTTTATTATATCGCAGATAATCTGTAGGTATATAATATCATGTTTGGTGTGTGATATTATGTCCGATCGATCGCACATAATACATAGGCCGGGGCGGGTTTTTGAGATTGTCGGTTTTTGGCGACTATTGTTGGTGAACCCGCCCCTACAGGAATTACGATCGATTCACCGGACATCATATAATTCAGCGATTGAAATCAGGGCAACCACGGGGGGATTGCCCCTACCGCATATACGAAGTCCGCGCAACGCGAGACTCAAGACAATAAACGAAAATCTAGGTACGATCGCCCTTATAAAATCGATCTTTTTCCCAGCCATTCGCGAAAACTATCATGATACAAACTATAACAAATTTCTCCTCCAATTTCTTGCTTATTTAAGAATTCAATCCAATTATCTAACGCTTTTTCAACATCGTATTCATCCTCATCAATTATTGCGGATATCGCACTGACAGACAAACCTACTTTTGATTCTATAAAAACCTTCAGCACCGACAACTCAACGGCGGATAAACCATCACCTTTGATCCGCAACCAGTGGCTTTGATAATACGCTGCTAAACCTGATGGAAGTTCAGACAAAAGTGAGGACTCTCCCAGATTAGCATCGGGTTGTGAATTCTCGGTAATGGCAGGTAACATCTGACTCAGATACATGAAATTGTTTTCGCTATGAGTTGCGATTTGTTGGCACAATTCCGGTGCGGTTGACAGGTATTGCTGAATGTAGTTCAGCGCATCCTCGCGATTTTGGGCGGGATAATCTCTTAAATCGAGGGTTTGAGAGGGCGCTTCAATTAACAAACCGGATTTTTCTCGCAAAAACGGGCGACGGGCGAGGATAAAATAAATGCGATCGCCCAAATATCTCGGCAGATAGAACAGATTTGTACTGGGAGGTTGACTGGTAAGGGCGATCGCATCTACAGAATCAATCACAATTATCAACTTTTGGTCAGTGTCCAATTTGTCGCTAATTTTCTGAAGCAACAAAGACAGAAACCAATTCCCATCATCGGATTCGAGAGTTTGAATTTGAGATTTTAGCTTGACAATTTCGGATGTTTCCCCATTGGCTGCGAGGTATTTGTCAATGAGTTGAGTGCAGACAGAAGCGAGAAAATCGTGCGATCGATTTTTGCCCTCAATTCCAGCGTTGTAATAGATACTGCGAGGATGGGCGGTGACATATTGGGCGAGGATGGAACTTTTGCCACAGCCGGGAGTGCCGACTATTGTGAAATAACCGCGGCTGTGGGAGTTTAGGAAGTTGGAAATCGCAGAAAAAACAAAGTTGCGCCCGACAAAATTCGCAGTTTTTTCTCGCAGGAGTTGCTGAAATTCTGGTGAGTAAGAATCGATAGAGATGGGAGTTATCAGATGTGAGAAATTCATGTTAGTTCCTCCATCCCTTCTAGCCGCAGGAAATATACTCGGCCGGATTCGTCACCTGCTACAATTGTGACTCCATCGGGTGCAATGGCGCAAGATGCGATCGGGCTTTCACCTGTGAAACTGGCAATGACATTTCCCCTCGATAAATCCCAAACTTTGATGGTGTCATCTGAACGAGAAATCGCTCGTTTGCCACCAGCAGTGACGGCTACTGCATATACCCAACTGGTGTGACCATAGAGAGTAAACTCTTCGTGTCCAGTTGTTAAATCCCAGACTTTGAGGTTTTTGTCCCACGAACCAGAAATCGCCCGCTTGCCATCAGTAGTAATAGCGACTGCATTTACGAAACTGGTGTGACCATAGAGAGTAAACTGTTCCTTTCGAGTTGTTAAATCCCAGACTTTGAGGGTGTTGTCCCACGAACTAGAAATCGCCCACTTGGCATCAGCAGTGACAGCGACTGCATTTACCGAGCCCCTGTGACCCGTGAGCGTAAACAGTTCCTCTCCTGTTTCTAAATCCCAAACTTTGAGGGTTTTGTCCCATGAACCAGAAATCGCCCGCTTGCCATCAGTAGTAATAGCGACTGCTTCTACCCAGTCCTTGTGAGCTTTGAGTGTAAACAGTTCCTGTTCAGTTTGTAAATCCCAAACTTTGAGGGTGTTGTCCCCTGAACGCGAAATTGCCCGCTTGCCATCAGGGGTGAGGGCGGCTGCCTCTGTCGGGTACCTGTGACTTTTGAGGGTCAACGACTCCTCTTCGGTTTCTAAATTCCAGACTTTGAGGGTTTTGTCATCTGAAGCAGAAATCGCCCGCTTGCCATCAGCAGTGACGGCTACTGCATATACCGAACTGCTGTGACCATTGAGAGTAAACAGTTCCTTTCGAGTTGTTAAATCCCAGACTTTGAGGGTGTTATCTCTTGAGCCAGAAATCGCCCGCTTGCCATCAGCAGTGACGGCTACTGGATTTACGAAACTGCTGTGAGGATTGAAAGTAAACTGTTCCTTTTCACTCCATAAATCCCAGACTTTGAGGGTGTTATCATATGAACCAGAAATCGCCCACTTGCCATCAGCAGTGACGGCTACTGCATTTACGAAACTGCTGTGATCATTGAGAGTAAACTGTTCCTTTCCACTCCATAAATCCCAGACTTTGAGGGTGTTATCATATGAAGCAGAAATCGCCCACTTGCCATCAGCAGTGACGGCTACTGCATATACCGAACTGCTGTGACCATTGAGAGTAAACAGTTCATCTCCACTCCATAAATCCCAGACTTTGAGGGTGTTATCATATGAAGCAGAAATCGCCCGCTTGCCATCAGCAGTGACGGCTACTGCATTTACCGAACTGCTGTGACCATTGAGAGTAAACTGTTCCTTTCCAGTTGTTAAATCCCAGACTTTGAGGGTGTTGTCATCTGAACCAGAAATCACCCGCTTGCCATCAGCAGTGACGGCTACTGCATTTACCGAGTCGCTGTGACCATTGAGAGTGCGTAGCAATCCCCTACGAGGAGGAGTTAAACAGGGTGTCAAAGGACGCAACCAAGGTGTAGCTTTCCAATGCTTTGCTACCTCCAGCATTGCTTGAATTTCCGGAATGTTAAAGTGCAGCAAGCGCCCTAACAATTGCCCTGCCAGTTGCGTCTTATCTAGAGTCAAAATATCGCCTGACATCCACAGTAGCGCTTGAATCAAGTTCAGGGCTTTAACTTTTTTTGAGTTGTACTCTGGGTGACTTAATGCTTCTGAATCGTCAACCAAATCGAAATCATCAATAAGTGCCTCCACCCCAAAGTCAGGATGCTGAATCTTTGCCATCAGGAAGTTAAAATCCGTCAGCCTTTGATAATATTTTTCTAACTTTCCTAGCTTCACCAGATTTGGCAGTGAGTAGCTCAGATAAGCAGTTTGAAATGCAGGATGTTTCGAGACTAGCTTATCGCCAAATTTTTCCATGTCACGCCATCTCCCTTTCAAAGTATTCAAAAATTCGCTGATTCACATCCTGAAAAATCTTCCGCTTTGAATCCATCTCCCGTTTGGTTTTCAGAAAGTCAAGGAAACTAGCATGATAGATGGTATAGCAGATTTCTCCGTCTAAATTCTGCTTTTTCAAATACTCAACCCACTCATCTTCTAACACCTTTTTCACATCGCATTCATCCACCTCGGCAATAATTCCAGCAATCATCTCGCAGGGAATCGGCTTTCCAATCTCTAGTAAAATATACAAGACAATCCCCATCAATTTCCCTGGCTGAGCTTCCATCCCCATCCGCACCCAATGGTTTTGATAATACTCTTGTAGCCCGTCTGGCAATTGCTTTAAATCCAAGTCATTGTAAGCGCCCTTAGCAATTGCCGGCAAAACATACCGCAAATACATAAAATTGTTTTCACTCTTGTTTGCCAATTGCTCGACAAAAGTTGTATCGGCAATGCTGCGAGTTTGAATCCAGTTTCTCAGTCCATTTTTATAATCAGAATCGTTATTTAGAACAAATCGAATATATTCTTTAATATCGTCCTGATTAGAATTAACATACTTATTGTCTCTTAAATCTAACTCTTGTACCAGAACTCCCGGAGATACGGATAGCCGCTTTTTACCAAGGTTATAGGGTCGTCTAGTCAGCAGGAAATATATGTTATTGGGGAGAGTTGTCGGTAAATGTAAAAGATTTTCTCCCGCTTCTTGTTCGACTTCATCTAGTGCATCAATGGCAATTACCAAACGTTCACCAGCATTGAGTTTATCCGCCACATTTGCCAGTAAAGTTGGCAAATCGGCATCTGCTGAATTTGGCAATTGATAGCGGTCAATTAATTGCCGGCGAATGCTCTTCAAAAACAATTCTGGTCTGTTGCGGCGTTCGACGAGAATATTGAAATAGCAGGGAGATTTATGTTCGGAGGCGTATTTTGCTGCGATCGAACTTTTGCCCATTCCCGCATCCCCGATTATAGTAAAATAACCGCAAGGATTTGTGGTAATAAATTGCTTAAAAGCATCAAAAACAAATTGGCGGCCGCAAAAGGTTTTGATTTTTTCGGTTATGAGTGATTCAAACTCTGGCGGCAGCGAATTTTCACCATACCAATCTTTGGGGTCAACAATATCTGTTGGTTCTATTCCTAAAACTTTAGCTATATTGGTAATTTGCCATCTTTCTACGCCATTAGGACAGTCTTTTGTACCGCGTAAGCGCTTAATTGTGTCCTGGGAAACATTAGCTTTTGCCGCGAGTTCTTCTATTGTCAGTTTAGCTTGTTTCGATGATTCGATGAGCTTGATTTTTCCAGTTTCACTCGATGGAACTATATCGGATGGGCGCATAGTATATTTTTAGGTATGGTTGTTATTTAGTTGATTCGATTTTTTGGAACCCTACGTAAATCATAATTTAATTACTTGTTTCTGACTAGGGCAGATAGTTTTAATCTTCTGCCCTATCTGCCCCAAAATTTAGGGCAGAACACAAATTAAAACTCGCCCTATCTGCCCTTGAGTCTCGGTGTTTGCTCCGATAAGGTAGTTGTAGAAACAAAAACTTATCACTATTTAGAAGAGCGAAACGTTATGAACCACAATATTAATCGTGCCTTCAGATCCTTACCAGCCGTGATTCTCATGGTAGGTGTCGGACTTCTATATTCTCATAAAATCTCGGTGGATGAATTCACTGCTTCCGCCAAGGCCTTGATAGGTTTTAGCAGAATTGAGTATGCTCAATCTAAGGAAAAGAAGAAGGAATTACAGCAGAAGCGCGATCGACGAAAAGGGAGCTAAATCTAGACGACGGAGGAGACGGCAGTGCCGTTTCCCTACCCCGAAATAGGAGGAGACGGCAGTGCCGTTTCCCTACCCCAAAATGATCGTAGGGACACGGCACTGCCGTGTCCTCTAAACTGCCGTGTCCTCTAATTTTTTAGCCGCCCCAAACTTTCTTTAAAACATCTTCAGGAGAGATGTCCGCCATCTTCCCAGTAGGAGATTTAATCCCCAAAAATCGATCGCTCTTTGGCAACAATTTCGCGGGATCAGTCGGGCCGAACAACGCAATTGTATAAGTTTGAACCGCCACAGCTAAGTGCATCGGCGCACTGTCAGTGCACATCATCAAATTAGCCGCAGCAATTGTCGCAGCCAATTTGCCCACATCATCCGGTGATGTCACTTTCACCTTCGGACACAACTTAATTAGTTCGGTCACAAAATCAGCATCTTCTGGCCCTTTAACAATCACAACTGGTAAATTTGGCTGGCGCTGCTGACAGTCTTCTATTATTTTCTGCCAATTGCCGATCGGGTAAATTTTGTCAATACCTTTAGACACAGCTAACTGACTAGAACCGCCGTGAATTAAAATGTAACCACTTTCTTTAATTCCTAACCGTTGCTGTTCCGCTTCCGCCCACTGAATATCCTGTTTTGGTACATTAATTGCTACTGGTGGACAAGCATTTTTAATATCGAATCCTTGCAGCAAATCGTGGTACATTTCGGCGGCATACTGTTCAGTTTTCAACGGTACAGCATCGGTGAGAAATAATGTATTGTTGCTTCCGACATAGCCAACTCTTTTGGGAATACCTGTCAGCCATAACAAAAGTCCTACACTCCACCGCTGGCCGAGGGACACTACTGCTTCGTATTCACGATCGCGAATAACACCCAGTAAATTGCCCCAATCCGCCATCGCATTACGGTCTTTGAAGTTGTAGGTTAAGACTTCTTTAACAGACTTGCAGACTCGGTAAGCACCTTTTGCCCTCGGTTCGACGATGACATCAATTTGCGCGTCGGGATAAGACTGCTTGAGGTGATCAAGAGTCGGGAAAAATAAAATTTGGTCGCCAATCCCGCCAGGGACAAGTGCTAGTATTCGCATCATAAACGATCGGGCTATTAGTGTTCGAGGTAGCTCTCTGCGATCGGCTCTCAACTATCAGCTTATAGTATTTCTAGACCTTAAAACCCACTGGCTGACAGCGAAACAACTGATTGAAGAGTACAGGACGCTCTTATTATATATAGGTAGTTGGATTAAAAACGGTTAGTAAATGCACTTATTAATTCCTGCGGCGGGTTCGGGGCGACGGATGGGTAGTCAGCGTAACAAACTGCTGCTGACTTTGCTGGGAAAATCTTTGCTGAGTTGGACTTTGGCTGCGGCTGAGGCTTCGCAGCAGATTAGCTGGATCGGCATTATGGGCCAGCCAGAGGATTTTCCTGATTTTGAAGCGATTCTGGGCGATTTATCTTTGGCTAAGCCTGTGAAACTGATTCAAGGAGGCGCAACCAGGCAAGAGTCAGTTTACAACGGTTTGCAGAGTTTGCCGGAGAATGCCGATCGAGTGCTGATACACGACGGCGCCCGATGTTTGGCAACTGCTGAATTGTTCGATCGGGCAGCAGACGCACTTTTGACCTGTCCAGGCTTGATTGTCGCCGTCCCGGTCAAGGATACGATTAAGGTGGTCGATGAGCATAGGATTGTGCGAGAAACACCGGAAAGGCGCAATTTGTGGGCGGCTCAAACTCCCCAAGGATTTGAAGTGCAATTATTGAAAAAGTGTCACGAAGAAGGGCGAGAGAAAGGTTGGGAAGTTACCGACGATGCGGCTTTGTTTGAAAAATGCGGTTTACCAGTACAAATTGTCGAGGGAGAAGAGACTAATTTGAAGGTGACAACTCCCGTTGATTTAGCACTAGCTGAATTTATTTTGCGGCAGAGAACAGATCAGAGCAAATAGAATTTGTTGATTATTGATTGTGGAACAGGCATCTTGCCTGTTCAATAATAAATAATTTGTAAATTGTGGAACAGGCATCTTGCCTGTTGCTTATGTTACCATATAAACATCATAGCTGGAAGTAAACATATGATTTCTGTTGCGCCGATCGCACCACCGTTACTCATAGGCGAAAAGCGAGTAGTGTTGAGAAACATTACTTGGCAGGGTTATCAACAACTGCTCAAGATTTTGGGCGATAACCGAGCGGCTAGATTGATATTCGATCGAGGGATTTTAGAAATTACCATGCCTTTAGAACAACACGAATTTTCGAGATGCTTAATCGAGTTTTTGATTCGGATTTTGGTAAAAGAGTTAGGTTTGAAGATAAAAACGATGGGTTCGACAACCCTCGATCGATCGGACTTAGAGCGCGGCGCAGAACCAGACAATGCCTATTATATCCAAAATCAGCCCCTCGTAGCCGGTCGTACAGTAGATTTAGCTACAGATCCACCACCCGATTTAGTCGTAGAAGTAGATATCACCCATACTGATATTGATAAGCCAGCTCTCTATGCCAGTATGGGAGTACCGGAGTTTTGGCGGTACAATGGTAGAGAATGGCGCATTTATCAGCTCGAAAACTCAGAGTATTTGGAAGTATCTGTCAGCCCTACTTTTCCGATTCTCCCCAAGGAAAAGCTCTACGAATTTTTGGCAGCAGCGCAACTAGATGAAATAGAAGCGGAGGATAATTTTCGCAGTTGGGTGAGAGAGACCATCGAATCTAATTAGCCAATCTTAGGAACAGGCAAGATGCCCGTTCCACAAAAAAAATTCACTCTTTGTGGAACAGGCATCTTGCCTGTTCTTGAAAATTGTGCAATATCTAAGTTAAAGTAGACTTTTATTTCTGACTTGCTCATAAAGTTCTTCCATCACTTCAAGAAACGAGTTATTGCGGTGCCAAAAAGCTGGAAAATCGCCTTGTTTTTTGACCGGAATGCCAGCAACTAATGGCTTTACTACAGGTTCTATAGTTTGAGGCAAACGCTTGGTTCCTTGCCAAAAATCCTGCAAGCGCTCAACAGGTTCAGTGGCAACTATGGTAGGTTTAGTATAATAAGACTCGGCTGGTTTGAGTGAACCTTGAGACAGTTGCAACTCTGCCGAAAGTGCTTGACCTAATGGAGATTTGGCGAGTTCTTTGTGTAAATCTTCTCGTGACAGTCCCCGCAATTCAAAGAGTAGAAATGGATCGCGATCGAGTTCGGCAGCTATTCGATAATAGACTCCGGCAATGTGTTTGCAGGGATTGCCATAATCTGGGCAAGAACACTGGGCATTAAAATCTTTCTCCCCGTGAGGTAACAGATTTAAGCCTAGGGTTTTAAAAGAATCTTCAATATTACTAGGAATTTCGTTCAGCAGCAGTCTGGAAATCAAACTAGCTCTAGAAGCGATTAATGCGATCGCAGCGGCCCATTTAGCGGCGCTAATCGGCTGAAACTCGATCGTGGTGATGTAAAGCGGTTCTTTGTAAACCCCAAAATAGGCATTGATCGAACCTCTAACTGTGGCACCGACGATGCCATCTTTAATCTCAAAGAAAGTGATTTTGCCGTTGTTGACGTAAGCCCGACCTCGGCTTAAACGACCATCATCAGAGATAAGCTCCAATGCTTGAATAAATTCTTGACCCCACCAGGTGCGACTAAATTTGCTCATGATATTAAGCTGTTGTGCATTTGAATTGTATATTTCGATCGCAGCTCAAAAATAGTCAATTTTTTTTGATTGGTGTACTATAGCAATCCTAAATCATTTGCGTAATTGTTGTAGGGGCAATCCCCCCGTGGTTGCCCGATAGATAGGGGGTAGGCACGGGGGCACTACCCCTACAAATTTATCTGAATGATCTAGGATTTCTATAAGTAACAGTCAACAGTCAACAGTCAACAGTCAACAGTTAACTATTAGCTTACTCCATAATGGCGCTTTGATTTAAAACAATTAATTTCTTAAATGCTTCGTTATCCAATTCTGTTAACCACGATTCATCTGCGCCCACGATTGCTCCGGCTAGCTTCTTTTTATCTTCCAGCATTTCATCAATGCGTTCTTCTAAGGTTCCCATAGCTACAAATTTGTGGACGAAAACATTGCGCTGTTGACCAATCCGAAAGGCGCGATCCGTTGCTTGATCTTCCACTGCGGGATTCCACCAGCGATCGAAGTGAAACACATGATTGGCTTTGGTTAGGGTAATTCCTACGCCTCCTGCTTTGAGGGACAGCACAAATATTGAAGGCTCTGTTTCTGGATCTTGAAATTCTACAATCATTTGTTCTCGTTTCTGGCGAGATGTGCTACCGGATAGATAGTATGTTTTGTAGTGATAGACTTGGCGCAAATACTTTTCTAGAGCTTGACCCAGTTCGGTAAATTGGGTAAAGATTAATAAACTTTCTCCTTCATCTAATACTTCTTCTACCATTTCGCTAAGACGGGTGAGTTTGTGCGATCGCTCTGGTGTAAATTCACTGCCATCCTGCAAGAACTGCATCGGATGATTGCAGATTTGTTTTAGCTTGGTGAGCGTAGCCAGAATCAATCCTTTGCGCTGGATGCCTTCCAATTCATTGATTTTTGTTTCCACATCTTTGACGACTGCTTGATAGAGAGATGCTTGTTCCTTAGTCAGATTGCAAAACAGTTTTTGTTCAACTTTATCTGGTAAGTCTTTGATGATGGATTGATCGGTTTTAACTCGACGTAAAATAAACGGCTCTACTAACTTTTTCAGGGTTGCGGATTGACGGATATCGTTATTTTTTTGAATCGGTAATTCAAAGTTACGCCGAAATTGGGTTTGATTACCCAGATAGCCGGGATTGAGGAAGTTAAAGATTGACCATAAATCTAACAGACGATTTTCGATCGGGGTTCCTGTCACTGCTAACCGATGGGGTGCATTTAGTTTGAGAATTGCTTTGGTGAGAGCGGCTTTTGGATTTTTAATGTTCTGCGCTTCATCAAGTACGATGCGATGCCACTTAATTTCACCTAGCAGCTTGGCATCCAGTCTTGCCAAAGCAAAGGATGTGATCAACAAATCATTTTCCCGACAGGCTTGTTTAAATGCTTTGCTTTCTTTGGCTCGTTGCGTGCCGTGATGGATTGTTGCTTGCAATTGCGGTGCGAATTTCTGAATTTCATGATACCAGTTGCCGACTACCGATGTAGGCGCAATTAGCAAGGTGGGCGGGATGTTTTTTATCCCTGCTTTTTGTGCTATTTCGCGTTCCTGAAGCAGTCTAGCAATCACTTGAATTGTTTTCCCCAAACCCATGTCATCGGCAAGGCAACCGTTCAATCCTAGCTGTTCGAGATATTGCAGCCATGACACTCCGCGCTTTTGATATTCCCGCAGGTTTCCTTGCAAATGTTCGGGATTGTCGATCGCCTGAAGTTGACTTTTATCACCCAGTTTGTTCAGCATTTCGGCTAAGCTGCTGTTGCGATCGACCTCCAATTCCAAATCTTCATCATCTTCCGTCGTCAGCTTCAGAAAATCCAACAGGCTCAATTCTGGATTGTCTTGCTGGTGAGTTTTCCAGAATTCCAGCATTTGCCGCATCTTATCCCGATCGAGCTCCAGCCATTGCCCTCGAAACTGTACCAGTGGGGTTTTGGCACTCACCAATTGGTTCCATTCCTGTTCATCAACTGGTTCACCGCCGATCGCCAAATCGTACTCATACTCTACCAGTCGATCGAACGAAAAGTATTGCTTGCTTTTATCTTCGCCCGATGTGAGGGATTTGCCTTTAGCCTTGAGGCGAACTTTTGCCCGCTGTCTGCCTTGGGGAGTGTACCAGGCGGGCACAACCACCTTATAACCTGCGTTTTCCAACACCCAAGCAGACTCTTTGAGAAACCCAAATGCCGACTCCAGATCCAGCCCAATGCCGATCGGCTGGTCAGTTTCCAGTCCCTCCCACAGGGTAGGATAAATCCGAGCCGCGTAGCCCAAATTCATCAGCAACTGTTGCTCAAATCCTTGTCCCATCTGGTTCTGGACTTGTTTTTGCTCAGACGATCGCATCCGCCAGTAGTCTTGTAGTGGTAAACGCAACGACGGATCAGCCTTGGGCGCAACCTGAAACTGAAGTTCCCAAGCAGCTTCTGACTGCGGTGGATCTTGTAATTTAAAGTAGAGGTGGAAGGATTGCTCTGATTGAGTGCGATCGATGCGATCGTGCCATCCTTGCCATTGCTTCAAGTGTTCCATGCTGGTTTTTGCAACTTTGCCACTACCATGCAAACAGTCATAAACGAGAGAATCAGCAATGTTCTTTTCAAAGGCTTGCGTTGTCGGCAAATGAGTCAGAATATTCACCAGCAAAGACTCGGAAAAGTGGCGTAGCAGAGTCGTGCGATCGTAGAATTCTGGAGTTTCCCTCGGCTTATTCACCCCCGCCACACAAACTAACGGCATATACTCTACATATTGCAGAATAGTTGTTTCGTACTCTTCCCCAATGAACTCCCAGCCCGGATATATTTCAATAGTATTGGTGGATGATTTAGCAAATGATTTGGATTCAGCAGCCGCGATTATTGCTTTAGCTTTGGCAGCCCGTTGAGTGTTGGTTGTAGTTGTGGTTTTGGCTTGTTTTCCCTTGGTTTTGGTTGAAGAAACTACAGTCTCTTCAACTGATTTGGCCGACTTACCTTTGGCTTCAGAAGCTTTCGGAGCAACTAATTCACGATAAGTCAGAGCGGGAATATACTGATCTTTGAAAATGATCCGCTTGAGAGCTTGAGTGTAGTGAAACCAAAACAGTAAATCTGCCCCAAGTTGAATCTCTGCTAGGTTGTGCAGCGCCATAAAATGCAGGTCATCAATTAGGCTGACAACGCTATTAACAAAACCGCCTGTTTTGTCTGAAGTGACAGTCCGGTAGCAATCAATCTGCCAATATTGAAACTCAAATGATTCGGGTAATTCTTCTTCCAGATAGCGAGATAGCTCCAGGGAAGGTAAGGGTTGATTGTCAACGGTTGGTAACAGAAAATACTGGGGCGAAATCAAGTCCTCGATCTGGCGAGGGAGTGGTGGTTTCATTCCTAGCTCTGTGCTCAACAGCGTCGCCAAATCGGCCGCAGGGATTTGTCGAGGATGGCGCTGAGTGGGTTTACGAAACTGCTTTTGTTCGGTCGTTTCAACCCAGAGGTAGAACGATCCCTGCTGGATAAATTCTTCTCCTGATTGAGGAATCCAAGTTCCGTGAAGGATTTTCATGACAAGAACTCACTGAAACGGCTGCACCTGCTTTTGAGTTTATCATATCAATTCCGGCTGCGCTGGAATAATGTAGAGGAGACGGCAATGCCGTTTCCTACGCTAGATTAATTGTAGGAACACGGCACGTGCAGTCTCCTGATTTCGGGTAATATTTATTTGTTCCTAGGCAGAGCTGGGGAACCAGTAAAAAATAATACAAGTGGAGGACGAAAGAAATGCAATGATTTGAGTTTACCTGGGATGGTAATGATGAAAACGATTCTGCATCTGGTAGCGGTTGGCTCAAATTAAAGGATAAAAACTCGATGGATGGCGAAATCAAATTCCATCAAGGCGATCGATCTAGTCTTGTAGCTAAGCGTATAAGTTAATGGGCGATCGCGCAACCATGCTCTTCTTTACTCCTATAATTAGAGGAGCAAACATTTGACAAAACAAGGAAACCCTTATGGAGTGGAACCCGGAAACAACCTGGATTTTTGCAGTCGGCCTTCTCGAATGGGAGGATTCTGAAACCTTTGCCTCTTTTCCCGACGCGGTTGAAGGACGGTTTGACGAGCAGTTGGTGGATTTTTTTCGCGAAAGTGGTGTTCCAGATGAGCAAATTATCTATTTGCAAGATAAGGAAGCTACCTTAGAAACTATTCGGGAAAGTTTACCTGAATTGTTATCTAATACCGATGAAGATCACCTGCTAATTTTGTATTTCACCGGACATGGTGGCTGGGATTCTGAAACTGGTGAACATTACTTTTACAACTACGACGCACAAGCCGATGATGCGGAAACACATTGGGCAATTTCTTCGATCTTTGATGATATTGAGGAAAACTTTAATGGATCTAAAGCCTTGCTTTTGGCGGATTGCTGTTATTCGGGTGGGTTAATTGATGAAGTGAAGCGTCGAGATACCGAGATTTCCTATGCCTGCGTTACATCTGCCTATGCCCACAATACTTCAACGGGAGAATGGACATTTACGGCATCTTTATTAAAAGGATTGCAGGGCGATCCGCTAGTGGATTTGGATGAAGATGGGGTGATTACGCTGTACGATTTTGCTCGCTATGCTGAATTAGAAGTGGCGTTTATCGAGGATCAAAAGTCGATGTTTGTCACGACGAATGACTTCGATCCGCAAATGCAGTTATCGATTGTTGATGGAGATAGCGATCCGCATTTTGGTAGGCGCGTACAAGTCGAATACGAAGAGGAATGGTACAAAGCTAAAATCTTGGATCGGAATGAAAACGACGAGTTTTTAGTACACTATATTGCCGATAGTAGTGAAGAATGGGTGACGAACGATCGCATTACTCCCTACGAACCTGAAATGTATGACATTGGTTCATCTGTAGAAGCGCAAAATGAGGACGAGGAATGGTGTCCTGCGACGGTGAAAAAAGCTTGGTATGGCTTGCACTATATCAGCTACGACGATTATGATGATATTTGGGATGAGTGGGTTGGGTGCGATCGAATTCGAGAGTTAGAGTAAATTACTCGTTCCCAGACTCTGCCTGGTGACGCAGATCCAGAGGCTCTGCCTCCATCTTTGCTCTGGCGAGGCAGAGCCTCTAGACATGGGTTCCTAGGCTCTGCCTAGGAACCAGTTAAACCAGTTAATATCAATTCCGGTTACACAGCAAGGCTTATTTGTGCCTACCTACTTAGAGTCCAAGGCAATGTGGTTTCCCTACCAAAAATATATTGTACGAAGACGGCAATGCCGTGTCCTAATTTTGACTACTAATAATTGCGATGCTACCCGATTTGATATAACTTATGACCATATACCAGTTAAACCAGTTAAACAGGCAAGATGCCTGTTCCACAAAGAGTAGATTTCTCAAGAAGGATTGATCGGAAACTCACCCTCATTCTCAACCTCTGCCGCACTTGTAACTAAATCCAAAAATGCAAACACAGCCGGAATTAACAGCCCATCTCTCAACACAGCCACCCCAATTACCCTCTCAAAATTCGCTGGTAAACTGCAAACTTTCACCTTATTAGGTATCGGTTCCGCTGCCAAACGTGGCAAAATTGCTGTACCCAAACCTTGTAGAACCATACTCACAATAGTTGAATCTTCGCTGAGTTCATAAGCGATATTTAAAGGAAACTCCGAAGTTGCTAAATACTTGCGAAGTGGTATCGAACAAGCCGTTTCCGGTGGCTGCAAAATCAGTGGATAAGCTGCTAATTCTTCCCAAGTAATCTTAGCATTTAGTAATTTGGCAGTTGGCGGCAGCAACACAACATATTTATCCCGTAAAATTTCCCTAGTTTCAAATTCATCCGAGATGGGAAGAGAAACAAAGCCGATGTCTGCTTTGCCCGATCGCAAAGCTTCTTCCACGGCCTGGGTATAATAGACTTCGGTGATGCTGACGGCAATCTTGGGAAAGCGATCGCGAAATTGGGCGATAATACCCGGTAGGATATGAGTTGCGACACTCCGAAAAGTAACTATCCGTACCTGGCCTCCTTGTAAGCCTTTTTCTAAATCCGCTTCTTTGACCATCATTTCCAAGGCGCGGGCTATCTGATGTCCGTGAATCAATACCCTTTCCCCTACCGGCGTTAGTTGAGCTCCGTGTCGCCCGCGATGGAACAGTTGCACTCCCAATTCTGTTTCTAAAGAGGCGATGGCGTGGCTGACTGCTGACTGCGACAGTTCCAATTGCAAAGCGGCACCGCTAAAGTTGGCACAGTCTGCTACTGCTATCAAAGCCTGAATTTGAGAGAGTTTCATCCGCCGCGTATTGATTTCGTTCATGACTTTTTTGCCTGGAATGTCAATCTATCGATTTTATTCATGCAAGCTATGCAAGGAATGCTTTGATTGTTATTTGGTCAAGAGTTAAGGTTAATTTATCAGATAACAGATTCATTTTCACAGGATTTGTATATCAATTCTTTGCGGTAATTGTGAGCAAATTGTTGACAACTTTAGCGTGTATTTCCTGTTGAATCTAACAGGATTGAGGTGTTGATTATGTCTAGTTTTCAAAAATTGCGGAAGTCCAAAATATTGAGATTCGTCGGGATTGGCGATCGATCTTTATTCACAAAAAAACAGCAAGGGCAATCCATGTTTTCGGCGATGAATCAAGTGTGGCAGTTTTTCCTATCTGCGGCTGCTGGCGAGAACGGACTGAAAATTTGGCAGACATCAGACAACGATGGTAACACTTGGTGGCACGGTTGCGATCGGGCTACAGGTCGCTCTACCTGCGCGGCGACTGATGATGAAATGCGCGCTTGGGTCGATCGGCATTATTACCAGTAGACAACTCCTAAAAAGCAGGTTTTGAACAGGCAGGATGCTTGTTCCACAAGAATTATGGCAGATGTCTAATAGTTATAGCATTGTGGATTTTCTGGTTTTTTATTCCGAGGAGATACTATGCTTCAAAGATACTCCGAGTTAGCAGCACCGGATCGCATTATTCTGATGAAAAACGAGGTCTACAGGTTGCCTCAAACTCATCGAGAAATTCAAGTCTTGTCAGGAATTGCTTGGATCACACTTGACAAACAGGACATCATCTTGCACAGCCCTGAAAAATCATCGCTGCCACTAAGCAAAAACTTTGCTGTCATCTCCGCTCTCAACAATATGCCGCTGGTTGTGGCAGTTTGGTGAGGCGAGAACAAAGAATTTAGGACACGGCAGTGCCGTTTCCCTACCCAAAATAATCTTGTAGGGAGACGGCACTGCCGTGTCCTGTATCATTTCGGTGCAACCGGAATTGATATCGGAATGCAGCAACTGATCAAAAATTCTACCGGAACACCCCAAAGAGCTCTATCTTAATAGTAATAACTTGGCTATTGGAGGACTCGATCGGTGTACTGCCGCTCTTACCACTTCAGCTATGTCGCAGCTATAAGTCTTGTCTTATCGCCCGCACTCAGCTTGCTCGTAATCTCAGACGGTGGGGCTTATGCCTCAATTATCAATGCGAAGCTGCCTCAAGCGAGCGATTCCCTAGGGGATAGCTTCGGTTTACGCGCCCAAGCAACAGACTCCAAACTACAAGCAGACCAACTGTTTGAAACAGGAGTAAAACAGCACCGCGAGGGTTTGTTTCGAGAAGCAATCCAGACTTTTGAACAAGTTTTGCCCATTCGCAAGCAACTAGGCGACAAACCCGGAATTGGAGAAACTCTCAACAATATCGGAGAAGTTTACGCCGAAATGGGTTCGCAGTCCAAAGCTTTGGAAGTTTTGCGACAAGCTTTAGTCATTCACCGGGAAATCGGCGAAGGGCCTCGTATCGCGCGCACTCTCAATATCATCGGCTTTGTCAACCGGATTGCGGATCAGTTTGATGAAGCGATGAAACTGCATCAAGAAGCTTTGGAACTTGCCAAAACTGCCAACGACCAAATTGAAATAGCACAATCATTTCACAACATTGCGGCGGTGTATGCAGAACAGGTAAATTACGCCAAGGCGATCGAATTTTACCAGCAAGCGCGGACGATTCGCACGACGAGCGGCGATCGACGAGATTTAGGGCGTACTCTTAATAATATGGGTGGCGTTTATTACAATATCGGCGACTTTAACAGAGCGATGGAATTTTACCACCAAGCTTTAGCAATTCGCCGGGAAATCGGAGACAGGGCTGGCGTCGGTCGCCTCCTCAACAACATGGCACTTACCTCTCGAAAATTAGGCAAAGATACTCAAGCACTGATTTATTTTCAGCAAGCGATACCGATGTTAGAAGCAATCGGCGACAAGACAAGTATCGGACGCTTGCTCAACAATATGGGCGCGATTTATGAAAGTCTTGGTCAGTCTGCCAAAGCTCTCGAATCCTACGAGCGAGCTATTAAAATTGCCCGCGAGGGCGGTGACAAAGCCGGAGAAACTACGGCGACGGAGGGGATTAAACGATTGTCTTCGGGTCAGCGTTTGCCACAGTAATTGCTATTAGTCGATCGGATTGCCAGAAGTGAAACAAGATATTTAAGGAATTTAAAATGATAGATTTTTGAACAATAACTTGGTATGATTGCCTGGATGTAACATTAATCAGTCAGTGCCTCGCAACGATATTGACCGTATCAGAGAGAAAATTCGCCTCCGACAGTACGATATGTCAGCCCAGCAATGGAAGAAATAGCTGAGGACTTGCTGACTATTCTGGATGTAGAAGAGTCGGTTCTGAGCGGTCAGATGATCCGGGTTGAAAAAGACGACCCCAGAGGTACAAAATATGTAGTAGTGGGGACTGCACTCGATCGACAAATACCTGTTGGAGTGGTTGGACGTTTTGAAGAGTAACGGACGTTATCTAATCATCACGGTTTATGAAGTCACTGAACTTGAAGGCTAATCGTATGTATCAGTATAGATGTGAGTATTGCGAAGGAACCGTTCAACCCCGCACTGTCAAGCGCGAGGCATTCAAACATAAAAATGGATTTGTCATTCTTGAAAATGTGACCATCGGTGTTTGCGATAACTGTGGCAATCGATATTATTCAGCCGATATTCTTCATGCCGTTCATGCCGTTGCAACGGTCACGAGATTGCGTGAAAGAACTGAACAAATTCCAGTAGCTCATCTAGAGTCAGCATAGCCAGTGGCACTTCTTTTCCGCAAAGTTATTTAAACGCCCCCTTTTCCCCTCTCAACCTTTGCACCGTGCAAAGCAAAAACTGGAGTCAGAGCAGATTTGCCCTTGAGAGAAACAGCTCCCAAAGCCTCGCAGTCGAAGTTTAGCCCGATCGACTCAAACACCTTTTCACCAATCAAAATTTCGTTTTCCCCCGCCTTGCTCATCAACCTAGCCGCCGTATTCACCGTATCCCCGAGAATATTAAACTCCCTGCGCCCTCGCGGTTCCCCAACCTCAGCAGCAAACACTGGCCCGAGGGATAGCCCAATTTGACAGCTTACTTTCACCTCTTTACCCCCGATAATTATCGGAGGCAAAGCTGCAATCAGATCTCGGATTGCAATCGCCGCACTAGCCGCGCGGCTGGCGTCATCCGTGTGAGCGTCGGGCACGCCAAAATAAATCAGCATATCCGAACCGTCCAAGTGCGCCGTTACTTTTTGCAACACGCCTCCTTTAGCTGACACTACAGCATCGATCGACGCAAACACCCGCGAATAACCCACTACCAAATTGACTTCTTCCTCCGGCGATGCTTTGTCCACAGACTCTGGCAAACTAATCAAATTGACAAACATCACCGTCGGTTCGGGAAAATCGGGCGGGATTTTCCGCCGATCAGCATTTTCAACCAGCAGTCTCAGAATCGCTTTGGGAATATAACTAGCAAGGGGTTCAAGCCGCTTTACCGCTTCGGAGATTTCTCTTACCAAACCGGAAACGCTGCGATCGAGCAATACCGAACTCGGCATCCGTCGCCCAGTCAAAGTGATATCATACTCTCCGAGTCGATCGTCCGTGAAATCGTCCGCCACCAACAAATAACCCGGTTTCCCCGGTTCAAAGCGAAATTGCCCTCCCAAAGACGAACTAGCAGTTTCCGTCAAACACACCCGCCCCACAGTCCCAGAACCCTCAGCCTGCTTGGCTTGCTGGACTGAATGGCCCAGCAATACGTGAGCCATCCGCAGTGGCGTACCGATATCAGCACTAATGTAGCGGCCGCAGTGGATGCCCACCCGCATCCTCAAAGACAAAACACCTCTGGCCGTTTCAATACTGGCAAATTCAGCCATCGCCCGCTGCATCCGCAAACCCGCCCGCACCGCCCTAGCTGTATCCTCTTGGTGAGTTCCTGACAGAAACTGCACCAGCATCGCATCTCCGGTAAACTCCAGCAAATCCCCGCCCGATTTGCTGACAATTTCAATCATTGAGGCAAAATAGTCGTTAATCACGCCCAGCAGCGTTTCAGCTCCCTTCCGCCCCTGAGCCGCGTTCGCTTCCAACAGCGACGTAAACCCTGCCAAATCCGTGAACAGCAAAGTGCCTGTTTGCCACTTGTAGCGCACCTCACCGGGGTTGGGCGGAGATTCCGACACGGGCCTGGGCACGTAGTCGTGGAGGATGTAGCGGAGAGTGCGGAGGTGCTCGAAAACCCCCATTAGCGTTGCGGGGGAAGGATCTACCCACGCAGCAGCGTACAACTGGGCCGAAAGGAGCGCTCGCAGTCGCAGTTCGATCGCAGCTAAGGGAGGATTGTAGGTTAATGTATTAATTTCCACCTAAGTTTATGCTTAAAAAATAAGGTCTGTTCGATCGATAAGAGAGCTAACACCAATAGCTAGACCAATACCATTATCATAAGTTTCCAGTGACCCGATACCCGCCTCACCCAGAACCCAGGATAGAAATTTCTGCTCGTCATAGCCTGTTAGCTCCCAATTTGATCCGAGCTGCTCGATCGGCATATAGTATGTATCTGAAAGTGCATTCCGAGCAGATGCAGCGTCCGGCGGGTGTAGTTGTCAGTCAAGGAAGCGATCGAGGTCAGCTAATTTTTGCTTCGCAGCCCGTTTTGTTGCCCGGTGAACGTTTTGTTACTTTTGATGAAATTGAATCACAAATGTATTAGTCAGTTGACAGTTGACAGTTGACAGTTGACAGTTGTTATTTGTTGTTGGTTTTAATCGCCAAGGCCCAATACTTCGGTTAGTAGTGAAAACTTTAGTCCTTAAAATTTAAAGAGGACTTTAGTCCTAACTATAAACCTTATGAATAATTGACAGAATACAATCTAACAATTAATAAATAGCCACAAACAACAGTCAACAGTCAACAGATAACAGATAACAGATAACAGATAACAGTCAACAGTCAAATTAATGGAAATAATTTTTAATTCTATTGTTTATGTCATTGTATTTGTTTTCGGCTCGGCGATCGGCAGCTTTCTAAATGTGGTAGTCTATCGGTTGCCTGCGGGATTGTCGGTGATACATCCTCCTTCTCGCTGTCCCAAATGTTTAAATCAACTCAGAGCTTACGAAAATATACCCGTGTTCGGCTGGCTGTGGCTGCAGGGACGTTGCAATCATTGTCGCAGTCCGATTTCTGCCCGCTATCCTCTGGTTGAAGCAGTTACGGGTTTGCTGTTTTTGCTGATCTTCTGGCAGTTTGGGGTAAGCGTGCAAACTCTGGGTTTGTGGACGTTTTTTAGCTGGTTGTTGGCTTTGTCTTTGATTGATTGCGATACAATGACTTTGCCTAATTCTTTAACTCGATCGGGCTTGGTGGCCGGATTGGTTTTTCAAGTGGCCAAAGGTTGGTGGCCGACTTTTAGCCCGATCGACTCTGTGAACAATTTGGTACTGGGCGGTATCCTGGGAGCAGTTGTCGGATTGTGGCTGTTTGATATCATTGGTTTTGCCGGTTCGATCGCCTTTGGGCAGAATGCGATGGGGGCCGGAGACACCAAATTGGCTGCCTTGATGGGAGCTTGGCTGGGGTGGAAATACTTGCTGATAGCGGGATTTATCGCCTGTGTAGCTGGGGCTTTTGTTGGTGGCGGGGCGATCGCGATCGGATTGCTCGATCGGCGTCAACCAATGCCCTTTGGCCCATTTCTGGCGATCGGTGCAGCAATTACAGCTTTGTGGGGCGAAGCGATCTTATCTAGCTACTTGCATTTGTTTTTCCCGAATTTTGGTTGATGATCCTGATTTTTCCCACGCCATCAAAGGTGATATCGTCTCAATAATTGGTAAAATTATCTTGTGTCTTGGATTACACTTACAACTACTAGCTTTCGTTGGGAAGCCGAATTGATGCAGCAAATCCTCGCTGCTCATCAAATCCCGACTCGGATTGTAGACTTAGGCGTAGCATCTTATTTAGGGGCAGGAAGTGCTACAGCCCTGCAAGTTCTTTCAGAACACCAGCCAACAGCATCCCTCCTCATCAGTCCCATTGAAGAGGACAATAGTCAGTAGTTATTGGTTATTAGTTATTAGTTATTGGTTATTGGTTATTGGTTATTGGCTGCCAACAGTCAACAGCCAACAGCCAACAGTCAACAGTCAACAGTCAACAGTCAACAGTCAACAGTCAACAGTCAACAGTCAACAGTCAACAGTCAACAGTCAACAGTCAACAGTCAACAGTCAACAGTCAACAGTCAACAGTTAACAATTAGCAACTTTTAATGTCTCTATTTGATTGGTTTGCAAATCGACGAAAGTCAGTACCGAACTCCCAAGAACGGCCGGAACGAGAAATTGCCGACGGACTTTGGCATAAATGCGAAGCTTGCGATGCCCTGAGTTATACAAAAGACCTGCGAGCAAATCAAATGGTTTGCTTGGAATGCGGGCATCATATCAGAGTTTACAGCGACGATCGCATCGAGCAATTGATCGATCCAAAAACCTGGATGCCCATTAACGCAGGGCTGCACGCCACCGATCCGCTGAAATTTCGCGATCGTAAAAAATATAGCGATCGACTCCGCGAAACCCAAGAAAAAACAGGCCACTTAGACGCCGTAGAAACTGGCATCGGCAAACTCGAAGGCTTCACCGTCGCCCTCGGAGTCATGGAATTTCAGTTCATCGGCGGCAGCATGGGTTCAGTTGTCGGAGAAAAACTAACCCGTCTCATCGAACACGCCACCCGCGAACGCTTACCCGCGATCATTGTCTGCGCTTCGGGTGGTGCGAGAATGCAGGAAGGAATGCTCAGCCTGATGCAAATGGCTAAGGTTTCCGGGGCTCTAGAACGTCACCGGGAAGCAAGACTGCTTTATATCCCGATTTTGACCCACCCGACTACCGGCGGCGTCACGGCGAGTTTTGCCATGCTGGGAGACATTATTATTGCAGAGCCAAAAGCTACAGTTGCCTTTACGGGCGGCCGAGTAATTGAACAAACTCTGCGAGAAAAGCTGCCAGAAAATTATCAAACTTCCGAATACTCCTTCGCCCACGGTTTTATAGACTTGATCGTGCCCCGGACTCAACTCAAGAAAACTCTGGCTGGGCTGATTAGCCTCCACCAGCCACAGCCTTTATTGGCCGACTCCGAATTCCCGGCCTTGGATGTCAGCGATAGCCACGCTGTACCCTCCCCAACTCACGCTTTCAAGCTTTCTCCCTAAGCAGCAGCGCCTGCTGATTATCTGTTAGTGAGTCCGGGGAGACCAAAATTTCCGACCAATTGCCAAAAAAAATCCGGTTTCTCGGAAAAATATGGAGTTTGGTAGCGAGCATTGGTGTCAACAACTAGGCTAAAAACCTTGATAAATATGGGTTTTAGGCCAAGTCTAGATCCCCCTCGCATCCCCCTGGTTGTAGGGGGACTTTGAGTAAGTTCTTGTCCCCCCCTACAACCAGGGGGGCTAGGGGGGATCTAAACTTAATAGTCAAACAGCGGTCTGTGGCTGGGTTTGAACTTAAGTTGACACCTATGGGTAGCGAGAAATTTACGCAGACACCGGATTTTCTACCCCGCGCGCCCAAGTCCTATTGATAATAAAGACGCAGCAGTGGGATGATATTGATCGGAAGTTGATTGGCCTGCTTAGTTTGGCTGGGCAAAAATACTTAGTGGCAGTTAGCGGTTAGCTCTGATCAACAAAATCTCAGAACAAACTAACAAAATAAGCTGACAGCGCTGGGTGAAATTGTCCGGATTTCAATTAATAGACCTCAACTTAATTTTGACCAGTCAGCGACCTAAAAATTATGGGTTTTGCAGACCTATCCATTGCAGAAATAGCAGAGGACTTCAATGTCCCTGTTGAAGATGTGCTCCGCTTGTGCGATGAGTTGGAAATTGCCTACAAGCACCCTCAAACCCGTTTGGCTTTAGAGGATGTTAAGGCAATTATGTCCGCTCTCGAAAAAAGGCGAGATTCAAAACTTATTGCAGATTAGATCGATCGCAAAAATTCCTCTACCTTCACAGGTATGGCTGCACAAACTTTCGCCAGTTGTCGCAGCACGAGGGAATTTTGAACAAAAATCTATTTGCCAGCTAGAATTTCTTAGCGTTCAATAATTTGCCGGATTTTTTTAAGGAGAACCATGCTTAAAAGATATTTCATTGCTCTGACCGCTGTATTCTTGACATTTCAATTATTTGTCAGCAGTGCGATGGCTGTCGAACTGAGTCCTGAACTTCGGACTGTGACTTTAAATGACAAGGGCGCTCCCGTGGTGCTAAGCCTCAAAGAAGTTCAGCAAGGCAAACGCTTGTTTAACTCGGCTTGCGCTCAATGTCACGGTGCCGGCATGACCAAAACTGACCCGAACGTCAATCTGAGTCCGGAAACTCTGGCTTTGGCAAACCCACCCCGCAATAATGTTGAGTCGTTGGTGGATTATATGAAAAATCCTACGACTTACGACGGGTTTGAGGAAATTTCGGAAGTGCATCCCAGCATGAAGAGCGCGGATATTTTCGCTGAGATGAGAAATCTTTCAGATGACGATTTGTACGCGATTGCTGGTCATATTCTGTTGCAGCCCAAAATTGTCGGCCGGCAGTGGGCTGGTGGCAAAGGCGCTCGCTAATCGATTTTAGATTTTAGATTTTGGATTTTGGATTGGGAGATGGCTGGAGTTGGCAAGCATTGCTGGCTGTTAAACAGTTGACAGTTGACAGTTGACAGTTGACAGCGAAGTGATAAAAACGGAGATTTAAACTCCGTTCTGATCACAATCTGCCTAACGGCAGGGGCTTCAAACCCCGCCTATTCGGTCGTTTTTCGCTCTAAAATCTGAAATCTAAAATTTATCTCTTGCTCACTCAATTAATATCGCAAAAGGTTGTCCCTCATGCTGCGTCGTGGTGTTTTTGTTTCCTTTTTGTTGGGAATTTTAATTATTTTGCCGCTGGTACTGCTGGCACCTCAACCTGTCTTGGCTGCTGCCGATTCTTATGTGACTCGCTATTTAAAAGTCAGCGAACCTGTAGCACTGGAATTCGACGGCGAGGGACACACTCGGTTATTTTCGGCTGAGGATTTTTCGGCAGGGAAGCGGTTGTTTGAGGAAAATTGCCTCAACTGTCATGTTGGGGGAGCGACTTTGCCCGACCCGACTATATCTTTGTCTTTGACTGCTCTGAAGGGGGCAACGCCTCCCCGCGACGACATCAACAGTTTGGTGGCGTATCTGAGAGAACCGATGACTTATGACGGTAGTGAGGAAACTTTTTGGTGCCGCCAAGTGCCGGAAAGCTGGATGCGGCAGGCTGAGATTGAAAATTTGGCTGCTTTTGTGATTCGGGCTGCTCAGAAAGCTCCGGGCTGGGGCGTGGATAATTTTGAGAGTTGAACTGCTTCTGCAACAAAGCGATCGATTATTCGCAAAATCGCGATCGTTGCTACGTGTTTGCGCCTAGGTAAACAGGTAAAATAACTAAAGAACCACCGTTCACGGTGTCCATTAGAGGAGAACTATGTTGAAAAGACTCTTATCGATCGCCCTGTTGGCGTTTGCAATTTTTACTGTCGGCTTCGGCAGCCCTGCTATGGCTGGAGATGCTGCTAAAGGAGCGAAACTCTTTAGCGCTAACTGTTCTGCTTGTCACATCGGTGGCGGCAACGTCGTTATGGCGATGAAAACCTTGAAATCTGCTGCTCTTGAAAAGTACGGCATGAATTCTCTGGAAGCTATTACCACTCAGGTAACGAAGGGCAAAAATGCGATGCCTGCTTTCGGGACTCGTTTGAAGCCCGAACAAATCGAGGATGTAGCAACCTACGTACTTGAACAATCTGCGAAAGACTGGAAAGGCTAAACTGCCTCTTTGAAGTCGGAAAAGCTGGGCTGGATTTAGTTTAAAACTTGTCTGCCCGATCGCACCCTCTCTCTCTCTTTGGCGAATAAATGTCGGTTTGCAGCGATCTTAACCTATTTGGGAAAGTGCGCCAGAAATCGAATTTTTATTTGCCCAAGGGCGGGGGAGGGACTTTTAATTTTAGATTTTGGATTGAAGGATTTTGGATTCAAGGATTTGGAGTATGATTGGCCTCCGAAACTCGCTAGTAGGGGCAATTCATGAATTGCCCGGGCAATTCATGAATTGCCCCTACTAAATTTCAGGGATTGCTATAGCGAGTGAATCATACCTAAATTCAGCAACGCCGGATTTTGGATTAATAATTACTAAATCCTGATTTTGTATAAATTGTCAAGCACCTTATATTAAGATTTATTCTGGCTGAGCTTCATACATTAAAAGTCTGTGCTAGGATATAACCTCTTTACTAGCAAAGCCTTGAAATCAAAATTAAAATCGATCGGGGTTCTGGAATCTACACCTGCCATGAACGTAAAAACATCAGCTAAAGTTAAAACTCAAGTTAAGACTCTCGGAAATGCGGCCTCTGAGGCGATCGAGAAATATTTCCACAAAACGATAGCACACGAAACTGAAGTTCTCAAAGACAAAGACGCGGAAGAACTTCATCAAATGCGTGTTGGATTGAGACGTTTGCGATCGGCTGTGACGGGTTTTGCTCCAGTTTTAAACTTGCCAAAACAGGCTCAGGAACACAAAATTGGTAAGGTGGGACGGATTCTGGGAACTCTCAGGGATTTGGATGTGATGCTCGAAAGTCTCCAAAACCGATATTACCCGAATTTGCCTGCTGATGAACAGGAAGTTTTAGATCAAGTTTTGTTGAATTTGCTTAAACAGCGACGCCGTGCTTTGAAAGGGGTGAGGGCGGTTTTGGATCACAAAAGTTACCAATTGCTGAAAAGGTCGATCGAGGATTGGTTGGAAAAACCGCAGTTTCGGGCGATCGAGCATTTGCCAATTGCTGAGGTTTTACCCGATTTATTGTTACCTCAAGTCAGCGAGTTTTTCCTGCATCCGGCTTGGCTACTGGGCACGGAATATGAGGATGGCAAAGTTAAAGTTGCTGAGGATTTAAATGCTGAGGCTGTGGAAGAGAAGTTAGCAGCGGAGGGAACTATTCTGCACGATTTGCGGAAGCAAGCTAAGCGAGTTCGCTATTTGATGAATCTGTTTGGAGATTTTTACGGCGAGACTTATGAAGCTTATGTCGAAGATGTGAAATCTGTTCAAGAATGTTTGGGCGATATTCAAGACAGTGAAGTTTTAGGAGAATTTCTCACAGATTTTGTGGAGGGCGATCTAAAAAAAGAGTTGCCGATATTGGCTGGTATTTTGGCAGAAAATCGCTACACAGCTTGGGGAAAATGGCAGATTTTGCAGGGTAAGTATTTGAATTCGGAAATTCGTCAAGGTTTGCGATCGGCTTTAATTCATCCTGTGGTTGAAGATGCTGCTAAGGTGAAATCGTCGCAGAAATCTTAATGGTTTGCAGTTGCGCTTTGGCGCAACTGCAAGCAACGGATAACATTAGAATATACTTGGATATAGTTGAATAGGGAATTCGATCGATGACTCAAACAACATCAAATCGCCCTCGCCGTCGAGGTAGATTGTTTCCTGAATTTACAATAAAACCAGAAGAGTTAGCTAGGCGTAAATCTGAAAAAGATGCCCGCTGTCAGCGTTATCGGGATGTGTTTGCAAGGGTTAGCCCTGAACTAATAGATAATCATTACAACTGGTTTATGGTTATTGAGTCAAATAGTGGAGACTATTTCATCGATCCTGATGAAGAAATTGCTGTTCAAAAAGCTCGTGAAAAGTACCCGCGCGGGATGATTGGCATTCATCGCATCAATGAGACTGGGGCTTGCGGCACTCTATGATTAATGGCTGGTTTGGCGAAATTGGGGAGCTGTTTTTTGAAATTGATTTAGTTGCGGCTGATGGTGAAATTCTTCCCATTGAAGTGCTATTAGATACTGGATTTACAACAGGTTGGTTAGCGCTGGAGACTCAAGATGCCCTCAGTTTGGGGTGGGTGATGATTGAAAGTGAACGGGTTATGCAGACGGCGCGGGGTGAGGAGTATTTTGATATCTATGAGGGAAGAGTTGTAGTTGATGGAGAGGAGTATGTGATTCCTGTGTTGGCTGGATCGGGAATTCCTGAGTCGATTTTGGGTTTGCAGTGGTTAAAAATGCTGCCGTTGGCTGTGAATTTTGGGGCTGGAGTGTTGGCGCTGGGGTAGAGATAAAAGTGCGATCGCTGTACAATTTAGTTGAAGCCATGAGAAATCAAGTGCGATCGCACTTTGGGATAAAATAAAACAAAGGGCGATCTTTTTTCCAATAACTTCTCAAGACTGCAACCACTTCATAAACTTATTTGTCGCAGTACCAATCGACTGTCCCACCTGTTTCTTCAACTGCCATCTTTGAAACGACTGTTCGTAATCTTCCCCTTCAGTTTGATAGACATTCCAAGCATTCAGCGACAATCCCAAACCCCAGGTTAGTAGAATGAAAAGTGACCAAGAAAGCTCATGGGAACCTGCTAGATTTAGCATAACTAAAAAACTATTGATAATGCCATACTTCGTCACATTTTTCTGTAATTTACCACGCCGATAACCATTGAAAGCTAGTTTTTCGGCAAATTCCCCTCTAGTTGCTAACCATTGCTGTTCCGCCGCCACAATATCCTGTTCGGAAATCCCTAATTCCGATGCAATCTCGAACAACTGCACTCGGGAAAGTTCCCCTTCATCTTCTCGACGGGCGATCGCAATTTGCAGAATACCTTGAGCATCTTCTGAACCGTAAACTTGACTTATTTGACTGTCATTAGTTGTCATAACGAGTTTCCTATAATTCCTGACATCCTTTCTATCATACACATAACCGCAGTTAAAGGCAGGTAGGGACTATGGCGGATTTCAACACCCTTTTAAGAACAGGCAAGATGCCTGTTCCACAATAAGTCAATTCTCTTGTGGAATAAGCATCTTGGCTATTCCATAATTAAGTTAATTCTCTTGTGGAACAGGCATCTTGCCTGTTGCCGATAGAGACAAAATATCAATCTTAACCTAAAGTATACATCCAGCCATCTCTCGCACAAATCCTGACAATTCCATCCCAAACTATAGGTGTGGCTTCAAAGGATAAACCAGGCTTAAATCTCCCTGATTCCTTTACCTTCAAACGGTAAAACTCACCTCTAGCATTCTTCAAAGCATTCTTGTCTCCAGACTTCGCTCGTTCCCATTTCAAATCAAACAAATAAACACCATTATATCCGGCAGATATCAACTTGTTGCCATCGGTAAATATCGGAGTTGAAATTGAAGCACCAATCTCTTTTTTAAACACGATTACTGGAGTATCATAAGACTGCTTTCGCCAAGGTACAAAATTCTTTTTACCTGTGATCATACCTTGAGAACCGATGTACAAATTACCATCGATCGCATTTGTGGCAAAAAGAGTCGGAAACCCCTCTGAATTATACTCATCATTCAACGCCACTGAGCCGATTATGCCACCTTCCCAGTCAGCAACTCGGCGATTTCCTGTGGGCAAAAACCATTCAACACTAGCACTAGAAGCCGCATCCTTTTTAGGATTCAGCTTCAGCACTCCGCCATTGCCTTGAATGTACTGTTTCTCGATCGCACAAAACAGCTTTCCCGATTTAGAAATTACCACACTACCATCCAAATCAGAACCAGTATAAAAATTCCAGACTATCTTTTTGCTTTTAACATTGATACCATAAATATGACCAGATCCAGCAGCGACAAAGATGCGATCTTTGAATCTAGCTGGAGATGATTCTGCTACCAAATTTCCGCCATGCTTGCTGATATCTGCTGCTGCATAAAGTTGTACTTCTGACAAGATATTTGGCTGCTTAATTCCTTGTTTAACTTTGGCTTTGCTGGCGGAACTATTGATAAAATAGCCGATCGCATTTTCGCCCACATTGAACAACACCCCATCTCCCAGATACAAGGCGCTGCTGTCATTATCTTGGCTGTAGCTGGGCGTTCTCCTGATATCCAACTTCCAAAGTTCTTTGCCAGTTCTAAAAGATATTGCCCGAAAACTCGGCACAACATTTTTGCCACCACCACCGCTGCGACTGCCTTGCAAAATCACGATTCTGTTTTCAGCACTGGCTTTTTCGTCGATGTAAATTGTTGATGAGCCTTTAATTATATCATCAAATTCATAGCGCCAAACTTCTTTGTTAGTCGCCAAATCAATCTTTCTTAAATTGTGGTCGAAAGAGCCTATAATTAAATAAGTTTTGCCTCGGTCTTTGGTAATTGTGGGCTGTCCAGTCCAACCGGCACCGCTCCAAGTTTGCGATCGCCTGCCGAGAAAAGTTTGGCCGCTTCCCAGTTCAAATTTGTCGATTAACTTCAAACCTTTCGGAACCCCTCTCCCATAAAATCTGCGCTGGTCGTTCCCTAAAAATGTCGGAACCAATAATTCTATTTCTGGGTCTAATTCTGCTATAATCTTGTTAAGATTAGTTTTTAATAAAGCTTGGTTCGATGATTCAGCTTGACACTGATTGAGAAGAGTCGGAGGAACCGCTGCACTGAGCAAAAATTGTAGAATTCGTTGATTGAAGATTCTTCGAGATGATAAACTCATGTTGGATATAAAATATCGATTATAACAGGCAAGATGCTTGTTCCACAAACACTCAGCAACAGGCAAGATGCCTGTTCCACAATGATTATTAGAGATGTGTAATATTAAAACATGATTGTCGGCAATAGTGAAAATACAATATCTCGCGATAAACTATGAGAGAACTGATAAACTCATTGAGTACGAGTTAAAGTATATTTGATTATGGTCAACCGTCTTGCCAAATCCCAAAGTCTTTACCTGCGGAAACACGCCGAAAACCCGATCGACTGGTGGCCCTGGTGCGATGAAGCCTTAGAAACGGCCCGGAGCGAAAATAAACCGATTTTCCTGTCAATCGGCTACTCTAGCTGCCACTGGTGTACCGTGATGGAAGGGGAAGCATTTTCCGATCGCGCGATCGCCGAATACATGAATTCGCATTTTATTGCCATAAAGGTCGATCGGGAAGAACGCCCAGACATCGACAGCATTTATATGCAAGCTTTGCAAATGATGACTGGTCAAGGCGGTTGGCCACTCAACGTTTTTCTCACTCCAGACGAGCGAGTTCCGTTCTACGGAGGCACTTATTTCCCCGTAGAACCGCGCTACGGACGCCCCGGCTTCTTAGAAGTATTGCAAGCAATTCGCCGCTTTTACGACACAGAAAAAGGCAAATTAGAAACCTTCAAATCAGAGATTTTAGGCAACCTCCAACAGTCGGCGATGCTGTCACCAGGAACAGTAGAATTAAGTCGAGAAGTATTCCAAAAAGGCTTAGAAGCTAACACCGCAATTATTGCCAGTGGCAATCGCGCTCCTTGTTTCCCAATGATGCCCTATGCTGAGTTAGCACTGCGGGGAATACGGTTTGATTTTGAATCTCAACATGACAGCCAACAAGCCTGTACTCAGCGCGGATTAGACCTAGCATTAGGCGGTATTTACGACCATGTTGCTGGCGGATTTCATCGCTACACTGTTGATGACACATGGACTGTGCCACACTTTGAGAAAATGCTCTATGACAACGGACAAATTGTTGAGTATCTTGCGAATTTGTGGAGTGCAGGAATTCAAGAACCAGCTTTTCAAACTGCGATTGCGGGGACAGTAGAATGGTTGAAGCGTGAAATGACTGCATCTACAGGCTATTTCTACGCTGCACAGGATGCTGACAGTTTTAACCATTCCGAGGAAGTTGAACCAGAAGAAGGAGTGTTTTATGTTTGGACTTATAGCGAACTAGAACAACTGTTGACGGCGGAGGAATTAGTAGAAATTGAAGCACAATTTACTGTGAGTCGTGCAGGGAATTTTGAAGGGAAAAATGTATTACAGCGTCGCCATTCGGGCAAATTGAGCGAAACGGTAGAAATGGCTTTGGCGAAACTGTTTCAAGTTCGCTATGGCGGTAATCCCGACACTGTCAAAACCTTTCCCCCAGCCCGGAACAATCAGGAAGCTAAAAACGATAGTTGGCCTGGGAGAATTCCAGCAGTTACTGATACTAAAATGATTGTAGCTTGGAATAGCTTGATGATTTCTGGTTTGGCTAGGGCGGCTGCGGTTTTTGGGAATTCGGAGTATTTGGAATTGGCGGTAAAGGCTGCTGATTTTATTTTAGATAACCAGTGGATTGATGGACGGTTTCATCGATTGAATTATGATGGTGAAACGGCTGTGATGGCGCAGTCGGAAGATTATGCTTTTTTTATAAAAGCATTGTTGGATTTGCATCAAGGGAGTTTGTCAGTAGTTGCAGAAAATGACAAATGGTTGCAGAAAGCTGTCGAGGTACAAGCAGAATTTGATGAGTTTTTGTGGAGTGTGGAATTGGGGGGATATTACAATACTGCGAAGGATGCTAGCGGTGATTTGTTGGTGCGGGAACGCAGTTATACAGACAATGCGACTCCGGCGGCGAATGGAATTGCGATCGCCTCTTTGGTTCGCCTCGCACTGCTGGGACCGAATTTAGAATATCTCGATCGCGCTGAACAAGGTTTGCAAGCTTTTAGCAGTATCATACAAGATTCTCCCCAAGCTTGTCCGAGTTTGCTTTCTGCTCTCGACTGGTATCAGCATTCTACCCTAATTCGTACGGCTTCCGACCAGATTTCCGGGTTGATTTCGCAGTATTATCCGACTGCTGTCTGTCAGATTGAGGCTGATTTGCCTGAAGGAGTTATCGGGTTAGTTTGCGAGTGTTTAACTTGCAAAGAACCAGCGAAAAGTCAAGAGCGGCTGTTAGCAGAAATTCAGCACAGTCAAACGCGAGTATTAGAAAAATTGAGCCACGGGTAGGAACACCGTAATACCTTCTTCGTGTCAACAATCGCCTGAAACCTCTGAGAACTCTCGCTTTTACCAAAGTCTAGATCCCCCTAAATCCCCAGGGGTGTTTCATTCTCAAGAAAACGATGATTGTGTAGGGGTAGTGCCAAAAATGCCTACCCTCCTCATCCACGATTTTGTTGTGTTTCAAGAATTGGGGCGGCCCCTACAATAGAATGAAACAGCCCTGGGGCTTGGGGGGATCTGGCCTTAATAGTCAAACATCACTCTGTGATATCAATTCCGTTAGCATCGGAATACTAAATTCCAGTAAAAAGTCAACAGTAAAAAGTCAACAGTAAAAAGTCAACAGTCAACAGTCAACAGTCAACAGTCAACAGTCAACAGTCAACAGTCAACAGTCAACAGTCAACAGTCAACAGTCAACAGTCAACATCACCTGACGATGCTACCGGAATTGATATGAAGCGCGATCGGGGATATAGTCCCTACCGCGAAACAGGTGGTTGCAAAACTTCTACTTCCTTCTCGATTATAGCTACCTCCAAAATATCCTCTAAAACCGGAGGAATCGGCACTTCTTCCACTAACTGATGCTTTTCCAAAGTCAAGCGAGACTGCGACGAACCAGACAATCTTTTCAATAATTTCGGTGTTGGATCGTACAGCAAATAAATAATTCGATCGCCTGCTTGCCAAATCTCGCCCGCCGACACTACTTGCAAATATCCCTCCCTTTCTAGCAGCAGCGGCGCCAACTCCCCGGCCTGAACCAAAGCTTGCAAGTGAGCAATCTGAAACTGCAATCCCTCACTTTTTAACTCGGTTTCCCCCAATTTCACTTCTTTGTCAATCAAATATTCGTTCCAATCTTTCAGCGACAAATCGGAGACAAAGGCTTGATTAATTTTAGTCTGATTTGCAGGCATATTTGCTTGCGGGTCTTTGGGGAAGATTGCCAAAACTCTTGGCGGTGCAAACTCTTCGGCCGCTCGCTGAGCTAATACTAAGTTTACCTCGCCGTTGTTGGTCATTGCCAAAAAAGTTCCCATCGCATCAAGTCCCGCTTCTTCTAAAACGCTGTGGTCGAGAGCACTGCTCAAAAATACCCGCAAACCTTCTCGTTCTGCTTCTGCACAAGCTTCGGGGTTGGTGTCGATAATTGCCACAGATTCGCCCTGTTCTTGAAACAAGCGAGCAATTAATCTGCTCAAAGGATTTGAGCCGACAATCACAGCACCGGTGGCTGATTTCGAGGTGACTCCTAATAGTTGAGCAATTCGTCCTGCGGTTAATCCTTGCACGAAAACTGTCATAATAATTGTCAGGAAAACTAAGGCTTTGATCGAGTCGCCACCGTTGATTCCCCGCTGGGTGAGCAAAATTGCAAATAAAGATGCGATCGACGCTGAGACAATTCCCCTCGGCGCTACCCAACAAACAAACAATTTCTGCCGCCAATTCAGTCCGCTGTTCCAAGTACATAGCCAAACGTTGATCGGCCGCACTACCCACATTAATGCTAAAACTGTGAACAAACTTCCCCAACCGAGGGCGACCACACTAGCGAGGGATAAATCTGCGGCCAGCAACACGAACAGCACTGAGATAGCAAGGACTGTGAGTTGACCCTTAAACCTCCTCAGTAGCCTTTCTTCCGGGACAGCAGCGGCTCTGAGAACGATGCCGGAGAGGACGGTTGCCATTAGTCCCGATTCGCTGCGGAGTTCTTCTGCTAAGCCGAACAATCCCCACAAACCTGCTAAAACTACTAAGTTTTTGAGGTCTTCTGAGAGAAAGTTCGATCGCTTGAGAATAAATCCCAGCAGCCAGCCTCCGGCAACTCCGACGACTGTGCCAACTCCTAGCCGCACGATTAAATCTCGGCACAGAACCAGCAAGTCAGCATTGCCATTTAACACAATATTCAGTACCAACACTGCCAGAATTGCCCCGACGGGATCGATTAAAACGCCTTCTGCTTCTAGCAAAGCGGCGACTTGTTTGTCCACGGATACTTGTTTGAGTAAAGGGCCGATGACTGTTGGGCCTGTGACGACTACTAGGGAAGCATACAGAAATGCGATCGGCCAGGGAAATTCTCCTAACCAGTGGGCGGCCATTCCGCCACCGATTAGCGTAATTAAAGTGCCTACTGTGACTAAATTGCGGATGCTGCCGGAAACTTTGCCCAAATCTCGCAATTCCAAATTTAAGCCGCCTTCAAACAGAATTAAGGCGACAGAAAGCGATACCATAACTTCCAAGCCACTACCCAACAAATTTGGGTGCAGCAGTCCCAAGCAATCTGGGCCTGCTAAGATGCCGAACAGCAGCAAAAATACGATCGCCGGAACTTTCAGATAAGCGGCCAGAACTTGAGCGCTGATACCACAGGTGACGGTCATGACCATCAACAGGGTGACATTAAAGGGGATTTCCATAGATATGATTTTTACAGGCTGCCCGCTCAGTTTTAAATGTTCGATCGCGGGTAATTTGAGTGCAGGCCCTATTTTCGGCGCAACGGTGCAAACTCGGCATGGCGGTAGACTTTTGGTAAGTAAGATTAAAAAATCTTGATATTGGCTATAACTTTATCAGATAATTCTGTGATTGTAGCTCGATCGCACAATTCACCCGCGCTCAAACCACCTGTAGTTTCCAAATCCCAGACTGCTGGCAAATCTTCAGCTTCGAGTTTTACAGTTTTCAGGAACAAATTTATTTAGCCTTGAACGCTGCTTTCAAGTCTAAAAAAGTGGTAAGCACCGCGTTTAATCCCGCCCCTTTCATGCCAGCCCAATTGCGGGCAAAAGTTGGGGAAATCAACCTTGCGCCTGCCGTGGATTTGACAAAACCGAAGAGAATGCCTTTTATGAAGAGTTGAGAAAAAGTTAGTTTTTTTTTGAAGCATCAGTTAAATTAAGGCTACATTAAATTGTAGTGTTAAGTCGCCAATTATTTTTTTGCAGTGGAGATTATGCAAGTTAACTTCGATCGAATAGAACCAGGCCCCGGTCAAGAGTCTGTTTGGGATTACCCGCGTCCCCCTCGCCTTGAGGAATTGACCAAACACGTACAGATAGTTTTTAACGGAGTGACGATCGCCGATACCCGTCGCCCTCAGCGGGTATTGGAGACAAGTCACCCTCCTTTCTACTATATTTCCCCCGAGGACATCCAAATGCAATATTTGCACAAAACTTCACACGGTTCTTGGTGCGAGTGGAAAGGACAAGCCGGTTATTACACTGTGACGCTAGAATCGAAGGAAATAGTAAATGCTGCTTGGTTTTATCCCAATCCTAACCAGGTTTTTGAGGCTATTAAAGATTATGTGGCTTTTTACCCGAGCAAGATGGATGCCTGTTATGTAGATGGGGAATTAGTTCAATCTCAACCAGGGAATTTTTACGGCGGCTGGATTACCAAAGATATTGTGGGCCCGTTCAAGGGAGGAATCGGAACTTGGGGTTGGTGAGGATATTGTGATGTTTCTTTTTTTTCTTGCCACACTTCGCGGTTTTGGATTTTGAATTATCTTAAACCAGAGAGCGCAGAGGACACAGAGGCATAAGCTGGCGTGCATCAAATTTGTATAGTAATTTTTATTGAAAGTCTTGTGGGTGCGCGTCTCGCCCGCCATAAAAATCTAATTTAGATGCGCGACAGCTTAAAAGAGAGAGATCAGTAATGTCGATAGCAACGAATTTGATATGACCAGAAAGAATTGGTTGAAAGCCTCTCGCGAGTGAGGGAGAAATTAAAATCAGACTATTCATTACTCCAATTCTCTTCCTTATAGGTAGAGGTCGCTCTTAAACTGTCAACTGTCAACTGTCAACTGTTGAAAGCCTATATCTGGTTTTAAAATCTGGTTTATCGAGTTGTCGTACGCCGCCAATGAGTTGAGGACTGATATAGAACAGGATTTTTTACAATCCAAAAATCCCATAGTAAAAAAATGAGTAATCGTTCAAAAAATTTATAATTAAGTGAGGATGAATCAATGGAATGTACCTGATATCATTAAATAAACTATGTAGTTAAGAATACAGCAACTATCGATCTAGAAATGTTAATATAAGCTAAGGGTGACACTAGATTTTTTGCTGCTGTATTGTTCATTCGGAGCTGTCCTGTGTCTGTTGAATTTATTGCACCATCTAATTTTCCTGAAAAACCACCCGAAAATCTAACTTTAGAGTCTACTCTCAAGGAGCTAGCTGTATTCAATTTTCAGGTTGAATCCTCATATCTTGCCAAAGACGTAGCTCGGTTATTTCAAGCTCATCCGCTACTTCCAGGAGTTATTTTAACCCAAAATGGCGATTTTTTAGGAATGATATCGCGCAGGCGTTTTATGGAACGCATGAGTCGCCCTTATGGAGTAGATATATTTGCTTGCCGACCAATTATGGCTTTGTATCAAATCGCTCAAACGGATATTTTGATTTTACCAGGAGTAGCCTTAATTGTCATGGCAGCTCAGCGAGCTGTGCAGCGACCACCAGAACAGCTTTACGAGCCGATTGTTGTGCAGCTAGAACCTCAAGTTTACCGATTGTTAGATGTACATCAAGTTTTGGTAGCTTTGTCGCAAATTCACCAACAAGCTACTTGGTATATTAGCGAGCTTTACTACAATTTATCTGTAACACAATCCGAGCTAGAAGCAGCTAATTCTCAACTACAATCAGCTAATTCGGAATTGTATCGCCTTGCCAACTCAGATGGATTAACTCAGGTGGCTAACCGCCGATGCTTTAACGAATATTTAGAGAAAGAATGGCAGGAATTGGGAGAAAAAGCAGCAGAACTATCTTTGATTTTATGCGATATTGACTTTTTTAAGAAATACAATGATACTTATGGACATCAGGCAGGAGATGCTTGTTTGCAAAAGGTAGCTAAGACTATTGTTGAGGCTGTAAATTGCTCAGCAGGCGAAGCTTCAGGAGAGCCGCTGGTAGCCCGTTACGGAGGTGAAGAATTTGCGGTCGTTTTGCCTCACACCAGTCCTGAGACTGCTGTCTATATTGCGGAGCAAATTCGAGTCTGGGTAAAAAAGTTAGCAGTTGAGCATCTGCAATCGGAGGTTGGTTGCGTGACACTGAGTTTGGGGGTAGCGAGTACCTTTCCTCGATCGCACACTGCTCAGAAAGATTTGATTGCAGCAGCAGACCGAGCGCTATATCAGGCAAAACACCAAGGGCGCGATCGGGTTATTCTAGATTCTAGATTGGACATCGATTAAGCTCGTAGGCGCAAGCCGGGGCGTAGCCATCGCACTTTTATTTTTACAAAGTCTCGCACCAAGCACGTTCAGCCGTCCAGTGTCTATCTGAAGATTCATAAATCCTCAATTTCTCTAAGCCGGCAGTTTCCAGCATCATCTCAACTTCATCCAGCGTAAAAGCCGCTTGCAGCGAATCGCTGAACAGTTGTTTTTGATGCGAGTTGCAATCTCCCGCATAAAGCTTGACTAAATTATCCCTGATTTCCGATGTTTCCGGCCGCAATAAATCCCGCAAAAAGATTGCTCCGTTCGGTTTCAACACCCGCTGGACTTCGTGCAAAAACGTCACAGGATCTGGCAAATGGTGGATAATACTGTTGGAAATCACCATATCAAAATAGTTGTCAGGATAAAGCATTGCCTTAGCATCAATCAATTCGAGACTAATTTGCGATCGCACATCGGCCTTTTCCACATTCTGCGCCCCCACTTTCAGCATATTTGCGGATAAATCGATGCAAGTCAATTTCCATTCTGGCCGAAGTTGACAAAGTGCGATCGGAATTCTCGCCGTACCCGTCCCAGCATCCAAAACGTTTCCAAAAACCGGCCCCAAGACAGCCGCACTCCTAGCAAAAGCAATATTAACCTCAATAAAGTCCATCGAATCGTATTCGATCGCCTCGGACAAGGAATCCATCACTTCCGGTTCCAAAACTCGCTGCATAAAATTGATCTCGTGATCTGGCATTTCCATATAGGAACCCAGTTTCGCCTCCAAAAGCTCGACCAACTCCGGTTCCATATATTGGTAATTATCCGGGATTTGCAGACAAATAAGCTTTTTACCTTCAAGACTTTCCGGGAATTTGCTGCGAAGTCGATCGGCGTGCTTCTTTTCCATCACAAATATCCAATCCGCCCAACCGACAAGACCCTCAGTGACTCTAATTCTCGCACCTTTTTCCGTTCCAGCCGATCGCACACTGTAGCCGATAACTTTCCCGCATATTTTCTCAGCAGTCAGACTTCTCCACTTATTCCGGCTGCAAACAAACAAGATCTTAATTTTATCCACAAGTTAAAAGAGCAAAATTGCTCTGATCTGCGTTAATCCGCGTTAATCCGCCTACATCTGCGGTTAAAAATCTTAATCCAACTTTTCCCTATCGCGCCTTACCTATCACAAATACTGTATTTTGTCAAATCAGCCCAAATTTTCTTTACAATTCTTAAAGTACAAAATGCGTGTTTCGCATAAAAAATTGTATGTATTGCATTTTCAAAATTGAAAATTTGACGATTTTAAAGGGTTTCAGGCTTAAAATCAAAAAATAGTCGTAGCACCCCTTGAGTGTCGGTATTGTATAGTACCTCAAACGTCGCAAATTCGTCAAGCAAATGAGAATGGAATCAATAGTGAAGGGGGGTAATTTTGGGGGTTTTCGAGAATTGATTGAACATTTAAAACAAAATTACTTTTCCTATTGTATTTGCTTATCAGACTAACTTGAATTGTCCCGATCGCCCTCAACCCCTCAACAATAGATACATATGCTCGATTTCTGCTAAAATTAAACGAAGTCGTTATGAGTTCAACTAAATAGCCATGACCGAACAAACCATAGAAAACCTAGTGATTATCGGTTCAGGCCCGGCTGGCTACACCGCCGCCATCTACGCCGGTCGAGCAAACCTGAAACCCGTAGTTTTTGAAGGCTACCAAATGGGAGGTATCCCGGGCGGTCAACTGATGACCACCACAGAAGTCGAAAACTTTCCCGGCTTCCCCGAAGGCATCACCGGGCCGCAACTGATGGATCGGATGAAAGCTCAAGCAGTGCGCTGGGGTGCTGAACTATACACGGAAGATGTAATTTCGGTGGATTTGAGTCAACGGCCATTTACAGTGCGATCGGAAGACAGAGAAATCAAAACTCACACCATAGTTATAGCTACAGGCGCGACGGCGAAAAGACTACATCTACCGAGTGAAGAGAAATACTGGAATTTAGGAATATCTGCCTGTGCGATTTGCGACGGAGCGACACCGATATTCAAAAATGTAGAATTAGCAGTTATCGGTGGCGGTGACACAGCAGCAGAAGAAGGAGTTTATCTAACTAAATATGGTTCTCGCGTTCATATGTTGGTGCGTTCATCATCGATGCGGGCCAGCAAAGCTATGCAAGATCGGGTTTTGAACAATCCCAAAATTACTGTGCACTGGAATACTGAGCCTGTGGATGTTTATGGCAACGGCAAACTCGAAGGGATTCAACTCAGGAACACTGAAACTGGCGCAGAAAGCAATTTGCCGGTCAGCGGGTTGTTTTATGCGATCGGTCATACTCCCAATACAGTCTTATTCCAAGGTCAACTAGAACTCGACCAAATCGGTTACATTGCTCCCAAACACGGTTCTGTAGAAACTAGCGTCGAGGGAGTTTACGCTGTCGGCGATGTCCAAGACCACGAGTTTCGCCAAGCAATCACTGCTGCTGGTAGTGGTTGTATGGGTGCGATGCTGGCAGAGCGTTGGTTGACGGCCAATGGTTTAACTCAGGAATTTCATCAAACTGAGGAATCGGAGCAACCCGCAGTAGCAGCGGAAACTCCCAGAGTTCGGGAAACCAGCGAGAACTTTGATATCAAAGAGACGCGACACGAAGGAGGTTATGCTTTGCGGAAATTGTTCCACGATAGCGATCGGCTAATTGTAGTCAAATATTCCGCTCCGACTTGCGGCCCTTGTCATAGCCTTAGACCGATTTTGAGCAAGGTGGTAGATGAGTTTGATGGCAAAATTCACTACGTGGAAATTGACATCGAGGAAGATCCAGAAATTGCTGAAAATGCTAACGTCATTGGTACGCCGACGATTCAGTATTTCAAGGACAAGGCTTTGGTGACTGAGCTCAAAGGAGTTAAGCCAAAAAGCCAGTATCGTGAGTTAATTGCCAGTAATTTGTAGAAAGGCGATCGATTTAGCTGAAAGTTTTGAACCGCATATGCAATCTTATCTGCGTTCATCTGCGTTCATCTGCCTTCATCTGCGGTTCAAAACTCTTCCTATGGTTTTCGGTAAATATTGATATGCTGATGAAAACAAATCTGACGCACCAGTTATCAATTATGGCTCAAAGCCGCCTCCGACTACCAAAATTTCTCAACCTTGCCACACCGTCAAGCCTGTCAATGAAAATGATGTGGGCGGGTTTGACAATAACTGCCGTGTTTATATTTGTAGCCACTTTGTCTCCAGCGATGGAAGCTTGGGGATGGCTGCAAAATCCTACCGATGCTTTGATTAACCCGATCCATGAACCGCCTTCAGGAAGTTACTGGTTTGGTACTAGCCGCAGTGGCTATGATGTTTTTTCCCGGACGCTGTTTGCTTCTCGTGCTGCTTGGCAAGTGGTGATTTTAGCAACAACTTTGAGTTTATTTATCGGTGTACCGTTGGGATTGGTTAGCGGTTATTTGGGCGGTAAGCTCGATCGCATCTTGTTATTTTTAATGGATACCATTTATACTCTGCCGGGATTGCTGCTTTCTTTGACTCTGGCATTTGTTGTGGGCAAAGGAGTGTTGAATGCTGCGATCGCCCTGAGCATTTCCTACATCCCTCAATACTACCGCGTCGTCAGGAATCACACCGCCAGCGTCAAAACTGAACTATTTGTCGAAGCCGCGCGAGCAATGGGCGCTGATACTTGGACAGTGCTTTCTCGCTACCTATTTCTTAACGTCATTCAGAGCGTACCAGTGTTGTTCGCACTCAACGCGGCTGATGCAATTTTAACCTTGGGGGGTTTAGGATTTCTCGGTTTGGGACTTCCCGAAGAAACTCCAGAATGGGGACATGATTTGCGTTTAGCTTTAGATGCACTCCCTACTGGCATTTGGTGGACGGCTTTGTTTCCCGGTTTGGCAATGACTTTGATGGTAGTCGGATTGTCTTTGGTGGGAGAAGGATTGAATGAGTTTGTCAATCCTAAACTGCGGAATCAGTAATAGTTTTTTCTAGAACAACCTCAAAAAACATCACATCCAGATTCCCGACTGCTTGAAGAAGTCGGGAATCTAACAATAAAGTATTTTAGGTTTAATAAAAATGACCTACTTATCCCAAAAAAAGCAAGTGTAGTTCAGGAGGTAAAAACGATCGAAAATATTCCTCGTACAAAGTATCTTAAAGTCCAAAATCTTCGAGCTTTACATAATTTATAACTCAAAAAAATTACCCCGTTAACCGTATTTTTAGATCCAAATGGTAATCGACTGCTAGCTCTAAAATTCATGCTTTTAGACGAAAAACAGATTTACTTGCTAAGTTGCTTAACCGTTTGATATCGTTTTCGGTAGCATCGAAATTGTTCCAACCGTTAACAGTCAACAGTCAACAGTCATCATCATTCCGACCCAGCCGGATTTTTTGATATCAAAGGTGATCCAGCATGGCTTCCGCCTGATTGAAAACTTGTTATTTTATATAGATAAAGATCGGGAAGATTGTCTAATAATAAAATACCAACTAGAAACAATGGCAATATCAGCCGGATTTATCAATAAATCTTCATGTCAAAAATATAAATTATTTGAAGTATTAAATCGAATTGTGGTTGAAGAATTAGAAGCATGGTTTTTCTGCGATGTTGAAGCAATTCGTCAAGCCGATCCTAAAGTCTCTGCCAATTTAGCTACTCAACAACAAGATCTAGATCCTGATGCTATCAAAGGAGTCATATGGGAGGCTTGAGAAACACTCTTACGAAAAGCTGGATATCATCAGGGAGGATTGGAAAAATATAAAGCATCTAGCGAAATTTCTCAACATATGAATATTGAATTGAATCGCTATAAAAGCTTCCAAGTCTTTGATCGAGGTTGATTAGAAAGTATCGATATTTCCCAGGTATAATCAACTTTATAGATGATTTTTGATCGTACTGTTGCTGAGCTAGGAGTACGATCGATGATTTAGAGGTCAAGCTTTGGAAGACACGCTGTAAAAAAACGTAATATAAACCCCATCGATCGCGCTACCGCCCTACCCCCCTCAATATCTTTCAGCTAAGGATGAGGCAATTTTACCGGGCGATCGATCGGATTCAAGACAATTTAGCAATTTGACCTAAAATTGATTGCATGGCTTTATCAAATCTTCACATTGTGAGGATATATTTAAAGCAAGCGTAAAGTTAGTGCTTCCGGGAGATGGCGTATTGTGTTGTTTCTGATACATTGTGCGCGAGTGCGAGCCGAAAGCCAACAAATTTTAGAGAAATTTGCAGCCAGGAGTTGCGTGGCGGATTAACTCTCAGTAGAATTTATCCGGGTGGTTTTTGCCACTGACGAGACAAACTCGTGTCGAACTGCTTAAATAAGAATGTGACGTTAAGAACTTAATGTGATTTAACGTCAAAATTAAACCCAATTTCTGAGATTTGAGCTAACTTAACAATGAAAGCCCCCTGTTGCACTACTAAGCCCGCAACGCTTCATTTGGGGTCATCGTCGGTCTCTAATCCAGAGTTGCCGACTTACAACTAAAGCTCGTAAGCTTTATTCAATCGCAGATTGTATAACACATTCTATTCAGGGAAACAGGGCAAAGATGGGTGCATCTCCAAGGATTGTATTGGTCGGAATTCCGGCAAGTCAAAAATTGTCTGCTAACTGTCTGGCTAACTACGCCGCAGCCGTTCACCCAGATATTGGCAGAAAACAGCGCCGTTCGATCGTGCCAAAGTTTTTGCGGGCCCTTCTCAGGATTTAGCAGAACCCGACATAAGCTAGTATTGTCAAGCTAAGCTGACAAAGTTTTCCGAGTTCTTGACAAAAAACGGAAAACAACTTCCATTTTTTGTGAGAACGGCTACAATCGGAAAGGTCTTCGCAAGATCCGATTCTCACTTTTTTGGTGCTTCGACTCTCTGCTGTATTTGTTTGAGGCAGCAGACACGCATCCAAGGGATCGAAAATCGGCCTTGCAACTGTGATGTCTGACAACCAGAGTAAAAGGATCAGGCAGATCAAAAGTTCGACGCCTTGAATACAAAAGTTAGAGGGCTCCGTGCCGGAAAACTTGAAGAGGTAAAAGATCGAAATACCGAGTAAAACAGCCAGTATTTATTGAGGTGCGATCGATCGCATCTGGCTCGGAAAGTTTCTTTCGTAGCAAGGTATCGCATATGATGCGGTAACTCGCTGGGAAAGAAAAAGCCACGCACTCAATCTTCTGTCGCGACATTAAAGTCTGCGATAGATTGAATGCGATCGCTAGTTCACACTAGAACTCGAAATTTGACTCGTGCAACTGGTGCTCAGTTGGCAGACCAAAAATCCCATTATTTTTTCCTGCGGGAATGTCAATACTGGGTAACTTGTCTAAACTACAAACAGACACTATTCCACTGTTATTTATTCTTTAATTCAGGAGCATGAGGAAGGCGGCATGATCCAGGCTAACACCGTACTTGAAACCACAATCAAACCCGAAATGGAAACAATGGAGTTGCTTCGGAACGCCAAAAGCGTTCTACCTGAGACCGAGTTGGAACTCTTTATCGACGAAGAAGACGATAGAGAAGACTTTGTAGACAATCCATCTGAGGAAGACGACACTAAGTCTACCAAAGGCGCCAAAGCCCGCCGTCGAGCTCAAGCAAAGAAAAAGCATTATACAGAAGACTCTATTCGTCTTTACCTGCAAGAAATCGGTCGGATTCGGCTGCTGCGAGCCGATGAAGAGATTGAACTCGCCCGCAAGATTGCAGATTTGCTCGAATTAGAGCGAGTTCGAGAACAACTGCTGGAAGAGTTAGACCGCGAACCCAAAGACAACGAATGGGCTAATGCTGTAGATATGGCCCTACCTGCATTTCGTCACCGACTTCATGTGGGACGACGAGCCAAGGAAAAGATGGTACAGTCAAACCTGCGTTTGGTGGTCTCGATCGCCAAAAAGTACATGAATCGCGGTTTGTCTTTCCAAGATTTAATTCAGGAAGGCTCTTTGGGCCTAATTCGGGCTGCTGAAAAATTTGACCACGAAAAAGGTTATAAATTCTCAACTTACGCGACTTGGTGGATTCGTCAAGCCATTACGCGGGCGATTGCGGATCAATCCCGCACTATCCGCCTACCGGTTCACCTTTACGAAACCATCTCGCGGATTAAGAAAACTACCAAACTGCTTTCTCAGGAAATGGGTCGCAAGCCCACGGAAGAAGAAATCGCCACTAAAATGGAGATGACGATCGAGAAGTTGCGGTTCATTGCTAAGTCCGCACAGTTGCCTATTTCTTTAGAAACTCCGATCGGCAAAGAGGAAGACTCGCGTCTGGGAGACTTTATTGAATCTGACGGGGAAACGCCAGAAGATCAAGTCTCTAAAAACTTACTCAGGGAAGACTTAGAAAGCGTTTTGGATACTCTCAGCCCCCGAGAAAGGGATGTACTGCGACTGCGTTACGGCTTAGATGACGGACGGATGAAGACCTTGGAGGAAATTGGTCAAATCTTTAACGTCACTCGCGAGCGGATTCGTCAAATCGAAGCTAAAGCCCTGCGGAAGTTGCGTCATCCCAACCGCAACAGCATCTTGAAAGAATATATCCGCTAGACTAATTCTCTGGCATCACCCAAAGGAGTGATTAGGATTTTGGTTATCAGTTAACTGTTAACAGTTAACTGATAACTCGAAAATTACAGACAAAAACTTGGGAGTCTCCAAAAGAACTCCCAAGCTTTGCTGTGTCTAAAAAGTCTTAACTAGAAAATTAGATCAGGCCCCAAAAGTGAAGCACGCCTTGACCGGAAACCAATTCTATAATCACAGCCGCAGAAAAGCCAATCATTGCTAAACGACCGTTCCAGTTTTCAGCTCCTTCGCTGAAGCCCCAGTTCCAAGCGTTGCGTTTTTGTTCTTGCATGATGCGAACTCCTTTCGTTAACTTTTGTAAGGCTTATGTAAATAAATATAACAGGTACTTCAACAAAGTGCAAGTGTGTGGTTTGTGATATCGATCGCCAAGGTCGATCGACCGTGATGATTTTAGCTAACGAGGAAAAATCGCCAACTCGGTATCGGGGTCAAACAAGTGAATTTTGTCATGGGCGATCGCCAGCCAAAGCTCCTCGCCCACACGGATCGATCGCTCAGGAGGAACCCGCACCTGCATCCGCACGGCCGGAGCATCCGTCAAACAGACCCGTAAATAAGTTTCGTGTCCCAAAGCCTCCACAATTTCCACTTGTACCGACAGATTTTTGGTAGCAGGAGGGTGAATGCTCAGATGTTCCGGCCGGATGCCCAAAATCAGTCCTCGCCCGTCATATTGTTGTAGATTTTTCGCCCAAATATCAGGCAAAGTAAAGCGAAACTGCGGGTGAGAAATCAACAGCGGGGCTGTAAATTGCACAGGCAAAAAATTCATCGGCGGAGAACCGATAAACTCAGCAACAAACAGATTAGCAGGCTTGTTGTAAAGCTCTAGAGGTTGAGCTACTTGCTGAAGCTGGCCTGCATTCATAATCGCAATGCGATCGCCCATAGTCATCGCCTCAGTTTGGTCGTGAGTCACATAAATAGTTGTAGTACCCAACTGTCGCTGCAACTGTACAATTTGCGATCTCGTTTGGGCCCTCAATTTCGCATCAAGATTCGATAGCGGTTCGTCCATCAAAAACACTTCAGGATTTCGAGCCATCGCCCTACCCAAAGCTACCCGCTGCTTTTGACCTCCCGAAAGCTGTTTCGGCAAGCGATTTAAAAGAGCTTCTATTTGCAATAATTGAGCTACTTTCAAGACTCGTTCTCCTACCGCCTTTTCCCGCTCCGAAAAATAGCGCAAACCAGGAGGTAAGTTACGAGTTACTCCTACCAAAAAATCTTCCCATAAAACATATATTCGCTCGTTATTTAAAGTATGAGAAGCTAAATAATTAATAACAGCCTCTATCTTATTCCTGATTTCTTGTCCCTTCTGGACTTTTCCTTCTTCTGCCTGTTTCTTTTGGCTTCTGGCTTCTACTTTATCACCTCTTCCTTCTTCCTTCTTCCTTCTTCCTTCTTCCTTCTTCCTTCTATCCGTTACATCCGTTACAGAATCCGTTGCCGAACTTCCTGATTCCTTCTTCTCCCTTTGGGAGCGGCGCAATCCAAAAGCGAGATTATCGTAAACTGTTAAGTGAGGATAGAGAGCATAATTTTGAAATACCATAGCGATATCTCGGTCTTTAGGAGGCAAATCATTAACCAACCGATCGCCAACCCAGATATTGCCCGCTGTCAAGACTTCCAAACCGGCGATAGATCGTAGCAAAGTGCTTTTTCCGCAGCCAGAAGGCCCCACCAGCACCATAAATTCCCCGTCTTCGACAGTTAGGTTGATCCGCCGCAAAACCGTGTTAGACGTTGAGCCAGAGACCTCCGGTGAGACACTTTCTGCCTCGCTATTTGTCGCTTTTTCCGGTTCTCCTTGGCGGAGTGGAAAACTTTTGTAGATATTTTCTAATACAACTTGCGCCATCGAACAATTTTAGATTTGGGAATTGGGAATTGGTAATTGGGAATTGGGAATTGGGAATTGGGAATTGGGAATTGGGAATTGGTAATTGGTAATTGGGATATTTAAGGAAGGAGGAAGTTCGGCAACGAGCAGTGTACAGGACTTAAATGATTTAACGGATCGATGTTAAAGTCAGAAGTCAGATTAATTCCCCATGCCCAATCCCCAATCCCCAATGACTATTGACTACTGATAACTTTAATAATTTTCTCACCCGGATTGAGGTCAAAAACTCGATCGCCCGCAGCATCTTTCCCCCAAAAAGCTATAGCATCAATAGCCGATCGCAGCCAGCGGCCGCTGGTAGTAAAAAGTTTGACATCCGTACCCGGAACAGCCCGCAGCAAGCCAACCAAAGCATCAGTCGGCTCCGCGAAGCGAAAAGCTTGAGTGCCAATTTCGCCACGGTTAGTAAGCCTGACAGAGCCCGCAGGCATCCGTTTAGCCCAACCCAACTCCGAAAATAGCACCAGACTGTCGTCCGGGTCGAAAGTGACGCAACCCACCAACTGTTCCTGCTTCCGCAACCTAGTTACTTGAGAACCCTGGGCGGTGCGGCCCATTGGCGGCAGTTGTTCGTCATCGACATCAAACCGGAGGACTCGGCCTCCCGAAGTTGCGACAGCCACTTGCTCGCCAACTTTGCTCAGACTCGCGCAGCGCAGCCGATCGTCCTCCTTGAGTTTAACCACAGTAATCCCGCGATTCGTCAAATCAGCAAATTCCTGCATCGGTAAGCGCTTAATTTTTCCTTGCTGAGTCAGAGTTACCAAATCCGCCGTTTCCGAAATTTCCGGCAAAATAAAGTGCGCGACTGTAATTTCCGACAAAGCGCGACCGGCACTTTCTTTAGTAGCACTCGGCGACAACAAACCGACGATCGGCGTTCCGCGTTCTTTTGGGCTGCTGCTTGGAATATCAGCCACTTTCAGCGGGTAAGCTTTGCCGTTAGGAGTTAAGACGACCAAAGTGCGATCGGTTTTCGTCAGATTTGCCGTAACAATAAAATCTTCATTTTTTTCTAAAGATGAAACCGATTTTTCACGACTTTTCGAGCGGGGACGTTCCCCAGCCGGTACGCGCCGCACGTACTGTTTGTGAGTAAATTCAACAACAGTTTCCTCAACCTCTGCAATAGGCAATAAGTTAGGTGACACCGTTACCGCCGACAACTGTTTCACCCCAGCATTTTTCTTACCAGAAAATTGTGATTCGGCATTTGCTGCGCCTCCTGCGCCCTTGGCGAATTTAGTGCGACGGGGGTCAGCGTACTTGCGTTTGAGCGATCGAAATTCCTTCTTCAAAGCCTTCAAAAGTTCACGCCTGTCGCTCAACAACCGCTGTAATTCTTGAATATTTCCCGTCAATTCATCCAACTCAGACTGCAAATTTTGCCTTTCCATACCAGTCAGCCTACGCATCGGCATCGCCAAAATCGCATCTGATTGACTTTCGCTCAAATTAAGGCGAACTTGGAAAGTTTGCTTAGCAGTAGTACCGTCAGGAGAATTTCTGAGAATGTCGATCGCAGTATCGAGATTTGTCAAAGCCAACATTAAGCCTTGAAGAATGTGACAGCGACGCCCTGCCGCCTGCAACTCGTAATTGTAGCGGCGGGTAAGAGTTAGTTCCCGAAAATCCAGAAATTCTTGCAACAATTGTCTAAGCGTCAACTGTCGGGGTTGACCGTTGACAATTGCCAACAAAATCGCCCCAAAATTTGTTTGCAGATCAGTTTGTTGATAAAGACGAGCTAGAACCGCTTCTGGAGTAAATTCCCGCTTCAGTTCAATTACAACTCGAATGCCTTCGCGATCGCTCTCATCCCGCAAATCAGAAATACCGTCAAGGCGGCCAGCATTCACCAACTCCGCCACCTTTTCAATCCAACCAGCCTTATTTACCTGAAACGGAAACTCCGTCACTACGATCGCCGTTTTAGTCCGAAACTTGCGATTCCCAGGCACTTCTTCCACCCCAGCCACACCCCTCACCGCAATACTACCGCGACCCTTAGTGTAGGCGTCAATAATGCCCTCTGTAGCAACGATTTCCCCTCCGGTCGGAAAATCCGGGCCTGGAATCAGTTCCATCAACTTCTCATCCGAGAGTTCGGGATTTTCGATCAAAGCAATTAAACCATCTACCACCTCGCCCAAATTGTGAGGCGGGATATTAGTTGCCATCCCGACAGCAATGCCAGTACAGCCGTTCAGCAACAGAAATGGCAACTGAGCAGGTAGCGCCGTCGGTTCTTGCTGCGAACTGTCAAAGTTATCAGTAAAATCAACAGTTGCATCGCCGACTTGGGTTAGCATGGCTTCATGGGCGATCGATGCCAGCCTAGTTTCCGTGTAGCGCATCGCAGCCGCTGGGTCATTGTCCACCGAACCAAAATTGCCGTGACCCGCCAGCAAAGGATAGCGGCTCGAAAACTCCTGAACCATGCGTACCAGAGCGTCGTAAACCGATTGGTCGCCGTGGGGGTGATATTTTCCCAAAACATCTCCAACTACCCGAGCGCACTTGCGGTAAGGTCGGTCTGGCGTCAGACCGAGTTCGTGCATCGCGTACAAAATTCGACGGTGAACTGGTTTTAAACCGTCGCGGACATCAGGCAAAGCTCGCCCGACGATCACACTCATGGCATATTCGAGGTACGATTGCTGCATCTCAGCGTGCAGAGGCGTAGAAATTACTTGCCCGGAAAGTAGGTTGAGTTGTTTAGCCATGAGTCCTTGTGTCCGTTAATTCCTGAGTTGAAGACAGCCTCTGTAATCGTGAGGTTGCCTGTCTCTCCTTTGAAAGCGTTTGCCCGATCGCGAACCGAAAGTCCGACAAAACCGCCCAGCGCGAGAGGATAAAAATAAATTTAACTTGCGAAAGAAGAATCAGAGTGCCGAAGACGGGGAACACTTGCCTCTTACTCTCCACTCTTACCCTAACCTCTATGTTGCCTTGATTTGCGCCTGCGTGTCTATTTACCGTCGGCCGTGAGAAGGTTGATGGCACAGTCAAGCTTTTCCTTATAATCGCTTACAAATGCCCATCCTTAAGAATTCAGCAGTCAAAAGCTCTCCTCGCGAGCGGGAGAGTCGGGCCGCCGGCTTGATGAACGAAAGCGTCGATCTTTTAAGCCCTCTCCAAAACAGAGAATTGAGAATCCTCAACAATCCCCTGCTATATTCCCTACTCAGAATGTTTCGGCCCTAGTCCGTGAATAAACATTGCTTTATTCTAAGAGCATGAAAGAAAATAATTGTCACCTATTCCCGACTCTCAAGCCGGAGAATTGACCAAAAAAGACGATACTACAAACCTGCTACTGGGGAATCTTGAGACTTTCGCCACTATCAGGTCTAGTTCTAAAAAAAACAACTAAACTGTCTGTGTGTAGTAGTCTAAATGATGGTAATGGATGCTTCTAGGCATCTACACCTTCTCACAGTTAGTGGCTCAAGGATATACATACGGGTTTTGCAGGGTTCCCGGCTGATGGCGCTAAAAACTCTGCATTTTTGACGGGGAATGTATTTCCCCTGCCGTGTTCCTCTTTGGACTAAAGTCGCAAAGTTTCTATACTTCCCATATTTATTTATGAAAACCGTTCTGATTGTAGAGGACGATTTGGTTAATGCTCGGGTTTTTTCCAAAATTCTGACTAAGCGGGGGGGCTTAGCCGTGAAGCACACGGAAAATGTTGAAGAGGTGATGCAGATTGCTGCTGCTGGAGAAGCTGATTTGATTTTAATGGATGTGTCTCTTTCGCGCAGCGTTTACCAGGGAAAAGCTGTTGACGGCATCAAGATTACTCAACTGCTTAAAGCTGACCCACAAACGGCATCGCTACCGATTATTTTGGTGACTGCTCACGCGATGGCCGGTGATAGAGAAACTTTTCTGGATCAAAGCGGTGCAGACGGTTACATCTCTAAACCTGTGGTAGACCATCAAGAGTTTGTCGATCAGATCAAGGCTTTACTTCCTGACTGAGTAAACCATCAGTGTGATATCAATTCCGGTTGCACCGTCAGGTTCGATTCACAGTCAACAGTCAACAATCATCATGAATTCGCTCCAGAAAAGCATAAGGTGAAAAAAATATTTTTTTTCACCTTATGTTCTCAAGGGTGTGGGTTGCGAGGAACCAAGAAATAGCCATGCCGGCAGTTGTCAAAGCCGGCGTGCTGCAACCTCAAAACATGAGATTAGTCTTCGTCCTCGTCGAAGTCATAACCAATATCATCATCCTCATCGGCGATCGCCCCCAAGGAATCATCATCAGTCTCAGCGACAAAATCCTCCTCCTCAACCTCAACTTCCTCAAAATCGTCATCGGCCTCAACTTCAGATTCGCGCCCGACATCAAAACTGCTCTCGATCGTATAAGCACGGCGAGCAGAGCGATCGTCCAACACCACATCCTCCTGCAAATCGTGGATGTCATCATCAAAAACAGCACCATCAAGAGCCGAATCCGAAGTACCCTGCTCCTCAAAGGCATTGAACCCAGTACCCGCAGGAATCAAGCGGCCAATGATCACATTCTCCTTGAGGCCGCGTAACCAGTCAGACTTACCCTCGATCGCAGCCTCAGTCAGCACCCGCGTAGTCTCCTGGAACGAAGCAGCCGAAATAAAGCTGTCAGTATTCAGCGAAGCCTTAGTAATCCCCAGTAGCACCGGAGTATAATCCGCCGGCGCCCCACCAGTGATTGACATCGCCTCATTCACCTGCTCCACCTGTCGCAGTTCCACCAACTCACCCGGGAGCATAGTAGTATCGCCCCCATCCTCCATCCTGACCTTATTAGTCATCTGCCGGACAATTACCTCAATGTGCTTGTCAGAAATATCCACGCCCTGAGACTGATAGACAGACTGCACCTCATTCACCAAGAAAGTCTGCACCTGCTGGAAACTTTCCAAAGCAGCCTCAAAAGTAGGCTGACGCTCTTTGAGGACATGGAAAAACACCTCCAGAATCTCGTGAGGATTAGCCGGCCCGTCTGTCAAAGCTTCGGCAACACCCACCCGCTGTCCATCAGAAACGATCGGATTCTGACCCGGCAACAGCGGATACTGCTCAATCCGGCCATCATCTTCCACAACAGCCAACTCAATAACATCATCATCAGTAGCAACCTGAGCCGTCCCCGGCCGCTTCGCCAAAATACAAGCCTCCTTTGGCTTCCGTCCTTCCAGAAGTTCCTCGATCCGTGGCAAACCCTGAATAATATCCCCAGTTTTTGCACGCTCGAACACCAGAATAACTAGGTTGTCGCCCCGCTGCACCAAATCCCCGTCGTCTACGTGCAGCACCGCACCCCCCGAAACCCGGTAAGGACGAGCCACCCGCAGCACAACACGAGCAGATTCCCCATCAGAGGCAGGCACAACTTTCACAACTTGGCCCGACTCTTCCAGTACAACCCCGGGAGCTACTTCCGTACCAGCTACCAACAGTTGACCAGGGCTGACATCGGGAGTACCGGCCACAGCGATCGAAACAGAATCGGCATCCCGCATCACCAGCAGGCGACGCACCGGTTCATTCAGTCCCTCGCGGATGCCCCGGACGATGCCCGCTTCCTTGCAGAGAATTTCGGTGCGGGCTACGACTGCCCCAGGGGCGATCGACTGTCCATCCTCAACCAACAGCCGCGTATGAGTGCTGCCCTGAGTCGGATCGGCTGACACATCCCGCCGAATTACTAGCGATTCCAAAATCACTAACTGCAAGCGGAAAATCCTTGACGGTACCGAGTCCTCACTATCCTCTCGCAGCGCCAACTCTTGGGACGCTACAACCGCATCAGACAAACCCCAAGCCGGGCCCGAACCATCAGCCCCAAAAGCTAGGGTATCTCCGTCATCTGGCAGCAGCTCGATATCCGCCGCCAGTTGGGGAGCCCCGGAACCAATTTCCAAAATAAGCTGAGTCCGCAGCAGTTCCAGTCCCTCGACCGACTTGACCCGCTCCCCATCCTTATAGGGCAGGCGTTGCACCGCCTTCAGGGAGATCGACTCATTCAGCGCCGTCTGAGAAGGTATGGGCGGCTTGTCGGGTACTGGAAATTCCACCACAGGCCGCAGCAACAAAGCCGGGCCTTCGGGAGTTTCGATATATTCCGCGTAGCCCAACTCAGGAGCAATCAAGCCCGGGAAAATCTCTTGACCCGCGCTGACAACTTGACCTTCGCCGAAAGCTAGCGGCGGACGATCGACCGCGTGGAGAGTTCCCGGCTTGATCACAATCTCCCGCAAGATGTCATTTTTCTGAGTGACTTCTACCGCCCCGCTGGTTTGGCAGAAAATATCTTTGACTACTTCGGTACCAGCTTCGACATACTGACCGTCTTCCACCAGCAGCAGGGAAATATCCTTGTTGACTTCGTGGCATTCTTCCGGTATCCACAGCAGCGTGCCGCCTTTGACTACTTCGTAGCCGAGTTTGGCCTTGCCGCGCTTGTGGACTTCGACTCCGGCGTATCTTACTATTCCACCGGTGGCAGTGCGGTAGCTGTCATCCAGCAGTTCGGCTACTACTTCTCCGTTGATGACCTTGCTTCCGGGCGCAGTCTTCAGGGAAAACCGCTGGTTGGATGCTGTTTCGATGATGTAGTGGTCGCGGCCGCCCGCGCTTTCGGCCCGGACAATTGCTTGGTCGAGGAGCACTTGAGCCGTGATGATTTCGATTTCTCGCTCGTCGGCAATGCGGACTACGCCGCCGTGTTCGGAGACGAGTTTGGTTTCGGCGATGACGCTGTTTGCTGCGATCCGATCACCATTTTTCACCGCCGGTTCGGCACCCGGTAGCAAATTATATACCTCGCCGCTGAGAATCCAAATCAGCCCACCCCTGCTCGCCGTGCGGGTGGTGTTACCTTGGCGATCGGTTTTTTCTTCCGGCACCAAGTCGGCAAATTTGGCTTCTCCGGCCAAGTCGGAAGCTACATCCGTCGTGACTTTTTCCGTTGTTTTGCGGGCGGCGCGTCCGACGATCGGCACTTCTGCCAAAACTTGACCCGTTCCGGCGCGCTGTCCGTCTTTGACCATGAGGGTGGAACCTTGGACGATCGCCAATTCAATCTTCAGTTTTTGATTTTTGGCACCGGATTTCCCTTCTTCAAAGCCGTCACCCTCAAATACGAGTTTGCCGTTGTTTTCTGCTACCAGTGCTTCTTCGCCGTGTCTGGTGCGGAATCCGCGAGTACGCAAGTTTTTGAACTTTGCCACCCCGGGGAAGGGTGCGCGTTCTTGTTTTGCGACTTCCCCGGTGAACACGCCGCCGGTGTGGAAAGTACGCATCGTGAGTTGGGTTCCTGGTTCCCCGATCGACTGGGCGGCAATAATCCCGATCGCCTCTCCCATGTCTACCATTTTCAAGTGGGCGAGACTCCAGCCGTAGCAGCACTGACACACCGACCGCGTAGATTCGCAAGTCAGGGGCGATCGCAAATACACTTCTGCCACCTCGGCGAGCCCAATTTCCCCCGCCAGCTCCTCTGTAATCGGCTGGTTTCGCACCGCTTTTTCGTTCTTAAAGGCCACTACTTCCCCTGTTTTGGGGTGCAGCACATCTCGGGCAAAAACGCGCCCCAGCAGCCTGTCTTTCAGGGGAATCAGCACCGTCGCCCCATCGGTCATCGGCCGCACCCGAATCCCCCGCTGAGTGCCACAGTCTACTTCGCGCACGATTACGTCTTGGGATACATCCACTAAACGGCGCGTAAGATAGCCCGAGTCCGCCGTGCGTAGAGCAGTATCGACCAAGCCCTTGCGCGCTCCGTAGGACGAAATAATGTACTCAGTAACAGTTAGTCCTTCACGGAAATTTGTCTTAATTGGCAAGTCGATGATTTCTCCCTGCGGGTCAGCCATCAGCCCCCGCATCCCCACCAACTGCCGCACCTGGGAGATATTCCCTCTTGCTCCCGAAAAAGCCATCATGTAGACCGAGTTGAGGGGGTCTGTGGCGCGAAAGTTCTTGACTACTTCGTCTTTTAGGTCTTCCGATGTGCTGTTCCAGGTGTCGATTACTTTTTGGAAGCGTTCGACTTCGGTGATTTCGCCTCTGGTGTATTTCTGCTCTGTGATGCGGATTTCTTCTTCGGCTGCATCTAGGAGCGATCGTTTGGAGGGAGGCACTTTCAGGTCGTCTACGCTGATCGAGACCCCGGCAATGGTTGCGTAGCGAAAACCCAAGTCTTTGAGTTTGTCGGCCATTTGCGCCGTCCGTGCCGTTCCGTACTGCATGAACGACCAAGATATTAATTTTTTGAGCTGACCTTTGTCAACAACTCGATTGCGAAAAACAATTTCCTTATTTTCTGTCATTTTTCTGCTGTCCTTTATTAGTTCGCTGTTGACTGTTCGCTGTTGACTGTTCGCTGTTGACTGTTCGCTGTTGACTGTTCGCTGTTGACTGTTCGCTGTTGACTGTTCGCTGTTGACTGTTCGCTGTTGACTGTTCGCTGTTGACTGTTCGCTGTT
>JANMLZ010000040.1:0-15477 GCA_031372825.1 Cyanobacteria bacterium OTE_58_metabat_593 | reverse complement strand
GGCACGCCCGCACTGCCTGTATAGCGGTGGGAGGAGAGACTGGGCAAGGTGTAGGCCTCTCCTCAATTAAAATTTATGAAGCGCGGGTTATTTTATGAACGAACCCGCTGACACTCAATCCCACTACTGGGGTTAAGTTTGCCTGTTTTCAGAGTGAAGGGCGATCGATACTTTCACGGCTTAACAATGAATTAACTCTGTACACCCGTGGGTTTTTGACACCCTTCTCGGCAACACTACAAACCTAGCACTATAGCATAAATTTGACGGATTTTACCAAATTCTCTCTAATTAAACTTAGAATTAGTTAGAAAGTTTTATCTAAGCCTATTTTTTACGAAGGCGATAAGTAATCCTGCCCTTGGTCAAATCGTAGGGGGTTAATTCTACTTTGACACGATCCCCAGGCAGAATTTTGATGTAGTTCCGGCGGATCTTACCAGAAATGTGTGCTAACACGTTAAATCCATTATCTAGATCAACGCGAAACATCGCATTGGGCAGGGAATCCACCACAGTCCCTTCCATTTCAATTAAATCTTGCTTAGACAATTTGGTATTTTCCTCAACTCTACATTTGATTAACTAGGAGTGTCCGGGCTTCTTTGTCGAACCCAAAGTTGCAAAACGGACGAGTCAAAAATCTCACTGTTAATCAACCCTTAGACAACCCTTTAGCACAAAAAGCTCCTAGTTAACACATCTTAGCAAAAGTTGTTGGGGTAACAGGCTCGATTGAGAAGGTTTAAGGGTCTACCGCAAGAGCTTGTTGAAGTTGTGCTGTAACTTCCTCCATCGATCGATCCCCATCAACCGCAACCAACTGTTGGCGGTCTCTGTAAAACTCAATCAAAGGCTCGGTTTGCTCCCGATAAACTTGCAACCTACGACGAATTGTCTCCTCATTGTCATCTTGGCGACCCCGCGATAACAGACGAGTTACCAAAATGTTGTCAGGGACATCCAAATTGACAGCCCTCAAATCGCAGTCCTTACCAGACTTACCACCCCCGACATCGCAAAGCAGTGTGTCAAAAAACGCTGCTTGTGGGACTGTGCGGGGAAATCCGTCCAGAATCCAACCAGCACTAGCATCCGGTTGATTCATCCGTTCTTGTACGATATCCATCAATAACTGGTCAGGAACCAAGTCACCAGCATCCATATAGGCTTGGGCTTTTTGACCCAAGGTGGTTTTTGCCACTACGCAAGCGCGTAGGATGTCACCGGTAGAAATGTGGGGTACTTTCCAGAGAGTGGCTAAAAGCTGAGCCTGAGTTCCCTTTCCTGCCCCTGGAGGCCCCATAAATATCAATTGCATAGCGATTATTTCACCATTCCTTCATATCTTTGGGAGATGAGGTAAGTTTGAATTTGCTTAGCAGTTTCGATCGCAACACCGACTAGAATCAGTAAGGAAGTTGCACCGAAGCCTCTAAAAGTTTGCACTCCGATCGCACTTTCCACAGCAGTTGGCACAATCGCCACCAGACCGAGAAATATTGCTCCCAAGAAAGTCAAACGGTTCAAAACCTTCTCAATATAATCACTCGTTTTCTGACCAGGACGAATCCCGGGAATACTAGCACCCATTTTCTTCAAGTTCTGAGACATATCTACGGGGTTGACAATCAACGAAGCGTAGAAATAGCTAAAGAACAGAATCAAAGTCAGATAAAATAGCGCATAAGCCCAAGGCGCAGGGCCGCTAGGACTCAAAACATTTGCCACTTGAACCAAAAACGGGTTATTCAGAGACTGAGCTAGGAAAGAAGGCACAATCAACACCGAAGATGCAAAAATGATCGGCATGACTCCGCCTTGATTTAAGCGCAGGGGTAGATAACTGCGACTCTCCCGATAAACCTTGCGGCCGACTTGACGGCGAGCAGAAATAATCGGAATCCGGCGAGTACCTTCCTGAACAAAAACAATCCCAACAATCGTCACCAAAAAGACCAGCAACAGAACAATGACGCGGCCTACAACTTGGGTGTCCCCACTTTGGGCCAATTCAAAAGTCTGTCCCAGAGAACGTGGCAAAACTGAGACAATGTTGATAAAAATCAACAAAGACGCTCCATTACCGATACCCCGTTCCGTAACCAGTTCCGATATCCACATCACAAACATTGACCCGGCCGTCAGAGCCAAAGCAGTTTGTGGGATAAATAAAGGTGATGGCACCTGAGCAAAGGGACTAACCCAAATAGCAATGCCAACGCTTTGCAGAATCGCCCAGCCCAAGGAAACATAGCGAGTAATTTGAGAAATCTTGCGCCGCCCTGCTTCCCCTTCATTTTTCTGCAAGTCTTCTAAACTGGGCAGAGCCGCAGTTAGAAGCTGCACGATAATTGAAGCATTAATGTAGGGCAAAATCCCCAGCGCGAAAATCCCCAAAGCTGAGAGGCCGCCTCCTGAAAACAAGTCCAAAAAGCCAATTAAAGGGCTATTTTGGACGTTTTGGGCAAAGGCGACTCGATCGATACCGGGGACTGGCAAGTGGACACCCAGGCGCACTAAAATCAATAAGCCAACGGTTACGAGGATGCGGCCTCGCAAACCAGCGGCTTGAGCCATCTGCATGAACGTTTCTTGTGCAGTTGGCGCTTTCTCTCTACTAACGTCCATAGTTACGATTTTGGATTTTAGATTTGGGATTTTCGACTAAATCATTTTCTGATAGCAAGAAGAGAGGATTTGAGATTTGGACATACTCTCAAACCTCAAATCTTTAAGCAACTAATTCGCAACTTCCACCAGCGGCTTCAATTTTGGTGCGAGCACCAGCCGTAAATGCCTTGGCGCGCACTTGCAGAGCCACATTCAGTTCGCCATCTCCTAAGATTTTCAGCGGCCCATTGTCACTATTGACAATTTTTGCTTGAATCAAAGAGATAAGAGTAACTTCTGTGTTTGCTGGCAGTGATGCTAATTTACTTACATTAATGGTAGTGTACTCTTTCCGGTTCACCATCGGGAAGCTTTTGAGCTTGGGGAGGCGGCGGTAAAGAGGATTTTGACCACCTTCAAAACCGGGTCTAGTGCCGCTACCGGATCTAGCTTTTTGACCGCGCATCCCTTTACCGGAGCTCGCGCCTTGACCGGCAGAAATACCTCGGCCCAAGCGGCGGGGGCGTTTTGTGGATCCCGCTTTTGGTCGGGCGTCTTGCAATCTCATAGTTTTGGTATTTGGTAATTGGTAATTGGTAATTGGCAATTGGTAGTTTTGAGTTTTGAGGAATGAATTTTTTTTATTTAAAACTCAATACTGAATACTCAAAACTGACAATTCGTCCCGTTCCCTAGTCCTTAACCGTAGAGGTTTTCTACTGGAATTCCGCGCTCTTGAGCAACTTCGGACAAGGTGCGAAGAGTGGAGAGGGCGTTGACTGCGGCTCGGGCATTGTTTAAGGGATTTCCTGAACCTAGCTGTTTGGCTAAGATGTTGCGGACTCCTGCTAGTTCGAGAACAGTTCGCACTGCTCCCCCTGCAATTACGCCGGTTCCTGGTGCTGCCGGTCGCATCATGACTTTGGCTCCGCCGCCTGCACCGTTGATGGGGTGAGGGATGGAGTTAGATTTAGTCAATGGGACTTCAATTAGGTGCTTTTTGCCGTCGGCGACGCCTTTTTTAACGGCACCGATTACGTCGCTAGCTTTGCCGACTCCAACTCCAACTTGACCGCGTTCGTTGCCGATGATGACTATGGCGCGGAAGCTGAGTTTTTTACCGCCTTTGACTACTTTGGTAACGCGCCGAATCTGAACCACCCGTTCTTGCCATTCGGATTCTTTTTCGCGCCCTTTGTTGCTGCTGCTGCTTTTTTTCTTGTTGCGCTGTTCTTTTTGTTCTGCCATAGTTTTGTCCTGTGGGAATTAGTAATTGGTGAAAGGCGATCGGCAATTGGTAATTGTTTGAGTAAAAAGTAAAAATAGAAGAAATCTGGTTTTTGCCTTTTAACTTTCAACTTTTGACTTTTTACTTTTTAATTACTCATTACCCGCTACCCATTACCTCCTCTAGAAATCTAACCCGCCTTCGCGAGCTGCTTCTGCGAGGGCTTTGACACGACCGTGATAGAGGTTGCCTCCGCGATCGAATACGACTTTGACTATGCCAGCGCTGGAACAGCGTTTGGCAATCAACTGACCGACTTGCACGCTGGCGGAGCAGTTGCTTCCACTTGTGAGAACGGACTTCAAATCCGGGTCGAGGGTTGACGCAGCAGCCAAAGTGTGCTGTGTGGTGTCGTCGATTACTTGGACGTAGATGTGCTGGGACGATCGAAATACGGCTAGTCTGGGACGTTCGGATGTGCCGAATACCTTGCGCCGCACTCGGCGGTGTCTGCGGTGGACTGATGCTTTGCGAGTAAGCTTCATGGTTACTTCTTACCTGTTTTGCCTGTTTTACCAGCTTTGCGGCGGACGACTTCGCCGCTATAGCGAATGCCTTTGCCTTTGTAGACTTCAGGGGGACGCACCGCACGGATGCGAGCTGCTGTATTGCCTACGAGTTCTTTGTCAATGCCAGAGACAATGACGTTGGTGTTGCCTTCAACTGCCATTGTGATGCCTTCTGGGGGGGGCATTTCAACGGGCTTGCTGTAACCGACGTTTAAAATCAGGTTCCGTCCTTGAACCTGTGCCCGATAACCTGTGCCGATAATTTCCAGGCGTCGCTGAAAGCCTTCTGATACACCTTCGACCATGTTGGCGACGAGGGTGCGGCACAAGCCGTGCAGTTGACGGGCGACGCGAGATTCGTCTCGGCGGGTGACGAGTAAAGTCTCGCCTTCGATTCCCATGAGAATTTCGGCTGGAATCACTCGGGAAAGTTCACCTTTAGGGCCTTTGACGGCTACTTTTTGGCCGTCTAGGGTGATGGTGACTTTCGTGGGGATGCTAATCGGACGCTTGCCAATTCGCGACATAATTTTTTGTCCTTTGTTTTTAGTTATTAGTCCTTGATGATTAGTCTTTAAGTTATTAGTCCTTAGTGATTGATTTTTCAGTTTGTTGCCAATGACCAGCGACTAATGACTAATGACTAATGACTACCAAACATAACAAAGCACTTCACCGCCTAAACCTTGGCGACGAGCTTCTCGATCCGTCATGATGCCGCTGGAGGTGGAGATAATGGCAATGCCAATTCCGCCTAATACTCTGGGCAATTCTTTACGGTTCGAGTAAACGCGCAGTCCTGGTTTGCTGACTCGCTTAAGTGCCGTGATGATGGGCTTGCGAGTTTTGCCTTTGTACTTTAAAGAAAGCACTATATGTCGCTTAATCCCTTCTGGTTCTCCTTCTTCAAATTCGCTGATAAAGCCTTCGGTTTTGAGAACTTGGGCAATGCTACGGGTCATTTTTGTAGCGGGAATTTGTGTTGTTTGGTGACGCGCCATGCAAGAATTGCGAATGCGCGTCAACATATCTGCTATGGTATCGTTAGCTGCCATCTTTTGCTTCTTACTCTAGTGCTTAGTTGTCTCGGAACGGCATTCCCATTTCTTTAAGCAAAGCGCGTCCTTCTTCGTCGGTGTTTGCTGTGGTGATAATTGAAATGTCCATGCCTCGAATTTGATCGATGCTGTCATATTCTATTTCTGGAAAGATTAGCTGTTCTCTCAGACCCAAGCTGTAGTTGCCGCGTCCGTCGAAGCTTTTGGGACTGATGCCCCGGAAGTCGCGGATGCGGGGGAGTGCTAGGTTGATCAGCCGATCGAGAAAATCGTACATCCGATCGGCTCGCAGCGTCACCATAACACCTACGGGTACTCCTTTGCGGATTTTGAAGCCTGCGATCGCCTTCTTCGCCCGCGTTACCACTGGCTTTTGCCCGGTAATGATGCCAATTTCGTTGATTGACGAATCCAGTGCCTTAGCATTTTGAGATGCTTCTCCCAAACCGCGGTTTACGGTAACTTTGATTAGTTTGGGAACCTGATGGATATTTGTATATTTAAACTGATCCATCAGTTTAGGAACGATTTTTCCTTGATAAAGAACTTTGAGTTTGTCCGGCATAGTTTTTGTGTTCCGTTAACTGTCCCTGGGCGTGGTCAGGGAATTGCTTTTTGTCATTTCTCTTATGTTACTTGTTATTTGTTATTTGTTGATTGTTAGTTGTTATTTGTTGCCAACCAATAACCAATAACAAGTAACTAATTATCCAGGATTTCTCCGGTTTTTTTGAGCTGTCGCAGTTTGCGACCGTCTTCGCTAAATGTATAGCAAACGCGGCTGGCAATTTTCTCTTTTTCGGAGTAGTGCATCACATTTGAGCTGTGGATAGGAGCTTCAAAGGTGACGATTTTTCCCGATTCTCCCTCTTGCTGGGGCTTGACGTGCTTGGTTCTAACGTTTACGCCTTTAACAATTACTTTGCTGACTTTAGGATATGTCTTTAAGATTTCTCCGACTTTTCCTTTCTCTTTGCCAGTAATTATTTGCACGGTGTCGCCAGCTTTGACGTGCATTCTGTAGCGCTGCGGTTCGCTAGTTGGTTTACCCTTTTTTCCGTACATTTTAAAGTACCTCCGGGGCTAAGGAAACGATTTTAGTAAAGTTTTTGTCGCGCAGTTCGCGGGCGACGGGGCCGAAAACGCGGGTGCCTCTGGGGTTGCCGTCTACGTTGATAATGACGGCGGCGTTGTCGTCAAAACGAATGCTCATGCCGCTGTCGCGGCGCTCGCCTTTGCGGGTTCTGACAATGACGGCCCGGACGACATCGGATTTTTTAACGGCCATATTGGGTATAGCGTCTTTGACGACGGCAATGATCACATCGCCGACTCCGCCGTAGCGGCGGTTGCCGCCTCCCAATACGCGGATGCACATTAGTTTGCGGGCTCCGCTATTGTCGGCGACATTGAGGTATGTCTGGGGTTGAATCATGGTGATTGTTGACTGTTGACTGTTAACTGTTGACTGTTAACTGTTGACTGTTGACTGCTAAGGGAATTGTTAATCTTTGAGCGATCGGGCGATCGCGATTAGCTGTTTTTTGTCCCAAAAATCTCAGCTACCATCCAGCGTTTGGTTTTGCTCAAGGGGCGAGTTTCAGTGATGCGGACGCGATCGCCCGATTTGCACTGATTTTCTTCGTCGTGAGCTTTGTACCGTTTGGTGCGGACTACGATTTTGCCGTATTTGGTGTGGGAAGAGCGGTTTTCGATCGCTACCACGACGGTTTTGTCCATTTTGTCGCTGACTACTACGCCAACTCGTTCTTTAATTGCCATACCTACCTATTTTTGTTGTGCAATTGAGTTTTTTTGAACTATTGGGCGATCGCCGGCTCGGGTGCTTCGGGTTCTTCGCTAACTGCGGTTGCAGCCTGCTGTTCGGCTGCTTGAGATATTGCCAATTCTGAGGCTAATTTTGCATCAGCAGCGAATTGACGCTCGCGTTCAACTGTCATCAATTGAGCGACGCGGTGTTTGGCGTGCTTGAACAGGTGAGGCTTTTCCATGCGACCGGTAGCTTGCTGAAGCCGCAATTCCATTAGTTGGCGCTTGACGGCTAAAATTTGCTCTGCTAGTTGTGCATCGCTTAAATCTCTAGCTTCTTTAATCTTGGGCAAAGACATAATTGTGTGCTTTATCGTTAGCGATCGGTATGACAGAAGACAGAATTGTCTTTTATGCTGAAGCCCGAAGGAAGAAAAGTTACGAATGCCACATTTTAAATTGCTGTAGCCGTTTAAAATTCTGACGAATGCCGACCTAATTCTACCTTCGATCGTGGCTATGACTGGTCTTCTTCGCGGGTGATGAACTTGGTTTTAATTGGTAATTTGAAAGCTGCCAAACGCATTGCTTCGCGGGCAGTTTCTTCAGTTACGCCGCCAATTTCAAACATTACCCGACCAGGTTTGACGACGGCAACCCAAAACTCTGGTGAGCCTTTACCGGAACCCATCCGGGTTTCTGCTGCGCGCTGGGTGACTGGTTTGTCGGGAAAAATGCGAATCCAGATTTTGCCGCCCCGGCGGATATAGCGAGTCATGGCGCGGCGTCCGGCTTCTATTTGGCGAGAAGTGATCCAGGCAGGTTCGATGGCTTGGAGCGCGAAGTCGCCAAAGCTAACTGTGTTGCCGCGGGTGGCAATACCGCTCATTCGTCCCCGCTGTTGTTTGCGGAATTTTGTTCTTTTAGGGCTTAACATGGCTGGGGAATTCAGTAATTGGTAATCGGTATAGCGGACAGCACGAACTTACTCGCCCTTGGCTATCAACTGTCAACTGTCACAGGTCAACTGTCAATTGACTGTTAGCCTTCGCTCGATCGATCTTCAAAATTCTGGCGACGGCGCTTTTGTTTGGTGCGAGGCACTGCTGCATTTGGTGCAGATTCTTGTTCCTGTCCGGGAATAATTTCGCCTTTGAACACCCAAACTTTAATGCCGAGAATACCGTAGATGGTTTGAGCAGTGCAGTAGGAGTAGTCGATGTCGGCCCGCAGCGTGTGCAAGGGGACTCTTCCTTCCCGCGTCCATTCGGTACGGGCGATTTCTGCGCCGTTGAGGCGTCCGCTGACTTGAATTTTGATGCCTTGGACGCCTACTTTTTGGGCGCGGGTGATTGCTTGGCGGACGACTCGGCGGAAAGATACGCGCCGTTCTAGTTGCTGAGCAATGTATTCCGCGATCAGTGTGGCATCGGCGTCTACTCGCTGCACTTCGACGACGTTGATCCGGATTTGGCGGTTGTTGCCTAGTTGCTGCTGCAAACCGACGCGCAAAGTTTCGATACCGGCTCCGCCGCGGCCTACGACAACGCCGGGTCTAGCGGTGAATACTTCTAGGTCGATTTGATCGGCTTTGCGCTCGATTCTAACCGAAGAAATACCAGCATTGCTGAGGGTTTTGCGAACGTACTTGCGAATTTTGTAGTCTTCTTGCAAGAGTTCTGGATAGTTTTTCGGGTCTGCAAACCAGCGAGAGCGGTGCTCTTGGGTAATGCCGAGGCGAAAACCAATTGGATGTATTTTTTGGCCCATAAAAGTTGATGAGTTAATTGGTAATTGGTAATTGGTAATTGGTAATTGGTAATTGATAGTTACCTGTTTTTTCAACTTTAAGCTGTCTGTACCTCTTACCAAATATCAAGGGTGTAAAGCCCCTGCCCGAAGTCGGTGAATTGTTTGAGCGGCTAGGTTTAAATCCCGCTCTTAAAAACCTCGCTGTCAACTGCCGTCCCCTGAGCGTAGTCGAAGGGTCAACTGTCAACTGTTTTTTTAGTCTTCTGCGATCGGAGCTACTATCACAGTAATGTGGCAAGTTGGCTTGCGGATTTGGTAGGCGCGACCTTGAGCGCGGGGTCTAAACCGTTTGAGGACTGGGCCTTGGTCTGCGTAAGCTTGAGAAACTACGAGTTTGGCTTTATCCAATCCTGCGTTGTGTTCGGCGTTGGCTACTGCCGATCGCAAAACTTTAACTATGGGTTCACAGGCGCGGTAGGGCATGAATTCGAGTAAAATCAGCGCTTCTTGGTAGCTTTTGCCGCGAATTTGGTCGAGGACTCGGCGCACTTTGTAGGGGGATGTCCGTATGTAACGGGCGATCGCCTTAATTTCGGATGTGGTATCTATAACCATTTCGGTTTGGGTAATTGGTAATTGGTAATTGGGGAAAAGGTAATTGGTAATTAGGAAAAAGTTTTTCCGATTACCGATTACCTGTCACCTAATTTGGCTATCTTTTTGCCTTTTTATCACCACTTTTCGCGTGACCTCTAAAGGTGCGAGTGGGGGAGAATTCTCCGAGTTTGTGACCAACCATTTGGTCTGTGAGGTAAACGGGTACGTGTTGTCTACCGTTGTGAACGGCGATCGTGTGACCTACCATTTGGGGCAGGATTGTCGAGGATCGCGACCAAGTTTTAACTACTTGCTTTTGACCTGCGGCATTGAGTCTTTCGATTTTTGTCATCAGATGGTCTGCGACAAACGGGCCTTTCTTTAATGAACGAGACATAATTTTGGTAATTGGGAATTGGGCATCGGGCACTGGGCATTGGTAACTTGTTATTTTCAATAACCCATTACCAATTACTACCCATTACCTACTGAATTAACTCTGTCTACCACCCTTGCCACGTTTGGAAGATTTGCGGCGGCGCCGGACGATTAAAGAGTCGCTGCGCTTGTTTTTGCTTCGAGTTTTTGCACCCAATGCTGGTTTACCCCAAGGGCTGACAGGTCCCGGACGCCCGATCGGAGCTCTACCTTCACCACCACCGTGCGGGTGATCTACCGGGTTCATGGCGCTACCGCGAACGGTGGGTCTGCGACCTTTCCAGCGGGTGCGGCCGGCTTTACCAAGGCTGATGTTTCTGGCGTCTGTGTTACCAACTTGACCAATGGTGGCGTAGCAGTCGGCGCGGACTTTGCGCTGTTCGCCGGATGGCAGTTTGAGGGTAACGTAGGTACCTTCTTTTGCCATTAGCTGAGCGCTGGAACCTGCGGAACGGACAATTTGTCCGCCTTTACCTGGTACTAGCTCAACGTTGTGGATGCTGGTACCGAGGGGAATGTTTTTCAGGGGTAAGGCGTTGCCGATTTCGATCGGCGCGTCTGGGCCTGAAACAATTACTGTACCGACTGCTAAGTTGAGCGGGTGTAGGATGTACCGTTTTTCGCCGTCTTTGTAGAACACGAGGGCGATCCGGGCGTTGCGGTTGGGGTCATATTCGATCGCGTTGACGGTTGCAGGAATGCTGTGTTTGTCGCGGCGGAAGTCGATCGTTCTATAAAGCCGTTTGTGACCGCCTCCCCGGTGGCGACAGGTGATGACGCCTCGGTTGTTACGGCCTTGTTTGGTGTGCTTGTTGCTGGTTAGAGACTTTTCTGGTTCTGATCTGGTAATTTCAGCAAAGTCCGAGACGGTTTTTTCTCGGGTGCTGGAGGTATAAGGTCGGTAAGAACGAATGCCCATAATTTTGCGATCGGTAGTTGGTAATTGGTAATTAGTAATTGGTAATTGATAATTGGGAATTGGTAATGAGAATTTATGAAGTCCGTATTCATCCTTCATGCTTTTTTATTACCTATCACCTATTACCTATTACCCATTACCTATTACTAAATTTTAAACTTCTGGGAATAGGAGTTTGCGGATCGAGTCTCCGTCCTTGAGAGTTACGGTTGCTCGCTTGTAACAAGGTTTGAAACCGACAAACTTACCAACGCGACGCTTTTTACGCGGCGGGTTTTGAGTGTTGACTGCGGTGACTTTCACCTTGAAGAGTTCTTCGATTGCAGCTTTGATCTGAGGCTTAGTCGCTTTGGGCGCTACGTCGAATGTGAATTGATTTAATTCCATCATTCGGGTAGCTTTCTCGGTGAGAATCGGACGCTGGATCAAATCTGCGTAGTCGCGGGGGTCGATTTTACTCACCGTAAATCTCCTGAATTTTTGCTATGGCTGTAGATGTGACGATAATTTTGTCAGCCGCAAGAACGTCATAAACATTCAGGGAAGTTGCCAAGATGACGTTCATCAGTTCGATGTTGCGTCCAGACAAGTACACGTTTAGTTGCGGTTCTGGCAAGATTAACAGAACTTTTTTATTTGGTTCGATACCCCAACGGGCGATCGCACTTAGCAATTCTTTGCTTTTCGGTCTCGGAAATTGCTCTGCAAATTCTTCAACCACAATCATGTCGTCGGTACGACTGAAGAATGCTGTCCGCAGAGCGAGACGGCGTTCTTTTTTGTTCATTTTGACTTCAAAGTCTCTCGGTTTCGGCCCGAAGATGACACCGCCGCCCCGCCACAGGGGAGAACGAATAGAACCTGCTCTGGCTCGACCTGTTCCTTTTTGACGCCACGGCTTGCGGCCACCACCTCTAACTTCGGCTCTAGTTTTGGTGCAAGCATTACCTTGACGAGCGTTGTTTAATTGCCGCGTCAATGCTCTGTGAACGATGTGAGAGGCATTTTCTTCTTTGGCTACGCGCAGCTCTAAAGTTGTTTCTCCAACTTCTTCGCCTTGCCAATTTCGCACTACACAGTTAACCATATCTTTTGTCCTTTGTCTGTTGTTAGTTGTCTGTTATTAGTTGTGATTTGTTAGTTGTTATTTGTTTATTGGTTATTTGCGTCGCCCTGAGCGGAATCGAAGGGTTATCTGTTACTAATAACCAATCACTAATAACCAATCACTAATGACTACCACCCAACTTTTTTCTCAGGCACAACATTGACTAAGGCGCCAGGTTTGCCGGGGACGGCTCCTTTAATGAGCAACAGATTCTGCTCTGTATCCACCCGGACAATTGTTAGCTTGCGGACGGTGACTTGAACGTTGCCCATACGTCCTGCCATTTTCTTCCCGGGATAAACACGACCGGGAGTAGTTCCAGGCCCGATCGATCCAGGTTCACGGTGATTTTTGGAACCGTGAGACATGGGGCCTCGTTTGAAGTTGTGGCGCTTTTGAAAGCCTGCAAAACCTTTACCGATGCTTGTACCCGTGACATCTACTATTTGTCCCGGTGTAAAAGCATCAGCGTTTAGTTGTTGACCTAACTCAAATGAACTGGTGTCTTCCAAGCGGTATTCGTGCAAGTGGCGCAGCGGATTCGCCCCAGACTTGGCAAGGTGTCCCAATTCTGGCTTGTTGAGAGCCTTTGGTTTGACTTCGCTGTATCCAACTTGAACGGCACTGTAGCCGTCTGTTGGTTTGGTTTTAATTTGAGTTACTGTACAAGGCCCTGCTTGTATGACGGTGACGGGGATTGCTCTCCCTTCAGCGTCAAACACTTGAGTCATGCCTAGTTTTGTACCAAGGATGCCTACTGACACGGATTTTTTTCCTTTTATTTACGCAAGAGGTTTCGGATTGCGAAAGTTACGTCAATCCGCTTGCTCTTGTGCAGAAACATTTATTTCAGTGTTCCTGCAATTAACTGTTATCAACCAACAGCTTTCCTCGGTGTTTAAAATTTAAGTTTTAAATTTGGGAGCTAGCTTGTGGAAGTCTTGCAAGGGTTGAGATTCGCGGTTTTTCACCTGTTCGATCTCCGAGTTTTGCCCCGGTCTTGCTTATTTGTGCCAGGACTTGAGCGGCAAGCTACTCAGTATCCTTTACGGTCACAATTGACGATGATACATGAAGTGTTTGCCGTTTGTCAAGGCCGCGAGGATAATATTTCGCCTCAGCTTGAGGATTTATAATACTTACAGTTCGCCGTCCGGGCGATCGACCAAACTTAACCTTAACGCAGCACGCAACACAAATTTATGGGACTAATTACGAGTGGTTCGGATATGATTCGGGATTTGGAAAAGTCGGGGTCGCTGGCCTTGTACGTTCCTTTAGAGGGGGGATTTGAGGGGCGCTACCTGCGCCGGCTCAGGGCTGCGGGCTACGGTGCGTACACGGTTACGGCCCGGGGTTTGGGCGATTTGGCGATGTATTTGACGGGTGTTCACGGGGTGCGGCCGCCGCATTTGGGTAAGAAAACTACTGGGAATGAAGGGGCTGTGGGTTATACATATTATGTCCCGCCGATGTTGCAGACTCAATTAGACAATTTGCCTGCGAAGGCGAAGGGATTGGTGCTGTGGATTATTGAAGGGCAGATTTTGTCTAGTCAGGAAGTTGAATATCTGACTGTTTTGCCGACTCTTGAACCGCGAGTTAAAATAGCAGTAGAGATGGGGGGCGATCGAGCTTTTACCTGGAAGCCGCTTAAAGATGCCTTAGTTGCAGCTTAAATTCCGGTATTTGCGATCGCAAATCAACTAAAAAAACGCAGCGAGCAACCAAAGCTCAACAGCTTCTGCTCGCTGGTTTTACTCTTTTTTGAAAAAAACTTAATTAACCCAAAAAATCTGATGCTTCAAAACCGCGATTATACCATCATCATTGACAAAAGCGGCAGTATGTACACCAAAGACCAGACGGGCGGTAAAAGTCGGTGGGCGCTGATGCAAGAATCGACGATCGCCCTGGCGAACAAATGCGAAGAACTAGACCCAGACGGCATGACTGTTTATGTGTTTTCCGGTCGTTTCAAGCGCTACGACAACGTAACAGTAGCTAAAGTCGTGCAAATTTTCCAAGAAAACGAACCTTCGGGGACTACGAATTTGGCTGCGGTACTGCAAGACGCTCTGGAAAGTTATTTTCAGCGCAAAGCATCCGGTAAGACTAAGCAAAATGGAGAAACAATATTAGTGGTGACGGATGGCGAACCGGACGATCGCAAAGAAGTAATGAAAACAATTATAGAAGCTTCGCGCAAGCTCGATCGAGATGAAGAGTTGGCGATTTCTTTCATTCAAGTAGGGAATGCGCCGGAAGCTACTAAGTTTCTCAAAATATTGGATGACGAACTGCAAAGCGCTGGGGCTAAATTCGATATCGTTGATACAGTCACGATGGATGATATTGAAGGAATGACCCTAACCGAAGTATTGCTGAATGCAATTACAGATTGAGGAGGCGGGCGAAATTCGTGCGATCGTATTTATGCCAGTTACGCCAGCAGCATTTTTTAGGGGGTTTTAAGTTATGGAATCGATCGATCGCCTGTTAGCTGAACTTAAGGCAGAATATCAAGCATCTCAAAAAAATGCTGAGTTGAAAAGTCAGCCTGTGGTGCAAGAATCACAAGCGCGTTTACCGCCAGCAGTATTACGGTCAAATGAAGCATTTAAAAGAGCGGATTTAAATTTGTATGCTGCTGCGGACAAGGATTTAGCTGAAATTAAGGCTGAATACGAAGCGCAAAATAAAGACCGGGAAGTGGCTGTACCAAAACCCCTGAAAGCTGAGTACGAAGCGCCAAATAAAACTCAGGAAGCGGTTTCACTGGAACAGCAGCCAGCACAAAAAGTTGCGGAACCGCAGTTGGACGTACAAACGCACAGACAGAAAGTTAGGCAAGCTCAGGTTTGGCTGAAAAAGTTGGACAAGAATTCAGATGAGAGATTTTGGTTCGATCAGTTTGCTTTTAAGTATTCTTCAAGGATAGATGCGGCGATCGACTATTTGCAAGCAGTCAAACAGTTTGATTGAATGTTAACGGTTGAGGGTTAACTGTTGACGGTTAACTGTTGTTCTGGAAGCGCAAACTCGATCTGTAGAGTGCTGATAGTTGCACCCTACCCACAGTCAGGAAACGGCAGTGCCGTTTCCCTACAATTAATCGGGCTATAGTTACATCAAATCCGGTAGCATTGGAATTATTAATATTACTCATAATCAGGAAACGGCAGTGCCGTTTCCCTACAATTAATCAATGGTAGGGACATGGCACTGCCGTGTCCTCTATGTCATTCCGGTAACACCGGAATTGATATTACATCTACGATTATTTTAGGGTAGGGAAACGGCACTGCCGTATCCTCCCACGGCACTGCCGTATCCTGCGTTATATCAAATCCGTTTGCATCGGAATGATATAAACGGAGGAGGAGAAGGAGGAGACGGCAGTGCCGTGTCCCTACAATTGATCG
>JANMLZ010000036.1:0-9961 GCA_031372825.1 Cyanobacteria bacterium OTE_58_metabat_593 | reverse complement strand
CCTAAATAGCCACAACCCTTGCTGAGCGTCGCTGATACCATCGCATACGAATGCAAACCTCTATCCCACATTAGCAACATTTATGAAAGTAACTGACCGCAATAACCTTAATGCTCTGACTCTTTCTCCCATCTTGTATGGGCATATTAAAGCATCAAATATTAAGTGTGTTCCTGCTTCTACTAAAATAACTAATCTAGCTTTGGGAAATGCAGCTATTGTACCTGGACGGCTACCTGGACGACCAAAAACTCTGGCATTTTCATCACCCAGAGGGGATATTTAAGCAGGTTCCATCTATTGCTACAACTCTCAATCCATTCAGAAAAGCTCCCACTGTTTCAGTTGTAGCCATTGGTCGTACTAACTGATGAAATAACTGGCTCATTACAGAAGGCCCTAATCTTTTTCGGGCTTTAGTAATAGCTGCCTTGCAGGGAGTTTTCCAGGATTTACCAGTTTTCAACCAGACTTCATTAAATCCATCAATCAGATTCTTTAGTACGTCGCGCATTGAGTCTTTTGACCATAAGCTCATTGCTATGATTAGACACACTACCAGTTGTGATGGTAGCTCACGATGCCGTTTTTCTTTGGCTTTTGCTTTGAGAATAGCTGCTTCTATTTCTGTTGATGGAATTGCTATCTCTATGGCTTTAAATATCTCGCTACTTTTGAGCTTGGGAGATTCTAATAATATTTTTTTGTCCGGCACCATACTTAATTTACTTTTTGTATATCATGTATAATTTATCACTTGCTCGACCTTAAGTAAACCGTATTGGGTTATATGGGATTAATTTATAGCCTTTCTCAGAAAGATGAGGTATGCCGAGGTATGCTGTAACCCTTACCGTGTCAAGCTTTTCATGGCAAAATCGGTACCTCACCTTTTAGAGAAAGGCTATAACGTTTCTCGAACTAACGAATAATCATATTTCCGATGTTAGCTCGTTGAAATTTATGACGACTTTAACTGTACTTTCTCTCGCTGACAATCAGATTTTTGACATTAGTCCGCTGAAATCTCTGACTAAACTGACTGAACTATACCTTAGCGAAAATCAAATCTCTGACGTGAGCGCATTAAAATCTTTAACCAGCTTAAGAAGGCTCGACCTCGCGAATAATCGAATTTCTGACATTAGTATTTTGAAACCTTTAATTCACCTCTTGCAACTCTACCTTGAAGGCAATTCGCTAACTAATAAAAATTGCCCCTTGGGTTACGATTTTAGATGTCGATACGAATAATTAGAGGGCGGACTCCTTGGGATAATTATGCCTACATCGCGGACTCTCAACGGGGAAGCATCAAAGCTCTGGATGTTAATCTGACATAGCAACCGCACCTAGCGCCGCCAGACGCCCTGCGAGCCTCTTTTGAAATGAATTTATCAAAGTCACAAACTCCAGTGGAGAACCGGGGTATAATCAAAAGTGAGGAGTCAGAATTTTGAGTTGAGAATTGACCGTGATTCTAAAATCTGACTTCGGAGTTGAGAATTCTGGAACTTTCAAGTGAAATTATGGTCGAACTATCCTGTAAAAGCGAATATGCAATCTTGGCGTTGCTGGAACTCGCGGATTGCTACTCAGAAGGTGAACCCCTACAAATTCGCCAGATAGCGGCTCAGCAAAATATTCCCGATCGATATTTAGAACAGTTGCTGGCTACAATGAGACGCAGCGGGCTGATTCGTAGCCAGCGAGGAGCAAAGGGAGGTTATATCTTGGCTAGAGAACCGTGGAAAATTACGATTCTAGAAGTTCTTAACTGCTTAGAAGGCTCTGAGTTCGATCGCTCCGAAAAAGACTCCCCAGCTCAAACTGTAGAAAGTGCGGTGATTTGGGAAGTTTGGCAAGAAGCTCGATCGGCCGCCAACTCGGTTTTACAAAAATATACGCTACAGGATCTATGCGAAAAGCGCAATGGCAGACGGCAGCTCGATATCATGTATTACATCTAGTTAGTATTCCCAACTAGGAATTAACATTTACTTTCAACACGAAACAGACAAAGATTATGCGTATTGCTGGCGACATTACAGAATTGGTGGGGCGGACGCCCCTGGTGCAACTCAACCGCATTCCCCAAGCTGAAGGCTGCTTGGCTCGGATTGTGGTAAAACTCGAAGGCATGAACCCGGCCGCATCGGTAAAAGACCGGATCGGTGTGAATATGGTCAATCAAGCCGAGGCCGAAGGGCTGATTACTCCAGGAAAAACGGTTTTGGTAGAACCGACTTCTGGCAATACCGGAATTGCTCTGGCAATGGTGGCGGCGGCTAAGGGCTACCAGTTGATTTTGACCATGCCGGATACGATGAGCGCGGAACGCCGATCGATGTTGCGCGCTTACGGAGCCCAACTGGAACTTACTCCCGGAATTGAGGGCATGACTGGCTGCATCCGCCGCGCTCAAGAGATTGTGGATAAAACGCCGAATGCTTATATGTTGCAGCAGTTTCGCAATCCAGCCAACCCGGAGGTTCACCGTTTGACAACGGCTGAGGAAATTTGGGCTGATACAGATGGCGAGATTGATTTCCTGATTTCTGGAGTCGGCACTGGCGGTACGATTACGGGTATTGCAGAGGTGATTAAGTCACGGAAACCTGAGTTTAAGGCGATCGCCGTTGAGCCTGCCAATAGTCATGTACTGTCGGGCGGAAAGCCTGGGCCACACAAAATTCAAGGTATCGGTGCTGGTTTTGTGCCGCCGGTGCTGAATGTTGAGGCGATCGACGAAGTGATAGTTGTGACAGATGACGAGGCGATCGTTTACGGGCGCCGCTTGGCCAGGGAAGAAGGACTTTTGTCTGGTATTTCTAGCGGTGCGGCACTGTATGCGGCGATTCAAGTCGGCAAGCGTCCCGAAAATGCAGGCAAATTGATTGTGATGATTCAGCCTAGCTTCGGCGAACGCTATCTCAGCACTCCTTTGTTCCAAGATCCAGAACTAAATCTGGCGATGGCCCTCAACTAAGCGAACTGCGGGTTAGAATCGCAGGAATTGAGAGCAGGACGTACCATAAACGCCCTGCTCTACTTTTAGAGTAGACCTCTTGCAAAAATAGTTAGGACGGGCTAGAAGCCCATCCCACAAAAATCTTTTTTCTTGTGGGATGGGCTTCTAGCCCGTCCCAAAATTTGATTAAAAGGACTTTTGCAAGAGGTCTAGTGTATCAAGTCTGAATTGTGGGCGCGATCGGTTGTTGGCGATCGGGGCTTTAGTCGCGATCGACTCAACTCCTCGTTACCAACTTGCAAAAAATCAAAGTTTTTCTAAAATAGATTTATGCTAATTTAAAAAATGAGGTTTTTACCTACATTGTGGTGACATTTATATCAAGTAAATAGTTAAAACAATAGCAAATAATGATATTTTTGTCAAGCACTTTTTTGCAAATTATCCAGATTTCAAGGAAATAACAGCGTGTCTTCCGTTACCAATCACTACAAAACCCTAAAGATTAGCCAAACAGCAACCCAAGCCGAGATTAAACAAGCATACCGCCGTTTAGTCAAATTATTTCATCCAGACAGCCGCAGCGACACAGCGAATCACGAAGAGATTGTCCGCCTCAATGCAGCCTATGAAATATTAGGAGACACTGAACACAGACAATCTTACGATCGCCAATTTTCCCAGCCCAGCGAACAGCAATCACCAGTCGCACCAAACGTCACCCGCCAGCAAAAACAAACAGCGCGAGAAGCCGACGAACAAATGGAACAGTGGCTGATTAAAGTATACAAACCAGTCAATAGAATGCTCCACAGCATCTTGAAGCCGCTTAAAAAGGAAATAGACGAATTGTCAGCAGATCCGTTTGATGACGAACTCATCGAAAAGTTTCAAAGTTATATCGAAACCAGTCGCGACTTTCTCAAAAAAGCTCATAACTTTCTAAGAACGGTACCAAATCCACCTAATGTAGCCGGAGTTGCAGCCCATCTCTATTACAGCATCAATCAAGTGGGTGATGGCATAGAAGAATTGCATTTATTTACCCTAAACTACGACGATCGCCATTTGCACACAGGTCAAGAACTGTTTAGAATTGCTGCTAGACTGAGGCGGGAAGCACAGGAGGAATTAAAATTCAAAAGTTAGTTATTGGTTATTGGTTATTGGTTATTGGTTTGGGGCTACGAATAACCAATAACTCCTAACTCATTATATCAAATCCGGTAGCATCGGAATTATTAATATTACCGAAATCAGGAGACGGCAGTGCCGTGTCCCTACAATTAATCAGGGTAGGGAAACGGCACTGCCGTCTCCTCTATATCATTCCGGTGCAGCCGGAAACGATATTACTCATTACCCATTACCCATTCCCAATTCCCAATTCCCAATTCCCAATTCCCAATTCCCAATTCCCAATTCCCAATTCCCAATTCTCCAATTCTCAAATTCCAAAAAGAACTTGAATTCGCTTGCGAATTTTAATAAAAGGAGTTTGTTCGAGAGAGTCGCCATCTAACAATCCCAAATCTCTCAAAGCTTGCTGGCGTTCCGACAATTTTTGAGCAATCTGATCTGCTAAATTCGGCTGTTCTATTAAAAGTTTTTGCAAGTCGTGGCGTTCCACCACAAACAAAATTGCATCTTCTCTAGTTTTGACAGTCGCTGTTCTCGGAGTTCCCAACAGCAAAGATATTTCACCAAAAAACTCGCCCTCGTGAAGCGTCGCAATATACTGATCTGCTTTTTGAGAAAGAACTTCTACAGCACCAGAAAGAATAATATAAAAAGAATCGCCTGGATCATTTTCTTTACAGACAATTTGTCCCGCTGGAAACAGTTGCCGGTAGCCGTATTCAATTAACTGCCGCAGTTCTAAATCGGTACACTGTTCAAAATAAGTTACTCGCCGCAACAAATCTCGCAGCGTCCAATTATTAGGCGATTTAGACCCTGAATTTTTATGCTCGGAAACGGTGGAGTTAGATTTGAGTTCGGCTGAATGTTTGGCATTTTGGGGGAAAACTTTGCCGTTGGAATTGTCGTCTTTGCGATCGTGAAAAAGTTTAGTTATTTCTTGCGGGTTTCGCAGCCACAAATCCCGCTGGGGAAAGGGGATTTCGATATTTCGGTGGCGGAATTCGTAATCTATTAAAAAATTAACCGCACTTTTAATGGCATCGCTTTCTTGGGGCTGGTCAATCCAAACTAAAAGTTCAAAGTTTAAAGCGTTATCTCCAAAACCGCGAAACCATACTTTAGGAGAAGGATGGGACAAGACATTTGATTCCATCCGCGCGGCAATTAATAGCGCTTCGGTAACTATTACTGGGTCAGAACCGTAAGCAACGCCGATGGGGATGCGGAGGCGGCATCTGGGGTCTCTGTAACTCCAGTTAATAATGTTGGTTTCGACAAACTTAATATTTGGTATGATTACAAAGAGACCGTCAATTGTTTTGATAATTGTGGAGCGAATCGAAATTGTTTCTACTGTTCCTAATAAGTTGTCGATTTCAATAAAATCTCCGACTCTAATTTGCTGCTCGAATAGCAGGGTGAGACCGCTGATAAAGTTGCTGGCGAGATTTTGCAACCCGAAGCCGAAACCAATGCCGACAACGCCTGCTAAGACGGTGAGAGAAGTGAGGTTGATGCCCGCACCTTGCATGACTAATATACAGCCAAGAGTTGCTAAAATATAGCTGATGATGGTTGAAATTGCTTCTCGACTGCCGCGATCCAATCCCATCCGAACTAGCAGGCTGCGCTTGATTCCTTCGCTGATGAGACGAGCTATAATGAGGGCAAATATAGCTAAAATGAGCAGTTTGACGATCGCGCTGATCGACAAATGAGTGTCCCCCACATAAAATAGCGGGGTTGTCATCGCACCAGACAAATTTTCAAAAAAGCGATCGGCTCGTTCAGTAATCCAATTCATTAATATTTCGTAATTGGTGATTGGTAATGGATGATTAGTTTTGGTCGCAACTGAACTGCAAACTGCTAACTATTGCAACCGCGCCAGACGGTTAGGAGGTGATTAATGGCTGGAACCATTGACTTAATTGATTCTTCGTTCTTTACTTATTGTTTCTTCTTTCTGCTATATTCCAAAGCTTAGACGAAGAAATTGAATCGTAGAGTGTCCAGTGTTGCAAAAAAGATTGACAATCGCACTTTCTTGAAAAGTGGTAACTGATGGATTAGAAACCGATAGCGAGAAACTGTGAAAGTAGCGGTATTTTCTGCCGGATATCTGTGTGGCGGCGTAAATCCGGGCCTGGGGTTCGATCGGCAATGTGTTGCCAATATCTGGAAAATTCGTATAAATTCATCTAGAGCACCCTCAAATTATCGGAAAATTCCAGCAAAAATTAGTCTATCCTTAAGAAAGTAAGTCCTTTACAGAACTTAACAAACTTACCCTAGTTGACTTTTATGCAGTGCATCATCAATCGTCGGGCGCAGTTTTCGGCGAGTCATCGTTACTGGCTACCCGAGTTGAGCGAAGCCGAGAACTTTGAACGGTTTGGCCCAACTGCGCGCGCACCGGGACACGGACACAACTACGTTCTTTACGTCTCCATGATAGGAGAACTCGACGAGTACGGCATGGTGCTCAACCTGTCTGATGTCAAGCACGTCATCAAGCGGGAAGTGACCAAGGATCTCGATTTTTCCTACCTTAACGAAGCATGGCCGGAATTTGAGCAAACTCTGCCAACTACCGAAAACATAGCACGGCAAATTTGGCTGCGGCTAGCGCCTCATTTACCTCTGAGCAAAATTCAATTGTTTGAACACCCCGAACTTTGGGCTGAATATTTAGGAAACGGAATGGAAGCTTATCTAACTCTATCCACTCATTTTAGCGCCGCCCACCGGTTAGCTCGTCCCGACTTGAGCTTTGAAGAAAACTCGGAAATTTACGGCAAATGCGCTCGTCCTAACGGTCACGGTCACAACTATCATTTAGAGGTGACTGTTAAAGGAGAAATTGATGCGCGGACTGGGATGATTGCTGATTTGGGAGCTTTGCAAAAAGCGATCGACGATTATGTTGTCGAACCCTTCGATCACACTTTTTTAAATAAGGATATTGCCTATTTTGAGAAAGTTGTGCCGACTGCGGAAAATATTGCGGTTCGGATCGGGCAATTGTTGCGATCGCCCGTTCGGGAATTGGGCGCTCAGTTGCACAAGATTAAACTGATTGAAAGTCCGAACAATAGCTGTGAAATCTACGGCGCCACTTTGGATGTAGCGGCGAATTCCAGCCAACTAGAAGCTGTTTTAGCTAAAGTTTAGAGTTCAAAATTAGGTTGGTTGGGGTGGATTCACCGGGATATTTGGCTAATTAATTGTGCAGATTGGTGAAGCCACCCCAACCAGCTTGTTGAGGATTTCAAGGTTTTTTTAACCGGATGAGGCGCGAGAGTATAGGCTTAGACAAAATTTGCACAGCCAGAATTATTGGGATTTTTCCTGAGAAGTCAGACGTAGCCTGTATTTTGGAGATAGCAAGCCAGCATTCCTCGTCTCAGTTATTCTAACTGCTGAGAGTATGAGGTCGATCGCCCGATCGCTGACAAGCAAGCACTAATTTCTCCTAGGTGAGTTGACGTTTATGCGGGTCTCAAATGTAGCTCTCTTGACTCTGGCCGCCCTCGCATCCCAGAATTTAATTACCAATACCCAGGCTGCTCCTGTTGCACCAAGCACCATTCCTGTGACGCCGCAGGCTAGCAACTTTGTTGATGCTATCAATACTACCGTATCTCGTCCGGCCGAGTCAATGAGCGCGCCTGAGACGATCGCCCACGAACAATTTTCCCCGCGAATTGCGGTAAAATCGCAGACAGGTTTGCTGGTAGCAGCCGCCGGGCCGCAATTATCTGCTGCTGAGAAAAACCAGGCGAATACTGCTGCTACATCCGGCGATGAACTAACAAAATCTTTACAAGAAACCTGGCTGACTAAATTAATTAAAAATGGAGCCGAAAGCAATCCTCAAGTTCGCGAAGCTTTCGATTTTATTTCCCCGATCGCTGGTAGTGCTGAATCTGGATATGGTTTTAACAATACTATAAATCTGCTCAATATCTTACTAATTCTTGGAACTGTATTTCCACCAGTGACAATTGCCTTTTTTTGGCTGATGCGGCGGCTGGTAGTCAAACAGTTAGTTGCTGATGCAAATCAAAGATTGCAGGGCATTGGCGTGTTAGAATCAGAGCTGAATAATTCTAGCCAACTGACTCAAAAGTTAAGAGATGAATTGGAGGCGCAACTGAGTGCCGCTAAACAATCTATTGATTTTTTAAGTAGAGAAACTGAAATTTCTAAATCTTCCGTCGAGCAAATTGAAACCCTCAAATCTCAATTTTTGATGCACCTGCAAGTTTTGCTGACAGAAGTTTATGATAAAAAATCTCAAATTGTTCAAGAAATCTCGCAAGTTCCTGCAATTGTTGCCAAGGAAGCTGTCAAACTCGTACCTCAACCGCAGTTAAACGATTCCCAAGCTTCGCAAACATCATCTGGTGATGGGGAAAATTTGATTGCTGACGATTATATCAAGCAAGGCGAAGGACTTTATTTGAAAGGCGATTACGATGAGGCAGTAGTCTGCTTTGAAAAAGCTATTTTAATGAATAATAATTTGGATGAGGCTTGGTATTGGCGCGGAAATGTGTTAATAAAATTGCAGCGCCAAGAAGAAGCACTCGCCTGTTATGACCAAGCAATATCGATTAAACCGGATAACTACGAAGCGTGGTATGGTAAAGCGAATTTGCTGGCAAAATTGCACAAGTATGAAGAGGCGATCGCCTGTTACGAGCGAGCAAGTTCGAGCGAGTCTCAAAAATACGGTTGTTGGCAAAGCATAGGGGCTTTGTTGGGTAAATTGCAGCATTACGAAGAAGCGATCGCCAGTTACGATCGGGCCCTCGCAATCAAAGCAACTGACAGCGAAATTTGGCACAACCGAGGTGCGATGTTAGGGAAAGTACAGCAGTATGCACAAGCTGTCGATTCTTACGATCGGGCTGTTGCTCTCAATCCCAACAGATACGAAACTTGGTACAATCGGGGCAATATGCTGTGGAAATTGCTGCGCTACAGCGATGCGATTGATTCTTACGATCGAGCTTTGGGCATCCGGGACGACAAATACGAAGTTTGGTACAATAAAGGTGCTGTGTTCGGAAAAATGCAGCGCTATCAAGACTCGATCGCCTGCTACGACAAAGCAATTGCTATTAAACCGCAGGATTTTGAAGTATGGCACAACCGAGGTGCAGCTTTCGACAAACTGTCGCAGCACTTGTCAGCAATTGCATCTTACGACAAAGCAATTACCCTGAATTCGGAGTGTTACGAAGCTTGGTTTGCCAAAGGCGAATCTTTGGCAAAATTGCAGCGCCACGAAGAGGCGATCGCAGCTTATGAAAAAGCGATCGCGATCGAACCCGAATCCTACGATGCTTGGCATCACTGCGGTACAGCGTTGTCAGAATTAAACCGCTACGAAGAAGCAATGGCAGCTTACGATCGGGCGATCGCCATCAAGCCAGAAAATGCCGAAGCTTGGCGCAACCGAGGCGCGATCGTCTCAAAATTAAAGCAAGATACAGAAGGATTTGCTGCGGGCGAGAAAGATACTCAGAATCAGTCCTAATCCGATGAATATTCGGATAGTTAGTTAGGCCCAAGGTACACTCTTTCCTGAAAAGTCTAATTTTATTGTTTGCGATCGTTCATTAAAATTGGTTTGCAGTCAGGAATGTATATCAATTCTGGTTGCATAGGAATTAATCCAAAATCAGGACACGGCAGTGCCGTTTACCAACCGTAATTTATTGTAGGGAAACCGCACTGCCCGGTCCTCTTTATAATTACGTCGCAGCCCGAAATGATATCAAACCCGAAGTTTTATAGCATAAAAATTATACAAATATTTAAAAATATTATAATTTA
>JANMLZ010000006.1:0-35285 GCA_031372825.1 Cyanobacteria bacterium OTE_58_metabat_593 | reverse complement strand
ATCTCTATTGCTTTGAATATCTCGCTACTTTTGAGCTTGGGAGATTCTAATAATAATTTTTTGTACGGCACTATACTTGATTTACTTTTTTGTACATCATAGTTAGTGTACCACTTGTTCGACCTTAAGTAAACCGTATTGGGGTATATAGCAATCCTAAATGATTTTCTCTGTATAGGTGTACTGATGAATTTTGGGGAAATCAAATTTATGTTCTTTGGTGAAAAACTCAAACAAAAATTTGATGATCTTAAAAGACTTACATAAATACCAATACTTTCGTAAAAAGTTTTTAGATTGTAACCAAATATCTTCAACGGGATTTTGTTCGGGAGCATTGGGAGCAAATAAAATACAAGTAATTGACCAATTTTCAGGTTCTTTGTCATGATTAACTAATGACAAATAGTCTCTGAATTCTCCATATCTATGATAGCTAGCTCCATCCCAAATCAAGATAAATCTCCGCTCTTTATACTTATTTTGTAAGTATTTTATGAATTCAACTGTTGATTTTTCATTACCACATTCATAGCCTTGAACATGAAATTGTTTGGTTTGATAATGAGCGTGCACCATAATAAGTTTGTCTATTTTTTTGATTGGTAATTGGGACTTCAATTCTGAGGTCAGATCGACCCCAAGTTTAACCATTTATATCGCCATGAAGTAGATGACATTCATCTAAAAAATATACTATTATTTCCCCAGACTCTATGCCTGCCTTGTTTTGGAATAAGATGTTGTTAATTTATTCCCTCTTTTTTTTGACCAGTTCCTCATCCGATTTGGGATTAATTTTTTGAGTTTTTTTCCAGGTGATGTTCGCTATAGATAAAAGTTCATAGTAGCTCTGTTTTGATTTATATATCACACCAAACTCTCGCTCTAAATAAGTAACTAGCTCATCAAAATCCCAATATTCTTTATTCCCCGGCCATTCGATTACTTCAGTTTTTTGTAGAGATGTTAAATATCCTTTTGACCCTTTATGTCCCAGTTTTATCCCTACGACACCTTGGGTTTCAAATTGTTTTTTCCAATAACCAACAAAAAAATCACTTACACCTAAAATTTCGCTAATTTCATTGTAGGACTTACCGATCATCGCCATCCTTACAGCTATTGCTCGTTTAAGTTCTCTGGCATCGATATCACTTTCAATGAAATCTTCTAACGATGCTTTTTCTTTTTCCATATCCTTGTGTGGTAGTTGTAATTTATTCATCTTTATTAATTATTGTCACAATTAAGTATTGGATATAATTGTATCATAATCTTGATAATGATTTAGGATCGCTATAGGGGGGAATGGGACAAACGATTCTCTTCTAAGAATCCGTCCATTACCCCATAATATCGTCATGTTTTGGCGCGCCAATTATATCTCGGACTCTGGCAAGATTTTTTACTACATATCCTTGTACGCAGAGTCTGATTTATTGCCCGAGATTTATCAATCTTTAGCAGTCAAAGGCAAGGGTTTCTGTGAGTTGCCAGCCTCAATAAATCCTCGCTGCGCGCTTATTACAAGACAGGATGGAAACAGTACAAAAATAGAATATCCTTTTGCACCTGGAACACCAGAATGCTTGTTGTTTTGGCAACAAATTCAAAACAATCCACTGATAATCACCAGCAATGGGATTGGAGAAACAGTAAAACTCAGAAAATAAAAATGAGATACATCGTACTAAAGACGGAAGTAAACAGCGACGGAAGTATCACTATTTCAGGAATACATAAAAGCACTCACGACTCTTCCGGGGTGTCGGCAGAATGGATCGATGTAAAAATTGCAAAAACAAATACAATCGATCCATCGATATGTGATTTCATGTCATTCGACGACAAAGAAAGCGCTACAGATTTCTTACTTGAAGCGAACTTAGATTCCGACCATATTATTGTCGTCGGAGTTGAGGTTGACTAGCGCAGAGAAGATAAAGAGCCTCAAAACTATCCGAGGCAAGGATGTAAAAATTCGATACACCCAGGATAATTTTGAGGATACTCTTGTCAATCAACTTCAGTTTTACGACGAGAATAATGACATATTGACACCAGTCACGCCCAAACTTTTGGAACGGCAGACTGTGACCAACAATCCCACAATCGCCAGGATCGGAAGTACGCAACCTAGATATGTTTCGGCTTGTTTTGGTTCACCCAATAAACCTGGTGAAAGGAGTTACAAAATTATTATCCCTTACCACCCCACTGAGACAGGTCACAACGAACACATTCAAGAAATCTTGGATTACAGTGCACCCAGTCAATTGCTAGAGCCAAAATTGCCATTGAGCCTGATCTATCACGGAGAAGACAGGTAAACAATGCCTACCTCTGTTACTATCATTGACGCCGCAATATCTCCGGCAACACCTACTTATTCCAACTGGTTTTCGGGGGCGCAGTTCCTAGTATTTCAATCAGATACAACCGGGGAGTACGTCACGACTGGAGAGTTTATTGAAGTAGCGATCGCACTTTTTGCCGAAGTCGCGCCGGGAATTGAAAGGCTGTGTGAAGACTGGACGCCAACAATCAACACGATCGACTTAATTCTGTTGCCTGAAAAGTACAGAAACGATTGCTTCCCAATGCGTCTCTTAATTAATCCATCCAGCGGGTTCCACGCTCGAATAATTGCAATATCATGTTAATCCCAACGATTGAAACCTCCGAAAAAAAAGTGAGGCTAACGTATCCCCACTTATTAGATTTCGAGTTAAAAATGGATTTCAAACCAATTATTGAGCAATTCAAAATTGTAGGAAAATTCTGCTTGTTACACTGGCAAGCCAAACCGTTTGGATTGAGAAGGTGGGGAATCTACGACGCGGGAATCGACGAATACTTTGCAGCAACTTGGGACTGCATTGATATCAACTGCAGTGGAATCCCGCTGCAACTAGACGAAAGAATAGTAAAGACTGTACCGACGGCGGTAATCTACTTTAAAAACAGTCAGGTAGCAGAAAAAGATTATTTATCTATTGTCAAATGCTTAAACTAACAACCGACAAATTAACAACAACACTCGGAATAATAGCAGGAATAACAGAGATTTTAATCGAATTCGATTACATTGACCAAAAAATTGGAGGGGTTGTCCTTGGAGTCAGCCTGCTGTGTTGGGGAGTTTTGACGAATAAAGTTTTGCCACAAATCGAAGCAAAATGGAGAAACAAATGACAATCATTCAGGCATTAGAGAACTTACTTGTTATCATAGGCGTGATGGGAACTTTTTTCGCGACGCTTAAGTACCTAATCAGATTTCAAAGAAAAATAGATAGATTACTGATTCTATCAGCATTGAGCAGCAGCAGAATAGAAGACATAGAAGGCTTCCTAGAAAAAGAGACCGTTTTTAAGTCAAAAAAACAAATACAGGACTCCGAACTGCCGGAAATAAACACAGACTTTATTTGACAAAAAAATGCACCAGCTAATTTTTTCAATGGCATTGCAACCCTCAACATTTTTGTTGTGGGGCAATCTTAAACTTGTGTATCCAGACCAAAAAGAGATTGACTACATTGCGACATCTGGTTGCACCCAATGGCAACAATTGGGGGATGAGTGGGCTAGAGCGCGAGGGCCGATACCGCATGGATTCAATTACTCAATACCAACAACACCTTACTACCTTCCCACAAAAGGTATTGAAGGAATGTTTTTCCACATAACGCCCGATCCAGTAGAGTCGCTTTTGGGCGACATCCGCAGCGAATTAGGCATCCACTTCGATGCTAATGTACCAGGTTCAGCCGGATGTATCGTGTTGCGAAACAAGTCGGGATGGGAAGGATTTTGCGCTCGTATGGATGCGATCACAAAATCCGGGGTTAAATCAATTTCGCTTTCAGTCAGTTACAGCTAAAATTCTGGCAACTGTGGCTGATTAATAACGTGGCCATAGTGCTGTAGAATCATCCGACCATCTTTGTGACCCGCGATTTGAGCGACTTGAGGTACTGTCAATCCTTGCTCTAAAGCCTCGGATAACAAAGTGTGACGGGTAGCATAAGGCTTTCGGTACGGAATTCCAAGCTGTTCCAAAACCGGCTTCCAATAACAAGCTCTAAACCTTCCATGATCTATGACACATCCTGTTGGGCTTTTAAAAACAAATTCAGCAGGGTTTATGTTTTGAGGTTTAATCAAAACCAATAAATCAAAAACTCGGTTACTCATCCGCAAAGTACGGATAGATTGTCGAGTTTTGGGTTGACTAACTACCTTCTTGTATCCGCCTCTCTCCCTAGTCACGGATTGCTTGATCGAAATCAATCTTTTGTCAAAGTCAATATGCCGCCACAGCAAACCAACAGCTTCACCTGTACGGACTCCAGTGAAGAACATAAATTCAGCAAACGGCGCGTATGTTGGATGCTTCTGACGAAATAACTCAACAATCCTCACAATCTCGTTGTGACAAAAAGGGCGACAATTTTCTTCTTGTTTTTGCTGCTCTTCGATTATCGTTTTCCGGTGTACCACTTTAACCAGCGGATCGAAATCAATCAAGTTTTTCTCGCGACACCATTGAATTAGCGATCGCAACATAGACAAGCGCCGATTAAAAGTTGAAGTAGCTATTTTTGAATTCAAGAGCCAGTCAACCTCCGATAAAGTAGGATTGCCGGATTTTTCAATTTGCCTATGCAGCGCTTGGTAATGACCGGCTGCTGTGTGCACGGGCAGGCAAAGACTCTTGATCCAAGCATTGCAGAGGTCAAGCCAGTTAACTTCTTTTAATTTGGGTGCAACTGGGGCAATAGTTATGCTATCAGGCAAAGCTTTGTGTCGATATTTTTTTAGAGTGGGGTCAAAGTTGCCCGCCAAAATATCATTCTGGACTTTGGTCAAAATTGTGACCACAATTTCTTGATCGCGCTTGTCATCCCATCGCCCACCGGGCAGAGGATGAAATGAAAATCTCCGCCCCTGGACAGTAAATCTAAGACGGATACCATTGCCATGTTTTTGAGGAAAAATATTCAACATTGGTCAAAATTTGGTCAAAACTACGTTAGCGGTAGATCCGACAAACTTATCAAAACCGTAGAAACTTTGCTACGAGAGAACGGGACAGACGGGGCTCGAACCCGCAACTTCCGCCGTGACAGGGCGACACTTTCAGACTAAGCGCCTTCCTGCATTCAGACGTCCCTCTCAAAATTGTTGAGTTACAAAATATCATACCCTCAATCGTCAAGAAAAAACATTCGATCTTTGAAATATTGTTTATTAGAGCCACCAAGCACTACGGCATAGCGATCGTTAGGCGGTTCTGCTTGGAGCAAACCCCATAAATCCGCATCTTCAAATAATTCTGGTCGCTTACCGTAATACCAGTGCCAGCAATCGGGCCACCATTTCCAAGCTTGCCAAAATCCATGCGAAATAATGGAACGCTCAACAACGTACCCTTCCTTATCGGAATAGCGAGGACGCTCGAACCAACTCCATTGCAGGTCGCAAGGTGAAGCCCATCCATGTTCAAGTAACTCCCAAAAATTGTCATCATCAGGCGAAACATCTACACGGCAACCATTGAACGGCAAATTGATAGCTGGGAAAAAACCCATTTCTTCATAGGTCTGAATAACCTTCATACTCGTATACAGCACGGCACGAAAGTTAACCCCATCATCGTAACGAAATACATCAAGAACTACAGGCAACTCAACTGCCTGAACCTGATCTTCTTTATACCAACCAAACACTCGATCGCCTTCTTGATACAAAGAACCCTTCTTAAACCGCAATTTAAGCCAACTAGGTAACTCCTGAAATTCTTGCAAAATTTCAGGAATCAACATTACGTCCGTCGCAGACGCAGCATTTATCAATTTTGTAATAGCTCCTTTGGTTCCACTTTTTGAGTTTTTGGTATCCGCATCCAAATATTTTTGAATGGCAGCTTTCAGCTTTTTATCAAACATATACAGAAAGCGAGGTGCGACCTCGCTATTACGCTATTAATTCAAACCTTGGAAAACTGCGGTATAAGGGTTGTGGCGTACCGACACTTATTGACTCACTAAGGATAGCCATTAATTTTCGCTGCTATTACTTTTACGGTGACAAGCGCTCCGACACCGCCACCAACAAGAAATCCCATACTGAAAGCGTCTCTCGGGTCAACCAGCTTTTTTCTTTTTATTTCTGCTTGTACGATCGCAGATTGTTTAGAAATGGATTTGACTGTTTTTGGAACAACTTCGAGAGTTGTTAGGCTCGCTGCTGTTAATGTTGCAGCTAGAAAAAGTGTTTCGGTTACTGTGAGTTTACGGGCTTTTATCTGCATATTAATCCTTCTCCAAATAATCTTTGAAATTGGCTATCAGAGAAGGTGTACCATGCTTTTTCACAATGTACTTAAAGAGTGGCTTACCTACATCAGAGTAACTTTTTGGCTTTCCTTTTCTCTGAGTGAAGCCAAGCCCTTGCTGGATGATTTTACTAGCATTTTTGTATTTATCGGATAACTCCAAAATGCGCTCAAAAATCTCTGATTCTGAGTCATCTGGCAGTAATCTAGCAAAATCTTCTTTCTCCCAGATAAGCGGATAAGTCTCTCTGGGTAAAGGTTTTGGAGTTATCTCGCTGGAGATAAGGTTATCCGATCGAGATAATTCGGTGAGTGAATTATCTGGCTTATCTGAGGAATTATCTGAGGAATTATCTGAGGAATTACCAAGCTCCGAGAGCCATTGTTGCTTCAATCGATCGAGCATTTCAGGGTTTGATTCAGCTTTCCAATATTCTTCGGAAATGCCCAAGATTCGATCGAGTTTAGTAGAATCAGTTTCTGCAACTGTTTCTGTTTCTGCAACTGTTTCTACAACTGTTTCTACAACTGTTTCTGTGTCCGAATTAAACAGTTCATAAACCCAACTTGAGCGTATCCATTCAGGTGCGATCGAGATTTTCATATTCTCAATCACCTCTCCATCCTCATCTTTAATCCCAGAAATAGTGCCTCGCCACAGCGGTTCTTGCTCAGAGTTGGAATTGAGTTTGATGATGATGAAATTGCCTCGAATAGCGTCCGCAAATCCATCGCCACCTCCCAATGCAGCCAGAGTTTTTGCATGGGCAACAATTATGGGTGATTCGTTCGCCTTGCGCGGGTCACTGGATAATTTTGAGCCAAGTTTGGCTGCTGCTTCTTGCGTGGCTTCTTCCTGTCCGTACCGCGTCACCTCGTCGAAGATAGAAGTGATTGGTGGGCTTTTGAGGGTGCGCTTGCTGAATCGATCGTACATCGCTAAAATCTGCGAATTCACCTCTTGATAGTTGTGATGAGCGCCAAAGCCGAGCACTCCTAGTTTGGCTAGTTGTTGCCAGCACTCATCCTTATTTTGATGGAAGTGAGGGTCGGCGATCGAAATAATCTGATGCCCTCGCAGATAGTATCGGCACAGTGCCAAGAACTCGGCAAAGTAACTTTTCCCACTACCTTGGTCGCCGTAAATTAGAATGGGCTTCTTCATGCACTGCGCGATCCAGCCCATTTCGTGCTCAGTTATGAATTTGAGCAGTTTGGCTTTTTTAGCAGCGAATGATTCTTTTGAGGATTGAATTTCTTCAACAATTGCAGCTAATTCAGGCTCTGGCAATGCAACTTGTTCGGGTTCGGGTTGAGGTAACTGTGAGCGAATCCAATCCTCGCCATACTTGTCGATCATTACTGCGGTGTAAGCAGCCGATACATCGTCTTTGTGGTCAGCCAGTGCATACTCAGCTTGAGTTTGCAGTTTGGTAACAGCAGTTTGAATGGCGATCGGACGTGTCGCCTCAGCAATCAAACGTTGTTCTTGTAAAGCGTCAAACTGCCATCTGTCGTATCGAAGCTGCTTGGCTTTCTGGCTATTGCTGACACAGTAACCAGCGATCGAACTTGCCAGCGCCCCAACTGCTCCAGCATTCCTCAAATTCGCCCACTGCCGGAAAGGCATCGGAATCAAGGCAAACCCTGCACAGCAGATAGTGAGAGTCATTGAGGCAATTAGCTTTTTACTCATTGCGCCTTCCCACCGCTCCGATTATTCCGATCGCAATAAGCATCATGATCGTTGCGCCAACTGCGATCGCAATATGAATTTGCTTCATTTTGAAGGTTGAGAAAAATTCCCAATTTCCCAACAAAACACCAACGGCAACGGCTAAAATTCCGATCCTTCTTACCTGTTGGTTACTGACATTTGGAAAAAACGCCAAGGTTACGATCGCAGCAATTGTGACCGCCACAATTAGCCAGAAATAATTGGGACTGACTCTGGCTATATTTACCGCCAGAATTCCACCAGCGACACAGGCAGAGAGAAAGAATGAATTCGAGTAAATTTGCAGTCGATCGAACACGTCTGAAGGTGTGAATTTAGGCGGTTCTGGTTGTGGTTGTGGTTGCTGTCGCTGAAACATGATGCCCCCATAAAATTAACCAATTCCGAACCATTTACCGATTTTCTTAGCGCCTCTGACCACGTTGCTGCTAAATTGCTTAGCTTTTCCGGCAACGTTCCCCGACCAGTTGAATGCGATCGAGTCGCGATTGCTTCCACCTAATGATTGCTGTGGTTTATTTGCTTCATAGTTTTGTCCCCACGATTGATTTGAGTTTGATGGCTGTGTCCAATCTGAACCTGTGAAAGTCCCATCATTCCCCGGAAATTGGGGATGAGAAAAGGCAGCTAAACCATGCTGCAAACCCATTTTTGCTGCTAGAGCAGTTTGTTTTGCTTGATTTGCCCAAGCCCGAATGCCAGCCTGAACCGCTGGCTCGTTAGCTGCTTTTTCTCTGGCTTCTTCGAGTTTCGCTAAAGCTCTTGCCAGAACTGAACCATTAGCAATTTGGTCAAGTTCATTGTTGACGGTTCTTAACTCGGATTGCAAGGAAACCGCGTTCGCTTTACGATCATCTCCCTCAAGCAATTTAGAATTCCGACCAGTGACTGCAATTGCCAAGTCAACTGCACCCTTATCCAGCTTCTCAACTACTTTGATGCCTTTTTTGGAAACTTTCTCAACTGCTTTATTCCAAAGTTCAATTGAGGTAATAACGTTCCCAAAAATCTCCTCAATTTTGTCAATGTTATCGATTACCCATTTAGCATCAATTCCTAGTTGACCGAATTCCGCCCATTCTGCCAATCCCATTTTTGCTATTTGAGAAAAGTCTATTCTAAACTTTTCTTGCATGAGGGCTTCTACTTCTGGATCGAGGTGAGTGATCAAGTGTCCACATAAAGGTCTGTTTGCGTCCATGTTTTTAACCTAAATTTGAGTTATTGCTTGCTAAATCACTGATTCAACAAGCAATTTTATTTACATCAAAGTTTTAATCTCTAAAGTTTCTCCTGGCTCAGAAGCCGGGAGACTATCAGAAACAGCTCTGAGAGCATCGATTGAATCTACGGGCAAATCGCCATAAACTGTGTAAGTTTTCGTGCCGTGTCGAGAACTTGTAACTTAGACTTGTCTGGAAGAGCCATTAACTACAGAAGCGGGTTTAAATAGCCAGTCAAACATTTCTTTTTCCTCCAAAAACTACGGCAAACAACCAAACAATAATTCCCATCATCCTCAAATATCCGTTGACAAAAAGTCGATGTCTTTTGTTTTTCCAAAGTATCGGATAGTGAATAATTTCATGCGCTTTTTTCGACAAGGGCACGCAATCTCTAATAAACCTTTCAGATTGAAGATTGCTGTAAGTCAAATGGTGCGCGTGATTTGAGAAAAGCCAAGGAAACAAAACGCATCTGTTTCCCGTGGCTTGTTGAAATTTTCTTGATCGGGCATACCAGATGTTCGATCGAATGTAGCTTGTGTATTCAGGTGAGTGATTTTTAGTCATCGTTTAGAAATACTTCAATCCATTTTTGAGCACTGGCAATCGCACATTCTTCAGTTTTTGACTCACTGTTGGCAATTATTTCGGAGCCATAGCCGTCGTACACAAACCAATTCCAGTATCTTTCGACTTGATACTGATATCCGGTCTCTATGCGAGAACAGCGAACAATCTTGATTTGCAATCCCAAGTAATAGTAATTACCAGGAATTAAGTCTGTATCGCTTCTATTCTCAAGAGATGAAGAACCTTTGGTGTAACCAACTATCCAAGTTTTGACTTCTCCCCGTTCCTGCAAGGAAGCAAAGCTGCTATTTCCGATTTTACGAACAATCGACACTGGCAACAAACTCAGTAATTTTTTCAGCAATTTACTTCACCTCACAGTTACATTGAGCGATAATCTTGCCGTAAACGACGTAACAGTCTGGGCAAATGTGAATGCCTAATGATGCAGCTTCAGCCACAGCAAAATGCCCATTTTTATCAGCTAGCTTAATACCTGTTTCGTGTTCTTTTAGAGTCAAAAATCCCGTGTTTGGGATTGGCAATGTTTTTGACCAACACAAATTGACTACCTTGAAGATTTCACCTTGATGTAAATACATTAAATTTCCCCAGTAAACTAACCTCTAAAACTAGCGACTTGACCAATTACCTCGATCGTCCTTGCATCAGTAATCCCTTCATCCCGCAATTCAGACGCGACTTTAGTAAGAGCTTCCTGTGGGCGCAAAGCTTTGACGACAATGATTTTCGGAGGATTTGACTGGCGATTGACTTGGACTTTGTAATAAGCCATAATTACGACTCCTGAAGCTTCTTGATGCCTGCTGCAACTTCCTCTGTAAAACCAAGTTGTATTTCTGCTGCGGCCTGCTTTCCCCACGCCCGGCCCACTTCTCGGTAATTGTTCAACAATCCAATTTTCAAGGCAGAAATGTGAGACAAATTTTTATCGGCAGCCGCAGCAGCGGTGGTAGCGATCTGATTGTGTTGTTCAACAAAAACGATCGCCGTTGATGTGGCAACAGGGGACGCAGCCGGTGTCTTTTCCACTAAGTTGCGGAGGTCGGCAAACTTTTGAGCATTTAGCAGTTCGATCGCGTCCAGGGCGAGTTGAGAATACTCGGTAGCACGAGCGACACCACGCCGCAGAGTTTTGATATCAACGGAATAGATGCTCGTCAACTTGGCGATCGCTCTCTGTAACGCCGCCTTGTTTAGATCGAGAAGAAGCTGAACTTGTGAGGCTGAGTACCATCGATCAATCGATTCTGGCTCGGTGAAATCGATTTGCTCAGACTCAACGTCAATCACATCCTGGTTTTCAGGTTCCATTTAGCTTGCCTGCTTAAGGGGAATCGATTTGAATCGATTTGAATCGATAAGTTAAGAATAGTAGTTAGCAAACCATCAAGATACTAGCCAGAGACCAATTATTGGTCGCCGACCAAAACAAGAGCGAATCGATTCAAATTCGCACAAAAAAACCCCCTCCCGAGAAAGAGGGGGCTGAAGCTTTCAGGAAAACAAACGAAAGTATATTTCTCCAAACAACCTATTTATATATGGCTTTGGTTCCCGGTATTTTGGGTCAGTGGGTTCTTTTAAGTAATTGTAGAGAGAATGCAAAGGAATATCGGTTTCGCGAGCCATCTTGTAAACTGACCACTTTGTCAGGGCTCTAAAAGTTTTCGGATCAATGTGTCGATTTGTTGTTATTGTAGTCATATCATCCTTCCGTTTTAAGGTGATCGGCTCCTGACTGTTCTCGCAGTGCAGGAGCATTTTAATTAATTCTTAGCGGTGGCAGCTACCGAGTAACCTTCAACGATCGCCACGTGGATCGCCACCATCAATTTCAGCCCTTCGTTTGTTGGCAACTTAGCGCCAGTAAGTCCAAGAATAGCGGGAGGCATCTCCGGGCCACACCCCGCTACACCGCGCAAGTTTTCGTAAAAATCGCCACCTTGACGCAAACTATACGCAACAGCCTCCAGCAGAACTAATCTCTGGTCTAATGTCGCGTCACAAAATTCAGATCCAAAAACGCGAAATAAAACGCTAAAAACTGAGAGCGGGTCAATGCTGGCATCTTCGGCAATCATGATTTAATTCCTAATATGAAGCGATCGCACTTGAAGGCAAACACGATCGCATTAGACAGTAGGGAGAATGCGCCCGTCTCTCCGGGCTGTCACACCACTTTGGCGATATGGCAGGTGTCGCCAGCCTTCATCAGAAAGGAATAGGGTCGTGTTCTCCAATCAAGGATTGAACCTTTTCGCTGAAAGCTTTACACTCTTGCCATTTTTTCCTAGTTGTCTCAATTTGAAGATCGAGCTTGCTAATTTCACCCTGGAGGTTTTGTCTCCGACGTTCAAGAGCTTCGACATCCTCCGAAATGCCAACTTTCAAGCACACCCGCTCGCGAAGAACTCCGAAAGATTCGTCTACATCTTCCCAAGATTCGAGTGTTGCTTCCATGTAGCAGCATTCACGAAAGTCAGATGACTCAAAATCATGAACAGTGCTGCGACCGTAACCGATCGTACAAACTTGCATATTAGTTTTGCTCCCAACAATTTGATTTGTAGTTGTAGCGCCAGCCCCAAAATTTAGCCAGATGAAATAATTGATAAATGCGAAGCTGAAAAGTAGAAGGTAAAGGGCAAATAGCCAGAGCTCCGAGAATCTTAATTTTGAGCGCTGGGGTTAAGATCCTCCCTTCCGTGAGTAAATTGACCGGTAATGCCACATCTTCTCGGACAGGTTCAGCTTTACGATCGACATCATCGACATCAAGCCAACAGTTGAATCGATAATCGGCGGAATGAATCAGCCGCAGGTATCGCTCAGCAGCGAGTTCTCGACATTCGAGATCGGGATATTCGCTGTCCCTTTCAAAAAATGAGGCGCACTGAGGAGGAAAAACTGCCACAGCATCACCTCGCTAGCGACCATTTACGATCGCGAATACCCCACCGGTACCCCATGATTCTGAGGTTGTCGTAGGGCCCCAGCTTCTCCAAACCCTTGCATCCAGGAAGGACGACGAGAGCTTGTTCGTATTTTTTGAGTTTGATTTTCATAGGGTATGATTGAGTTTGGCTAAAAGGAAGGGCGATCGCCGGATCTACCCAGAGCGATCGCCCGTGTGCTTGGTTAGAGCGTGAAACTTGCCGGAGTCACCCGGCAAGACTGGAGAGGCGTGCAGCGAGCCTCAGTATTTGAATGTCAATAAACTTGGTTAATAAAAATGTCCCATTTTTGGGACATTTTTATGTGAATTATTCTTTTCAGAAAAGGCTAAATAATTGGAGCAAGAGCTTGAAAAACAGAGCTTTTGCGATTTCAGCATCGAGGAGATACCTGATTATTTTCGCCACGGCCAGAGCGAAAATAACTGCCGCCACCGAGAGAGAGAAAATGTCCCAAAAATGGGACACTTTTTCGTGGAACTGGGGATTTTACGTGGTTTCGCGGTTTCGCTAGTCGCTGAAATCGCTTAAAGTCTAGAGATTACATCTAGGCTTTAACATGATGAACTTCAAGCGGCGAATCGACTGGCGCAAATGGCTGGGAGTGTCGGGATGGGTAGCATTGGGTTACTTCATAGGGCGACCGGAACAACTCAGCCGGATGGCGCGGAATCTAGAGAATCACCTGATCGGAGATCAGCGGTACATTGTGCCGGCAAGGATAAGAACCACGGTTGCACCGGTGTTAGTCCACAGGCAACCGCCGATAGTTGCGAGTGCGCCGCAAGGTCATAGTTGGAATCAGTTTTCTGACTCGCAAGGGCGGTTTTCTGTGATGGTGCCATCTGTGCCGATCGAGCAATCGACAGAACGAGACGGGCAATACTTTGAAGCAAAAACCGCAAACGAGCTTTACTCTTTTAGTTACGGAACAAACTTCCCTGGTGCCGAGCTGATTACAGAACGAGGGAAGCAAGTGATCATGGAAAGAACTGCTGACAACTTTGACTTTGAGGAATTCACAGTTATAGGCAGGCGGAGCTTCGGCTTAAATGGAGTCCCAGGCGTAGAAATTCATCTGCGACACAAAAACCCTAATGCGCCCATCATGATCATGAGAAAGATGCTCCTGAACGATCGGATGTATACGTTCAGCGCAATGACTCCTTACCCTCAAAACGCACAGACATTTTTGAGCTCGTTTCGCCTGCACTAGACACAGTGCTAGACAAAACAATAGACCGTGATTCAGCCTCCCCAGACACTAACTGGGGAGGCTTAACTATTTAATTTTCAAGGTTCTGCTAGGCGGGTTTGCGACTTATATTGCTGAACGCCTCAATCAGCTCTTCAAGACTGCAATCATACGCCTGGCAATACTTAGGGATATCAGTCAGAGAGGGACTAGGCACTGTAATGCCTCGCTCCCATTTGCTGATAACAGACTCAGTAATACCTAACTCGACAGCTATCTGCCTTTGAGTTTTGTTGGCTCTTTTGCGAATCCACACAGGTGTTAGAAGATTTGCTTGATTTTTTAGTTGACTTACCATAGTATATAAAAACTAGCTTCTAAAAGCAAGTTTGAAAGAACAAGTTTTTTGAGGCTGGTGTTAAGCCACGAGAAAAGTAGGTGGGCCCGTGACGACAAATCCTGGCCCGCCTACTTACAAATATAAGAGTTTCCAGCAGCCAGCACGTCTTTCACAACTAGCTCTGTAAGCCTTGAACAGCATGGGTAGTGTAAGTGAGTCAGTCGCCAGGTAACTCTACCCAAAACCCAACAAGAATACGCCTAGTCTACGTAAAAAGACGTAGACAGTCCCCCCTCCGAAGAGATAGTCCCCGTGAAAACACGGAAATTACTAATCGGACTATGTACCACATCGGTATCAGTAGTCTTAATTTTCAGTGGGCAATCAGCGACGGACACCCCCGACAAACCGCCGCCACCGGGAAGCGGTCGCAGGGATTTTAGCAGCGAGGTAACACCCATGCAGTAACTCAACTTCCAGCCTGATGTCTTTCTCACTCTCCGGCGATCGTTCTGCGAAGTGCGATCGCTTCCTCCCGATTACCCATTACCCATTACCCATTACCCATTACCCATTACCAACTTTAGAAATGAGGCAGCATGGCAAGAACAGCAACAGTCGATCGACCAGCGCCCCCCACCGAAATGGGGAGAATAGAAGCCGAGGCAGTCACCCAAGCCATCAAAGATAACTTTGACAGCTTGGGAGCAATGCTTATCCAGGCGCGGGATAGAAAAGCCTACAAAGCACTCGGTTATCGAACCTTTGAAGGCTACTGTAAAACTGAGTTCGGCAAATCATCATCGAATGCTTACCGCTTAATTGAAGATGCGAAAGTGGTGGCGCAACTAGAAGCAGAAATTGCGAAACGGTACGAAGAACCAGTTAGCCTGAACATCCCCAGCGCCTGCCTTCGTCCCTTGAAAGAACTCCCCGACATTGGCGAAAAACTTAAGGCGATCGACTATGCCAAGAAGCTAGCCACAGCAGAGGGTGAGAAGGCTACAAAGAAGCATCTAGAAATAGCAGTGTTCGAGATTTCAGGCAAGAGAAGTGAGGACTTCAGAAACGCAATTCAAAGCTTGGGATTCACAAGGGGCGTGTCGGTTGAAGTGATAAAAAACCTCAAAAAAGACAGAGGATTTATCACCAAAGTGGACAAACTAGGCAAAATTCATGTTCAACTTCATAGCGGAGGAGTTAACTCAATTCCGTTTGATGCCCACGATTTGAGGATATTAACAGACGCAGAAAAGCCCGCCATCCCATTAAATGAAATTACTGCCAGCAAGGGCGACAGGGTGTTGATTTTTGCTCAATCCTTAGAAGGAAAAAAGGGAACTATTTACACATGGAAAAGCGGTAAGCAAGCGCTTGTCACGGTGGATGGAGGGAGCAGCCCGATTGATATTGCCTATGCCGAAATGGAATTGATTCGGGGTGAACAAGAACAAAAAAATACTAACTGGGATTCTGAGTTAGTTTGGAACGCCGGGAAAAACACCTATTACTATTTTCCTCAAGAAGACACAATATACAGCAACATATGGCCGCAGGGTTTGGCTCTAAAGCCTCACTCTCACGAAAAAAACCCGATTGAATTTATCCAGAACTGGGAAGATAAATTCGCGGGCAACCTACTCGAAGCCCTTCTAACTCCGGCAAAAATAAAGACACTAGCACTCGCGCAGGCGATCGAACTCCCAGAGGATGAGGGGAAGGAATTTGTCACCGATTTGATTACCAGTTTGAGCCAATTATTTCCGCAAACTTCCAAGCCTCCTAAAGCTATGGGAATAAGTTTTAGCCGGACAATCAACGAATTAGTAAGTGGTAAGAAAACGCAAACTCGGCGCGCGTGGCAAGATGATTATGCCAAAAACTTCATTCGATATTTTGACGAAAGTATCGCCATCCCAGCACTAAATAAAGGCCGCCACCGTGGCGGACACGAACTAGGATTCATCAAGCTTACTCAGCGCCCATACCAACAGTATTTATCTGAAATGTCTCCCATTGACCTGCAAGAAGAAGGTGGCATGGTCGCGACAGCACAAGAATTTATCGACACATTTTTCGAGGGACAAGACAAGTTAGTTTGGGTGCTGCACTTCGAGTTCCTGTCCGCGCCTGTCAACAACAATACAGACGCATTAATAGAGGAAAACCAGCGATTACGGGAACAATTGGCAGAGGCAGAAGTAGCAATCGAAACAATAGTAAATGCAGCTTCCGCAGCTTCAGCCCTGGAGCCTGAACAAACCGCCGAATTCCTAGTAGAAGACACTCCCAAAAAATCACCCCCAGGGGAAGATCATTGGATATCAGTATTGGAAGGGAACGATTTTGGTATCCTCTCTGACTTTTGGAGTGCCGGCGAACACATAGAAAACTACAGAGACTGGGAAGTGTATTTCAACAAACCAAACGGTGCCACTATCTCTATCGAATTGAATCACCCTAAAAAGGGCGCTTTCTACAGCCGAACTTATGACTGGGATATTGACTTGGTGGATACCGATGATGATGAAATCCTGGCTTGGGTGAAAAATATAATAAATCAAGTTGAGGATTTTTGCCCTGAACAATTAGCGCTAAATTATGGCAATTCAGAGGAAGCAGTAAGACCGTCAGAATTACCACAAAAGGACACCGAAGAATCTCTGTATCAGAGAACTTTCCCGCAAGACCTTTTAATAGCAATTTCCATCCAAGAGCGTAAGCTTCGCACAGCTATAGAGCAAAAGGAATATGTACAACCAAAGGGGAACGGAAGGCGGACAATAAGGGATCTAGAAAAAATGACGGCGAGAAACCTGCAAAAGTTAAAAAACTCCCTTCAATGTTTGGAAGATTTCCAAACATTCAGAATAGGGCAATCCGTTCGGCACAATAATCACTCCAATATCGGGCGAGTAAATTGGCTGACACTTACAGCAGGGACTATGCCGCAAGTATGGGTGACATGGACCGATGAAAATAACAGTAAAAGCTACATCGGTGAAGATGTGCCGATGCTGACAATAATTCAGGCTGACCAATGAAGATCCAAACCTTGCCAGCCCTACTATCACTCCCTGAACCTTGGCCGCTCGTACCAGTCATCGGTAAACGCCCTTATCAAAAAGGCTGGAATTCCCATCTGTACGATCGCCTAGAAATTCTCACCGAATTAGAAAGCGGCAAGGCTACAGGTGTTGGACTGAAACTCGGGAATGGGCTGCTGGCAATTGATATTGACGGCGACTCGGCCGACAAATTGCTAGAAAAACTAGCTGGAGAAAATGACCTTTCAGATTTCTCGGAAACAACCGCATGGACAAGCGGCCGCCAAGGTCGGAAACAGTGCCTATTCTCAGTGCCGGAAAAAGACTGGCATCGCGTCAAAACCCGCAAAATAAAAACCGGAATATCAGGCGACGACGGCAAAGAAGAATGCTTAGAGTTTCGCTGGATAGACGCACAAAGCGTTTTGCCGCCAAGCATCCACCCCAGCACAGGAAAACCCTACACCTGGATTAACAACCCGCTGGAAATTCCCCCGGTGTCGGCTCCTGAATGGCTGATCGAACTCTGCGAAAATTGGCATAGCGAGTATGCCGGTGCTGAGGATCTAGATTTGGTGCGCTTCCCGGTACGATTGTACGCGCATTTTGGTGGTCAGATGAGAATCTGGCTGCTGGCGCGTCGCTTCGATATTTCGCGCTGGAGTCACGGCGGCAAATCCAAAGGCTCGGGAATCGGGAAATTTTCACTACCTGCCGCGAGTAAAATATTGAATCGCAGTCAGGGTCATATCAGAAAGTTGCTGTGCCGCGCCAAAAAGTCGGGTTTGATTCGTGACTATTCGCAGTCAAAAAATTGGGTTACAGTTTACTACGCAAGTTTAGAAAAGGCGATCACTCTTACCGGGATAGAGAAGCTCGGCCCGATCGCCGCCATAAATATTGATGATTTGGCTAACATCCACATACTCGCTACAGAAGTGGAAGCCCAGTATTTGCAACGCGCATCTCTCCACCGTCAGCGGTTGGAAGAGATCGAGCAAATAAAAGCTCAGGGTTTAGATCCTGGACAAACTCCGAGTCAGATACTGAAACCGATCGACCTGCACACCTGCGACTATCCGGCGCGGGTACTGGGAAAGGGCGATCGGTTTATTTATTGCGATTCGGATTTCCGATTCTATGGCGGAAGTCAAGAGGCGATCGCACAGTCGCGGGGATTGTGCCCCGCGACTGTCAGCCGCCATCTTTCCAATGGGTATCGATTGGTAGCGGCACCGGTGCGAGGATATCGCGGGAAACTGCCGCCGATCGTCAAAAAGCAACTTGTGGAAAAGTTGCCACAACTTCAAAAATTCTCACCAAAACTGTGTACAGAGGACGGCTTGTTTTCTATGCACGGTGATTGGTGGAAACCTCACTGCAATATTTATCTATTGGATCATCGCCTGGTATCGGCTAGGCGACGAAGGGCTCAAATCCGAGCCGTGATAGATAAAGGCAACTTATAGGTTGAAAACGATTTTCCGGGGTTTTTAGAGGGTAAGTTTTTCTTATATAAGTCTTGAAATACTAAGAAAGACAGAAGTCGGAACCGCGCCCTCAAAGAGAGATGAAAATCACACACCAACCGGAACAAGGAATAACAAAAAAGATCATGTTCTATTTTGCCCCAAAAAACGTCCCATTTTTGGGACACTTTTCCTTGCGAAGAAAACGGGATTCTAGGAATCGAACCTAGGGTTAGGGCTCTAAGCCCTATATCGAAGCCGCCGAAATTATCAGCTTATTCTGGCAGCGCTAAAGCTGTACCCGCACCAGCAATCCAACCACATACTAACATCCTCCGATCGGCGGGACAAAGCATTTTACCGTCTCAACAACCCCGTCCGGGCCTAATTGTGCGATCGCAGCGCGGACACAGCGAACCGATCGAACTGCCGGATCTAGCTTGACTGCGCCGCCCTTCGTGATCCGCAGCTTCCCTTCGGAAGTTGACAAATTATCAATCAAATCCAGAATCCTTTCCGCTTCTTCCTCTGTCACCGCACGGACACCGGATTTGATTTTGGAAGCACCCCACAGCAAGCGGCCGTAGACATTGCCCTTCGTGTATATCAAGTTGTCGAAGTCGCGACACCATTCTAAATCCTCCCGGGGATTTGGGATTTGAGTGTGCCACAAACTACCTGTTTGCTTGGGATAATTTTCACCCCAAGTGAGCACCAATTGGCGCGGTACATCAAATTCCGCAAACTCGTCACCCGGTTGCACTGGGTAGCAAGTAGGAGTCTCGCAAGCTTTGGCATAGGCGAGTTTTTGCAATTCCGTCAGAGCCGTTACTTGACTGGATAAGCCGGCAATTCCATCGCCGTTGTAGAGTAGCACCTGCGTGCCACCGTCGCAGTCGAGAAAATTGATACTGCCAGCAATATCAGCATCGTCGCCATTGCAAACCTCAGTCAGTATTTTTTTGTTCAATGCTGTTAACTCTGCAACTTGGTCGCTTAAACCAAGTAAGCCAGCGCCGGAATAATCGTAACTAAATACACTACTACCGCAAACATAGGTGCCACCGCCGAAAATGTCAGGAAAAGAAACCGAGGGTTCAAATTCACATATTTTTTTGAGCGCCATTTTGTTGATACCTAGAATCACATTCAACTGCTGGTGCAATCCCACCAAACCTGGTCCAGAATAACTGTAAGGAATAGTCGATCCATCGCATTCTATTAACCCAGAGTTTTTGAATTCTGGGAACCTGTCATCATCCTCTTTTTTCTTTTTCTTGAGCTTATCGCTGATATCTTTGCAGCAATCCTCTAAGTCTTTTTTAGTTTTATCCGCCGTCTTTTGAAGCTTCTTTAATTTACCTTCAACATCGGGACTGGGTAGGTTGGCAGCGACAGTCAGTCTTTGAGGAACTTCCACTAACATCGCCAGCCCTTGCGGAACTTCCATTTGCATCGCCAACCCCTGGGGAACTTCCATCTGCATTGCTAAGCCTTGAGGAACTTCCATCTGCATTGCCAGCCCCTGGGGAACTTCCATCTGCATTGCTAAGCCTTGGGGAATCTCTACCTGCATCTTCAGGTTTAAACCCTTAATAGTGTCTGTCAGATTTTCAAAAAGGGATTCTATAATGAAAAGCCCTAAAAGCAGGGGAGCTATTGTCTCAATCATTGCATCAGCATTTAACTGAGGGATTTTAATTACTCCTTCTAGCGTGGTAGTAATCAAGCCAACAACAGGATTAAGTAGCTCAGTGATTCCAGACAATATAGTCTTCGGTAACTCCTGTATTTGTTCGGATATCGGATTAATCATTTGCTGGATTTGTTCCAACAATGGACTAAAATCTGGGTTCTTTAATTCTTGAACATCTAAACCTAATTCTTTCAGGAAGTCAACAATCGGAGTCAAGAGATTGACTCCACCTTTCTCGGCTTGATCGAGGGATGCAGGTGTCGAAAGTCCTTGCCTGGAAGAGTCGATCGCACCTAAATTTATCCGTCCTCCTGCCTTGCCACCGGGAATACTCAGCGCTCCTGCGGGGGTTGTATCGAGGCCCTTGATGGGAGGCATTTTCGGCGCTGGTAAGCCACGTGTTGGCTCGTCAAACTCAATAGGGAGTGGCGCGAAAGGATCTGCCCTTCCAACAGTTTGAGGCTGGGGTTGAGTTCGGTTTGCCTGTCTGGGGTCGCTGATCGATCGCGTTTGAGGCTGAGTTTGAGTTTGAGTAGCTACTTTGGGTTTCTGATCACCCTTCAAAGCTTGGTCTACTTGGACAGCCGCCACCCCTTTTAATGCAGCAATACCCAGAACCTGTCCAATTTTCCCCGCACCAAGTCCACCGGCCCCCTTGGCAGCCGCGCCCGTTACAGTCGCACTTTTCAATCCCACCGGTATAGCGCCGGTAACAACAGATACTTTTGCAGCAGCCGTTCCCGTGGCCACGACTTTCGCTACAGGGACGATCGGCGCTGCCGTCAGTGGAAGCACACCAAGCCCGACTTTCGCCCCCGCACCGGCAGCAGTCGCCACCTTGGTCGCAGTAGCCGCCTTAGCGGCACCGACGCCGAGCTTGATAGCTAGTGGAATAAAAGCAAGTGGCGCTGGCATTTATCCTCCGTTAATTCCATTCCAAAGGTTTTTCTCAACTCGTTTAACTTCGTCAATTACGGGCTGCAAATCGAGATCCATGTCAATATCTTGAAGCATTTTATTAATGTGCTTCAATTGCTCGACAGCTCGGGTATCAACGTGTCCCTTAATAGCGTCAAGCAGTCTTTGCTTTTCCGCCATGTGTTCGGCAATTATCGAGGCAATAGTGTTACAGTCGCATCCACACATTTTTCTACGAGGGGGAGGGGGTGAAGCAGTGCCGAAATAGGTTGGTGATGGTGAGGGGGCTGGCGGCGGTGTTGCCGAGAAGCATTTTGCCCTGGTGTCGTCAGGGATGGTGTAGTAGTCAAGAGGGGTGATCTCCCAAGTCGCATCTTGGTATTCATGCCAGTCCGAGAGGGTTGATTTGGCTTCTTCTGCGTGAATTTCATCAATCTCGTCCCAGTCCCAACACGTAACTGTTTGACCAGTCAACTCACCGGTAAATTCATCTATTATGCCCCTTGACTTAAAACTGACTACCGCTATTCCGGTTACATATGGATCGTCCCAATTTGTTTCAAAGAAATTGTGTAAAAGTACATAGAGTCCACCCGAACAAGGATTCACCACAACGACATGGCCGCATCAACGTCGGAAGCGTCAAAACCCTTGGGAGGCAAAGTAGAAGGAGGGGTTGAAGAAATCATGGGGAAACATAAATTCCTGGTAGCTTGATCCACGATAAAATAATCATTAGAAGTATCCCAAGGCACACTCGAATCGAATGCATGGTACCACGAGTATAACTTGATAAAGCCAGTATTCCAGGACGCGGAAGCGGTGGAAGGTGGTGATACGGAGCGCCATCTATCAAGTTGCCAGCAAACCCTATGAATGACGGTCGGCACCCCTGTCCGCAAACTGTAATAATCAACACAAAAACTAGGACAAGTTCTCCATTGCATAGCTCGATCAATTCGATGTGCGCGAAGATTCCCAGGCGGAAGTGAAGGAAAAGAAGTTACAGCGGAAGGAAGCGGTGATGGAGAAGGATTAGGGCTAGGCAAAGGAACGGAATCGGCAACATTCCCGCCCCACCCCTGACGAATCATCCCCTCGAAATCCTTACCAATATTATTAATTCTATTTATCAACTCAAGCCCAGTTTGACTAGACTGCTGCACACCCCCATCACTAGGATCTATTATCTTAGTAATCCCGAATTCCGTATCTAACTTGATATTATTCAATTTAGATATCAAATCAAGATCGACACTCGCCGACCGCCGAATACTATCCTCACCAGAGGGAGGCGTATAAACTCCAAATTCTCTTTTCCCCTCCCTTCTCATAAACCTCTCTCCGCTGCGCTTACCCTTAACTGCGCTGTACCAGCAGAACAAACGACAGAGATTGCATTCGCAGCCTGAGCAGAATCAACAATTAGCAAATGTTTCAAAAGCAAAGGATGCGATGAATTAAGTAGTGTCGCGCCAGTTCCATATCTAATCCAAATCTCCGCCGACGGGATTGTCAAAGACAAGCAATAAACCTTAATCATCCTCCTGTTCAGACTTGCGCTCAAAAGAGTTGTTGAGGATGTTGATACAGTAACCGTCGTAGCAACGTCCTCCGTCAAGCGCTCTATCAAACGCTCGCCAACATTTCGATTAAGATTATTACAACAATTCATACAACATAGTTATAAACAATATTGTTGTGGTCTTGTAGGAAACTTGACTTTTCGACGACGTACCCGGTAATAGACACCCAATCATTCTGCTGTCCTGCACCCGTATTATTCTGGAGCAAGCCATGACCTCGATCGACTATCTTTGCGTGGATTCTCCATCCGAATTTAATACCGTAGAATTCTAAATCAGTAAAGAATTCGTTGACCCCAGTGAGAAAAATTGGCTTCACATTATACAAGTCAATCATTCCCACTTCAAAATTTTGACCGCTTGGATTTTGTAAGGAAACCAACAGTCCCTTTTTGGGGTTTGCGCGAAACATCTGATTCTTTTGCTCCTTCTGCGCCAGCGTATCGGTAGCAAGAATCATCGGGGCAAAAGTTGGAGGTACTGAGTCGAGATAGCAGGCTACTCGAATCACCGCCATATGCCCTTGGTAATTGATGTTTGTTCCGAGTACAGATGCGTTGCTTGGGGTATATAAAATCGCTTCCTGATTGCTAGTTGCCGGAGTAATTCGGGCTGCTATTTGAGCAATGCGATCGGGCATATCGATCGCCATATTAATTCCTCCTGCCTCCGCTAGTGAATGTCGGCGATCGGCTGTCAAGTGCGCGATCGGGAGCTTTGGAAGTAAGCGCCGAAGTCATCCCATTGCTACCCATACTGAATTTTGGCTGCACTGTGCCGCCACCGAAAGAAGCAGAAGCTTGTCCTGCGAGTTGCTGACCGGTTTTTACAGCCTGTCCCGCAAGTTGCTGACCAGACTGGATTACTTGACCTCCAATTTTCGCTGCACCTCCAGCTAACTGAGATGCACCGCCACCTAGCAGGTTACTGATAGCTTTTCCAGGGTCTTTGCCAAACTCAGTGCCAAGTTTTTTCGATACTTGTCCGTACTGAGTTACCAACTTCTCTTGTTCTTTAACTATCTTTTCCTCTGTAGGTCTCCACGCTGCTTCTATCGCAGCTCGAGTGTACTCGTTTAGCCGAGCCACTTGCAGTTTATTCGACTCAGCAAGAGAAGAACCTGGTGTCCACATCTCGTGAGTTCCTTTCGCTTGTTCGTTTGGAACAAAATTAGGCGGGTATTCCTTACCTGTCTCAGGATTGATAATTTTTGGAGGGCCCGATGTCACAGTCCCTATCACCTTGACAGAACTAATTTGAGGCCCGCCAATCGCCGTATAACCACCTGATGCTGGATCGTATTGCCCGTAAACCGGTTGCTCTGCTGCTGCCATAATTTTTTACCTGTTATTTACCTAAACTAAATAGAATTCGGATTCGGCATTGCCACACCTCGCGGCACCAAAATCCTCACTTGAAAAACATACTGCTCAAAAGGTCTCGCAACCCCATCCGAGACAACTTCCACTAATGAAACCTCGGGCCCAAAAATAGATAATTGAGAATCTTGGCTAGTATCTTGCTCCTCCCAAGAACGCAACAAAACAGCAGCGACTATACTTTCGGCAGTATTCACAGCAAGAGGTGCCAAAGCTGTAAAAGCTGGTGGAGTTCGTGAACTTCGCAAATCAGCCTTAGTGAAGGTTACACTCGTCGCTGTTTGGGTTGCCGTAGCACCAAAAAATGCAGTAAGAGGTTTGTCGATCGCCATACTAAATCAAGTTGGGATTAGGGAACGTAGAAACAGTGTCATCTTGGAAAATCTCAATCTCACTAAAATACCTTCGCTGCCACTTATTGAATCGAAATTCGAGAGTTTGCTCGAATGGTTTAATAATGAATTGAGAATCTGTACTTTGGTCTTGATTTCGCAGCCACCGCAAAATCAATGCGAGAGCTAATTGCTCGCTGCGGTTGTTTGCAGCAGGAGTAAAATCATAACTGGGAGTCAGACCGACCGGGGCTATCAAGTCATTCTTTAGGATTGTCAAGTTAGTCGCGGTCTGCGTAAATCCAGCCCCAAAGAAATTGGTTATTAGCGGTTCACTTGGCATGAGTCAAGGTAGATGAGTAATCAACAGAGTAAGAGGCTTACTACGAATAAGGAAACTATTGGCAACCAAATTCGTGACAACAATATGTGTAGAAGCCAACCACAAGAAAAATCCTGCATTAGGCAATCCCGAACCAGCAAAGGCTGCTTGGCCCGAAGTTAGCTCTATCCTCCCTACAACTGCGAGAATTTTATTAACATCTAATCCGTGAGGAATATTTACCGTTCCGCCTTGATCAGGGGCGGACAATTGACCAGAAATCAGCTTTGTAAGGGTTTGTCGGTACCTAAAATCCCCCTCGACCTCAGTCAAGTAAATAGGATGAGAGTCGCTTGCGCCGACGTGAGCGGCCATAGCCGCCGCTAATTCGGCATCCCTCGCAATTCCACCAGGTATCCTGCTATCTGGAATTTGAGAACTCAAATCTATTAGCTCACCCACTAAATCACAGCCCCCTCAGACACAAGTAGTGATGCTGTACCCGATGCTGTAATCACACTAATAGCACCCAAATATCGGGCGGAACTAAACTCCTCTTTCCAGTAAAACCCAGCGGGAATCTGCACATCGTAAAGTGTGGAAGTTACAACACCCCCTTCTCGCAGAAATACTGTTGCTGGACCAGTATTGTAGATGCTATAAACCGCTCTGTTAGTATTAGCAGCTAGCGCCACTCCTACTGTCGATGTTGCGGATACAGCAGTCGTTACCTTTGCAGTGCGAGTATCTTCAGCAACGTTTACGCTGGAGTTTGGATTGAGGTTGACAAGCATAATTATTGAGATCGAGGTGGTTGGTCTAAGATATACAGTTTTTTCTTGAAGCTCACCGCACACAGCTCTCGTTTTTTGAGGCTGTTCAAAACCTGAAACTTACTCAAGAAATACTTGGCGCAATATTTCGACAGCGAAATACATGAAGGCGGATTCAATGGAGTGCCAGCACTTACATAAAAAGTTTGCGGATAGGTTTTCGCGTTTTTCTTGCATTTGCCTCGCATTTATACCTTGCATTTGCCTCGCATTTATACATAGTAGGAAAAATGCCCGCTAGACGACCAGCAGGCAACATAAATTGATAAATATAAAAATATTTATTTATTTAAATATTTTATTAAAGCTTCATTTACTAATTCCCAAAGCTTCTTATTTTCGTTCAATGCCTGCTGCTTCAGTTTCAAGCGAAGGTCGTTCGAGACTCGAACGGTCATCAGGGATGATTGCATGATTACGCCCGCCAACAATAAATAAATATTTAAATAATTATTGCACATTTATCATTTTTTCGGCAAGCGCCGAAAGTGTTGCTACGAGCTGTTCGTCGAGTGCTTTTACCTTTAAACACGACGAGTGAGTTTTTGGACGTAAACCTTGTCAAAAAAAGGCGATCGCCCCTAAGCTAAAAACATCAAATCGACAGGGAAAACAACAATGATTTCACCGGCGCAACTTTTCCCGGGATACGCATTTGATGAGGCGACGGGAAAAATCACGATTCCGATCGCCTCTCTGAATTTGACACCGGCTGAGGCGAATGCAAGCACAGGAAACGCAATGGAGGTGCTTCGACAAGTTCTCGATAAGATGGCGGCGTTCACCGCCTTAGTACCCCCCGAAGCGAAACCAATCCGAAGCTTTATCGACAAGCCCGATCCAACGATCGCATTTGGGCTTGACGTACCACCCGGAACCTTGCGACAAACCTATGCAGTGAGTTTCGATTTGCAGCCGATCGTACTCAAACTCCTACCGGAGCCGACCCCGCCGACTCTTTAAGTGCGATCGGCTTCTTGAACCAAAAATAACAAACTGGAAAAACGACCAATGAAAATTTCACCTGCACAACTTTTGCCTGGATACACATTTGAATCGGGAGAAATGAGAATTCCGATCGCAGTATTAACCGGTCTAACAGCGGCCGAAGCAGATCCAACAACGGGAAATGCAATGGAAGTGCTACGACAGCTTGTGGATCATGCGAACAATCAGGTAGTCAGCCTTGCGCCAGCAGCTCGCCCTACAAAAGCCACCATTGCAAAGCAAAATCCTTCGATCGCCTCCGGCATCAACGTGTCACCAGGAACCCTCCGGCAAGCTTACACTCTCACATTTGACTTGCAGCCCACAGCCTTAGAATTGGCCGCAGAACCTAATCCGTAAGTAAAACAAAATGGCAAAACCAGAAGGAATCACTTTTAGGGGAGACAATTACCTCCCCGACTGGGGTAACACACCAGTTAATTACTCCTACACTTTCCGAATACCAGACGGACTCAGTACCGCAAACATAGATAGTATTATCGATGTTGTCGGCGGCGAGCCAGCGGGGACAAAAGGCATACCATGCGACGATCAAGAAGGACACGCTTGGACACCCAGAAAATTAAAATTTTGGTTTGCGACAGGTAAAACTGTTTCAATGCCGGTGCCTAACAAGCTGGAATTAGTAACTCAAGCGACGGCGATAGCAACTCTATTATCAACTATTGCCAACGTAGTGTGCGTTTCTCTGGAAGGAGAGACCTGGAGAAATATCATAGATTTGGTAGATCCAACCACGTCCTTGTTAGCGCCAACACCGCTTCCAATTGCCGATACGCCTGCTGGACAAAAAGAAGCCAGCTACGTAGGTTCAATGAGTTACGACACAGACGGGACGCGAGAGTTTTCTAAAGCCTTCAAGATGGCAACCAATCTACCTGGGAATGTACCCTACGCAGAGTACGCCGATGCTATCAATAACTGCTTGATATCGGGAGGGCCGATCAATACATCAGAAGCTAGATGTCCGGGCTTCAGGCAGCTAACATTTGAGCATCGACGTTTTCGAGTCGTAATGTTACAAAATCGTCGGGTTGTTTCCACAGATAGCGCGAACCAAGTTACAAGTTCTGTAACCTCTGCAAAATCAGAATTGCTCGTACCTATGGGCAGTAGAGCGCCGGCTGATATTAGAGCCTGTGCCCTAGCGTTACGAGCCGTACCTCACACAATGTGCTTGGGATATAGGGGGGAATGGGACAAGCGATTCTCTTCAAAAAATCCGACCATTCTCCCGTAATAATCAATGCTTTGGCGCGCCAATTATACCTCAGACTCCGGCAAGGTTTTTTACCACATATCCTTACACGCAGAGGCTGATTTATTGCCTGAGATATACCAAGTCTCGGCAATAAAAGGTAAGGGATTTTGCGAGTTACCAGCCTCGCTAAATCCCCGCTACGCGCTCATCACGAAACAAGACGGAAGCAGTGCAAAAATAGAATATCCTTTCACACCAGGGTCGGCGGAATGGATTCTATTTTGGGGAGAAATCAGAAGCAATCCGCTGATAATTGCCAGTAAAGGGATTGGAGAAACAGCAAAATTCAGGAGAAGACAATGAGATACATCGTATTAAAAACAGAAGCGAATAGCGACGGAAGTATCACTATTTCCGGGATACACAAGATCGCACAAAACTCTTCCGGTGTATCGGCAGAATGGATTGATGTAAAAATTGCGAAAACAAATACTATCGATCCGTCCGTATGCGATTTTATCTCATGGGATAACGAAGAAGCTGCTACAGACTTTTTACTTGAAGCAGGCTTAGACTCGGAGGGTATTGCTGCGATCGGGGTTGACGTTGATTGACCAGCGCCGAAAAAATAAAAAAACTCAAAACTGTCCGAGGTAAGGATATAAAGATTCGATACACTCAGGACAATTTTGAAGATACTCTCGTCAATCAACGCCAATTCTTGGATGAAACTGGCAACACGTTAACGCCAGTTTCACCTAAACTTTTAGAGAGGCAAGTAACAACCAATAATCCCACGATTACCAAGATTGGAAGCACGCAGCCTAGATATATTTCCGCTTGTTTTGGTTCCGCCAACAATCCCGGGGAAAGGAGTTACAAAATCATCATTCCCTATCACCCGATCGAGTCAGGTCACGGCGAACATATTCAAGAAATTTTGGACTACAGCGCACCCAGTCAACTACTCGATCCAAAATTGCCACTCAGCTTAATCTACCACGGTGAAGACAGGTAAATGCCTACCTTAAATACCATCTTTGACGCCGTAATTCCTTCAGTCACTCCTACTTACTCCAATTGGTTTTCAAGTGCAGAATTTTTAGTATTTCAATCGAATACAACCGGGGAGTACGCAATAACTGGAGAATTCATCGAGGTAGCGATCGCACTTTTTGCCGAAGTCGCGCCGGGAATTGAAAGGCTGTGTGAAGACTGGGTCGGCACAATCAACACTATCGACTTAATTCAATTGCCGGAAAAGTACAGGAATGACTGCTTCCCAATGCGCCTACTAATAAATCCATCCAGCGGATTTCACGCTCGAATAATCGCAATATCATGCTAAACCCAACGATTGAGTGCTTAGAAAAAAAAGTGAGTCTAACGTATCCTCACTTATTGGATTTCGAGTTGAAGATGGATTTCAATCCAATTATTGACAAATTTAATCTTGCAGGGAAATTCTGTTTGCTGCATTGGCAAGCCAAACCGTTCGGACTGAGACGCTGGGGGATATACGACGGAGGAATTGACAAATACTTTGCGGCGACCTGGGACTGCATTGACGTGAATTGCAGTGGAATCCCGCTGCAACTAGACGAAACAATAGTAAAGACTGTACCGACTGCGGTAATCTACTTTAAAAACAGTCAGGTAGCAGAAACAAATTATCTATCTATTGTCAAATGCTTAAAATAACCGACAACAAATTGACCGACAAATTGACAACAACACTCGGAATGATAGCAGGAATAACAGAGATTTTGATCGAATTCGATTACATTGACCGGAGATTCGGGGGGGTTGTTCTTGGAATCAGTCTGTTATTTTGGGGACTTTTGACGAATAGAACCTCGTCAGAAGTCGAAGCAAAGTGGAGAAATAAATGACAACTATTCAGATATTAGAGGCTTTACTCGTTCTTGTAGGCGTAGTGGGAAGTTTTTCCGCGACACTTAAGTACCTAATCAGATTCCAAAGAAAAATAGACAGATTACTAATTGTGTCAGCATTAGACAAAGGCAGGATAGAGGACATAGAAAGCTTCCTAGAAGGAACTACCAATTTTAAACCAAAGAAACAAATATCAAATTCTGACCTACCAGAATTAAACACAGATTTTATTTAACGAAACAATGCACAAACTATTTTTCACGATGAAATTACATCCTTCGACGTCCTTGTTGTGGGGAAGCCTAAAATTAATTTATCCCGATGGAACGTCGATCGACTATCTTGCAACTTCTGGGTGTACACAGTGGCAACAACCAGGTGATGAATGGGTGAGAGGAAAAGGGCCAATTCCAGCCGGCTTTGATTATGCGATTCCAACCACACCTTACCACCTAGATACCAGAGGAATAGAAGGAGACTTTTTTCACATAACTCCCGACCCAGTAAGTTTCGACGGACGCACTCGATCAGAACTGGGAATTCACTTTGATGCAAACGTGCCTGGTTCGGCCGGTTGCATCGTACTAAGAAACCAGTCAGGATGGAAAGGATTTTGCGATCGCATGGAAGCGATCGCAAAATCCGGTGTTAAGTCAATCCCTCTGTCGGTCAACTACTCAGGCAACTGAGACTGATTAATCACGTGACCGTAATTCTGAAGTATCATTTTTCCGTCGCGATGTCCTGCAATTTGAGCAACCTGTGGTACTGACAATCCACTTTCGAGAGCCTGACTAAGAAGCGTGTGCCGCGTAGCGTAAGGCTTCCGATAAGAAATTCCCAGTACCAATAGTGTAGGCTTCCAACATTGAGTGCGAAAATTACCATGATCTATAATTTGTCCCTTGGGGCTTTTAAAAATTAGGCCGCAAGCATTCTCGGTAATTATTGAACCAAAGAGAGCGAAGACACGATCGGACATTTTCAAAGTGCGGACAGATTCTTTGGTCTTAGGGGATTTACAAATTTTTTGGTATTTTCCCCGCTCCCGAGATACAGACTGTTTGATAAAAATCAGACGCCTTTCCAGATCGATGTTTTCCCAAGTTAACCCGACAGCTTCTCCAGTCCTCACCCCCGAGAAAAGTAAAAATCGCACAAACGGTGCGTAAGTGACATAAACCCGATCGACGTAATTCAATATTTTTTCAATTTCAGCGTCTGACAATGGCGCTTTTTTGTTGTCCGATCGCTGACGCTCATCTTCCGTTGCCGTGCGAGAGCGAACCTTTTTCAAAGGATTATCCGCTGACTTAATCAAGTTTTCTTCCACAGCCCACAGCAAGCACGATCGCAACATAGACAACCGGCGATTAAAAGTAGTGGCAGCCAAACTACAGCTTACCAGCCAGTCAACTTCAGAAATAAACGGGTTTTGCGCCTTGATAAACATAGACCGCACGCAGGCATAATGATCTGCTGCGGTAGACGGCGGCAAATCCAGGGAATCAACCCAAGAATCCCAAGTATTAAGCCAGTAAATTTTTGAAGTGGTTTTAGGTTGAAGCGGAGTTTGAGCGATCGACATTCCATGCCGATATCTGCCCAGTGATGGATCGAAATTTCCCGCGAGAATATCATTTTCGATCTTTGTAGCGATCGCCGCCACTAACTGCTGATCGCGCTTATTCTCCCATTTTCCACCAGGCAAAGGGGAAAATGAAAATCTAGCACCCTCAACAGTGAACTGAAGCCGGATCGCTTTTCTATCTTTTGATGGATTAATATTCATTTTGAGCGGATTTTGAGCGCAAACTAAGTTAGCGGTAGATCCGACAAATTTATCAAAACCGTAGAAACTTTGCTACGAGAGAACGGGACAGACGGGGCTCGAACCCGCAACTTCCGCCGTGACAGGGCGGTGCTCTAACCAATTGAACTACTGTCCCTCGTTTTTGCTTGTTTTTCAAGCACAATCTCTATTATGCCTATGACCTCACCTTTTGTCAAGAGGTTTTTTGAACTTTTATTTTGAAGCCCAAAATTTGAGTCTCCTGCAACGGGCTGAAGTTGTTGTCACTGACCAAAATCAAAGCTCTGTTACCATCGCTTAACACGGGGCCGAATGTCAAGCCCTCAATGTTATCTAGAGGAACTTTCAGGGTTTCCAAATCCAGCAGCAGCCGTTTTTGAGCGGGAGAAATCTCGCCCAGACGGGTTTTGAGGCTTTCGAGTCCTTCAATCCGATCGCCCTTTTCCAGAGAAATCTCAAATAATTTAACAACAGTTCCAGTTTCCAAGGAAAAAGCACGTTCTAAACTCACTAAGCGATTTTGGTCGATCGCCAGTAAATCTACTAAACCATTCGTGGTTAATTTTCCCACAGGATTAGCGCCCGGTGGTAGCGGTTCGGTGATGTAGACAAAAGATCGCTCTGGATTGCCACTAAGCGCATCGTAGCGCAGAATCCGGCACGGGCTACCACTTTGCAGCGAAGGTACTGCGCCATCTTGAACCAGGGCGTTTTCTGTGGCTGTGAATAGATATTGGCGATCGGGCGTCAAAGTCAAACTTTCAAACGCTAGATTGTTACGGATGCCTTTAGTACCTTTGTTGTCGGGCAAAAATAGGTCAGGAATTGGCAACGTTTTGAGCAGTTTACCATCTAGGGAGAATTCTTTGATGAAAGGACTGATTTGGCGATCGACATCTCCCTCCGAAGACACAAACACACTATTGCCAGTAAAAGCGATGCCTTCTGGATCTAAACTTAATTCTGGAAAACTCTTGCCATTTTCATCTAGTAAATTTGTGACACCAGTAAAAGCAACTTGTTCTTTTTCCAGCTTACCAGATTGCAAGTCTATGTTGAGAGAATAGAAACGCGCCGGAGCCTTACTACTGCGGTCATCAGAAATGGCATAATAAACTTGTTTGTCAGCATCATAAGTAATCCCAGAAAGTCCGCCAATTTCCGTTCCCTGAAACGGAGAACCTGTAGGAAATATAGCTCTACCGATAAAATCAATTTGAGTGACAGCGAAAGATTGAGCTGACATCCCGACAAAAATAGCAACTGTTGCTGCTATCAAAATACCGAAAATAAATAGAATTAATTTGGCTGACTTTCCCATTTTACTAAATAACTAAATTATGATCCTAAAACTCTCTTCATTCCGCGCAGGCGGACTTCGTTTATGTATATGCGGTTTCAACCGCCGAGTCTAATCTTCTTCTCTTTCTTCCTACCCTTCGGGAACCCCTGCGGGGAACGTGCCCTTAGCGTCTTCGCGGTTCATTAAATCATAGATTCATGATTGATTATCCAGCAAAAAATTAGTCAACCAATCCTTAACCACATAAGTAGCGCGACAGTCGTCCTCATTGTAACGGACGATCGCCTCCAAGATCGATCGATCGCCCGTTTTGAGCCAGTCATCGTACCAACAGACACACTGAGCACCATTCGCCTTAGCATCTCGCCACTCAAAACCCAGCCAGCGGGCTATGGGTTTGAGTGCATAACTTTCTACCGGCATAATCGCTTTTTGGGTGACATATTTGTGGATATCTACGAAGCGTTTGAGCACGGGTTTCCACAGATATGCTGGCGTGTTGTATAGTTTTGCCAAGCGCTTAAAAGTCTTGACTTCATAGTCGCAAAAGTGGAAAATCGGAGCAATAGGATAAGTCCACATTAATTCTAAAAATTGTTCCCAAGCCACTCCTTCTTCTGCGGCACTTTCCGCTAAAAATTCATAGTATTTTTCCGTGTTATTATATCTGTCAATGACCAAGACTCCATGCAGGTAATCTAGATTTAATTCTGGTTCTGCTTCAATATCGAAGTATAATTCAATCGGTGCGATCGGCAAAAAGACAGATTGCGAATACGGAACAGGCTTCGGGCGGAGAATCGGCGCAGGTATAGAAAGTTTTGCAGGTATATTTTCCGTATATGATTTATCGACTTCGAGCAAAGAAACAGAGTTTGATACTTCGACTTCAGTAAAGGTTGAGTGTGGTGGTTGAGCGTAGTCAAAACCAAGTCGAAACCCCACCTCTGAATTCCTAGTATTTTCTACTTCCTCAACGGCGATGTTATCCGAAATATTATCGGCAATATTTGGTACTATTTGAGATGAGTTATCTTCGGCATTATTCTCACTTCCTTCTTCCCTTCTGACTTCTGACTTTCCCCCCTTGGGGGGGGTAGGGGGGGGTTGACTTCTTCCTTCCTCTCGCACAAACGGCTGATTCAAAAAAGTCGATCGCGCTTGTTGCACCACATCGACAGCCACTCCCGCCACAAACTCAGGATAACTCGCTAATAAATCGGAATTAGCATTAGCCAAAGATTCTAAATCAGTCAATCCTAGAACTTTTAATATAGCATATCGCTTAGCCGTAACTCCCGGCAATAGCGAAAGATGTTTAATCGATTCGGCTTCTGCATGACAAGTAGTATACCAACCGCAAAGAGTGCACTTTTGCCTAGAAATGAAAACCTCCGGTTTATGCCGATTTTCTAACATCTCAATGCACTCATCCAAAATGTCTAACATTTGAGGCATTCGCTGGTAGAGATTCACCGCCCAAAGCCCTTTTGTCCGCAGCATCAACCACGCATTTTCCGGCATTGTTCCCTGCATGGAAGCTAACACTTGCGCGTGAAAAGCTGCGATCATTTGATACTCTAGTTTTGGTCGCTTACTGAGCCAGATATCGGCAGTTGCGTAACTCCAATTCCCAAATTTGGAATCTCCCGGCTGTTTGATTAATAAGTGCGGGCGACTGACGAGGGTGATTTCGGAAGAGTGCAGGATTGAGGAGGAAAGATGGACTGGAGTTTCGGGGATTTCGCCGATGTCTGGCAAATATTGACCATCTATTCCTGAGATAGAAGCTGTTTCACCATTGGTTTTGCCTAATTCACCTTGTCCAAGGACTCCTCGATAAATGCGATCGACTCCTTGCTGCATTAAACTCAAGGTAGCCGCCGCACCAGCAGCCCAATCTCCTCTAGGATAATATGGTTGTTGGTAACTCTCTGATTCTAAAGTTTGCTGCTGGTATGTCGAGCTATCTCGCATCAATTTTAGCAGAAAATCGCTGGGTGGATCTTGTTGTTTCCAGTCTCCCCAAGTGTCTAAAAATGCTCGGAGATTACATCGCTGATAGGAAAGTAGCAGTTTGTCAGTTATTA